>JACRJC010000057.1 GCA_016215555.1 Rhodospirillales bacterium | reverse complement strand
AGGAGCGAAGCGTCTCGAAGGATGAGGAAAAACAAGGAAAATGCAGCGCCTCGCCCTTCGAGACAGCCGCTTCGCGGCTTCCTCAGGGTGAGGCGCTTTTTCAAGTCCTGAAGGCCCGTTTCTTCTATGTGAGGCGCAATAACTGCGGTTTTCGATACCATCGCCAAATTTAAACCGGACAGCAGTGGATCAAGTCCGGGCATGACGAAATAACCGATTCCGCTTGTTTCATCACAGCCCCACCGCTCGGCGATCCCAGGCCCGTTCCCAAACTTCGCCGGGGGATTGAGCCGAAAAAACCAGATCGTCGCTGGGCTCGACGATTTCCCAGTCGCCTCTGGCGATTTCGCTTTCAAGCTGCCCCGCCCCCCAGCCGGAATAACCCAGCAGCAGGCGCACATGCCGAGGCTTTTCGCCGCTGGCCGCCATGCGGTTCATGGTGTCGAGGGGCTTGCTCATCACATAGCGTCCGGCGGCGGTGATGGTGTCAGAAACCGCCATATCCGAACTATGCAGCAAGAACAGCGTGTCCAGCTCGACCGGCCCGCCCAGATACATGCCCAAGCTTGGATTGGCGGGCATCGGCTCGGGCAATTTCTGGTCGAGATCGCGCAATAGATCGGCCAGCTTGGCCTCGCCGCCCGGACGATTGAGGATAAAGCCGAAAGCGCCGTCATTGTCGTGGCGCATCAGCAGCACCACGCTGTGCGAAAACAAGTTGGGCGGCATGTTGGGCCTGGCCACCAGCAGCTTGCCGGCAAGGGTTGGCGGCGAGGTGCCGGCGCATCCGGCCACGGCCAGGATCAGCAACAGGCAGAGGGCGAAAGCCCGCCACATCACAGCAGCCCCAGCGCCTTGAAACTGGTTTCTCCCGATTTCGAGACGATGACGTGATCGAATAGCGTAATCCCCAGCTTCTCGGCCCCTTCGCGGATGCGCTTGGTCATTTCGACATCGTCCTTGGAAGGTGTCACGTCGCCCGACGGATGGTTGTGGATCAGGATCAGGGCCGAAGCGCCCAGATCAAGCGCCCGCTTGACGATTTCGCGCGGATAAACCGGGGTATGATCGACCGTTCCCCTCTGCTGCGCCTCGTCGGCGATCAGGCGGTTCTTGCGGTCCAGAAACAGGATGCGGAAACTTTCCACCTTGTCATGGCCCATGGCGGTGCGGCAGTAATCGATCAAACGGTCCCAGCCGCCGATGATCGGCTTTTCCATCAGCACGGCCCGGGACAGGCGGATCGACGCCGTCTGCACCACTTTCAAGGCCGCGCAGGCAGTTTCCTTGATGCCGGGCACGGTCATCAATTCCTCGGGCGCCGCAAAAAGCACCCCGGCCAGACTGTCGAAGCGTTCGATCAGATCCTTGGCCAGGGGCTTGACGTCGCGCTGAGGCAAGGCCGTCATCAGCAGCAGTTCGACGATTTCGTAATCGGGCATGCCCTCGCCCTGGCATTCCAAAAAGCGCTTGCGCAGGCGTTCGCGGTGCCCGTGAAAATGCGGCTTCTTCTTGGAAGCGGCTTCTTCCATGGCTCAGGCGCAATAGGGCGGACGGTCAAGCCCGGCCGGCGACAGCGTGAAGATCTCGCAGCCATTGGCGGTGACGCCGATCGAATGTTCGAACTGCGCCGACAGCGACCTGTCCTTGGTTACCGCCGTCCAGCCGTCGGCCAGAATCTTGGTTTCATAGCGGCCCAGATTGACCATCGGCTCGATGGTGAAGAACATGCCTTCCTGCAAAACCATCCCTTCGCCCGGCTTGCCAAAATGCATGACGTTGGGCGGTTCGTGGAAAACACGCCCCAGCCCGTGGCCGCAGAAATCGCGCACGACCGAACAGCGGTTGGCCTCGACATGGCTTTGGATGGCATGACCGACATCGCCCAAGGTGGCGCCCGGCCTGACGACGGCGATGCCGCGCATCATGGCCTCATAGGTGACGTCGATCAGCCGCTTGGCCTTCAGCGCCACCTCGCCCACCGGATACATGCGGCTGGAATCGCCGAACCAGCCGCCCAGAATGACGGTGACGTCGATGTTCAAGATGTCGCCCGCCACCAAAACCTTCTCGCCGGGTATGCCGTGGCAAACCACATGATTGACCGAGGTGCAGATCGATTTCGGATAGCCGCGATAGTTGAGCGGGGCGGGAATCGCCCCGGCGGCCAGGATGCGTTCGTGGCACAGGCGGTCCAACTCGGCGGTGATCACCCCGGGTTTGACGAAAGGCGTGATGAAATCAAGGATTTCGGCGGCCAAGGCGCCTGCCTTGCGCATGCCGTCGAAATCCCCGGGCGGGTGGATATGAACCCTTGCCGCTTCTGATCTAGTCCGTTCCATGTGTGGATAATGGTCGAGCGAGGCCAGAAGCTCAACCCCCCTCAGGCGAAGTCCAGCCGGTCAGGGTCAGAATGTCGAAGCGGGCCGGGATTCGCCCCTGGGCGCTTGCGAATCGCTGCTGATAGATTTCGGCCATGCGCAGCAACAAGCCTCGGGTCACGGGGGTTTTCGAGCGATGTGTCAAAGCGTTAGCCTCGCCCATGCCCCGCAGATCGGCCAGCAGGGAGAGGGGATTCGAATATTCTCCGGTCAAGGTTTCGGCGTCGGTCACCGGCTGTTCGAAGCCGGCGCGGCGCAAAAGCCCCCCCAAATCCTTGATATCGGCCATCGGAATGACGCGCGGGGCGGCCCCGCCCGCGATCTCGCTTTCGGCCAACAGCAAAGCCTCGCGCAGCTCGAAAAGCGTGCTTCCCCCCAGCATTGAGGCCAGAAACAACCCGCCCGGCTTCAGCATTCGCCGGACCTGGACCAGCAGGCCGGGCAGATCATCGACCCAATGCAGGGACAGGCAGCTTAAGACCAGATCGAAGCTGCAGGGGGCAAAAGGCGGCAGGCCGGGATCGGCCGCCACGCCCGTCCGACCGGGCTCGAGCAGAGCGGGATCGAGATCGAGTCCGACCAGTTGCCCGACCCGGCCCTGGCCTTGCAGCGCCACCCCCATCAGGCCGCCCCGGGAACCCAGTTCAAGGGCCAGGGGAAAGTCGCGCTTGATGTCCAACAGCCTGTCGGCAAGGCGCAGGGCGGCCTCGCGGAACAGGAAGTCATGGCCGGCAAAGCCAGACACGGCCCTTAGGCGCTGACGCTTAAGCTGGCGGCGGTCGAAGAGGGAAGCGGGCGGGATCAAATGCGGACCTCAGGGATAGCCGCGATGCCTGCGAAGAAAGGAATTCCGGTGGACGAAAACGAAATCGGCCTGCCAGAGGGCATCGTCGCTTTCCCGGTAAAGCGGATCGGCGATATCGAGACGGTTCGCCCCCCAAACCATTCCGCAATCGCCCCCGTCAGCAGGCCGAACTCCCAATCCGCCCAGCCATCGATGAAGAAGGCGCCGATGGACTTTGTCATGGCCTTAACCCCACGTCCCCCCCCTCAATTCCACTCTCTGCGATCCTATTGCGGCTTCTCGCGCACAGCAACTTTGCCGTCAATCCACC
The DNA here is from genome assembly GCA_016215555.1 of Rhodospirillales bacterium. Lineage (GTDB taxonomy): Bacteria > Pseudomonadota > Alphaproteobacteria > Rhodospirillales > WMHbin7 > WMHbin7. Next base: position 40,404 of record JACRJC010000057.1, on the reverse strand, counting down.
GCCAGGATGACGTGCGAGGCCTTGAAGAGCGCCCAGGCGGCGGCGCCTGGTGCAAGGTTCAGTTGTTCGGCGCTTTGCTTGGTGACGATGGCGGTCAGGCTTTTGGCCTCGCCGATATCCAAGGTGATCTCGCTGTTCACCGGCCCGTCTTCCCGGTGCGACACCGTTCCCGGAATGCGGTTGCGGGCAGAGACTTGCGGCTCATTGCTGCCGGTGGCCAGCATGACGAAGGACGCTTTGACGAGAGCGGTGACCGATTTCCCGATCTCAATGTCCAAATTCCGCACGCTTTCGCCGGTGATGATGGCTGCCAGGCTGACATTGTCGGCCAGTTTCAAGACGACTTCCGAATTGACGGCTCCCTTGCGGATTTCCGACACTGTGCAGCGAAAGGCGTTGCGAGCGCTTGTTCTCATGCCCAGCGACCTCAGCAGGGTTAAGGGATCAATGGGGCCGGGCGCGCTGGCCAGCAGATCGGTGGCGCGGTTCAGGCGCTCCTCCAGCAAATGGAATGAGGCGATCAGCGCCTTGCCGTCCTCGGTGACCACAGCGCCGCCGCCGTGCCTGCCGCCGGTCTGGGCGCTGACGGCCGGACGCGGCAGAAGATTGTTGACGGCATTGATGGCGTCCCAGGCCGCCTTGTAGCTGAGACCCACGGCATGGGCGGCCTTGGTGATGCTGCCATGCACCCCAACGGCTTCCAGCAGCAGGATGCGGTCGCGCCCCACTTGAGCGGGGCTGCTTCCTTTCAGGGCCAAAATCGCCTCGATTTTTCCGTCGCTCACGTCACCTCCAGGACTGCTGACTCCAGGATATCCGAGAGCGGCGTCCCCGGGACAGAATAATCGTGAAATGGGCAGGCGATGCCGTTCGGCTATCCGCAGCATCGACCGTGATGAGCGAGGTCACGCACTGTCCGCCAAGGTCGATCTTGACCTTGGCCATGACCAGGCCTTTGACGACATCGACGACCTTGCCCTTGAGGGCATTGCAAGCACAGAGCTTCATGACCGTCCTCCGAAAACCGGAGATTTCGCAGTTGCGAAGCCGTTTCTATCGTTATATATATTGACTATATTTCGACCCCGCTATAAGGAGAAGTTCGATGTTTCTGAAGCCATTAGCGTTGGGAACCGCCTGTCTAGCCCTGGTCCTGACCCTGGCCGCCCAGGCCCATGCCGAGAATGTGGTGGTGTTCGCCGCCGCCTCGCTGACCAACGCGCTGGACGAAATCGGCGAGCGCTTCACCGCCAAGTCCGGCAACAAGATGGTGGCTTCCTATGCCGCCTCGTCGGCCCTGGCCAAGCAGATCGAGCAAGGCGCCGTGGCCCAGGTTTTCGCCTCGGCCGATCTGAAATGGGTCGACTATCTTCAAGACAAGAAGTTGATTAATCCCGAGACGCGCTTCCATCTTCTGGGCAACACGTTGGTCATGATAGCGCCTTCGGATTCGAAGCTGGAAAAGATGGAGATCACGCCCAAGACCGACATCGCCAAGCTGGCGGGCAATGGCAAGATCGCCACCGGCAACCCGGACAGCGTGCCTGTGGGTCTTTACTTCAAGCAGGCCATGGAAAAGGCCGGACAGTGGAAGGATGTCGAGCCCAAGGTAGCGAGGGCCGATTCCGTGCGCGCCGCCCTGGCTTTGGTCGAACGCGGCGAGGCGCCCATTGGCATCGTTTATGAAACCGATGCCGCCATTTCCAAGAAGGTCAAGATCATTGGCGCCTTCCCGGGAACCATGCATGATCCTATCATTTATCCGTTTGCGCTGATCGCCGGTCAGGAAAGGCCAAGCGCCAGGGCCTTCCTCGACTATCTGAAAACCAACGAGGCCAAAGGCGTCTTCGCCCGCCACGGCTTCAAGATCAACTAACCGCAGGAAGGCCATGTTCACCCTGACGCCGCTGGAGATGGAAGCGCTTTATCTGTCCCTGCTGGTGTCGGGGTGGGCGGTGGCTGCCAGCCTGCCTTTCGGCATTTTGTGCGCCTGGATTCTGGCGCGCCTCAATTTCCCCGGCAAAAGCCTGGTCGATGGACTGGTCCATCTGCCCCTCGTGCTGCCCCCGGTCGTCGTCGGCTATTTCCTGCTGGTGGTGCTTGGGCGGCGCGGAATCGTCGGATCAAAACTGCTCGAATGGTTCGACATCACCCTGGCCTTCACCTGGAAGGGAGCGGCCATCGCCTCGGCGGTCATCGCCTTTCCCTTGATGGTGCGGGCGATTCGCTTGTCGCTGGAGAGCGTCGATAGGGGCTTGGAACAAGCGGCGCGCACCCTGGGCTGCGGCCCTTTGCGCACCTTTTTCACCGTTACCCTGCCGCTGGTGGCGCCCGGCGTGCTGACCGGCGTCATCCTGGCCTTCGCCAGGTCGCTCTCGGAATTCGGGGCCACCATCACCTTTGTTTCCAACATCCCGGGTGAGACGCGCACGCTGCCGATCGCCCTTTACGCCCTCACCCAGGTGCCGGGCGGCGACGAGGCGGCGCTGCGCCTGTGCGTCATCTCGGTCGCCGTCGCCTTCGCCGCTCTGCTAGCCTCGGAAATCCTCTCAAGGCGCATGGCCGCCCGGTTGAAGGCCTAGGGCGATGCTGGAACTGTCGGCAAGGAAAAGGCAGGGCGATTTTACTCTCGACGTCGAATTGCAGGCGGGACCGGGAATCACCGCGCTGTTCGGTCCCTCGGGTTCGGGAAAGACCTCGGTCATCAATGTCGTGGCCGGTCTGTCCAGGCCCGACCAAGGACGGGTGGTGGTCGATGGCCGCGTGTTGTTCGATTCCAAGGCCGGCGTCAATCTGCCGCCCGAAGCGCGTCGCCTGGGTTATGTCTTCCAGGAGGGCCGGCTGTTTCCCCATCTGTCCGTGGCCGCCAATCTACGCTTCGGGCGCAACCGCATCCCCAAGGCGGAACGCAGCATCGGTTTCGACGATGTGGTCGAGGTGCTGGGCATCGGCCATTTGCTGGATCGCCGGCCCGCCGGCTTGTCGGGCGGCGAGAAGCAGCGCGTCGCCATCGGCCGTGCGCTTTTGGCCTGCCCGCGCATTCTGCTGATGGACGAGCCGCTGGCGGCGCTGGACGCCAACCGCAAGGCCGAACTGCTGCCTTTCATCTCTTCGCTGTCGCGCCGCTTTTGCATTCCCATCTTGTATGTCAGTCACGCCATGGACGAAGTGCTGCAACTGGCCGATACGCTGGTGCTGATGGACGAGGGCAAGGCTGTCGCCAACGGTCCGGCGGAAGAGATTCTGTCTCGAACCGATCTGCGTCATCTGACCGGCCATGGCGAGGCGGGAGCGGTGGTCAAGGCCAAGGTTGGCGGTCATTTGGCCGAACATGGACTGACGTCCTTCACTTTTTCCGGCGGCACGCTTCTGGCAAGACATGTCGATCTGCCGTTAGGGTCTGCGGTACGGCTGCGCATCCATGCCCGCGATGTCGCCTTGGCGACGGCGGCCCCAAATTTCCTAAGCGTTCGCAACATCATTCCCGGGCGGGTGGTTTCGCTGACACCCGCCAACGGCCACCTGATCGACGTCATGCTGGATTGCGGCGGGACCATCTTGTGGTCGCAGATTACGTCTTTGGCGCAAACGCATCTGCAATTGAAGCCCGGACAGACCGCTTTCGCGCTTCTGAAAGCCGTGACCGTCGCCAAGGAAGATATCGCGGGGAGGGTCTCTTAAATCGCCATCGCCACCCAGAACCTGGCCCGCGTCACCGCCCATCTGGGCTGGGCCGGCCATCTGATGGGTTACGCAGGCAGAGTGATTCCATCCGCCAATTCGCAGGCCAGCCAGTGGCAACGGTTTTGGAAGCGCTCTGCGACGGGTTGCGGGGAAAGCCCCAGCCTAGCTGCGCCAGATCGAGCAGCGTTCGCGACGGCTAGTCGGCCCCGCTGGCGGATGTGAAAGTCCGCATAGCCGCCCCCTGAGCAGGCGGGCCGTCTGTCCTTGAAAGACTAGGCACAGTCCTTGCCTGCCATCAAGGCGTTGAGCGCAATGGTGCTGCTGGTTAGGAGTGAACTGACGGCCTCTCCCTTACCAAGGAAGCTCCGTCAGCAACGAACGAATTGATTTCCATGAACTTTATCCCAAACGCGCAGAGATTGCACCGATTTTGCACGGATCCGCTCCGCCCTCTATGTTCTTGGTGTTGCTGAAGGGGCAAAGAAGGCATGGCATATGCCCCTCCCCAAGCGATACGTAGTATGATATCTAATTACTAATTTGATATATAATGATATATTGTACTTGATGATCCGCCGTAATATGATATACAATACGCCATCACATGCATAATATAATACTGTTTGGCGCATCACATGACCTACGAACTAGAAGACATCGCCAGAAGCCTTAAAGCAGCCAGGCTCGCCAAGGGCCTGAGCCAGCGCGCCTTGAGCGCCAAGACCGGCCTGACCCAGGCCCATATCTCGAAGATCGAGAACGCCAACGTTGATCTGCAACTTTCCAACCTGATCGAATTGGCCCGGGCTCTCGACATCGAACTGACCCTGGTTCCAGTAAAGTCCATCCCTGCGCTCAGGGGGGGTGCCCATCTGACGGCAGAGGTGGAAGCGCAACCTCGCCCGGCCTACAGCCTCGACGAAGAGGACGAGGATGTCTGATCTCCTCACCCTGAACGTCCATCTGCATGGCAAGCCTGTCGGAAGCTTGAGCCTTCTGGGCGGCGACAGGGTGCTGTTCGCCTTCAACCAAGCCTATATCGATGATGAAGAGCGCGACACCTTTAGCCTTTCCTTCAAGGACCAGTTTGGCGGCCTAATCACCGACATCCGGCCCACGCAGACCAGCGCACCGCCTTTCTTCGCCAATCTGCTGCCCGAGGGGCCGTTGCGCGACTATCTGTCCAGGCGCGCCGGAGTCAAAACGAAGCGCGACTTCTTCCTGCTCTGGGCTTTGGGGCAGGATCTGCCGGGCGCCATCACGCTTCACGCCCAAAACGGCGAAACCTATCCCCCACTTGGTGGCGAAAACGAGGACGACGCAGATCGTTCAAGCAGCAAGCAGCAACCCCTTCGCTTTTCTTTGGCAGGAGTGCAATTGAAATTCTCCGCTATCAGCGCGGCTGCCAGCGGCTTGACCATTCCCGTGAATGGCGTCGGCGGTTCGTGGATCGCCAAGCTGCCCTCGACCACCTACGAAATGGTGCCGGAAAACGAATTCGCCATGATGACTCTGGCCAGGCTCGTTGGCATCGATGTGCCCGAGATCAGGTTGCTGCCGGTAGAAGACATTCACGGCCTGCCGGAAGGTATGGGACGGGCGGGAGCACATGCCTTTGCCATCCGCCGCTTCGATCGCCTGGACGACGGAACTGCCGTTCACATCGAGGATTTCGCCCAGGTCTTCGGCGTCTATCCCGACAAAAAATACGAGAAAGCCAGCTACCGCAGCATTGCCAAGGTGCTACGCGCCGAAGGTGACGAATGCCAAATCCAGGAATTCATTCGCCGTTTGGCCTTCAACACGCTGATCGGCAATGGCGACATGCATCTGAAAAATTGGTCGCTGATCTACCCTGACCGACGCACACCGGTTCTGTCGCCCGCATATGACTTCGTTTCCACCATCGCCTATCTGGAAGACACCGGTATGGCCCTGAAATTCGCCCGCACCAAGAGTTTCGCCAAAGCCACGATGGATGAGTTCGTCTATCTGGCAGCCAAGGCGCAACTGCCACGAAAGCTGGTGGTGGATACCGTCATCGACACGACAAGCCGCTTTCAGGGAATCTGGAACAGGGAAAAAGGCCATCTCGGCCTGCCTGATCGCTTTATCCAGAAGATCGATCTGCATCTCGGCGCCCTGCCGTTGGCCCGAGGACTGTAGCGGGAATCAGCGAACCACCCCTTGAACCCCTGCGCCGATTTTGCGCGATTTGCGCCGCCAAGCCGGCCCCGCCGCCGGAAACTGCCGGACGCAAGAACCATCTGTTTTCATTTGGAAAGCAATGGTGCTGCTGGTCAGGATTGAACTGACGGCCTCTCCCTTACCAAGGGAGTGCTCTACCACTGAGCTACAGCAGCGTCCGGTGCGCAGGGCGCGCACCTTGCCATAGGCAAGCCAGGGACGCAAGCGCCAATCCGGTCATTATTTTCCATGTCGTAAAAGCCTCGCCCCCGGCCTGGGGTGGCGTTAAAGTGATTTTCATGAACGATAAAAAGGAAGCGTCGCACGATCCCCTGGCCGCCCTGGCGCCGGGTCTGTTCGTTCTTTTGTGGAGCACGGGCTTCATCGGCTCGAAGATGGGCGCGCCCTATGCCGAGCCCTTCACCTTTCTGCTCGCCCGCTTCATCATCGTCACCGCCCTGATGGCCGCCACCGCCGCCCTCATGCGCGCCCCCTGGCCGTCCTCGCCGATCCTGGTCTGGCGCATCGCCCTGGCCGGGCTTCTGGTTCACGGAGTCTATCTGGGCGGCGTCTTCGCCGCCATCCGCCTGGGCCTGGGGGCTGGCATCGCCGCCCTGGTCACCGGCCTACAGCCCCTGCTGACCGCCGTTCTGGCCGGGCCCATCCTGGGCGAAAAGGTCAGACCCAAGCAATGGGCCGGACTGATACTGGGCCTGCTGGGCGTCATCCTGGTCGTGGCCGACAAGGTGCATCCTGGCACGGCAGAATTCGCCGGCCTGCCCTGGGCCTTCGGCGCCGTCATCGGCATCACCCTGGGCACGCTTTACCAGAAGCGCCATTGCACGGGCATGGATCTGCGCACCGGCGCCGTCATCCAATATGCCGCCGCCGGCGTCGCCATGGCGATCATGGCCTTTTCCTTCGAAACCCGTGTCATCGTCTGGAGCGGGGAATTCATCTTCGCCCTGGGCTGGCTGTGCCTGGTCTTGTCGGTCGGCGCCGTCACCCTGCTCTACCGCCTGATCCGGGCCGGCGCCGCCGCCAAGGTGGCCAGCTTCTTCTATCTGGTCCCGCCCGCCACTTCGCTGATCGCCTACTTCCTGTTCGGCGAAACCCTGTCTTGGATCGCCCTTCTCGGCATGGGCGTCGTCGCCGCCGGGGTGGCGCTGGCCAACCGGGCCTGACGACGATGGCGAACGGCGAACGGCTTTGGATTTTCGCCTATGCCTCGCTGTTGTGGTTTCCCGGCTTCGAGCCCGAAGAAACCCGAGCCGCCTGGATTCATGGCTATCATCGCGCCTTGTGCATTCTGTCGGTACTCTATCGCGGCACCCCCCAAAATCCCGGACTGGTGATGGGACTGGACAAGGGCGGCGCCTGCCGGGGCTTGGCGCATCTGGTCAGAAAGGGCGAGGAAGAGGCCGTCACCGCCATGCTGTACGAGCGTGAAATGCCGACCGGAGTCTATGTCCCCCGTTTTCTGAAAACCCGGCTTGACGATGACCGGAAGATCAATGCCCTCTCATTCGTGGCCAAGCGCGACCACGCGCAATTCCGCCGCCTGTCCGTGCAGGAAGCGGCGACTTGCATCAAGCAGGGCGTGGGCGAAAAGGGCCGGGCCTATGACTATCTGGAATGCACGGTCAAGCGCATGGACGAGTTGGGCATCCATGACGCGAAGCTGAAGCGGATTTTGGAATTAGCGGCCTGAGAACGCCGCCTGGCGCAGATCGAGGCCGGCATAGATCGGCCATTCGCCGGCGGCCAAATGGTCGAGCTCGGGATTGGGCTGGCGCAGCCTTGCGCGATACATCCACAGATTGGCCATGATGCGCTTGATATAGGCCCGGGTCTCGCGCGAAGGGATGCTTTCCAGCAGCAGCAGGGGGTCGTCGCGGTGGTCCGACTGGCGCTCCCAGCGCATCGCCTTGCCGGGCCCGCCATTATAGGCGGCGGCCAGCAAAAACAGATTGCCGTCGATGCCGGGATCCTTCAGCAGGGCCTCGATATAGCGCTGGCTCAGTTCGATGTTCTTTTCCGGATTCATGACCTGCTTGGCTTCCTGGCGGCCGCCGACCAGACGCGCCGTGCCGGGCATCAACTGCATCAGACCCCTGGCCCCGGCCTTGCTTTTGGCCGTGGGATTGAAGGCCGATTCCTGACGCATCAGGGCATAAACCAAGGCGCGGTCGATGCGCCAGCCGCCTTCCGGCTTCCAGGGCGGCACCGGATAGAGCGCCGAATCATGCATCCGCCCGTCGCGGTCGCTTAAGACGCCGCCCAGGCGGATGGCCAGACCCGGCATGTCGGCCAGCTTGGCCGCTCCCAGCAAAGCCTTCGACAGGCTGGGCGAAGCGCCGTCATATAGCTTCCTGAATTCGCGCTCGGCCTCTTCGGTTTCATCGAGTTGGATCAGAGCCAGGGCGCGCCTGGCGCCGGCATGGTTCATCAGCAGCGCCGCGTCGTCTTCGGTGAACAGAACGTTCGTATCCTCGAAGCGGATGGGCAGGCCGCGCATGCGATGCGACAGCAGGCCATAAAAGCTGCGCGGCTGGCTGGCGGCGATGGTGAACCAGTAATCGACCATCTCGGGCCGCTTAAGAGCCAGATTGGCGCGACCGGCCCAGAAGGCGGCGGCGGCCATCAGACCGGGCTGGGCGTTCTCGCGGTTGGCCAGGGTCTCGAAATGAAGGCGGGCATTCTCGATGCGGTCCAGCCGCCAGGCGGCCAGACCGGCAATCCAATGAGCGCCCGGCACCTCGTCGCCAGAGCGTTGGGCGGCCTGACCGGCCAGTTCCAAGGCCTCTTCGTCGCGGGTGCGCAGGAAATAGCCGGTGGCCAGGGCGATGCGGGCCTCGTCATAGGTCACGTCGTCGAGCAATTGGTAGGCCTTGGGGCTTTCCAGAAGCTTGCGCGCGCTATCGACGCCGCCTTCGCGCAATTGCTTTCTGAAGTTGCTGCTCCAGGTCTTTTCCAAGGCGCGCTCCTTGGCCGAGAGCGGCTTGTCCGACTTCTTTTCCGAGACCTTCCAGGAACCGACTTCCTCGCCGATGCCCGACCCTTCCGAGAAGCCGCGCAGATAGCCGTTCATGACCGGGCGCTTGGCCGACTTGGCGGCCTTGCCCTTGCCCATCAGCTTATATATCTGCGCTGCCTCGGGATGATCGGCGTATCTGGCCATCCAGTCCCTGATTTCGGCAACCTTGGGCTTGTAGCCGGAGGACAGGTAGCGTTCGGCCAGCAGCCAGCCTTTCAGCAGCGGATCGGCCAGTTTGACCATTTCCTTGTCGGCGGCGGCCCAGTTGGCCTTTTCCTGAAAAGCGATGGCTTTGTCGTAACGCGCAGCGTCCTCTGCCGAAAGGAGTCTCGGCAGGCTGGTTACTCGGCCTAAACGTTCAAGCTCGCTGGCGACGGAGGCCGTTCTCACTGGCTGTCCGTTGCCGGCGACCGGCGGCGCGTCCTGCAAGACCTCGGCGGATCTTGCAACCGGGGCGGTGAAAATCGCCGCCACGGCGATAACGCGAACGATTGCCGGAAGGGCTTGTTCTATCCGGTCGGTCCAGGTCATGGCCGGACTCGTAACCGATCCCCCCCTATGGGGCAAGAAAAAGCGCCCCGGCTTCAAGCCTTTCCTGTGGATAACAACGATTCGTTTTTATGATTCAAACGCCAAGCTCGTCAAGCTTACGGCGCAACATCAATAGATCGCGCCAAGCCTCGCGTTTCTGGGCGGGTTGACGCAGAAGATAGGCCGGATGGAAGGTCGCCAGGGCCTGGAGCGGTCGAACCAGACCCGGGGTCGCATAATCGAACCACTTGCCCCGAAGCTTGGTGATTCCCTCGGGCCGGGCCAGAACGGCCTGGGCCGCCGTGCCCCCCAGCAGAACCACCAGTTGTGGATCGACCAGCTCGATATGGCGTTCCAGGAAAGGCAGCAGCAGGCCGACTTCCTGGGGGGTGGGGGTGCGGTTGCCGGGCGGACGCCAGACCAGGAGATTCGTTATATAGGCATTGTCCCGCGACAGGCCGATTGAGCCCAGCATCTTGTCGAGCAGCTTACCGGCCTGCCCCACGAAGGGCCTGCCGATCCGGTCCTCGTCGGCCCCAGGGGCTTCGCCGATGAACATGACCTTGGCCTCTGGGTTGCCGTCGGCGAAAACCAGTTGCGTGGCCGTGGTTTTGAGGGCGCAGCCTTCGAGAGCCAAAAGCGCCGCCTTCAACTCGTCCAAGGATTTGGCGTTGGCGGCCAGACTGGGGGCGGCGGGGCGGGGCGTTTGGGCGGATGGGGGCGGCTTGGCGGGCGGGACCGGGGCCGGCCTTGTCGGCGTCTCCAAGGCGACGGCGGTCGGCGCCAGGGCCGGAGCCGGAGCGAAACGGTTGACGGCCTCTTCGCCCACGCATTCGTCCACGCCGGCTTCCAGATACCAGCGCAAGGTCTCGAACGGGGGGAGGACGGCTTCGATTGCATTCATGACGAAGAGACCCTAGCATTATCCGTCAAAATGAAACAGGGCTTGACCGGGGGCGTAAAAGCCCCCCAATACCCAGTCAGGATTGTTAACGGGGACGCGCCATGGAACGCGAGGTCATGGAATTCGACGTGGTGGTGGTGGGCGCCGGCCCGGCCGGCCTGGCCACGGCCATTCGTTTGCGCCAGCTTTGCCAGGACCAGGGCCAGGAACTCACGGTCTGCGTCATCGAGAAGGGCAGCGAAGTCGGCGCCCATATCATGTCCGGCGCCGTGCTGGAACCAAGGGCCCTCAATGAACTGATTCCCGACTGGAAGGACAAGGGCGCGCCCCTGCTGACCCCCGCCGGCGAAGACCGCTTCTTGTTCCTGACTCAGGTCAAGGCCTATCAGTTGCCGACCCCGCCCTCGATGCACAACAAGGGCAATTACATCGTCAGCCTGGGCAATGTCACGCGCTGGCTGGCCGGTCAGGCCGAGGCCATGGGGGTCGAGATTTATCCCGGCTTCGCCGCCTCCGAGGTTCTGTACAAGGAAGACGGATCGGTGGCCGGCGTCGCCACCGGCGACATGGGGATCGGCAAGGACGGAAGCCAGACGGCCAATTTCACCCGAGGCGTCGAGCTTCGCGCCAAACAGACGGTGTTCGCGGAAGGCAGCCGAGGCTCGCTGACCCGTCATCTGTGCGATCATTTCGGGCTTCGCAAGGACAGCGATCCGCAGACCTACGGCATCGGCCTGAAGGAGTTGTGGGAGATCGATCCCGCCAAACACCGCCCCGGCCAAATCATGCACAGCATCGGCTGGCCCTTGGAATCCAACACTTATGGCGGCTCGTTCCTGTATCATCTCGAGAACAATCAGGTAGCGGTGGGCTTCGTGGTCGGGCTTGACTATCCCAACCCCTATCTGTCGCCCTTCGAGGAATTCCAGCGCTTCAAGACCCACCCCGCCATCCGCCCCACCTTCGAGGGGGGACGGCGCATCGCCTATGGCGCCCGGGCGCTGTCCGAAGGCGGGCTGCAATCGATCCCGCGCCTCTCCATCCCCGGCGCCCTGCTGGTCGGCGACGCCGCCGGCTTCCTGAACGTCGCCAAGATCAAGGGGTCGCACACGGCCATGAAGTCGGGCATGGTCGCCGCCGAAACCATCTTCGACGCCTTGACTCGGCCCTACGACGAATCACACGGACTGGAAGTCGTCGCCTATGCCGGGCGGCTGCGCCAAAGCTGGCTGTGGGAAGAATTGAAGCAGGTGCGCAACATCCGCCCCTCGTTCCATTACGGAATGTGGGCGGGCTTGGCCTATTCGGCCATCGACACTTACATCCTGGGCGGCAACGCGCCTTGGACGCTGCGTCACAAGCCCGACCACACGCAATTGGGCAAGGCCAAGGACTGGCCGAAGATCGATTATCCCAAGCCCGACGGCAAGATCAGCTTCGACCGCCTGTCCAGCGTTTTCATCTCGAACACCAATCACGAGGAAAACCAGCCGGCGCATTTGAAACTGACCCATCCCGACCTGGCGATTTCGGTCAATCTGTCGCTGTATGACTCGCCCGAGACCCGCTATTGTCCCGCCGGCGTCTATGAAATCCTGCGCGACGGCGAATCGGGCAGGCCCCGGCTGGTCATCAACGCCCAGAATTGCCTGCATTGCAAAACCTGCGACATCAAGGATCCCACCCAGAATATCGTCTGGACGGTGCCCGAGGGTGGCGGCGGGCCAAACTATCCCAATATGTAAGCGAGCTTTCCGCTTCCTCTCGGAGTTCCGATGCCGATCTCGATGCGTTCATCCTTGCTGATCCTCTCCTTGGCCCTGGGCTTGCCGGCCTGCGTCACCACCGAAGGGGGAAGTTCGCCCGCCTCGCAACAAGGGCCGACCCTGGTCGGCGAATCGGGCTCGGGCCAGTATCTGGCGGCCCGACACGCCACGCGCCGGCACGACACCAAGGAAGCGGCCAGCGCCTATGATCTGGCCCTGGCCAAGGATCCCGACAATTCGGAACTGCTGAGCCGCGCCGGCGTGCTGATGATGGCCGAGGGCCGCACGGCCAGGGCTGAAGCCTTGGCCGAGCGCTTGTTGTCGCTTGATCCCGAAGCCGGATCCGCCGTCTATATCCTGACCGTCCGCGACGCCAAGAAGGGCGATTACGCCAAGGCGGCCCTGCGGCTGTCCACTCAGCCCAGGCGCGGCCTCAACAGTTTTGTGGTGCCTCTTTTGGAAGCCTGGTCGCTGTTCGGCGACAAACGGACCGACAAGGCGCTGGAAGCCCTGACCCCCTTGAAGGAATCCAGCGCCCTGGCGCCCCTGTACGGCTTCCATGCCGGCCTCATCAACGATCTGGCCGGACGCCAGGACCAGGCCGCCCGTCTTTACGAAAGCACGCTGGCCAGCCCGGCCGGACTGACGCTGCGCGCCGTGCGCGTCATCGGCGCCTTCCATCTGGCGCGCGGCGACAAGGACAAGGCCCAGGCCCTGTTCGACCGCTACCGCGCCGACAATCCCGACACCGCGATGCTGGACCCCGATGCCGAAGCCGAAGCCATCCGGAACGGCGGCAAGCCCATCGCCACGGCGGCCCAGGGCATGGCCGAGGCCTTCTTCGGCGCCGCCGCCTCGCTCAAACAGGCCGGCGCTGCCGACACGGCCTTGATGCTCTGCCGTCTGGCCCAGGAACTGCAGCCCGACTTCCCGCTTCTGAAGGTGCTGATCGCCGGCATCCTTGAGGATATGGGCCGCCTGGACGACGCCAACGCCGTCTATGCCGATATCCCGAAATCCGAACCCATTGCATGGTCGGTCAATATCCGCCGGGCCGAGAATCTGAACCGCCTGAAAAAGGTCGATGAAGCCGTGGCCCTGCTCGAGGCTTTGTCCTCGGAGCGGCCCAAGCGTTTCGACGCCCTGATCAGCCTGGGCGACGTGCAGCGCCAGGCCAAGAAGTTCGACCAAGCCGCCGACGCCTATTCCAGGGCCATGCACAGAATTGGTCCGCCCGAGAAGCGCCATTGGGCCATTCTCTATTCCCGCGGCATCGCCTACGAACGCGCCAAGCAATGGCCGAAGGCCGAGGCCGATTTCAAGCAGGCCCTGGTCCTGGAGCCCGAACAGCCCTATGTCCTCAACTATCTCGGCTATTCCTGGGTCGAGCAGGGCATCAACCTGACCCAGGCCCGCAAGATGATCGAGCGCGCCGTCGATCTGCGCCCCACCGACGGCTATATCGCCGACAGCCTGGGCTGGGTTCTGTACCGCATGAACGATCTGAAGGGCGCCGTGCGTTTCATGGAGCGCGCCATCGAGCTGCAGCCCGAGGATCCGGTCATCAACGACCATCTGGGCGATGTCTATTGGGCGGTCGGCCGCCGAAACGAAGCGCGCTTCCAGTGGCGAAAGACCCTGGTTTTCGACCCCGAGCCCGAAGTCGCCGAGACGGCCAGGGCCAAGATCGAACACGGGCTGAACGGTCGCAACGGCAAGAAGTGATCGCTCGTGATTTCCGAATTCGCTCCCGCCAAGCTGAACCTGTATCTGCATGTCGTCGCCAAACGCGATGACGGCTTTCACGACTTGGACAGCCTGGTCGTCTTCGCCGGCGTCGGCGACCGCGTCACCGTCAAGGAAGGCGACGGACTGTCGCTGGCGCTTGCGGGGCCGATGGCCAGGAATCTGCAAAACGAGCCCGACAATCTGGTTTTGAGGGCGGCCCGCCTGCTGGCCGAGACTTTCGGCGTTCCGGCCCATGCCGCCATCACGCTCGAGAAGGTTCTGCCCATCGCTTCGGGCATCGGCGGCGGCTCGGCCGATGCCGCGGCGACGCTGAAGGCGCTGGTCCGGCTTTGGCATCTGAAACCCGGCGAGAGCCAGCTTGCCGGCCTGGGGCTGAAGCTGGGCGCCGATGTGCCGGTGTGTCTGAAGGGCAAGGCTGTCTTCATGCAAGGTGTGGGCGACCGCCTGACCCAAGCCCCCATCCTGCCCGAAGCCTGGCTGGTGCTGGTCAATCCCGCAATCCCCCTGGCGACGCCGCCGGTCTTCAAGGCCCGCAGCGGCCCCTTCTCGGCCCCCGCCCCCTTCGACGCCCCGCCCAGCGATCTGCGCGATCTGGTCCGCCTTCTGCGCGACCGCCGGAACGATCTGGCCCCGCCGGCCATCTCGCTGGTCCCGGCCATCGCCGACGTCAAGAAGGCGCTCGAGGCCGAGAAGGGCTGCCTGCTGGCCCGGATGTCGGGCAGCGGTGCCACCTGTTTCGGCATCTTCGCCGGCGAGGAGGAGGCTAGGAACGCGGCAAGGTCGTTGGCCGCCAATCAGCCCGGCTGGTGGGTGGCGCCGGCTCCCCTGATCGGCTAACCTTGCGCCATGAGCGACAAACCCGCGGCTGCCGAAGCGCTGTTTGAAGCCGGGCAGTTGATGGAGGCCCAGGCGGCGTTTTGGGCCTTGGTTCGGACCAATCCCCAACAGCCGCAAGCCTGGCGGCGCCTGGGCGAAATCGCCCTTAAGCTCCGCCAATTCGGCCAGGCCTACGATTTCTTCGGCAATGCCTATGATTTCGACCCCGACAATGCGGATATCCGCCTGGGTTTGGGACAGGCCCTGGTGGCGCTGGGGCGTTTCGGCGAAGCCATCCCCAACCTGAAAAAAGCCTCTCTTTCGAAAGCCACGGCCAAGGAGGCCAGCCGCTGTCTGGCCCAGGCCTTCCAGGAAACGGGCCAAATCGACCAGGCCATCTCGGCCTGGCAGCATCATCTGACCATGAACGAGAACGATTCGGCGGCGATGATGGCGCTGGCCGATCTTCTGATGCGCCGCATGCGCTTCGAGGAAGCCGACGAACTGCTTTACTTCGTCTGCCTGCTGGAAACCGGCAATCCCCTGCCGCTGGTCATGCTGGGCAATGCGCGCCTCGCCCGCCAGGACAAGGACAGCGCCAGCGCCCTTTATCGGCAGGCCTTGATGATTGCCCCCGGCCATGCGCCGGCCTTGTTCAATCTGGGCAATCTGGCCATGAGCGAGGATGATTTCGACGAAGCGGCCAGACTGTTCGCCGAGGCCAGGGCCAACGCCCCCAAGGATGTCCGTCTGGCCAACAATCTGGCCATCGCCTTCAAGGAAATGGGGCGTATCGAGGACGCGGAAGAGATTTTGCGGGAAGCCTTGCGGGCCAATCCGGACTTTGCCGACGCGCATTGGAATCTGGCCACCCTCCTGTTCCTGAAGGGACGCTGGCGGGAAGGCTTCCAGGAAGCCGAATGGCGCTGGGAGATGCAAAGCTTCTCGACCCCCAAGCGCGATTTCGGCTGCCCGCCCTGGGATGGAAAGCCGGTCGAGGATGGAATTCTGCTGGTCCATGCCGAGCAGGGCCTGGGCGACGCTTTCCAGTTCGTCCGCTACATCCCCAAGCTGGCCGCACTGGCTTCGAATATCGTTCTGGAAGCCGATCCCAAGCAGACACCTCTTTTTCAGCGCTCGTTCCCCATGGTCACCGTCGTCCCGCGCGGGCAGGATTTGCCCCGCGCCAAGGCCCATGTCGCCATGCTCTCCTTGCCCAACTTCCTGGAAGCACCCTACGCCCCCGGCGCCTATTTGAACGCCGATCCGGATCGCGTGGCTTATTGGAAAAGGCGCCTGGGCCAGGGGCCCTGGATCGGGCTGTCCTGGCAGGGCAATCCGGGTTTCCACGCTGATCGACGGCGCTCGCCCGGACTGGGGCCTTTGCTGCCGCTGCTGGACGTTCCCGGCATCCGCCTAGCCTCGCTTCAGCATGGCGTCGGGCGCGAGCAATTGCTTCGGCTTTCGGAAGGGCCGCTCGATCTCGGCGATGAAGACGATCCTGCCATCGGCGGCGATTTCGATGCAACCGCCGCCATCGTCGAAGCGCTTGATCTGGTCGTCACCTCGGACACCGCCATCGCCCATCTGGCCGGAGCGTTGGGCAAGCCGCTGTGGCTGCTGCTGCCCGACATCCCCGACTGGCGCTGGCAGATGAGCGGCCAAAGCTCGGTCTGGTATCCAAAGGCGCGTCTGTTCCGCCAACCCAAACCCGGCGATTGGACAACGCCCGTCGCCGCCATTGCCGAAGGCCTGAAAGGATTTCATGTCTGAATTGACCGAATGGGTCGAACGCGCTCAGCAGGCCAGAGTCCGGGGCGATGACCGGCAGGCCGCCCTGTCCTGGGCCATGGTGACGACCCTCGACCCCAACTCGGCGGACGCCAGGCACAATCTGGGCAACGCCCTGGCCGGCATGGGGCGGTTGCTGGAAGCGGCGCAAAACTTCCTCGACGCTCTCGATCTCGATCCCGCGCGCGCCGACAGCCGGATCAGCCTGGGTTCGGTCCTGCTGGATCTCGGACAGACCGAGGACGCCAGCGCCATTCTGGACGAGGCCCTGGAGATCGACCCCGCCTCGGTCGCCGCCGGCTGGAACAAATCGCTGGCCTTGCTGCGCAAGCAGGAATGGAAGGCGGGATTCCGCTTGTTCGAAAACCGCCTTCTGCGCCCGCAATCCCTGCCCGCCCCCATCGTGGCGCCGCTGTGGGACGGAAAGCGCTTCGACGGCCCGCTCTGCGTCTGGGCGGAACAGGGGCTCGGCGACGTCCTTCATTTCGCCCGATATCTGGGTCTGGTTCAGGAACTGGCAGCGAAGACGATTCTGCTGGTGCATCCCGAACTGGTGTCGCTGCTGGCCTTCAGCTTTCCGAAAATCGAGGTTCTGGCTTTCGGCGCGCCCATCCAAGCCGAGCGTCAGATTCCCCTGATGTCGCTGGCCGGATTGTTCGGCGTCTTCGGTCCCATGCCGCCCTATCTCGCCGCCGACCCCGACCGCGCCCTGGCCTGGAGCCCACGGCTTGACGACAGGCGACTCAAGGTCGGCCTGGCCTGGCAGGGCAATCCCCAGCATCCGGCCGATGCCCGCCGCTCCTTTGGCTTGCGTGCCTTGGAACCCGTGCTGGCCATCGACGGCCTGCGCTTCATCTCGTTGCAGGTTGGACAGGCCGACGAACCGCCGGCCTTGGTCGAGAATTTCACCCACCGCCTGACCGATTTCGCCGAAACCGCCGCCGTATTGGCGCATCTGGATGTGGTGATATCGCCCGACACCGCCCTGGCCCATCTGTGCGGGGCCATGAACAAGCCTTGTTTCGCGGGGCTGCGCATCGGCGGCGATTGGCGCTGGGGCGATTCCGGCGGCGAATCGCCTTGGTATCCGTCGCTGAAATTGTTCCGCCAGGAACAACTGAACGATTGGCGGGCCCCGATGGCTAAAATGGCGCTGGCACTCAGGGCTCTGCTTGCGCTGCGTGCAGTTCCTTAAGCTTGTCGTAAATCTGTTCCAGCAAATCCTCGTCGCAAGATTTCCCTTGCAGGCGGGCCAGGTGAATCTGGGTCAGGCGCGCCGCCAGGCCGGCATCGCAATCGACGCCCAGGCCGCGGATATTGGCCGCCGAAGCTTCGGCGAATCCCTGCCAGCCCTGGCTTTCGAAGAGGCGCGAGGTCATGGCGTCGTGGCGGCGGTAATAGGTCAGCACATCGGGTAAATTCGCCACCAGGCCATGACGGATCAGCGCCGAGACGAAGCGGTAATCCTCGACGATTCTGGAATCTTCCGGAAAGCGTATGTCATGGGCCCTGGCGGCATCGGCCCGGATGGCCGAGCTGGTCAGATGGACCGGGCTTAGGAACAAGGAGGTCAGGCGCAACTGCGCATCCTCGGTTTCCAAGGGTCGCTCGACGCCCAGCATCTTGTCGTTCTCGTCGATGACGCCGTAAGCCGATCCCACCAGCACATGCTGCGGATGGGCATCGAAGAAGGCCAACTGACTCTCCGCCCGTTCGGGGGCCGCCATGTCGTCGGCGTCGAGAAAGGCGACGATGGCGGCACCCGCCGTTTCCAGCCCCAGATTCCTGGCCCCGCCCGGCCCCAGATTCGCAGGCGAGCGGATGACGGTCAGCCTTGGATCGTCGATGGCGGCCAGCATGTCGGGCGTCGCATCGCTGCTGGCGTCATCGACCACCACCACTTCGATATCGTGGATGGTTTGCGACAAAGCGCTGCCGACGGCGCCGATCAGAAAGCGTTCCTGATTCCAGGCCGGAATGACGAAACTAAGGCGAGGCGGGCCGAGTCTCAGCATCCGTGGAAGCGGAAAGGCTGGCCGATGGGCTGGCCCTGAAGCTGACCCTCGAACATCACCACCTGACCGCGCACCAGGGTCGCCATCGGCCAGCCGGTGACGGTCATGCCGTCGAAGGGCGTCCAGCCGCAGCGGCTGGCGATCCATTGATTGGTGATGGTCTTCCTGGCCTTCAGATCGACCAGGGTGAGGTCGGCGTCATAGCCCAAGGCGATGCGTCCCTTGGCGGCCAGGCCGAACAGACGGGCGGGACCGGCGCTGGTCAGATCGACGAAGCGCTGCAGACTTAAGCGTCCGGCATTGACGTGGTCCAGCATCAAAGGCACCAGCGTCTGCACGCCCGGCATGCCCGACGGGCTATTCGGATAGGGCTTGTCCTTTTCCTCGCGCGTGTGCGGCGCGTGATCCGAGCCCAGGCAATCGACCAAACCGGCACGCACCGCCGCCCACAGGGCGTCGCGGTGGCGCTCGTCGCGGATGGGCGGATTCATCTGCGCATAGGTGCCCAGGCGTTCGTAGCATTCAGGAGCTGCCAGAGTCAGATGCTGCGGAGTCACTTCGACGCTGGCGACGTCGCGGTAGCGGGCCAGGATCTCCATCTCTTCCGCCGTCGTCACATGCAACACATGTACCAGCCGATTGGCGGCGCGGGCGATATCCAGCAGGCGCCAGGTGGCCAGACGGGCCGTTTCCTCGTCGCGCCAAACCGGATGCAGGGCTGGAGATGCTCCCTTGCCCTCGACCAGATGATGACGCTCTTTCAGGCGCGCCTCGTCCTCGGCATGCACGGCCATGCGCCGCCGTCCTGTGCGGGCGATCTGCAGCAGCGTTTCCTTGCTGTCGATCAGCAAGGTGCCGGTCGATGAGCCCATGAAGACCTTGACGCCGGCGCAGCCGGGCAACCGTTCCCAATTGCCCAGATGCAGGGCATTGTCCGGCGAGGCGCCGAGATAGAAGGCATGTTCGACCCAGGCCCGGCCCCGGGCGCGGTTCAGCTTGTCTTCCAGCATTTCCGGCGTGGTGGTCGAGGGCTTGGTGTTGGGCATCTCGAAAACGCCGGCGACACCGCCCAGGGCGGCGGCGGCGGTGCCGGTGCTCAAATCTTCCTTATGTTCGTTGCCGGGTTCGCGCATATGAACCTGGGTGTCGATGACGCCCGGCAGCACATGCAGCCCCTTGGCGTCGATGACCTGGGCGGCCTGCCCGGCATCCAACATGCCCAGGGCGGCGATGCGCCCCTCGATCAGGCCGATATCCACTTCCTCGGCGCCGTTGGGAGTGACGGCGATGCCGCCCTTGACGATCAGCTCGAACATCTCATCGCATCCAAACAATCGAAAACATCGCCCTGATGGCGCTGGCCCAGCATATGCCGTCCATGCCACAGAGCATAGAAAAGAAGCGTCCAGGCGGCAAAACCCTGCCTGGAAGCATGACGGAACAGATTTTCCACCTCATGCGGGCGGCAAAGAACTTGAATGGAAGGCTGCGCCGCCATCAGCGGCCCCAGGGCCTGCCCCTTCTCGGCGATCCAGTCGCCGACCGGCACGGTAAAGCCGCGTTTCTTGTCGAAGGCCCCGGCCACCGGCAGCACCTTGTCCAGCCAACGGCGCAAGGCCCATTTGCCCAGCCCCTTATGCACCTTCATGGCGTCGGGCAGACGGAAGGCGAAGGCGGCGACCAGGGGATCGAGGAAGGGCACCCGCCCCTCGACCCCATGCGCCATCAGGCAGCGGTCGAGCTTGGTCAGCAAATCATTGGGTAGCCAGTCGGCACAATCGACGGCCTGCGCGGCCTGCAGGCGCGTGCGCCCTGGAACCGCCTGCTCGCGTTCGGCGCTGGCGATGCCCTGGCGCCAGAAGGACGGGTCGGTCCTGAGCACGCCCAATCCGTCGAACGTGCCGTGACGGCGCATTTTCCTGGTCAAGGGCCAAGGCCGCATGGCCTGGCGGTAACGGCCATAGCCGGCAAACAATTCGTCGCCGCCTTCGCCCGACAGAATCACCTTCACATGCTTACGAGCTTCCTGCGCCAGCTTGAAGGTGGGCAGGCAGGCATAATCGGCGGCCGGATCGTCCATGGCGGCGGCGACGGCGGGCAGCAATTGCCAGAAATCGGCCTCGGTAAAGGGAACGTCGATGCGTTCGGCCTTCAGCTCCTTGGCCACGCGCGCGGCATGGCTGCGCTCGTCCCTGGCGCTGGAACCCGGAAAATGCGCCGTGAAGGCCAGCACCGGTCTTTCATTCAGACGCGCCATCAGGGCCAGCAGGGCCGAACTGTCGATGCCGCCGGACAGGAACATGCCATAGGGCACGTCCGAGCGCTGGTGAAAGGAAACGCTTTCGGCCAGCACGCCGTCAAGCTCGTACAGGAATCCGTCATGGCTGTTGCTGGCCGTACCGCCGACGGGCAGGGCCTCGAGGCGGTGGCGCTCGACGATGCGGCCCTTGTCCACCACCAGCGTCTCGCCGGGCAGCAGCCGCCAGATGCCGGCGAAGATGGTCTCGGCTCCGGTGGTGAATTGCAACTGCAGCAACTCGTCCCTGGCTTTCTGATTTTCCCGCGCCTCGACCAGCCCCGCCGCCACCAGGGCCTGGGCTTCGGAAGCAAAGACGAATCCCTTGGCCGTCTCGGCATAGTAAAGCGGCTTGATGCCGAAGGGATCGCGAGACAGGGTCAGACGCTTGGTGAGGGGATCGAAGATGGCCAGGGCATACATGCCGCGCAGGCGCTGCGCAAAGCCGGAACCCGCGCGCCGCCACAGATGCAGGGGCGGCTCGCAGTCCGAGGCGGTGGCGAAAGCGACATCGGGCAAATCCGCCGCCAGTTCCTTGTAATTGTAAATCTCGCCATTGCCGACCAGCACCGCGCCCCGAGGCTCGTGCAGGGGCTGGCGCCCGCCTTCGAGATCGATGATGGCCAGGCGGACCTGAATCAGGCCGACGCCGTTTTGCAGATAGCGGCCCTGACCGTCGGGGCCGCGATGGGCCAGGGCGGCGGCCAGCCTGTCAAGCAGCAAGGAATCGGGATCGAGGCCGTCGATTGTCGCAATGCCCGCGATGCCGCACATCAAGCGCCCCCGGCGATGCTTTCGAAAAATTCGATATAACGCTCGACCACCCGGCCTTCGGTAAAGTCGGACTCGTAGGTGCGTTGTCCCGCCTCGGCCATGCGCCTGGCCTCGCCGGGATTGCGGACCATCCATTGCAGGGCCTGGCCCATCGCCTGGGCATCGTCCACCGGCACCAGCAAGCCGTTCTCGCCATGCTGGATCAAGGTGCCGGGCCCGTAGCTGTCGGCGGCGATGACCGGCTTGCCCTGCGCCCAGGCTTCGAGAACCACATTGCCCAACGGTTCATGGCGCGAGGGACAGACGAAAATGTCGGCGGCGGCATACAAGGCGGCCACGTCGTCGCGCCAGCCCAGGAAGCGCACGCGCGGCTTCACCCCCACTTGCTGGGCCAGGGCTTCCAACTCGGCCCGCAGTTCGCCCTCGCCGGCCAGCCACAGATAGGCGTCGGGCACCTGACCCATGGCTTTCAGCAGCACGTCGAAGGCCTTGTTCTTGTGCAAGCGGCCCAGGGCCAGAATCAAGGGGGCGTTGGGGGGCGTGAACAGGCTTTTGCGATCGATGGGCGGCAGTTTCTCGGCGGAAACGAAGTTGGGCAGATAATGGGCGCGCTCGGCCGCCCAGCCCTGCTTTTTCAAATATTCGACGATGTCTTCGGTATTGCCGATCAGATGCTTGCAGCGCTGATAATATTTCAGGTCGTAATAGCCGCCGAGGCGTCCGACATGCACGAAATCGCCCTCGGGGCAGAATTGGGTGGCGCGGTTCATCCAGGTCAGCACCAGTTTGGGCTTGAACTGGGCCACCGCCTTCTTGAAGGCGAAGCGCGTCTTCAAATCGAAACGTCCGCCGAAGGGCAATTCGATGACGTCAAGCCCGTGGTCGCGCAGATATTTGGCGCGCTGGGGATGATTGCGGATGACAAGTTGCTGATCCAGCCCCTTATTGTGCAGACCGATGGCCAGGCGGACGAAAAAGGCCTCGGCGCCCCCGAACTGGGCCCCCGCCATCGCCTGCATCACGCGTATCATCCGCTTGTCCCCTTTATGGCAGCAAGGCTTCGAAAGCCTGGGCCGCGTCCTGCCACCCCCAGCGGCGCTGGAGCGAAAGCGCTCCTTCATGCAGTGTGCGCCAATGCGTCTCGTCCGCCAAGAGCCTGATCGCCGCCTCGGCAAAGGACTTGTCGGTCCTGGCGATATGGCCCGTGCGCCCATCCTCCACCCGTTCGACCACGGAACCGATGGGCTGAACGACGGCGGGAACGCCCATGGCCTGCGCCTCGCCGACGGCCAGACAGAAGGTTTCGTTGATGTCGCCCTTGTACAGCAGACAACGGGCCTGGCGGAATTCCTCGACCAGTTGCGCCTTGGGCACCGGGCCGCGCAAGACCACGCCCTGGCTTTTCAGAGCCTCGGCCCGGGCCAGCACTTTGCGCATGGCGTCGGCTTTGCCGTCGCCGACCGAGCCATAGGTGGCGGCGCCGGAAAAGACATGCAGTTCAGCGCCAGGCACTTGGGGCTGGATATCGTTCACCCACAAATCCAGCAGCCAGTCCAGCGAGCGCAGCGGGTTCGAGGTGAAGACGGCCCGAGGCGGCGGCAAATCGCGGCAGGGCTCGGCGGCCCTGAACATTTCAGGGATGCCGTAGGGAATCACCACCCGCTTGCCGCCCGGCGCCCAATCCGGCCAGGTGGTGGCGTGATAGGTGCCGATGAAAACGATGTCGGGACGCTTCACGGCCAGCTTCCACAAATAGCGCCATTTCAGCATGTAGCTGGCGGGATTGTGGGTCCAGAAGATGGTCTTTCTGGCCTTGGGCATGCGCAGAATCAGCTTGTCGCCCCGGTTGGCGACATACAGGTCGGCGCTTTCGGGCCAGGGCTCGTCGATCCTGCGCCAGGCCACGCCCTTATGGTCGATATTGCCGTCGCATTTGTTGCGCACCTCGACCGCATGGCCGCGCGCCGCCAGGGTCTCGGTCAGATTGATGAACGAGCTTTCGGCGCCGCCCAGGGGGCCTTTCTCGGGCGTCGTGCCGTCGAAGGAAATGCCGTCGTCGGCCAGCAGAATGCGTGCCATCAGTCCTTCTCCAGCTTGGCCTTGAGATGCGATATCAGAGGATAGAGGCCGGCGCAGATGGCGATCATCAGCCCATAGCCGCCTTCCCTATAGCCCCTGCGCATGACATAGCATTTGAAGAAGCGCGATACGAAACGGATAAGATTGCGCCA
This sequence comes from Rhodospirillales bacterium, assembly GCA_016215555.1. Classification (GTDB taxonomy): domain Bacteria; phylum Pseudomonadota; class Alphaproteobacteria; order Rhodospirillales; family WMHbin7; genus WMHbin7. The sequence goes on along the minus strand of JACRJC010000057.1, from coordinate 16,623 downwards.
AGTGCCTCCCCAGGTTCCGCCCTGCTCGCGCAGATCCAGGGCCCGGGCCGAGGAATATTTGTTCAGGCGTTTCAGCATATCCGACAAATCGCGATCCACGTAATGCGCCAGTCGCTCCTTCAGCATCGGCCCCTTTTTTCCATTCCAGTCCAGCGGCGGATGCAGGCGGGCTTCCTTCCACAGCTTGACGCCGCGCTTGAACAAGCCGGGATAGGCGGCCTTGCCGAAGGAAGCGCCCCAGCCATGGCGCACCAGGCGCGAGCCCACATAGTTATCGACCGGGATTTCGTGCCAGTCGAATGGCGTGTTGTCGATGGTGGCGCGGATTTCTTGCGCCAAGGCCTCGGATACGCGCTCGTCGGCATCGACTTCCAGCACCCAATCCATGGTGCAGGCGGCGATGCCGGCGTTCCGGCGCTGGCTTTCCTTGTCCCAATTGCCCTCGACGACGCGGTTCGTGAAGGAAAGCGCTATCTCCTTCGATCGGTCGGTGCATTTGTCGAGCAGGACCACGATTTCATCGGCGAATTTCAAGCAGGCCAGGCAATCGGCCAACTGGCGATCCTCGTCCTTGACGCTGACGACGGCGGACAGGGTCGCTTTGCTCATGCCGCCCTCACGCTCGCCCGCGCCCACAGCTTGCGGGCCTCGTCTTCGGCGGCATTGACGGTCAGGCCATCCATCAGCGTGCCGGAACTGCGATGGTCGAAATTCTTGGGAAAGATGGTCTCGAAGGATTCCGAGGTGCGGGCCACGGCGGCCAGCCAGCCCCAGGGCGCGTAGAAGGTTTCCGAACTGGGGCCGAAAAGCCCCAGCGTGGGAATGCCGGAAGCGGCGGCCAGATGCATCAGCGCCGAATCGTTGCCGACATAGAAGGCGCAGCGCTCGAGGCAGGCATAGACGGTCAAGAGATCGATCCTGCCCACCAGATCAACCACCTGATCCTTGGGCAGCGCGTCGATGACCGGCTGGGCCTGGGGCCGCTCGTGCGGGGCGCCGAATACCGCGACCTTTGCGCCGGGAAGAATGCCGGCGGGGCTGGTCAGGCGCTCGACCAGGGCGACGAAATTCTCGGGTCTCCAGGTCTTGGCGACCCAGTTGGTGGTCGGCCCCACGGCCAGGGTCGGACGGTGATTGGGCAGCAGCCTGGCCGCTTCGTCCCGGCGCTCCTGATGGATCCAGATATGCGGCATCGGGGTTTCGGGAAGGTCCAGGACGTCGGCGATCAGGCGCACCCGATGCACGGGTTCCTTGCTGTTGGCCAGCGTGTGGTGACGCGACGAGGACAGGATATAGGGCACGGCCGACTTGCGCAGATCGACGATCAAATCCCAGTGCGTGCAGACGCAACTCCACCACAAGCGCACCCAATGCATCGACCAGCGTTCCTTGGGCATCGGAATCAGCCGTTCCAGATTGGGCATTTCCGCGAACAGGGGCGCGGCGTCGGGGCCGCAGGCCACGGTCAGGCGCGCTTCGGGATACTGGCGGATCAGATGATCGAGCAGGCCGGTCGAAAGCACGGCATCGCCGATACGGGTGGCGGTGATGAACAGAATTCTCATTTGACCAGCGCCTCGACTTCCCTGGCCACGTCTTCCCAGCCGCGCTTCGATTGATGCAGCTTGGCATCCCGGCTCATCGACCAGAAAAGCTGATCGTTGTTCATGATCTCGGCGCTGACATTGACGAAGGCGCTGTCGTCGGGCGCCAATTGTCCGGTCTGTCCGTCGATCAGGCGCTCGGGCGCAGCGCCCAACGGCCTGGCCACGCCGGGGATGCCCGAACCTTGCGATTCCATCAGCGTCGAGGCCAGCCAGTCGTCGGCATGCGATGGGAACAGATGGACCCTGGCCTTGCGCCAGATCCCCGCCATGTCGCGGTCGCCCATCGGCCTCTCGATGACCACACCGGCATTTTCCAGCGCCAGGGCCTTGTCCAGAACGGCGCGGATTTCAGGCGCCACCTCGCCGCCTTGCTTGCCCTTGTCCAATGCCGTCGAATAGAGGGCCAGACGGCCCTCGGGCACTTTGCCCCGGATCAGGGGCCAAAGATCGAGCAGCCAGTCCAGGCCATGCAGGGGATGGGTGGTGCATACCGCCAGGGGCGGCGACATCGGCTCGATGGGGGCTTCATCTTGGAATTCCGTGCGCAGGCCGGGCGCGATGACGGCTCCCGCCGCCCCCTTCCAGGCCTTGAAGCCGGCCAGTTGGGCCTTGCTTTGGAAGACCAGCTTGGCCCCGGTCGATTCGATCAATTCCCGGTTGGCCGGGCGCTCGAGATAGGCCGGACTGGCCGCCACCCATAAAAGGCGCTTAGCCGCCTGGCGGACCGAGGTCAGCAGGCCCGGCTTGCGCCAGGCGATCAGCAGATCGGTCTCGAAGGGACGCGGCTGTTCCCAGGGTTCCCATTGGGCGCCCTCGATGGTCATCTTGAAGCGGCAGCGGTTGAAGGCCCGGACCTCGTGGCCCTTCATGGCCAGGGCCGAAGCCAGCGAGGCAAACGCCTTCTCGGCCCCGCCCAACGGCTGGTAGCCCGAAGTGTAGCCGTCGAAGGAGACCGAATCATCGACCATCACGATGCGCATGCGGGGGTTATAAAGCCCCCTTCCCCCCTAAACAAGCCCGGACCCTTGCTTTTTGGCCGGGGAACATGCTTTTCTCGGGCGTCTTGAATCGAAAGCCGGGGAGGCTTTGATGAGCAATAAACCAGCCTTTGCCGTCGTGCTGTCGGGCTGCGGGGTCTATGACGGCGCCGAAATCCACGAGGCGGTGCTGACCTTGCTGGCCATCGACCGGCTGGGAGGAAGCTATGCGTGTTTTGCCCCCGATGCGCCCCAACATCATGTGATCAATCATCTGACCGGCCAGGAAAGCCCTGAAAAGCGCAATATTCTGACCGAATCGGCCCGTATCGCGCGCGGCAAGATCGAGCCCTTGAGCGCCTTCGACGCCGCCCAATTCGACGCCCTGGTCTTCCCGGGCGGCTTTGGCGCGGCCAAAAATCTGTGCTCGTTCGCCTTCGACGGCCCCGACTGCAAGGTCGATCCCGACGTGGAGAAGGCGGTCATTTCCATGCATGCGGCGGGCAAGCCCATCGGCGCCCTGTGCATCGCCCCGGCCCTGATCGTCCGCCTTCTGAAAGGCGCCCTGGTCACCATCGGCAACGACCCGGGAACGGCGCAGGCCATTGAAAAAATGGGCGGAACGCATCAGGTCCGGACCCATGGCGAGGTGGTGGTGGACCATGCCCTCAAGCTGGCGACCAGCCCCTGCTATATGCTGGACGCCACCATCGGCCAGATCGCCCAGGGGGCCGAGAACACCATCAAGACCTTGATGGGGATGATCCGGTAGGCGGCATGGCGGATTTTCGTTCCTTTCGTTACCGGCTCGAAGAGCTGGGCCTTCGGACTCTGGTTGGCGGCCTTCGCCCCCTTAGCCTGGACGCCTCATCGGATCTCGGGGCCAAGCTGCTGTCCTGCCTTGGACCCCTGGCGGGCAGGCCAAGCCAGGTGGCGCTGAACAATCTTCGGCGGGTCTTCCCAGAGGACGAGGCCAGGCGTCTGCTGCCCGCCGTCTGGGCCAATCTGGGCCGGGTGGTGTTCGAATATCCCCATCTGCGCAGGCTGGCCGACGATCCGGACCGCATCCAGATTGCGGGGAAGGAGAATTTCGAGCGCGTCAAATCACTAGGCAAGGGCGGCGTCTTCGTGGCGGCCCATCTGGGCAACTGGGAGCTGTTCCCCCTGGTCATGGACCGGCTGGGGGGCCACATTCTGCTGCTCTACCGCGCCCCCAACAATCCTTATGTGCGCGAGTTGGTTCAGCAGCTAAGACCCCGCAATGGCGTCACCTATATCGCCAAAAGCCATGTCGGCATGCGCGATGTGATGCGCCACCTGTCCAAGGGGGGCTATATCGGCTTTCTGACCGATCATCGCTATTCCGACACCTTGCCGGTCGATCTTTTGGGCGGCCAGGCGCGGATCGCCCACACGGCGGCCCTGCTGGCCAGGCGCTTCGGCGCCCCCATCATCTGCACGCGCATGGAGCGCACGGGCGGGGCGCATTTCTGCGCCACCATGGCCAGGCCCATCGAACCCCAAAAAGGCGACGCCACGCATGACGTGCTGCAGATATTGACCCAGCAAATCGCCAGCCAGTTCGAAGTCTGGATCAAGGAGCGCCCGGACCAGTGGTTCTGGATGCAGAAGCTGTGGTCGATGGGGGATAATCCCTGAACACCGCCACCTGGACCTATTTACGCCAATGCGCTACTATTCTGCCATTATTTACGGAGAGTGGCGGATGAATGAAATGACGGCACGACTTGGCGAAAGCGGGCGACTGGTGATCCCCGCCAGTTGCCGCAAGGCCATGGGCGTCAAGCCCGGCGACGACGTGATGCTGCGCGTCGAAGACGGGGAATTGCGTATTCTGAGCGTCGAGAAGGCCGTCCAGCGGGCGAAAGATACAGTCAAACGCTACGCCAAGGGCCAATCCTCGCTGGCGGACCAGTTGATCGCCGAACGGCGCGAAGAGAGCCGGCGTGACTGAAACTGTTCTCGACGCCTCGGCATTGCTGACTTTCCTGAACGACGAGCCTGGCTCCGACAAGGTCCAGTCCTGCCTGGACAGAGCCGTGATATCCGCCGTCAATCTTTCCGAAGCGGCCAGCGTTCTCATCCGGATCGGCATGCCCGAACAAACCGCGCGATCGATTTTGGCCGACCTGCCACTCAAGGTCGTTGCCTTCGACGATGCCCAGGCGCTGGCAGCCGCGGCCTTGTTTCCCGCCACGCGTCCTGCGGGACTCTCTCTGGGCGACCGCGCCTGCCTGGCCTTGGCGCAATCGCTCGGGGCAACGGCCCTGACCGCCGACCGGACCTGGCGCAATTTGAAGCTGGGCATCAAGATCGATGTCATCAGGGGGTAAAAAGCAAAAACCGCCGGTGGACTTCCGGCGGCTTTGCGGTTCCCAGCTTTCGGACCGTTTGGAGGACGGGAACTTCCGAAAACCGTGAAGTGGAACTGGCGCTAATACTGACGGTTTCTTTTGAAGTGCGAAGTGATGACAGTCACATGATGCAAGTGACGGCAATCACACCCGCTAGTTTATCAAGTTATTCGATGTATTCGCCCTTATAGACGCCCCAGAATTCTTCGCGTCTGAACCAACCTTGATAGCCTTCGACTTCAACCCGGCAGAATTCGCTGTTGCGCGGGCATTGCAAAAGGCGGCCGATCACCCCGGGTTCGACATTGACCAGGGGAGCGGCGGCATCGGAATCGGTGCGGCGCAGTTTCTTGACGCCCGGTCCCAGCACCATCAGCGTGCGCCGTCCGGTCAGCATGGTCTGATGCACCCAACCGTCAGTGCCCTGGGAATCGCGGATTTTGCGCCAGGTTTCGAATTCGGCGATGATCTCGACCGGCAGTTCGCGCTTGGTGATGACCCATTCGATGGGATAACGAACACCGGGGCCGGTGCGTAGATTGACCTCTTCGGCCCGCAGCGAGACGAAACGCGGCAAAGGAAGCCCGCTGGCCGATTGCTGGGCCAGGGCTTGGGACGGACCTGCGACGGGCGCCGTCAGAATCAGAGCCAGTAGAATAAGAATGGTTCTCAACAACATCGGCACGTCTAATCCCGTCCTCTCCCCCCGGTTTCAGGACCGGGCGACATAATAGCCGTCCCTTCTTCCATCGAGTCAAGATTTTGGCTTAGATTGTCACCATATAGCCCCTAATACCAGTTTGCAGAATGAATAACCTATTTCGTGGCGGCCAGGCGCCATGACCGGGCAGGCAGGACGCTTTTTCGCGGGCAATGTGTTGCGGACCGCTTACTGTGATCCACACAGCCGCGCGTTCCGCGCCTGTTGCCCACGAAAAATCGCTCTGGCGAAATGTGTTATTCATTCTGCAAACTGGTATAAGAAGGCCAGCAGGGAGAAACCAATGCCCAGCAAGCGACCCTTGGTCGTCGTCACCCGCAAACTGCCGGACAGTGTCGAAACCCGGATGATGGAACTGTTCGACGTCCGGCTTAATCTGACCGGCCAGGCCTTGAGCCAGGCAGAACTGATCGCCGCCATGCAGGAGGCCGACGTCCTGGTGCCCACGGTCACCGACCGGTTGGACGCCGAAACGCTGGAACAGGCCGGCCCCAAGCTGCGCCTGATCGCCAATTTCGGCACCGGCATCGACCATATCGATCTGTTGAAGGCGCAGGAAAAAAGCATCCTGATTTCGAACACGCCCGACGTGCTGACCGAAGACACGGCCGACATGGCGATGGCCCTGATCTTGTCGGTGCCGCGCCGCCTGGCCGAAGGCGAACGCCTGATGCGCGCCGGCGCCTGGGAAGGCTGGAGCCCGACCTTCATGCTGGGCAACCGCATCTCGGGCAAGCGGCTGGGCATCATCGGACTGGGTCGCATCGGAAGCGCCGTCGCCAGGCGCGCCAAGGGATTCGGATTGTCGGTGCATTACCATAACCGGAAGCGCGTCCATCCCGAGATCGAGGCGGAACTGGAAGCCACCTGGTGGGAAAGCCTGGACCAGATGCTGGCCCATATCGACATCTTGTCGATCCACTGCCCGCACACGCCATCGACCTATCATCTGCTGTCGGCACGGCGTTTGAAATTGCTAAGGCCGCACGCCTATCTGGTCAATGTCTCGCGCGGCGAAATCGTCGATGAGGACCAGTTGGCCCATATGCTTCTTCACGGCGAATTGGCCGGGGCCGGGCTTGACGTGTTCGAGCAGGAACCGGCGGTCAATCCCAAGCTGCTGGCGCTGGACAATGTGGTGCTGCTGCCGCATCTGGCCTCGGCCACCATCGAAAGCCGCATCGAAATGGGCGAGAAGGTGATCGTCAATATCAAGGCCTTTTGGGACGGCTTCCCGCCGCCCGACCGCGTGCTGACCAGCCAGGGGATGTGATTGCCCAACGAGAAAACTTGGAGTATCTTCTACCTATGATCGACTATCGGCAGCACATCACCATCGAACCCGGAAAGTGCGGCGGCAAGCCTTGTGTGCGCGGCCTGCGCATCACGGTTTACGATGTGCTGGACTATCTGGCCTCGGGCATGAGCGCCGACGACATTGTGGGTGATTTTCCCGATCTGACCCGCGACGATATCCAGGCCTGCCTGGCCTATGCCGCCGACCACGAGCGCCGCCTGCTGGCGATTCCGGCGTGAAGCTGCTGCTCGATCAGAACCTTTCCGCAAAGCTGATATCCAACCTTGTCGATTTGTTCCCAGGCTCGCTTCATGTGCGGGATGTTGGATTGCAAGCGGCATCCGACGCCGATGTGCTGCATTTCGCCAGGGCCAACGGCTTCATCCTGGTCAGCAAGGATGCGGACTTCGCCCAGCTTCAACCTTTGTCGGCCCCACCATGCAAGATCGTCTGGATCAGGCGCGGCAATTGCTCGACCAACGACATAGAGGCCATCCTTCGCCGCCACGTTTCGGACATCGCACTCCTGGCGTCTGCCGACAGCCCGCATGATGTCCTGATGCTGTATTGAAGTTTGAATCGATGGTCGCTGCCAGCCGCCGCCCGACCGCGTGCTGACCAGCCAGGGGATGTGATTGCCAACTGTCTCGCCATGCGTTACAGTAGGCCATGATCCGCAGCTTTCGGCACAAGGGCCTTGCCCGCCTTTTTTTGGACAATGACCCAAGCCGGGTTCGGGCGGATTTGGTTCAACGTTGTCATACAAGACTTCGATCGCTCCATGCTGCCCAACGTCCCGAGGACTTGAATGTGCCTGGTTATAATTTCCATGGTTTGCAGGGCAAGCCGAAGCGTTACACGATTCACGTCAATGGCCCCTGGTGCATAACCTTTGAATGGGAAGATGGCTACGCTCTCCGGGTTGACCTTGAACAATATCATTGAAGGATGCGAACTATGAGCCGCGGCAAACCAGAATACATCGTCGATAGAGAACCGATGCTCCCCCCGACCCATCCCGGCGCCCTTCTGCGCGAGGAGGTGTTGCCCGCCCTGGAACTGTCGGTCTCCGAGGCCGCGCAGAAACTGGGCATTGCCCGCCAGACCCTGCACCGCATTCTGGCCGAAAGCGCCTCGGTCTCGCCCGAGATGGCCTTGCGTCTGGGCAAATTCTGCGGCAACGGCCCTGACCTGTGGCTGAATATGCAAACCGCCCATGATTTGTGGAAGGCCAAGCAAAAGATGGCCAAAATCATCGCCGCCATCCCCTCGCCCAAGGTCAAGAAAGCGGCGTAAAACGAGCCGGTGATGTGAGGGGTGGGAACATGCAGGCGTGCAAAGACATTATCTGCCTTACGCGGAAAATTTGCTCCATTTGTGTTGAGGCGATCTGCAATTATGAACGTGTGTCTGGTGAACTGGGCGACATGCCGGAATATTACATGGCTTCACGCGTTTTCGACCGCCTGGGTGAGGAACACCCCATGACGCTGGAAACAAATTCAAGCCAATTATGGGAGTGGAACAAAGCTCAGATTGGTAGAACGGGTACTGGTGGAACGACCTCCGGCAACGATTATGATAAATTCAAGGAGACAGTAGGCACGGCGCGTTGCGATCTCGTTATTTATAAACTTACTTGCCCCACCGACGAGAGAAATAAGGCGAATTTCCTGGCGCTGGTCGAATTCAAGAAATGGGAACGCTCAGAAAGCGATGTAAGAAAAACTGAAGTCTTACTTAAGGATATCACCTGTTGCCCATATGGGATTTGCGTTGGTTTCGTTGACAACGGCTGGGAAGGGTACCTAGACAAGATGCGCGACGCGGCAAGACAGCGACGCCACCGCTTTATTAGAGGGAAAGAAATGGCGAGTCCTCTCAATATCCTCAACGGTCCACGAAAATATCAAGCGTTTGCAGAAATCATATGCAATAATAATCACCCATATTTTCACTATAAACCGACGACAATTTAACCACGACCAACTTGTGTAACTTGACAAGCGACAGGCGACACAATAACCTAAAGCAATGATCCTTAACTTCCGGCATAAGGGCCTGCGCGACCTGTACGAAGGCAAAACGGCCAAACGCGTCGCTTCGGAACATGTCGAGAAGCTAAGGGATATCTTGGCCGTTTTGGATCGTTGCCGAAGGCCCGAAGACATGAATCTTCCCGGTTTTCGCCTTCATGCCCTGAAGGGCAATTACAAAGGATTCTGGGCGGTCTGGGTTTCCGAGAACTGGCGGGTCATTTTCCGTTTCGACAACGGCGATGCCCACGACGTCGATTATCTGGATTATCACTAGGAGTTTCGTTCGATGATGCGCAATCCACCACACCCAGGCGGAATCGTGCGGCGCCAATGCATCGAGCCTTTGGGCCTGACCGTCACCGGAGCGGCCAAGGGCCTCGGCGTTACCCGCCAGGCCCTGTCCGATCTGGTCAATGAACGCGCAGCGATTTCCGTCGAAATGGCCTTCCGCCTCTCGAAGGCCTTCGGCTCGACGCCCGACATGTGGCTGGGACTTCAGATGGCCTATGATCTGGCGAAGGCCAGCAAGCAGATGAGCAAGCTTCCCGTCCGCCCCTTCCGCAAGGCGGCCTGAGCCTACCTTTTCCCCATCAGCTCGACGAAGCGGGCGAAGAGGTAATGGCTGTCCTTGGGGCCGGGCGAGGCTTCGGGATGGTACTGCACCGAAAAGACCGGCTTGCCGTCCAGCTTCAGCCCCTCGACCGAACCGTCGAACAGCGAGCGGTGGGTGACCGTCACATTCTTGGGCAGGCTGTCCTCGTCGATCATGAAGCCGTGATTCTGGCTGGTGATTTCCACCTTGCCAGTGGCCAGATCTTTCACTGGATGATTGGCGCCGCGATGGCCGCGCCCCATCTTGCGGGTCTTGCCGCCCAGGGCCAGGCCCAGCATCTGATGGCCCAGGCAAATGCCGAACAGCGGTACGCCCGCCTCGATCACCTGTTTGATCACCGGAACGGCATAGTTGCCGGTCGCCGCCGGATCGCCGGGGCCGTTGGACAGGAACACGCCGTCTGGCTTCAAGCGCATGATGTCCTCGAAACTGCTTTTGGCCGGCAGCACGGTGACCTTGCAGCCCGATTCGGCCAGGCAGCGCAGAATGTTGCGTTTGGCCCCGTAATCGAGGGCCACGACATGGAATTTGGGATCGGCCTGGCGCCCGTAACCCTGGCCCAGCACCCAGGCCGATTCGTCCCAGCCATAGCTTTGGCGGCAGGTGACGTCGAGCGCCAGGTCCATGCCCTCCAGCCCCGGCCAGGCGGCGGCCATGGCCTGGTATTTGGCCGCGTCGATCCTGCCGTCCGGCGCATGCACGATGACGCCGTTGGGAGCGCCCAGATCGCGGATGCGCCTGGTCAGTTTGCGCGTATCGACGCCGCACAGGCCGGAAATACCGTGCGATTTCAGCCAGCCGTCGAGATGCTGGGTCGAGCGCCAGTTGGCGGGCTCGGTGATGTCGGCCTTGATGACCAGACCGCGCGCCGCCGGGGTGATGGTTTCGATATCTTCAGGATTCGTACCGACATTGCCGATATGCGGGAACGTAAAGGTGATGATCTGGCCGGCATAGGAAGGATCGGTCAGCGTCTCCTGATAGCCGGTCATCGCCGTATTGAAGCAGACCTCGCCCACCGCATGGCCCGCCGCCCCGACGCCCCGGCCCCAAAAGACCGTGCCGTCGGCCAACACCAATGCCCCGGTCATTTTGTCCGTGGCCGGGTTGGGAGGGACGATGTCGCTCATGATCTTCCTTCGTGAGGGGCTGGCTGCGCCAAGGCGCCACACACGCCCCGGGGCTGTGCGCGCTTGCAGCGGTCCGCTTCATGAAATTCCGTTGCGCCTCTTTTACAGAGGCAAGATGAACCGGTCAAGCCCCGGGATAAGATATATTATCTTTATAATTCAATTAACTAATCAAAACTTGCGCCTGGGCGTCAGGAAGGATAACGTCCCCCTTTCACAGTTTTGTCATGGATAAAGAGGATTGCCATGCTGCGCACGGCGCTCAATGAAGCTTTGAAAACCGCCATGCTGGCCAAGGAAACCCGCGCCGTTTCGACGGTGCGCCTCATCCTGGCGGCTTTAAAGGACCGCGACATCGCCGCGCGTTCGAAAGGCAATATGGACGGCATTTCCGAGGACGATATCCTGGGCATGCTGCAATCCATGATCAAGCAGCGCAAGGAAAGCATCTCGCTGTATGAGCAGGGTGGACGGCTGGAACTGGCCCAGCAGGAGCAGGAGGAAATCGCCGTCATCGAGCGATTCTTGCCCAAACAGATGAGCGCCGAGGAATCCGAGGCCGCCATCAAGACCGTGCTGGCCGTCGTCGAGGCCAAGGGGCTCAAGGATATGGGCCGGGTGATGACGGCGCTTCGCGAACGCCATGCCGGGCAAATGGATTTCGGCAAGGCCAGCGCCCTGGTAAAGAGTTTGCTTTCTTAAACCGCCGAGGACGCAGCGGGCGCAGAGGAAACGCCGTTGGGGATAGCAGTTTCTCCGCGTTCCCCAGCGCCCACAGCGAACACTGCGGTTCATTATTTTGGCTCTTCTAAGTTTGCTGTGGAATTGTGTTTGATTGGCGACATAGTTCTTGCCTCATCCTGAGGAGGGCCGAAGGCCCGTCTCGAAGGATGAATATCCGTCAATGCCCGGTTCTTTTCCTTCCCCCCCACCCTTCGAGACGCCTGCGTGCCGCAGGCTCCTCAGGGTGAGGAGTCTTGTTTGCCTATTTCCATTTGTCGCATCGAGGAGCCTTATTTTTCCTAGAGCCTTCTCGATCCCTTCGTTTAAGCTGAGGGCCATGTCCTTCCCGCCCCGCTTTTTGGAAGAATTGCGTACACGCCTCTCGGTCACCGAGGTGGTGGGGCGCAAGGTCAAGCTGACCCGCAAAGGCCGCGAACATTGGGGTTGCTGCCCTTTCCATAACGAAAAGACGCCCAGCTTCTCGGTTTCCGACGAGAAGGGGTTCTATCATTGCTTCGGCTGCGGAGCGCATGGCGACGTCATCGGCTTCGTGATGCGGGCCCAGGGCCTGCCCTTTCCCGAGGCGGTCGAGCGTCTGGCGGCGGAAGCGGGCATGGACGTGCCCAAGGCAACGCCGGAGGAGCGCGAACAAGCCAAGCGCGAGGCCTCGCTCTACGATGTGATGGAGCAGGCCTGCCAGCATTTCGAACGCCATTTGCAAAGCCCGCAGGGGCGCGAAGCCCTGGCCTATCTCGAGGGCCGTGGATTGCAGGACGAAACCATCGCCCGCTTTCGCCTGGGCTTCGCACCGGATGACTACAACGAATTGAAGGTGGCCCTGCTTTCGGACGCCATCACCAAGAACATGCTGGTCGAGGCCGGCCTGCTGATCCAGCCCGAGGATTCCGGGCGCGAGCCCTATGGCCGCTTCCGGGGACGGGTGATGTTTCCCATCACCGACAAGCGGGGCCGGGTGGTCGCCTTCGGCGGGCGCATCATGGGTGCGGGCGAGCCCAAATATCTGAACTCTCCGGAAACCCCGCTTTTCCACAAGGGCCGGCAGCTTTACGCCCTGTCCATGGCGCGGGAAGGGGCAAGGGCCACGGGGCGCCTGATCGCCGTCGAGGGTTATATGGACGTCATTGCCTTGCATCAGGCCGGGCTGGACCAGGCCGTTGCCCCCCTGGGCACGGCCCTGACCGAGGCCCAGATCGAGGAAATGTGGCGTCTGGCCCCCGAACCCATTCTTTGTTTCGATGGCGACGCGGCCGGCCAACGCGCCGCCGGGCGCGCCCTTGAACGCGCCCTTCCCCTGCTGAAACCGGGGCTTAGCCTGAAATTCGCCACCCTGCCCGAAGGCGAGGATCCCGACACCCTGGTCGCCAAGCAAGGGCCCCGGGGGATGGAAGACATCCTGGCCCAGGCCCAGTCCCTGCTCGAGCGCCTGTGGATAACCGAAACCAGGGGAACGCCCGCCGACACGCCCGAGCGCAAGGCCGCCCTGGAAAAACATTTGGAGGAACAGGTCCGGCTGATTCAGGACCAATCGGTCCAGTTCCATTACCGGGGCGAAATCCGCGCCCGCCTGCGCGAGCTTTTCTTCCCGCCCCGCCCCCAACGAGCCAATGCATTCAAAGGAAAAGGGAAATTCCAGCCGCCGGTCATCCGCACCACCCCCTTGCCGGCCCTGAAATCGCCCGCTCACCAACTCGAGGCGCTGCTTTTGGCCGCCCTCATCAACCATCCCGACCTTATCGACGTGGCCGCCGAGTCCCTCGGACAGCTCTCATTTGCCGATGCGGGCCTTGACAGGCTTCGTCAGGAAGCTCTAAACCTCCTCGCTCAAACGCCCGGCCTTGATTCCGAGACCCTCAGGCACCATCTGGAAGCCCACGGGTTCGGTGAGGCCGTGGCGTCTTTGTTGCGTTCGACAATGGCCGGTTTCGCCAAGGCCAGCGCCTCGGCGGAAGAAGCGAAAAAAGGGATGCTGCACGCGTTGGGACGGCTGCGCCGGCCCGAGATAGTCAAGGCCCTTCAGGAAGCCGAGCGCCGCATGGGCGACGAGGCCAGCGAAGAAGCCTGGGAAGCCTTGAAAACATTACAGGACGAGCTGACCGCGATAGATCATGTCGATGATGACGAAGAATTGTAAGCCGTCCTTCCCGACACGCAACGACACTCAATCCCCCCAAAGGGAGACGTAAGCTTATGGCAAAGCAGGCCGCTCAGACCACCGAGAACCAGGAAGCCACGGAAGACAGCCAGGACAGCCCGCTGCTGGATACGCTGGGCGCCGCCGTCAAGCGCATGGTCGCCAAGGGCAAGGAGCGCGGCTACGTCACCTATGACGAAATCAACGCCGCCCTGCCCCCTGAGGAATTCTCAAGCGAGCAGATCGAAGACACGATGTCGATGCTGTCCGAAATGGGCATCAACGTCGTCGAGAACGAAGAGGCCGAGGAAACCCAGGCCAGCCCCGAGGAGAAATCCGAGGAAGAGGAAGAATCCGGCGCCGGCAATGTCGATGAGGCCGAACTGGGCCGCACCGACGATCCGGTGCGCATGTATCTGCGCGAAATGGGCTCGGTCGAACTGCTGTCGCGCGAGGGCGAAATCGCCATCGCCAAGCGCATCGAGGCCGGCCGCGAAATGATGATCGGCGGCATCATCGAAAGCCCGCTCACCATCCACGCCCTGGTCGATTGGCACGACAAGCTGGTCAACAACCAGATGCTGCTGCGCGACATCATCGACCTTGACGCCACCTATGGCTCGGGCTTCCAGGAAGACGCCGAGGCCGGACTGGCCGAGGTTGAGGCGGAAACCGAGGGCGAGGAAGAGAAGGAAGAGAAGGAAGAGAAGGAAGTCGTCGAGGGAGAGGGCGCCGCCGAAGGCGAGGAGGGTGAGGAATCCTCGATCTCGCTGGCCGCCATGGAACTGGAGCTGATGCCCCAGGTTCTGGAAACCCTGGAACGCATCGCCGAGAATTCCAAGAAGATGCGCAAGATTCAGGAAAAGCGCCTGAAGGCCTTGCAAAGCGACGAAAAGGTGCCCGCCGCCACCGAGAAGAACTTCACCAAAATGAAGCAGGAGCTGATTGAGCTGATGGAGGGCATCCATCTCAACCAGTCCAGAATCGAATTCCTGGTCGAGCAGTTGAACAATCTGAACCGCCGCCTGATCGGCCTTGAAGGCCGCCTGCTGCGCGTTGCCGAAGGCTGCAAGATCAAGCGCCAGGAATTCCTGGATTCCTATTTCGGCAGCGAGCTTGACCCCAATTGGCTCGACAAGCTGAAGGTCAAGCCCGGCAAGGGCTGGAAGGAATTCACCGGCCCCAAATACGCCAAGCCGATCGCCGATCTGCGGACCAGCATCGGCGACATCGCCGCCGAGGCCGGCCTGCCCATCTCGGAATACCGGCGCATCGTCGCCACCGTGCAGAAGGGCGAGCGCGAATCCAGCAAGGCCAAGAAGGAAATGATCGAGGCCAATCTGCGCTTGGTGATTTCCATCGCCAAGAAATACACCAACCGCGGCTTGCAGTTCCTGGATCTGATCCAGGAAGGCAATATCGGCCTGATGAAGGCCGTCGATAAGTTCGAATATCGCCGTGGCTATAAATTCTCGACCTACGCCACTTGGTGGATCAGGCAGGCCATCACCCGCTCGATCGCCGATCAGGCCCGCACCATCCGCATCCCGGTGCATATGATCGAGACCATCAACAAGCTGGTGCGCACCAGCAGACAGATGCTGCACGAAATCGGCCGCGAACCGACGCCGGAAGAACTGGCCGAAAAGCTGCAAATGCCGCTGGAAAAGGTGCGCAAGGTCTTGAAGATCGCCAAGGAGCCGATCAGCCTTGAAACGCCCATCGGCGACGAGGAAGATTCGCATCTGGGCGATTTCATCGAGGACAAGAACGCCGTGCTGCCGCTGGACGCCGCCATCCAGGGCAATTTGCGCGAAACCACCACCCGCGTCCTGGCCAGTCTGACGCCCCGCGAGGAGCGCGTGCTGCGCATGCGCTTTGGCATCGGCATGAACACCGACCACACGTTGGAAGAAGTCGGCCAGCAATTCTCGGTCACCCGCGAACGCATCCGTCAGATTGAAGCCAAGGCGCTGCGCAAGCTCAAGCATCCGTCGCGCTCGCGCAAGCTGCGCAGCTTCCTGGACAATTGAGGCGGGGTTCTGGGTTTTGATTTTGCGTTTGAGTTTGGTTTGGGTTTGAATTTTATTTTGGAGAACGTTTCTTCTTTTCGTCATTGCCGGGCCACCGGGTCTGGCCGCAGGCCAGCCCGGCGGTAACCTTCACGACCCGGCAATCCATGGATGCCCGGATCAAGTCCGGGCATGACGTGGGAACAGGCCGCACGGCGTTTGAGTGTGAATGTATCGGAGCGGGGGATTTATCCCGAGCGACTGGGCCATTGAGGCCCCGCGAGTCAATGCTCGCGTAAGCCAAGGTACGCAGCACCGCACGGCGTTCGAGTGCGAGTAAAGAAGGGCCTGTAGCTCAGTTGGTTAGAGCGGGCGGCTCATAACCGCTTGGTCGTAGGTTCGAGTCCTACCGGGCCCACCATTCTCTGCATTGCGCGGCTTAGGGTTTTCGGGCAGAATTGGCCCATGACAACCATTACTTTTGATACGCTGAAATTTGTTGAGCGCTTGAAGTCGGCTGGCGTGCCGGAAGAGCATGCCAAAGCGGAAGCCGAAGCGTTGGCTGGCGCATTTTCCGAAGCCTTGGAAACCCAGATCTCCACCAAGGCCGATATTGCCGGCGTCGAACGCGAGCTTCTCGTCGTCAAATGGATTACCGGCGCCACCTTCGGCGGCGTCCTGGCGCTGCTGCTGAAGAATTTCTTTTAGCGGATTGTCTGGGGGAGTGCTGGCGTTTGTCGAGCCATCGGGCAGCGGCAAATCGGCGGTGCTTCTTGGCGCGCTGTGACGCCGGTGTGCAGGGGCCGTCCTCCCCATCAGAATTATCGCAAGTCGCTCTAGCAGGCTGCTGAAAAACGCCTCGCATTGAAGCCCTGGTCGTGATTCACTTTTTGGAACGGCCATGGGGTTTTGAGATGCGCGGATCGGATCAGCAAAGCGGCAGCCTTTTCAGTTATGTCCATCTTGAGGCACGGGTT
>JACRJC010000056.1 GCA_016215555.1 Rhodospirillales bacterium | reverse complement strand
TCGCCATGCCGGGTTCGTTAGGCCGCTCGCGGGCTTTGCCCGCAAAACCAATGGGCCATCATTGACGGCACCCGTAGCCCCGCTACGCTCGTCGCGTCCCGCCTGCCCGGACATGGCGATTGGCCGCCACGAAATGGGTTATTCATTCTGCAAACTGGTATTATCGCCGACCATGCCCCAATAGCCGGTCGGACCCTGCAAGCGCTGGATGTCGTAATGGCCGGTCTGACCGAGCAGGGTTTCGACCTTCGTCACGTCCTGTTTGCGATTGGGGGCGTTGTCCCGCCCCACCGGGGCGGACAGGGAGAACCACCCATTGCCGGGCTCGCGGCCCGAAAGAAGGGGGTTTTTAGGTTCCATCTGGCCAAGAAGGATTTCGCCCGGACTGAAAGCCTGAGGCCGGCTTTCGCCGAGGGGGGCCAAAGGGTCGTTGTCCCGAAATAGAAGGCTCATCTCGTCACCACATCCTTGAATTGCGTTAAGTGACGCGTATCCCTTTTGCGGGTGAATTGCAAGGAAAACATGCTGTATATATACCAAACAACCTTTAGTGTTGGCTTTTGAGGACAAGGATCGGGCTGCTCTGGCCATACTGCCATAACCACCTAGAATATAAGGATGTTGTCTGTTGCCTCGGCTGGCAGTGCTGTGATGGGCTTTTAAGCTCATGCCAACTGGTCATACCACCTGACTTGCAAAATGGCAGGGCCGCGCCTAGGTTAAAGGCCGATTCCCTATCCACGGATATTCGCGCCATGTCCTCCGCCTCCGCACGTGCTTCCCTGGCTTACTCCTGCGCCGGACATGTCTATGCGCATATCTTCGATCCCATCTTCTTCGTGGTCGCCCTGGTCCTGCCCAAAGCCATGGGCCTGCCCTATGAGGACGCGCTGCTGCTGATCATCGGCGGCAAGGTGCTGTACGGCGTTCTGGCCCCGGGCGCCGGCTGGCTGGGCGACCGCTGGAGCGCCACCGGCATGATGCTGATCTTCTTCATCGGCCTGGGCCTGGCCGGCATCGCCACCGGGCTGGCCGACAATCCGTTCCAACTGTCGCTGGGCCTAGCCTCGCTGGGCTTCTTCGGATCGATCTATCACCCCGTCGGCACCGCCTGGCTGGTCAGGAACGCCGTCAACCGCGGCAAGGCCTTGGGAGTCAACGGCATTTTCGGCGGTTTAGGGGCGGCGCTGGGCGGCATCGTGGCCGGTGCCCTCACCGACATCCTTTCCTGGCGGGCCGCCTTCATCATCCCAGGCATCGTCGTCCTGGCCTCGGGCCTGCTGTTCGCTTACAGCCTGAAGAAGGGCCAGGTCATCGAAATCAAGGAAGATCTGAAGCCGCACGCCGCCCCCAGCAAGGGCGAGACCATTCATGCCGGCCTGATCCTGACCCTGACCATGCTGTGCACCGGCCTGATCTATCAGGTCACGCAGCCGGCCCTGCCCAAATTGTTCGAAGCCCGCCTGGGCGGCATGCTGGGCGACGGTCTGCTGGGCGTGGGCGGAATGGTCACCCTGGTCTACACCGTCGCCGGTCTGTTTCAGGTCGTGGCCGGTCATTGGGCCGACCGCTATCCGCTGCGTTATGTCTATGCTGGCGTCTATCTGGCCCAGGTGCCGATGTTGCTGGGCGCCGCCTGGATCGGCGGCCTGCCCCTACTGCTGGTGGTTTTGGTCATGGTCAGCATGAATCTGGCCGGCATTCCCGCCGAAAACAGCCTGCTGGCCCGCTATACCCCGGCCCGCTGGCGCGGCACCGCCTTTGGCATGAAATTCGTGCTCAGTTTCGGCATCAGCGGCATGGGCGTGCCCTTGATGGCCATCATCTTGAAGAACACCGGCGATTTCATCTGGGTGTTCGTGCTGCTGGCCCTGATGGCGGTCATTGTCGTTGCGGCCAGCCTGATGCTGCCTCGGGACGCGCCCAAGCCGGCGGCCTTGGAAGAGGCAGAGGCCCAGGCCACGGCCTGACCCGTTCGGGTAGGTTTTTCCCTTGCTTTCGGATGGGGGAATCCCTATGTTCCGGGCGTCCGCAGCCATTTGAAGGCCGACGCTCCGGGGCGCACCCCGGCGGACGTTCCCCCCTTAGATAGCCGAGGAATGTCATGGCCAAGATTCCGGTCAAAACCCCGCTCGTCGATCTCGACGGCGACGAGATGACGCGCATCATCTGGCAGTTCATCAAGGACAAGCTGATCTTGCCCTATCTCGACGTCAAACTGGATTATTACGATCTGGGCATCGAGCATCGCGACGCCACCAACGATCAGGTGACCATCGATTCCGCCAACGCCATCAAGAAATACGGCGTCGGCGTCAAATGCGCCACCATCACCCCCGACGAGGCGCGCGTGAAGGAATTCGGGCTGAAGTCGATGTGGAAGTCGCCCAACGGCACCATCCGCAACATTCTGGACGGCACCGTGTTCCGCGAACCCATTCTGTGCAAGAACGTGCCGCGCCTGGTGCCGGGCTGGACCCAGCCCATCGTCATCGGCCGCCATGCTTACGGCGACCAGTACCGCGCCACCGATTTTCTGATCCCGGCGGCGGGCAAGCTGACCATGATCTGGACGCCCAAGGACGGCGGCCAGCCGGTCACGCATGAAGTGTTCGACTTCCCCAGCGCCGGCATGGTCATGGGCATGTACAATCTGGACGAATCGGTCGTCGGCTTCGCCAGGGCCTGCATGAATTACGCGCTGACCAAAAGCTGGCCGCTGTATCTCTCGACCAAGAACACGATTTTGAAGGCCTATGACGGGCGCTTCAAGGACCTGTTCCAAGAAGTCTACGAGCGTGAATTCGCCGATTCCTTCATGGCCAGAAACATCACCTACGAACACCGCCTGATCGACGACATGGTGGCCTGCGCCATGAAATGGTCGGGCGGCTTCGTCTGGGCCTGCAAGAACTATGACGGCGACGTGCAGTCGGACACCGTGGCCCAGGGCTTCGGCTCGCTGGGACTGATGACCAGCGTTCTTCTTAGCCCCGACGGCAAGACGGTGGAAGCCGAGGCCGCGCACGGGACGGTGACCCGCCATTACCGCGAGCACCAGAAGGGCAAGGAAACCAGCACCAACCCCATCGCTTCCATCTTCGCCTGGACCAGGGGCCTTTACTATCGCGGCACCTTCGACAATTCGCCCGAGGTGGTGAAGTTCGCCGAAACCCTGGAACGCGTCTGCGTCCAAACCGTGGAAGGCGGGCAGATGACCAAGGATCTGGCCATCCTGATCGGACCCTCGCAGCCCTGGCTGACCACCACCCAGTTCCTGGACGCCATCGACGCCAACCTTAAAAAGGCGATGGGGTAGGGTTTGACTCCCGGCATTCATAGGAGTGCCGGGAATTACCTACGCAGTTCAATGGAACTTAGCCATGTGACAAGCGCGGTAGCGTCAGGCGCCCCGGCGCAATATTTCGTCGTGACGAGCGCCTGATAATTGTGGGGTTTCAAACCTCGGAGATCGTTGCCGAAAGTATAGCCGCCGAAGGCGATGAAACAGACATCACCGTTTGGGGTTGTCGCGGTGGCATGGAAGCCCTGGCCCTGGCCAAGTTTGTGCTGGAAACGAACGGGCCCGCCATCCTTAAAGATAAAGCCCATCCTTTCAAATTTTTGTTTGAACAGATCGGGTTCGTTGGCGGGGAAGGAGGATTCGTTTTCGTAGTAATTTGGACCGATCAGCCTTTCCTCAAAAACAAGCCCCCGTCCTTGAGACAGGGTTATGGTCTGCATGATGTGAGCATTGTCCCGCGTTCGCGTGGAAATCGTTTGAATGCCGTAAGCCTTCAAACCATCCAGCTTAAGATCCGCCTCATCAGGTGAAATGGTACTGGGGGGGGGTTAAATACACCGCTCTCCCGCTAGAGTCCAAGGACGCGCCGGTTGTCTGGCAACCAGGCAGGACCAGCAGAAACGCAACAATAAATTGAGCTCGTTGCCAAGACCGCACGATCCCCCCTCCCTCAATGCCGCCTTGTAATTGGCCGCATTGGACGGCACAGTCAATAGATGTTGCTTTTTTGCTTTCCCGACGCAGAGGACTGTTATAACAATGTTATAACATCGGAGACGCAAATGAGCAGTAAGACCACATTGCGAAAAATAGGCAACTCGCTAGGCATCATTCTTCCAAGGCCCTTGCTTGACCAATTTGGCTTTTCTGAGGGGTGTGAAATTCAAGTGATCGTCACGCCAGAGGGGTTGCTGCTGTCTCATGCCGATCCGCTGGTTGCGGAAGCGATGAAAGCAACTCATGATTTTATGCGCCGATATCGCAAGACCCTTGCGGAACTGGCAAAGAGCTAATAAGGCCCGTCTGGAGTTGATCAATGACCTCGAACTCGCTGCGTGACGCCGATATCGCTTCGGTCTTGCATCCCTATACCAATCTGGCGGCGCATCCCGCCAAGGGGCCTCTGGTCATGACAAGGGGCGAGGGCGTTCGCGTCTTCGATGAATCGGGCAAGGATTACATCGAGGGCATGTCGGGCCTGTGGTGCGCCAGCCTGGGCTTTTCCGAACCGCGCATGGTGGCGGCGGCCAAACGCCAGATGGAAGAACTGCCCTTCTACCATCTGTTCAATCACAAGGCCCATCCCGCGGCGGTGCGCCTGGCCGAGAAACTGATCGAGCTGGCGCCGGTTCCGATGTCGAAAGTCTTCTTCGCCAATTCCGGATCCGAGGCCAACGACACCGCCATCAAGCTGGTCTGGTACGTCAACAACGCGCTGGGGAGGTTTGAGAAGAAGAAGATCATCTCGCGCGCCAAGGCCTATCACGGCGTCACCCTGGCCACGGCCAGCCTGACCCATCTGCCCAACAATCAGCGCGATTTCGACCTGCCCATCGCCCGCATTTTGAAAGCCGATTGCCCGCATCATTACCGCTTCGGATTGGAAGGCGAGAGCGAGGAAGATTTCTCGACCCGGCTGGCGGCAAATCTGGAAGCGTTGATTTTGGAAGAAGGCCCCGATACCGTGGCCGCCTTCTTCGCCGAGCCGGTGATGGGGGCCGGCGGCGTCATCATCCCGCCCGCCTCCTATTTCCCGAAAATCCAGGCCGTGCTGAAGAAATACGACGTGCTGCTGATCGCCGACGAAATCATCACCGGCTTCGGGCGCACCGGCAACATGTTCGGCTGCCAGACCTTCGGCATCGAACCCGACATGATCTCGCTCGCCAAGGCGCTGTCCAGCGCCTACGCCCCCATCTCGGCCCTGCTGGTCAATGAGCGCATCTTCAAGATTCTGCAAGAGCAAAGCGCCAAGATCGGCATCTTCGGCCATGGCTATACTTATTCCGCGCATCCCTTGGGGGCGGCGGTGGCGCTGGAAACCTTGGCGATTTACGAAGAGCGCGACATCCTGGGCCATGTGCGCAAGATGGCCCCGCATTTCCAGGCCAGACTGCGCGCTTTCGCGTCGCATCCCCTGGTCGGCGAAGCCCGAGGAATCGGCCTGATCGGGGCCCTGGAACTGGTGGCCGACAAGCAAACGCGGGCCAATTTCGACCCGGCCCTGGGCGTGGGCGCCAAGGTCGTTGCCGCCGCCGAGCAAGAAGGGGTGATTCTTCGCGCCATGGCGGGCGACGCCATCGCCTTCTCGCCGCCGCTGGTCATCACAAAAGGCGAAATCGACGAGATGTTCGGGCGGTTCTCAAGGGCGCTGGAGCGGGTAAGATCGGAGATCCCGTCATCCTGACGGAAACTGCCGTAGGGCGTCCATGCGGTCGTGCAGCACTCTTACGATATCAATTCCGTCGCCCTGTTGGCGATAGAAAACGACATGCCGTCCAATATGCGAACTGCGATAGCCGATTCGGACATCGTCACGAGCAACCCCAAGATATGGATTGGCGGCCAAATCATCGAAGCGTGTTTCAATTTCTTTCAAGTAGGCTCGACGCAAGACGACTCCCCATTCGCGTTCGGTATAGGCGGCAATATCGCGAATGTCCTGCTCTGCCCTGCTCCTTAAGCGCCAAACCGCCATCAGACGCTCTTGGCGTCCAATGCCGCATTGATGCGGCTGAATGAAAATCCTTCGGAGATAGGGCTGGCTTCGCCTTCGTCAAGAGCGGAACGAAGTGCCTGCAGCTTGACGGCATGCAACTCCTCCTGCGACACCATCAGCCGCAAAGCCTCGCGGATAACCTCGCTGGCATTGTTGTACAGACCTGACTCGACCTTCCGGCGGACGATATCCTCAAGGGACGGGGTCAGGGAAACATGCATGGCGGCTCCTCCATGCCATCATCATGGGGAATCATCCAAACTTTGTCAAAGCTTGGATGGTTAATGCGCCGTGCCGTAGGTCTCGCCCTGGATGTAGATTTCACATTCCTTGAGCTCGAGCTCGCAGGCGCCCAGGGCCGATGCATAGAGATCGCGTACCGACAACATGCCCAGCACCAGCCCGTCCTTGACGATCGGCAGATGCCTGAAGCCGCCGTCCTGCATGCGCATCAGGGCCTGGTCCGAGCTTTCGTCGGGGGCCACGGTGGTGACGCGGGTGGTCATCACCTCGCCCACCGCAACGGCGTCGGAGTCCAATCCAAGGGAAACGACGCGGGTCATGATGTCGCGTTCGGACAAGATGCCCTTCAAGCGACCGTCGCTCAGGATCACCAGGCAGCCGATATGGCGCTCGGTCATCAGGCGGGCGGCTTCGCGGACGCTGGCCTTCTCGGAAATCGAATGGACGGCGCTTTCGGAAACAATGTCGGGAATGATGCGATTCGTCATGGCCTAACTCCCCTCTTGGGTTGTTGTTGATTATGTGAGGCCAGTATACCCGACCTTCAAGGTCGGAAATCCCGTAAAATATTTACGGTAATTATCGGGTTGGAAGTTATAGATACCCGGTTATATTTCTAAACTATTCGGGCTTCTAGAGCGGGTCGTCTGAAATCGAAGCCGTTAAACGGCTTCGATTGAAGGCGTGAATCCGCTCTAGCAATTTGTTTTGGCGAACGATTCACGTTTAACCCTGAGTCGCCTGAGGGACTCAGGGTTAAACGATCGTGCGCAAGGGCGGCGTGATGCGGATCAGGGCGATCTGATTGCGGTGCCGGCGCAGGATTTCGAAGCGGAAGCCGTGGAACAGGAACATCTGGCCGGCCTCGGGGATGCGCCTTGATTCGAACAGGATCAGCCCGGCCAGGGTGGCGGCCTGATCGTCGGGCAGGCGCCATTCGAATTCGCGGTTCAGGTCGCGCAGCGTCACCTGGCCGTTGGCGATGAGGGTGCCATCGGCCTGCGGGCGCACGCCGGCTACGGCCACGTCGTGCTCGTCGGCGATGTCGCCCACGATTTCCTCGATGATGTCCTCCAGCGTCACCACGCCCATGATGGCCCCATATTCATCGACGACCAGCGCGAAATGTTCGTGCCGGTCGCGGAAGGCCTGCAACTGGTCAAGCAGAGAGGTGGCGTCGGGCACGAACCAGGGCGGCGCCGCCAGTTGCGTGAAATCCAACGCCTCGGCGTCACCCTTCTGGACGTTGAGGGCGCGCAGCAGATCCTTGGCGTGCAGAATGCCCACGATATTGTCGGGATTGTCCCGCCACAGCGGAATGCGGGTATAGGGGCTGGCCAACACCTGTTCGACGATGACCCCGGCGGGCTGGCCGAGATCGATGGTATAGGCGCTTTTGCGATGGGTCATGATCTCGCCGACATCGACGTCGGCCAGTTCCAGGATGCTTTTCAGCATCGCCCGCTCGTGCTTGATATCCTCGGCGCCCTCGGTATGGATGTCGATGGCGCCCTTCAACTCGACAAGCGCCCGTTCCATGTCGTGTTCGGGATGGCGCACCCCGCCCAGGCGCAGCATCCCCCAGGCCAGGCGCTGGATGATGCGCAGCAAGGGCAGCAGAACCGCCACCAGAACCCGCACGACCGGGGCCACGACCAGGGCGGCGCGGTCGGCATGGGTGATGGCGTAGGTCTTGGGCAGGATTTCGCCGAACATGACCACCACCGCCGTCATCGCCGCCGTGGCATAGGCGACGCCGGCATCGCCGAACAGGCCGATCAGCACGCTGGTGGCCAGGGCCGAGGCCAGGATATTGACCATGTTGTTGCCGACCAGCAGGGCCCCGATGAAGGTTTCGCGCTTTGCCAGCAATTTGTTCACATGGCGGGCCCGCTTGCTGCCGCCTTGCTCGAGCTGATGCATGAGCGGACGGCTGGCCGCCGTCAGCGCGGTTTCAGAGCCGGAAAAAAAGGCCGACAACACCAGAAGGCCGAGGATGACGCCCAGATAGATCCAGTCGAGTTCGCTCATGATCCGGCCATCTTGACGAAATCCTGCATTAGCGCCGCCACCGCCTGGCTGGGCACGTCGCGCTCGAGAAAGGATTGGCCGATGCCCCTGGCCAAGACGAAGGTGATCTTGCCGTCCTTGATCTTCTTGTCCAAAGTCATATGGGCCAGCAGGCGGTCGGCGTTCCAAGACGATCCGTCAAGGGCGGGCAGGCGCACAGGAAGGCCCAGCTTGTCGAAATGGGACGAAATCCGGGCCGCATCCTCCTGCGGGGCCAATTTCATCCGCGCCGAAAGATCGAAGGCCGCCACCATGCCCAGCGCCACCGCCTCGCCATGCAGCATCCGCCCGTCATAACCCAGCTCGGCCTCGAAGGCGTGGCCGAAAGTGTGGCCCAGATTCAACAGCGCGCGCAGGCCCGACTCCCGCTCGTCGGCCTTCACGATCCTGGCCTTGGCGGTGCAGGAGGTCAGAACGGCATGGCGAATGGCGGCGGGCTCCAGCGCCAGCACGGCCTGTCCGTTTTGCTCCAGCCATTCGAAGAAGGGCAGATCGTCGATCAGGCCGTATTTCGCCACCTCGGCATAACCGGCCAGCAATTCGCGCCGGGGCAGCGTGGACAGCGCCGCCGTATCGGCCAGCACCAGTCTGGGCTGATAGAAGGCCCCGACCAGATTCTTGCCGCGCCTGGTGTTGATGCCGGTCTTGCCGCCGACAGAGCTATCGACCTGGGCCAGCAGGGTGGTGGGAATCTGTACGAAAGGCACGCCGCGCAGCAGGATGGCGGCGGCGAAGCCCACCAGATCGCCGATGACGCCGCCACCCAGCGCCACCAGGGTGGTCTGGCGTTCCACCTTCGCTTCCAGCAGCACGTCGAGCAGCGCTTCCAGATGCGCGAAACTTTTCGTCGCTTCGCCCGCCGGCAGCACATGCGAGGCGAAATCGATGCCAACGCCGGCCAACGTGCCTTCCAGTTTTTTCAGGTAAAGCGGCGCCACGTTGGAATCTGTGACGATGAAGACGCGCTTTCTTTCCAGGACCGGTAGCATCAAGGCCCCGGCCTGTCCGATCAGGCCCGGCCCGACCAGGATATCGTAGGAACGTTCGCCCAGATCGACGACCAGCTTGTCCGCGCTCATGCTGCCCGGCCTTTCGGATGGATGGAAATGCCCAGCGCCGTCAACACCGCCTCGCACGTGGCCTCGGGCGGGTTGTTGCCGCTTTCGACCGTGACGTCGGCCTGGGCATAGACGGGATAGCGCGCCTCCATCAGCCGGGCCAGAATCTCGGCCGGATCGCCTTGGTTCAGAAGCGGGCGATGATTGCGCCCCTTGGTCCGGGCCACCAGCGTCTCGAGCGAGGCCTTAAGCCAGATCGAAGTTCCATGCGCCCTGATCTCGTCCCTGGTTCCCTCGTCCATGAAGGCCCCGCCGCCGGCGGCGATGACTTGGGGCGGACCGGCCAGCAGCCTGGCCATCACCTTGCGCTCGCCCGCGCGGAAAGCCGCCTCGCCGAAACGGGCGAAATAATCGGCCACCGAACAGCCCGCGGCCTCCTCGATCTCGGCATCGGCATCGACGAAGGGCAGCCCCAGGCGCTCGGCCAACAGCCGGCCCACCTTGCTTTTGCCCGCCCCCATCAGCCCCACCAACACCAGCGAGCGCCGCGAGACCGAATCATCCTTGGTCGTTGAACCGTTCATGAGCCGCCGATACACTGCCACAACATCGCCATGATGATCCGCTATCCGGACCCAAGGCTTGGCCAGGGTTTTACCCCGCGTCGATCCTTCCTGTCCATCAGAGCCGAGGACTTATGAAGACGCTCACCCGCATTCTGCTTGTTTTAGTGCTGGCCACCATCGGTGGCGGCGTGGCCTTCCTGGCCACCTGGGACATGCCCCCCCCCACCGCCAAGGTCGAAAAGGTCATCCCCAATGAGCGCTTCCAGAAATAAGCTTATCTTGCTGGCGTTGCTGGCTTTTTTGGCCCAGCCCAGCCGCCCGGCCTGGCCCGAGGCGGCCGAGACGGTGTCGGAGAACAAGGACACCGACGTCATCATTCCCGACGCCGTCCAGGATACCGGCGGCATGCTGGGGGCGAGGCGCGACATCGGCGGCGTCCAAAGCGAGGAATTGGCTCCGGTCAGCCAGGAGGCGACGGGAACCCTGGATTCCGGCCAGGGCGGGCTGTCGGTCGATATGTGGAAAGGCACCCCCCGCGAGGTGGTGGAAGCCTATCTTCCCCAGCTTTCGGCCCAGCCGGGGGCGCGCCAGCCCTTCGATCTGCAGCGCCGCCTGCTTCTGACCACCGCGGAAGTGCCTCAGGGCCTGCCCGGCCTGGGCGAGAAGGACACCGCCTCGCTGCTGATCCGCCGGGTCGAACGCCTATACGCCATGGGCGGCTGGGCCGACGCCAGGCGCATGCTGGATCTGGTGCCCGAGAAACTCAGGGCCGAGTCGCTGATCCGCTATGACGTCGAGGCCTATTTCCTGCAGCAAGAGGACAAGCAAGCCTGCGAACGCGCCGAACCCCATCTGGCCACCGGCGACGACCGTTTCTGGTCGAAGACCGCCGTCGTCTGCGCCCTGATCGAGGACGACAAGGCCCATGCCGGCATGGCGCTGGACATGCTGCGCGAAGAAAACGTCACCGATCCCTTCTTCGTCGCCATCGCTGAATCGATGCTGGGGGTTAAAACGAAGAAGTTCCCTGCCTTGGAAGAACCAACGGTTCTCAATCTGGTGCTGCTGCGCCTGTCGAAGAAGCCCTTGCCGGACGGCACGGTCGAGAAACTGGCCCAGCCGGCCCTGCTCAAGGGCATCGCCCTATGGACGGAATTCGCCGCCGACCCCCGTCTGCTGGCCGCCCGCAAGGCCGAAGCGGCGGGCGCGCTTGAAACCGACGAACTGCGCCGCCAGATGGAAGCGCTGACCGTCCCCGACAAGGAGCTGGCCGAAGCCGAAAAGGCCAAGGGGCCCAAGCAGGCGACGCTGTTGTATCGCGCCGCCAAAGCCAAGGACAGCGCCGAGGGCCGGGCCGAAGCCATCGCCAAGGGTCTGGGCGCTTCCGGTTCCGGCAATGCCCTGCTGGCCGCCATGCGCCTTTACGCCCCAATGGCGGCGGAACTGCCGCCGGGCTCGAACCTGTCCTGGTTCGCGCCCTCGGCCTTGCGCATCCTGATGGCGGCGGGCGAGGCCGACAAGGCCAAGGGCTGGATTCCCTTCGCCCAGCCGCAGGGCCATGTCCAGAACAAGGCGGGCGAGGCCCTGCTGCTGCCCATCCTGCGCCTGATGGATAGCGTTCCCGCCCTGGAAGCGGCGCATCTCAAGAACTGGCGCGGAGCCCTGGGCAAAGACGCGCCGCCCGAGCGGGCGACGCTGCTTTACGGCCTTCTCGAGGCTCTGGGCGACAAGGTGCCGTCGTCCCTGTGGGCCGCCGAATCGGCCGCCAAGGCCGAACCCTCCAACCTGCCGCCGGCCATCTGGCACGGGCTGAAAGATGCCGCCGTCAACAAATCGCCCGGCCAGGCGGTGCTGTTCTCGCTGCTGGTGATGGGCGATGCCGGACCCGGCGGCGCCAACCCCATCGCCGTCCAGGAAGCCGTGCGCGCCCTGAAGGCGGCGGGCCTGGATAAGGAGGCCCGCGCCCTGGCCTTGGAAGTGGCCATTGCGGCGGGAATATGAAATTGACTCCTCGACGCGACAAGTGGAAATGGGCAAACGGGATTCCTCACCCTGAGGAGCGCGAAGCGCGTCTCGAAGGGTGGGGCATCATGTCGATGCCATCCTTCAAGACGGGCCTTCGGCCCTCCTCAGGATGAGGTGAAGATTCATGTCGGACACCTGGCTAATTCCACATCAGAAATCGAGGAGTCATATAATTTCTCTCGAGTGCAAGCCAAGGGATGCAAATCATCCCGCTCGGCGCTTGAGGGACGCATGTTAAACCGCTTCTCGGAGGCCTTCCTTGAAATGCAGGCCGCCGAGCGCGGTGCGGCGGCCAACACCCTGGCCGCCTACCGGCGCGACCTGGAAGATGCGACCGGCTTTCTGAAAGCCAAGGGGGTCGAGCTGTCCAAGGTCGGAACCGCCGATTTGCGGGCCTATCTGGCCAGCCTGAAGGAGGCGGGCCTCAGCGCCAGAACCCAAGCCAGGCGCCTGTCTTGCCTGCGCCAGTTCTTCCGTTTCCTGTTCACCGAGCAAATCCGCAAAGACGACCCGGCGCTGGGCCTCGACAGTCCCAAGGCCGGACGTCCGCTGCCGAAATATCTTAGCGAAAAACAGGTCAAGGCGCTGCTGGACGCCGCCCGGAACAAGGTCGAGGACGGCCCCATGGGCGTTCGCCTGCATTGCCTGGTCGAACTTCTCTATGCCAGCGGCATGCGGGTGTCGGAGCTGGTGGGCCTGCCCTGGCAAGCAGCGGCCCGCGACCAGGAAAGCCTGCTGATTACCGGCAAGGGCGGCAAGGAACGTTTGGTTCCCCTGGGTGCTCCGGCCCGAAACGCCCTGGATGCCTGGCGCCGGGTTCGAGCCGAATTGCTGGGACGCGCCGAGTCGCGTTGGCTGTTCCCCGGAAGCGGCGGCAAAGCCCTGGACCGCCAGACCTTCGCGCTTGAACTGAAGGCCCTGGCGCAAGCCGCCAAAATCCCGCCCTCCAAGCTTTCGCCCCATGTGCTGCGCCATTCCTTCGCCAGCCATCTGCTGGCCCATGGGGCCGATCTTCGGGCCGTGCAGACGCTTTTGGGCCATGCCGACATCGCCACCACCCAGATTTACACCCACGTCCTGGAAGACCGACTGAAAAACCTGGTGGCTAAACACCATCCCTTGTCAAAGAAGTGAGATCGGCTACAATATTTTGAGTGCACCTGGTTTGGCTGGAGCGCCCATCATTTCTGTCATCGCCGGGCTTGACCCGGCGGTCCATGGATGCCCGGATCAAGTCCGGGCATGACGGCGGGGGATGGAGGGTTTTCCGTCAGAATTTGCGCCCGTCTTTTTTCAGGGGATTCTCCATGACCGTTACGCCGGAACAGAAGGCGGAAATCGCCAGCGCCCGTGCTCAATCCGCGACCACGCGCCGGGTCACCGCGCCGGGGCTCGAGGAAATCCTCTATGACGCCATCCCCATTCTCGATCACGGATTCATCCGCGTCATCGACTATATGGGCGACGACGGCTCGATCGTGCAGGCGGCCCGCGTCTCCTATGGGCGCGGCACCAAGAAGGTGAACGAAGACAAGGGCCTGATCGATTATCTGATCCGCCACCGCCACACCACGCCCTTCGAGATGTGCGAGATCAAATACCACGTCAAGCTGCCCATCTTCGTGGCCCGCCAGTGGATCCGGCACCGCACCGCCAACGTCAACGAATATTCGGCGCGCTACTCGATGATGGACCGCGAATTCTATATTCCCGATCCAACGCAATTGGCCGCGCAATCGACCGAGAACCATCAGGGCCGCGGCCAGGTGCTGGAAGGCGAGGAAGCCGCCTATGTGCTGGATATCCTGAAGAAGGACGCCGAGCATAATTTCGCCTCCTACGAGGACATGCTGAACCAGGATTCGGCGGGTAATCAGAAGGATCCCGGACGCCAGGGCCTGGCCCGCGAACTGGCGCGCATGAATCTGACGCTGAACACCTATACCCAATGGTACTGGAAGATCGATCTGCACAATCTGCTGCATTTCCTGAGCCTGCGCGCCGAAGGCCATGCCCAGTACGAAATCCGCGTCTATGCCGACGCCATGCTGGAGACGGTGAAGCGCTGGGTGCCGCTGGCTCACGACGCCTTCCTGCGCTATCGCATGGGCGGCGTGCATCTGTCTTCGGGGGGATTGGCGGCGGTGAAGGCGCTGATCGCCGGGCAAAAGCCCACGCGCGAGCAGTTCAACCTGTCGGCCCGCGAATGGCGGGAATTGATGGCGACGCTGGGGATGGAGAGCGATTAGGCGGCCGGGCTAAGACCCAAATGGCGTTCCACCTTGCGCAGGCGCTCGTCCAGTTCGCTGATGAGGATTCCATGGCCAAGAACGGCCGAGTGATATTGGGTGACGGCCTGGCGCAGATCGGCGACTTCGCTACGAACCGAAGCAATTCCCTGGCTTAGCTCACCCTTCGTCGCCATCTCGCGCTTCACCTCGCGCATATCGGCCTTCATTTCCCGCATGTCGGCGGCGACCGAGCCCAGAAGCTGATAGGTGGCGGCAATGTCGATTTCAGCCATGGCAGGCGCCCATATTTCAAGAAGCGGTTGCAAGACTATACAATAGCCGCCCGAAAAGGAAAAGGCCGCCAAAGCGGCGGCCTTTCGTTCAACCTTCCGAGGCGGCCTCGCCGCCGGTCTTGGCCCGCCTGGGCACGGTTTTCGGATCGGCGGTCATCGGGCGGTAGATTTCCACCCGCTGCCCCTCCTCGACCACGGTTTCCAGCGTCGTCGCCTTGCCGTAGATTCCGACCTTCTGGCTGGCGAGATCGATTTCGGGAAACTGCTTCAGGATGCCCGATTTCTCGATGGCGTCCTTGACCGTCGCGCCTTCCGGCACGTCGATATTGAGCCAAATCTGCTTGGCGGGCGTTGCGTAGGCGACACCGATTTTCATTGCCTGTTCCCCCCTAGCCGACGCTGTGCGCGCCGGCCATCTGGATCTGCTTGCCCATGGCCAGATCGATCTTGCGCTTGGCGGCGATCAGCAGGCCGGTGGCCAGGAAGCCGCCCGGCGGCAGCACCATCATCAGCACGGCGGCGTCTTCGGCGAAGATGCGCGTCTCCAGGAACTTGAAGGCCGGACCCAGCAGCAAGGCGGCGTCGGCGAACAGCGTGCCCGCACCGGAAATCTCGCGCATGGCGCCGATCACGGTCAGCGCCAGCGTAAAGCCCGCCCCCATGAACAAGCCGTCCATGAAGGAAGGGAACACCGGCTCGCGCGAAGCGAAGACTTCGAGCCGGCCCAAAGGCAGGCAGTTGGACACGATCAGCGGAATGAACAGGCCCAGCACCTTGTAAAGCTCGTGCATCCAGGCATTGCAGGTCAGATCGACCAGCGTGACCATGGCCGCCACGATCAGGATATAGACCGGAATGCGCACTTCGTTGGTGATGTAGTTGCGGAACAGGGCCACGAAAAAGTTCGAGGCCGCCATCACCAGCATGGTGGCGACGCCCATGCCGAAGCCGTTGGTGGCGCTGGTGGTCATGGCCATGGTCGGGCACATGCCCAACAACTGGCACAGGACGCCGTTATTTTCCCAAAGACCATCCTTGATGATGGTGCTGTATTTGGTCGACATCAGTGCGCCTCCAACAATTTCGGCTTGTTCGCAGCGAAGAATTCAAGGCCCTTGCGGATGCCGGTGACCACCGCGCGCGGCGTGATGGTGGCGCCCGAGAATTGGTCGAACTGGCCGCCGTCCTTCTTCACTTTCCACTTTTCAACCGGCGGATTGTCGAGCGCCAGGCCGTTGAACTGCAAAATCCAAGGCGTCTTCTTGGGTTCGATCTTGTCGCCCAGGCCCGGGGTTTCCTTGTGCTGAACGGCGCGCACGCCCAGGATCTTGCCCTCGGGATCGACGCCCATGATGATCTTGATCTGCCCGGCATAGCCCTGGCCGTAGGTTTCGTAGGCGACGCCCGTGACTTGGCCGGCCTTGGTGGCGCGGTAGATCTTGATCTCCTTGCCGCCCTCGGCCGGCATCATCACGATGTCCAGGGCAGGATTGTTGTCGTAGATGGCCGGCGGCAGCACCTGAACCAGCGAATTCTGCAAATCCTCGATGCGGCGCTGCTTGATCGGCTCGTCGGTGAACAGATCGGTGAAGGCCAACATGGCGCCGAAAAGCGTGCTGAAGAAGGCCAGAATCAGGGCGTGGACGTAAGTCGGCTTGTTGCTGTTGTAGCTCATTTGCCGTCTCCCTTGACCGGCAAAGGCTCGCCCTTGCTGTTGCGCCCGAAGGTCCGGGGCCGAATATGGTGGTCGATCACCGGCGTCAGCGCGTTCATCAGCAGCACGGCGAAGGCGACACCCTCGGGATAGCCGGCGAAGTTGCGGATGATCCAGATCAGGAAGCCGCACCCCATGCCATAGACCAACTGCCCCTTCTTCGAGATCGGCGAGGTGACATAGTCGGTGGCGATGAAGAAGGCGCCCAGGAAGGTCGCGCCCGCCAGCAGATGGAAGGTGCCGCTGGCGAAGCGCTCGGGCGCGGCCATGTGCGACAACTGGGCGCAGACGAACAAAGCCCCCATCAAACCCACCGGCGTATGCCAGGAAATGATGCCCCGGAACATCAGGAACAGGCCGCCGAGCAAGATCAGGATGGCCGAGGTCTCGCCGAAACTGCCGATATGCATGCCGGTGAGCATGTTGGTAAGGTCGAACACCTGCGGCAGCGATTCGCTGACCGGAATTCCCTTTGTCAGCTCGGTCTTGACATGGCCCAGCGCCGAGGCGGCGCTGATGCTGTCCATGTTCTTGAGGCCGCCGAAAACCAGACCCAAGCTGTCGAGGAAACCCGGCGCGCCCTGGCTGAACAGGGGATGCGGCGGCACGAAGGCGGTCATCTGCACGGGGAACGAGACCAGCAGGCCGACACGACCGACCATGGCCGGATTGAAGACGTTCTGGCCCAGGCCGCCATAGATGTGCTTGGCCAGCACGATGGCCAGGAAGGCGCCCAGCACGCCGATCCACCAGGGCGTCCAGGGCGGCAGGCTCATGGCCAGCAGCCAGCCGGTCAGCGTCGCCGAGCCGTCGAACAGCGTCGATTTGACCGGACGGTCCTGCCAGGCCAGGCAACCGGCCTCGAAGATGATGCAGGCGCCGACGGTAATGACGAACATGAACAAGGCCGGCCAGCCGAATAGCCAGACATTGAACAGCGTGGCGGGCAGCAGGGCCAGAAGCACCGTCGACATGGTCTTGGAAACGCTGCTGGGGGCGTGACCGAAGGGTCCGCTTTTTTCGATCATGACACTCATGCGCCGGGCCTGTTCTCAGCGGTGGATTGGGAGGCGGCCGCCTCGGCCGCCTTCTTGGCGGCGGCGGCGGCGGCGGCCTTCTTGGCGGCGGCGGCTTTTTCAAGTCGCGCATTCCTGGCCTCGGCCAGAGTCTTCACGCGCTCGAGCCGGCGCTTCTCGCGATCCTGCGCGTTCAGCATGCCCTTGGCGTAATTGAAATAATGCACCAGGGGAATGTGCGAGGGGCAGATGTAGGAGCAACTGCCGCAGGAAACGCAGTCCATGACGCCCAGATGCGCCGCCTGATCCAGATGGTCCTTGCGGATGACGGCGGCCATCTCGACCGGCACCAGACCGCAAGGGCAGATGGTGACGCAGGTGCCGCAGCGGATGCAAGGATTGGCCGGTTGCTCGTTCACCTCGGACGCCGTTAGAGCCAGAATGCCCGACATGCCCTTGACCACCGGCACATCCAGGCCCGGCAGCGGCTGGCCCATCATCGGCCCGCCATTGACGAAACGCTTGGCTTCCTTCGCAAGTCCGCCGCAAAAGGAGATCAGTTCCGACAGCTTGGTGCCGATCAGCACCTCGATATTCTTGGGCTCGCTTACAGCGCCGCCGGAAACGGTAACCACGCGCGACAGCAAGGGCTTGCCCTCGCGCACCGCCTTATGCACGGCCCGGGCGGTCATGACATTGTGCACGACCACACCCAGATCGGCGGTCAGCTTGCGGGCCGGGGTTTCCAGGCCGGTGATGGCCTGGGTGAGATGGCGCTCCGACCCCATCGGATATTGCACCGGCACGCCGGTGACGGCGATGTTCGGGAATGGCTTGGCCGCCTCGGCCATGATGCGCTGGGCCTCGGGCTTGTTGTCCTCGATGGCGACCACGATTTTGGCGGCACCCAGCGTGTGCGCCATGATGCGGGCGCCATCCAGCACGTCGGAAGCGTATTCGCGCATCACGCGGTCGTCGCAGGTAAGATAGGGCTCGCACTCGGCGCCGTTCAAAAGCAGGGTGTGGATCTTAAGCTGGCTGCCCAGATTCAGCTTGACCGGCGTCGGGAAGGCAGCGCCGCCCAATCCCACGATGCCGGCCCAGGCGACGCGGGCGCGCAGCTCGTCGGGCGTGGCGGCGAAGGGATCGGCGATGGGCGCCGGCAGATCGTTGGCCCATTCGTCCTTGCCGTCGCTTTCCAAAACGATGGTCAGTTGCGGCAGTCCCGAAGGATGCGGCGCCGTGACTTCCATCACCGCTTCGATGCGTCCCGAGGTGGGAGCATGGTTGGGCGCCGAGACGGCACCCTGACCCTTGGCCAGCAACTGGCCCTTCTTGACCAGATCGCCCGCTTGAACCACCGGCTCGGCGGGGGCGCCGATATGCTGCTGAAGCGGGATATACAGCTTGGCGGGAACCGGAAAGGCGACGATGGCCTTCTCGGCCGTGCGTTCCTTGCGATAATCGGGATGGATGCCGCCGCGGATGGGAAACAATTTCATTTTAGTGCACCGCCCCTTCACCGGATTGCGGCTTGTGCCAATGCCAAGACGACAGCGTCACCGGCACCGTCACCATCTTGATGGCTTCGGTCGGGCAGATGTTGAAGCACTTCTTGCAGCCGTGGCATTCCTGCTTGATGATGGTGTGCATCTGCTTGGCGGCGCCGACGATGGCATCGACCGAGCACTCGGCCAGGCAGCGCATGCAGCCGATGCACAAGGACTCATCGACGACCGCATACTGCAGGCTTTCTTCCTCGTGGTCATCCATGTCGGCGGTAACGCCCAGCTTCTTGGCCAGGGCCTCGATCACCGACTTGCCGCCCGGCGCGCAGGCCGTCACCGGCGCCTCGCCCTTAGCCAGCGCCGCCGCATACTGGCCGCAACCGACATAGCCGCACTGGCCGCATTGGGCGCCCGGCAACATGGCCAGCAGCTCGACCTCGAGCGGATTCTCCTCGACCGCCAGAAGCTTGGCGGCTGCGCCCAAAAGCCCGCCCAGGGCGGCACCCATCACGGCAACACTTCCGATAGCCAGCAACATCCGATCTACTCCTAATTGGCAGCCATGCCGGAAAAGCCCATGAAGGCCAGAGCCAACAGGCTCGCCGTCACGAACCCGACCGGGGGACCAGCAAACAGACGGGGCACGTCGCACAGCGCCAGGCGCTCGCGCAGGCCGGCCAGCAGGGCCAGGGCCAGGCTGAAGCCGACCGACGAGGCGAAAGCGAAGATGGTGCCGATCAGGAAACCCTGATGGCCTTCGACGATCAACAGCGCAATGCCCAGCACCGCGCAGTTGGTGGTGATCAGCGGCAGATAGATGCCCAGCATCTGGAAAAGCGGCGGCGAGACCTTGCGCACCACCATTTCGGTGAACTGCACGGCGGCGGCGATGACCAGAATGAAGGTGAAGGTGCGCAGATATTCCAGTTCGTAGGGCAGCAGCAGATAATTCTCGAGCGCCCAGTTGCCCATCGAGGAAACGGTGATCACGAAGGTGGTGGCCATGCCCATGCCGACCGCGGTGTCGATTTTGGTGGTGACGCCCATGAACGAGCACAGGCCCAGGAAGCGGGCCAGCACCACATTGTTGACCAGGGCGGCGCCGACAATCACCATCAGGATTTCTTGCATCACGCGCTCCCTAGTTCAACTGGCAGGATTCGCTTTGCGCCGGAGACGGCGCGTGGCGCAGATAGATGGGCGTCAGTTCGCCCTTGGCGTTCAGGCTTTTGGCGCGCAGGCGGGACAGGCCCAAACCCACGGCCAAGCCGGCCAGCGTGGCCAGCAAGGTGACGCCGTCGCCGAAACCCAAAAGATGGGCGACGATGCCGCCGCCCAGCATGGCCGCCAGCGGAATCGCATAGGCCGTCATCGAGGCCGTGACCAGCGTGCTTTCCTGGACGCCGATGACGATGCGGTCGCCGACCTTCAGCTCGTGCACATTGTCCATGGCGAAGCGCCGGGCATGCAGGCGCGAACCGAAAACATCGGCCCCGCAAACGCTCGACGAAGCGCATGCGCCGCAAGACGTCGTCTGCTCGGGTTCGAGCCAGGCGACGGCGCCCTCGATGGCAACCACCTTGGCCAGTCCTTCGACGGCCTTGTAGTTGCTGGGATCGGGCATGTCGTCTTCGGGCTGCATCAGGCTTCAACCTTCTGAGCGACGCCCTCGGGCGTCACCACCAGGGCCATCTCGCCGCCCATGGCGCGCAACAGGGACTGGCGCTTGCCGGCATCGGCCAGCAGCAGGGCCGCCGATAGGCCGTCGGCCTGGGTCGCCGTGGGCGCCACCACCGACACGCCCAACAGCGCCGGAGCCGTCTTGCCGGTGCGCGGATCAATGAGATGCGTGAACTTGCCGGCATCGTCGAACAGCGTGCCGTAGCCGCCCGAGGTCGAGACGCATTTGTTGACGACGTCGATTTCGGTGATCGCCTGGGCCGGATTGGCGGGATTGGCGATGCCGATCCTCCAGGCCGATCCGTCGGGCTTGGCGTCCAGCGCCCGGGGCTCGCCCATATCGACGATGGTCTGGGTGAAGCCGTGGGCGCGCAGCAGGTCGGCCACGCGGTCGGTGATGAAGCCCTGGGCGCCGCTGTTCAGCGTCAGTCCCATGCCGGGCTTGGCGAAGGCGACGCTGCCGGCGTCGGCATTCACCTCAACCTGGCGCCAGCCGACCAGCGAACGGGCGGCGTCGATATCCGCCAGCGACGGGCCGCTGGGATCGGGATTGGCGCTGGTAAAGTGACGGAAATAGGTCTGCCACAGGGGCTGGATGGTGGGGTCGTAAATGCCCTCGCTCTTTTCGGCCAGCGAAAGCGCGCGCGTGAGCAGCTCGATGAATTCCTTGGGCG
This sequence comes from Rhodospirillales bacterium, assembly GCA_016215555.1. GTDB lineage: Bacteria > Pseudomonadota > Alphaproteobacteria > Rhodospirillales > WMHbin7 > WMHbin7. Next base: position 890 of record JACRJC010000056.1, on the reverse strand, counting down.
CCTTCTCGACCCGGCCATCGCGGTTCAAGCTGGCCAAGATGCTGTCGGCGCGATAGACGCTGAAGATCGTCTCCAGCCGGGCCAATTCGGCCAGGCCGGCCTCAATGGCGGCATGGGCCTTGGCCTCGTCCTTATGATAGAGCGAGATCGAGGCCGGAGCGCCGAGCGCCGTTCCTTCCCAACGCACCATCTTGGCCTGGGCGCGGGTCGCCGTCAGAAAGAGGGGCACACCGGCGGCGGCGGCAAGCACCGTAAGGGCGCGGCGGCGGGTAAATTTGACGGTCATGGAACTCGACTCCTTCCCAGCTCGAAAGATCGGCAAGACTAGCTTGTGCAAGATTTTCACGCCAAGCAAAAATGTTGTGCAACGCACACAATATTGGCGGTCATTGCTGCATCTGCGTGAGAAGCATATTGTCGCCAGAATGGCGAAGCAAGAACAAAAATTACGAATTCAAGTCTTTCTGCGCAAATTTCCCTCAAATTTCACCCGCTTCTGGGTTGTTTTGTAACCACACTTTCAGGCAGCCTTCGACACCCCGTAAGCGCAACGCAACATGAGATCTTGCTTATGTTGCGCAAAGAAATCAGTCTGCTTGCGCTTTTTTTCCGGCCGGTGCACTGATCCGTTCGGATGATTCGCAGGAGCGAACCATCCGAATGGTGAATCAGCGCACCTGATCAAATGTCTGGTGGACCGATTCACCTAACGGAGGGTGCAGTTCACTGCACCTTCCGTTCGGATCGGACCACTAGCAGGCTGCTGAAAAACCCTCCCTGATCGGCCTTTCCATTCGTTTATGACCGTCATTTCGATGATTTTGGCGCTGGACGAGGCCGCCTTTCGCCGCCTTTTTGGTTTATTTCCGTTCAATCGGCGGATTTTGGAC
>JACRJC010000054.1 GCA_016215555.1 Rhodospirillales bacterium | reverse complement strand
CATAGTTCTTACCTCATGCCTTCCGGAGGGCCGAAGGCCCGTCTCGAAGGATGGGCATCGACAAAATGCCCCACCCTTCGAGACGCCTGCGTGCCGCAGGCTCCTCAGGGTGAGGAATCTTGTTTACCCATTTCCATTTGCTGCGTCGAGGAGCCGATTTATTATTCAGCGTTTCCTCTGCGTCCCCTGCGTCCTCTGCGGACACAGCTGTGAATTCTACTCCTCGATCTTCCGGCCCAAGGCGCCGGCCAGATCCTGGATGAACTGCCAGGCCACGCGGCCCGAGCGCGAGCCCCTGGTCACCGACCATTCCAGCGCCTGGCGCTTCAAATCCTCGGGCGCGATCTGCAATCCATATTGCCGCACATAGCCATCGACCATGGCCAGATACGTGTCCTGATCGGCATTGTGAAAGCCCAACCACAGGCCGAAACGGTCCGACAGCGACACTTTTTCTTCCACCGCCTCGCCGGGATTGATGGCCGTCGAGCGTTCGTTCTCGATCATGTCGCGGGCCATCAGATGGCGCCGGTTCGAGGTGGCGTAGAAGACCACATTGGCGGGCCGCCCCTCGATGCCGCCTTCCAGCACCGCCTTTAGCGATTTATAGGCGTCGTCCTGGGCATCGAAGGACAGGTCGTCGCAGAACAGCACGCAATTGCGCCCGCTGTTCTTCAAGATGGGCAGCAGCTTGGGCAGCGAAGGGATATCCTCGCGGTGGATTTCCACCAGCGCCAGCGCGCGGGGCGACTCATGGTTGATTTCTGCATGCACGGCCTTGACCAGCGAGCTTTTGCCGGTGCCCCTTGCCCCCCATAAAAGGGCGTTGTTGGCGGGCAGGCCCTGGGCGAAGCGCCTTGTGTTGGCGAGCAGGCGGTCGCGCTGGGCCTCGACGCCTTTCAACAGCCCCAAGGGCACCAGATTGACCTTGGCCACCGGGGCCAGCTCGCAGACCTGCGCATGCCAGACGAAGGCGTCGGCTTTATTCAGGTCGTTCAATGGCTTAAGCCCTGGGGCCAGTCGTTCCAGGGCCTCGGCGATGCGGCGGAAGAGGTCGGTTTCGGTCATGGTCAAACCCTACCCGCCTAATCCCAAAAAGCCAACAGTCAAGAGTTTGCAAAGCCAGGCTCTGCCTGTATAGTCGCGCCAAATTCCAAAAGGAGTAACCGATGCTGATTTCCGAGGCTTTCGCCCAGACCGCGCCCGCCGCTTCCGCCGGCGGCATGGAATCCTTGTCTTCGCTGTTCCCGCTGGTTCTGATCTTCGTGCTGTTCTACTTCCTGCTCATCCGTCCGCAGCAGAAGAAGATGAAGGAGCACAAGAACGCCCTGTCCCAGATTCGCCGCGGCGACAAGGTGGTGACGGGCGGGGGCATCGTCGGCCAGGTGCTCAAGGTCCAGGACGGCGAAGTGACGGTCGAGATCGCCGAGAATGTCAAGGTCAAGGTGATCCAAGACACCATCACCGCCATTCTGTCCAAGACCGAGCCGGTGGGCAAAAGCGCCAATGACGAGACGCCAGCCAAGCCGGCCGAGGAAGGCAAAAGCGGCTCGCTGCTGGGCAGGCTGCTGTCCGGCAAGAAGGACTGATCCTCATTTCGGAACGCCGCCTTGATGCGCATTGAAAACTGGAAACTGATCGTCGTGGCCCTGGTCTGCCTGACCGGGATGCTGTTCGCCTTGCCGAACGCCTTGCCGGCGCCGGCGCTGGCCTCAATGCCTGGCTGGCTGAAGCCGGTCAATCTGGGGCTTGATCTGCAGGGCGGGTCGCATCTGCTGCTGGAAGTTGATCTGAAGGCGGTGTTCAAGGAACAGGCGGTGTCGCTGGTCGAATCGGCCCGCACGGCGCTTCGCAAGGAGAGCATCCGCTATATCGGCCTGGGCGCCGACGCCGACGGCATCCGCGTCGCCATCCCCGAGCCCGAGCAGCGCGACAAGGCCCGCGAGCTGCTGAAGAAGCTGGATCTGGGCACCGAGTTGATCGAGGGCGACAATGGCGCCCTCTCGCTGCGCTATACCGAAATCGCCATCAACGAAAAGCGCAAGGCGGTGGTCGGCCAGTCGATCGAGATCGTGCGCCGGCGCATCGACGAATTGGGGACGCGCGAATCCACCATCATCCGCCAGGGCGACGACCGCATTCTGCTGCAGTTGCCGGGCGTCGAGAATCCCGAACATGTCAAAAGCCTGCTCGGCAAGACCGCCAAGCTGACCTTCCATCTGGTCGATCATGGCGTCAGCCCGCAAGACGCCCTGGCCGGACGTTTGCCCCCGGGTTCCGAGGCTTTGCAGGAAACCGATGGCCGCATCGTCGTGGTTCGGCGCAAGGTGGAGCTGGGCGGCGAAATGCTGGTCGATGCCAGCGCCGGATTCAATGACGGCATGGCGGTGGTCAATTTCCGCTTTAACGGCCAGGGCGCCAAGAAATTCGCCGCCATCACCACCGAACATACCGGCAAGCAATTCGCCATCGTGCTGGACGGCAAGGCCATCAGCGCCCCGGTGATCCGCGAGCCGATCATCGGCGGCTCGGGCCAGATTTCCGGCAGTTTCACGGTGCAGACGGCCAATGATCTGGCGCTTTTGTTGCGTGCCGGCGCCCTGCCGGCGCCCTTGACCATTCTGGAAGAGCGTACCGTCGGCCCCGATCTGGGCGCCGATTCGATTCAGGCCGGCAAGGTGGCCAGCATCGTCGGCCTTGTCTTCGTCATCCTTTTCATGATGCTGGTCTATGGCGTTTTCGGCGTCTTCGCCAACATTGCGCTGGTGGTGAATCTGGTCTTGCTGCTGGGTTTTCTGTCGATGATCGGGGCCACGCTGACCTTGCCCGGCATTGCCGGCATCGTGCTGACCATGGGCATGGCGGTGGACGCCAATGTCCTGATCTACGAGCGCATGCGCGAGGAATTCCGGCTCGGACGCGGCGTGGTGTCGGCCTGCTCGGCGGGATTCAAGCGCGCCTTGCTGACCATCGTCGATTCGCAGTTGACCACTCTGATCGCCGCCGTTCTGCTTTTCCAGTTCGGAACCGGGCCGGTGCGCGGTTTCGCCGTGACGCTGGCCCTTGGCCTGTTCACCTCGATGTTCACCGCCATTCTGGTGGTGCAGTTGATGATTACGCTGTGGCTGAAATACGCCAAGCCCAGGGAATTGCCGATTTGAAAGTGGAAACGCCATGAAACTCGTCCGCCGTTTCCTGCCCCAGGACACCAAGATCGACTTCGTCTCGAAGCGCTTGATCGCCTATGCCTTCACGGCCTTGCTGGTCGTTGGCTCGTGCGTTTCCATGGCCACCAAGGGCTTTAATTTCGGCGTCGATTTCGCGGGCGGCATTCTGATGGAAGTCAAGCATCAGAGCGGCCCCGCCGACCTGGCCAGGATGCGGGCCACGGTTTCGCATCTCGATCTTGGCGAGGTGGCGTTGCAGGAATTCGGCGCCCCCGATCTGGTTCTGGTTCGTCTGCAGCGCCAGGATGGCGGCGAGGCCGAGCAGCAGGCGGCGGTGGCCAAGGTGAAAAACGCCCTGGGCGAGGGCTATGACTACCGGCGCACGGAATTCGTGGGGCCCAAGGTCGGCGAGGAACTGATCCGTGGCGGCATTCTGGCCGTGGTGCTGTCGGTGCTGGCGATCGCCGTCTATGTGTGGTTCCGCTTCGAATGGCAGTTCGGCGTCGGCGCCCTGGTCGCTACCTTCCATGACGTCATCACCACTTTCGGCGTGTTCTCGATCACGGGCCTGGAATTCAACCTGACCAGCGTGGCCGCCATTCTGACCATCGTCGGCTATTCGATCAACGACACCGTGGTCGAATATGACCGCGTGCGCGAGAATCTGCGCAAATTCAAAACCATGCCGACCTACGACATCATCAATCTCAGCGTCAACGAGACCCTGGCCCGCACTTTCCTGACCGGCGGCACGGTGTTCGTGTCGGTGCTGGCCCTGTTGCTTTTCGGCGGCGAGGTCATCCGTGGCTTTTCGGTGGCCATGTTGTGGGGCGTGATTGTCGGCACCTATTCGTCGGTCTATGTGGCCATGCCGGTCCTCTACCACTTCAATCTGCGCCAGATCACCAAGGGCAAGGTCCAGGGTGAGGAAGGCGAAACGGTCGAGGCGCCTTGAGCCAGAAAAGACGCCAGCGCCCATTTTCCTATTCCAACATATATTCGGGTTGGCTGCTGCGCGGACAGAAACCGCTGGGCCTGTTGCTGCTGCTGGCGGTCGGCATCTTCCTGGGCGTGGGCTTCGGCAGTTGGATCGGAGCCCGGCAGGAACCGATCCCGCAGGACGTGTCGGCGGCCATTCCCGGCCAGGCGCTGGTGACGCCGCCGGTGGCGGTTTCAACGCCCCCGGCGCCAACACCCGCCGCCGTCCCCCCGCCGCCCGCAGCGCCGAAAGTGCCGGAAAAGCTGACCGTGCCGCCGGAACACGGCCCCTATGTGGCGACGGCCATTCCCGATGCCCGTATCGTGGCGCCGCCGCCGTCCAAGAATGGCACGCCGCCCTGGCTGGCCTATGCCGTGCCGATGCCGCCGCAGGCCGTCGGCAGCAAACCGATGATCGCCGTCGTCATCGACGATCTGGGATTGGATCGACGGCGCTCGGCCCGCGTCATCGAACTGGCCGGTCCCTTGACGCTGGCCTTCCTGCCCTATGCCCAGGAATTGCCGGCCCAGACCGCCTTCGGCCATGCCAAGGGCCATGAATTGCTGGTCCATGTGCCGATGGAGCCGGTGGGCGCCAGTTACGATCCCGGACCCGACAGCAACCTCATGAAGGTCGGTCTGTCCGCCGATGAAATCCGCAATCGGCTGGAACGCGACTTGGCGCAGTTCGCGGGCTATGTCGGCATCAACAATCACATGGGCAGTAAATTTACCTCGGACAAGGCGGGTATGCGGGTCGTATTGAAAGAGCTTCAGGACCGAGGATTGCTGTTCTTGGATTCGCGCACCTCGGCGCAGTCGGTGGGGGCCGAGGTGGCCCGCGACCTGGGCCTTCCCTTCGCCGAGCGCAACGTGTTCCTGGATAATGTGCCGTCGCTGATCGAGGTTTCGTCACAGTTGGAAAAGCTCGAATCTTACGCCCGCCAGTACGGCCACGCCATCGCCATCGGCCATCCGCACGACGGCACCATCGAGGCCCTGACCGCCTGGCTGCCGACCTTGGAAGCCAAGGGGTTGACGCTGGTGCCGGTCAGCGCCATCGTCAAGCGTCAGGCGTCGCTGGCGGCAAAGAAACAGCAGCAATAAGGAGAATGGCCATGACCCAAACTTTTCGCGTCGACGGCATGTCTTGCGGCAAATGCGCGGCCTCGGTCGAGAAATCGATCAAGATGTCGGCCCCCAGCGCCCAGGTGACGGTGAATTTGGAGGCCAAGACGGTTTCGGTGTCGGGTTTCGACGATGAGAAAACCATCGCCGACGCCATCGAGGATGCCGGCTTCACCTTTCTGGGCAAGGCGGGTTAGGCATCCTTGAACAGGTGGCTATAGCCCTTGTCGGTTTCCATGATGTGGACGATCAGCCAGCGATACAGAACGGGAATGATTTCCGTGCCGTGCAGATTCGCCCTGAGGCTTTCCAGTTCGGCGATCAGTTCCTGGTGCTGGCGCTTGTGCGCCCCGAGATTGGGATCGTTCTTCGCCTCGATCAGAGCTTCCTCGCGGGAGAAATGTTCCTTCGTATAGGCGTCCAGCTCGTCCATCGCCTTGTTGACCATGGCCTTGCCGACGCCGGCATAGCAGGCGGCGATGACCTTGTTCATCAGGGCGACCAGTTTGCGGTGGTCCTCGTCCAGCGCCGGCACCCCAACGGCCATTTCGTCGGTCCATTTGATGGCGTGAATAACCATGGTCGCGTCTCCTAAAGGAATCAGTTCAGATATTTGCCGATATCGACATGATCGATCTGCTCGGGCATCAGGAAGATTTCGGCGTAGCGGCGATAGGTTCCCGTGCGCAAGAACAGCGCGAAGAGATCGGGGTCGATATGCTGACGATCCCTGAAACCGGCCAGGATGTCGATGGATTCCGACAAGCTTTTGGGCTGCTTGTAAGGCCGGTCGGCGGCGGTCAGGGCTTCGAATATGTCGGCGATGGCGATGATTCTGGCGGCGACCGACATGTCGCCCTTGTGCAAGCCACGGGGATAGCCCTTGCCGTTAATGGCTTCGTGATGGGCGCAGGCGATTTCGGGAACGTTGCGCAGTTGCTTGGGGAAGGGCATGCCTTCCAGCATGATGACGCCCTGAATGGCGTGTTCGTATATTTTGAAGCGCTCTTCCTCGGTCAAGGTGCCGCGGAAAATCGACAGATTGTAGATCTCGCCCCGGTCATACATGACCTTGGGAATCGACAGCGCGAAATTCCAATTCGGATCGTGGAATTTCTCAAGGCCCGTCCAGGGGATGCGGTGGTCGGGCTTGTCGGCCAGGACATGCTCGCTTGCGGGCAGGGGGGAAGGCGCAATGCCCTTCAGGCGGCGAAGTTCCTCGATCGACAGGCCTAGCCGGTCGTCGAAATGGCGAAGCCAGGTTTGTTCGCCGATCCGCTTCAGGCGGTTGATGTCTTCGGGGTCCATTTTCTCGGCCCCGATATTGCATTGCGCGACAAAGGCGAAATCTTCTTGCAACTGCTCGCGCCTTTTTTCAAAGGCGGCATCGGCCTTGTCTTGCGGACATCCCGAGGCCATCGATGTCAGGCGCTCGATTTCGGCATCGCGCAGCAGCACGTCGAAGCGGGTGCGGATTTCGTGAATGCGGTTGTGGATGGTCTCAAGTTTGGTCGCCTTATCGACGACATATTCAGGCGTCGTGACCTTGCCGCAATCGTGCAGAAGGGCGGCGGTGCGCAATTCGCGCCGCTCGTCCTTGGTCGGCGGCGTGAATCCGGCAAAAGCGTCGTCATCGGATTTTCCGGCCTCGTCGGCCAGCATGACGGCGATTTCCATCAGACGGCTGGCATGACCGGCGGTATAGGGGCTTTTGGCGTCGATGGCCGACGAGACGATTCCCACCATGGCGTCGATCAGAGCTTCCTGGGACTTTATCAGCATGCGGTTCTGCAGGGCGACGGCGATCTGGCTGGCCAAGGCCATGACGTGGCGCTGCGCGGCGTTCTTGTGGGATTTCGCGTCGTCCTTCATATTCGTCAGCTGCAGCACGCCCACCACTTCCCCGTTGGGCGGCTTTAGGGGGATAATCAGCATCGAGCGCGTGACATAGCCGGTGACGTCGTCGAAATCGATGACGCCCTTCATGTCGTGGCGGTCCCAGGCCCGCACGTCGTCGATGGCGATGACCTGGCCGCTGTGAACGGCGTCGGCGATGAAATTGCCGCGGTCGGGCGCGTTGTCGTCCTGGTTCCAAAGGCTCAGTTCAGGCAGGTCCATTTCGTCGTCGTCATCCCGTCCGCCGACCGACAATTCCAACGGGCGGTTGCGGATGATGGCTAGGCGCAGGCGCTTTTCGTCCAGGCGGACATACAAGGTTCCGCCCTCGGCGCCGGTCAGGCGCATGGCCTCGTCCAGCGCCGTTTCCGCCAATTGTCCGGAACTGCTTTCCGCTCCCATGGAAATACCCAGTTCGATCAGGCGGCGCAGCGTTTCCTGCGAGGCCCCGAGCAGGCGGGTCCGCTCCAATATCTGCTTTTTCATGACGGAGAAGGCGTCGGAAAGCGATTGCAGTTCGCGGTTGGGGGTGGGGGGCAGGGCGTTGCCGGTGAAATCGAGTTCGCGCACGCGCTCGGCATCTTCGGCCAGGGCGACAATGGTTTTGCTCAGGCGCCGGGATACGAAGATGCCGGCGGGAATGGTGGCGGCCAGAACGGCCAGCGAAACCAGAAGGATAAATATGTCCATGCGCCGGACATGTCCGGCAAAATCGTCGAAGGGGGCCAGGATGTGGATCTTGATTTCCTTGCCGCTGTTTTGCCAACTATAGCTGGCGGCCAGATAGTCGCCTCCCTTGTCGATGGCGTTACCGGCATGTTGCGCCAGCGGATGTTTCAGTTCGTGCAACGGCGTCAACGTCGCCGCCGTTCCCAGCACATCGGCGGCGGCTCCCAGCACCCGGTTCTTGGCATCGGTCAGAATGACGCGGCCATTCGCCGAAACTTTTTGATCGGCGGCCAGCCTATTCAACCCGTCCAGCGTGATGTCGACGCCGGCCACGCCATGGCCGTTTTGCATGCGTCTGGAAACGGTGAGGCCCGGCTTGGGCAAGGAATTGAAGACATAGGGATCGGACAGGAAGCCGTTTTCGGTGGCCTGAGCGCCGCCATACCAGGGGCGCTGGCGGGGATCATAGGCCGGGGCGGCGTTCTGGCTTTGCTCGATGATGACGCCGTTTTCATCCAGGAAGGCCCAATGTTCGGTCCGCTGTTGGCCCTGGCCGTGAATGATCCTTCGCGCTTCCTGCGTTCCTGGCGGCGCCTTGATCGTCGAAATGACGGATTCTTGCAGGCGCACGGCGATGACTTGCAGAAAACCGCCGTCTTCATAGCCGACATAGGTTGAGTAAATGCTGGGATTGAGTTTCTGAATGGTGTGAAACTGCGCGAAAGCCGGGTGGCCGAACGATATGCCGGCGGGCGGGGCGGCGACGGCGCTCAGATTGCTGACGGCCTCGGCGGTCGCAAGCGCCAGATTCATTCTGTCGGTGATGTTTTCCTCGATCCGGCTGCCGATTTGGTCGAACAATTCCGTGGCGGTCCGGTGGGTCGCCTCGACATTGCCCTGATGGACAGTGACCAGAACGATCGCCAAGGCGATGTTCACGACCCCCAACAAGGCAATCAGAATTGCGGAACGAAAGCCAATCGCCGGCATTTGCCACATCCTTGGGTCCATTGAAGGCGGGCATATTGAACCGGCGGGGTGCAGCGATCAAGCGCTAGCCTGATTAATATTAAGTTATAGACCTTTAGCGCCTTCCCAGCCTTTGAACAGGGCATGCGGGATGTCGAACATATCCAGCGCCTTGCCGACCGATTGATGCACGATGTCCATCACGGTCTTGGGCTGGTGGTAAAAGGCGGGCATCGGCGGCAAGATGATGGCCCCGGCCTCGGTGGCTTTCGTCATCAACTCCAGATGGCCTTTGTGCAAGGGGGTTTCGCGCACCATCAGCACCAGCCGGCGGCGCTCCTTGAGCGTGACGTCGGCGGCGCGCACGATCAGATTGTCGGCATATGAAGTCGCAATGCCCGACAGCGTCTTGATCGAGCAAGGCGCCACCAGCATGCCCCTGGTCTTGAACGAGCCCGAGGAAATGGCCGCCGCGATGTCGTCTTCCTCATACAGTTTGGCGGCCAAGGCGCGCACGGTCTTGGCGGTCACGGCCGTTTCCAGCTTGATGGTCTGCAGGGCGGCCCGGCTTAGGACCAGATGGGCGGGCACGCCTGCCGTTTTCAAGGCCTTCAAGGCTTCGATGCCATAGACGGCGCCGCTGGCGCCGGTGATGGCGACGACCAGCGGCAGGCCGTTCTTCACAGCGGAATCCAGGAATGTTCGCGCGTGTAATGCAGATAGCCGACATTGGCCCCGGCCCGCAGGCCGACGCCGGTGCGGATGGGGGCCAGAATGACCTTGCCGCTTTGCTGATAGTTGAGTCCGAGCCCGGCCACCACATACAGGCTTCCATCGACGCCGGGATAGCGTTGGAACATCTCCTCGACGCTGCTCAGATGATAGATCATCGTAAAGACCTTGGAAGCGTTGCCGCCGAAATCGAAACCGGCGGAGGGGCCCTGCCAATAAAGCTTGCGCCCGGCTCCTTGTTTTCTTTCCAGATGCCCTTCGCCGAAGCGCACCCCGACCACGAAGGCGCCGCCGGCTTCCGAACCCAGAATCAGGGCATTGGGACGTCCATGATCGGCGAAGGCCTTTTCGATGACATCGGCCAAGCCCTTGGTGGTGGCGCCGAAGAAGCCCTCGGCCTTTTGCATGATCTCGTTTTTCGAGAAGGTCTTGCCGTCGTCATCCTTGGCGGCGAAGGCCTGGGGCGCGACGGCGGCCAAGCCTGCCGTGGCGCTGGCGCCGATCAGAACGTCGCGGCGGGTAAGGAGATTGCGGCTCATGGCGGTTTCCCTGACAGTTCATCGAACAGAACCATCATGTTATCACGTTCTTAAAGAAGCGTTTACCTTGTTTCGCCCCATGGCGGCCCAGACTGAAAAATGCTAGATTTCCAAAGAGTTCGACTATTCGGGGGTTCCTATGAGCATCGATCCCGCCCAGGCCAACTGGCCCAAGGATTTTCTGTGGGGGTTCTCGACCTCGGCCTATCAGGTCGAAGGCGCGGTGGCCGAGGATGGGCGCGGCCCCAGCATCTGGGACAGCTATTGCCGCAGTCCCGGCAAGGTGGCCAATGGCGATACCGGCGACAAGGCCTGCGACCATTATCACCGTTACGGCGAAGACATCGATCTGCTCAAGAAGCTGAATGCCGGGGCCTATCGCTTTTCGGTTTCCTGGCCGCGCGTTCTGCCCAAGGGCAAGGGGGTGGTCAATCAGAAGGGGCTCGACTTCTACGACCGCGTCATCGACAAGACGCTGGCGAACGGCATCGAACCTTGGCTGTGTCTGTATCACTGGGATTTGCCGCAGGCGTTGCAGGATCTGGGCGGTTGGTCGAACCGCGATTCCGTGGGCTGGTTCGCCGATTACGCGGCGCTGATCGCCCGGCGCTACGGCGACCGCGTGAAGCATTTCGCCACCTTCAACGAATTTTGCGTCTTCACCTTGTTCGGCTATTCCATTCCCTGGGCGGCCCCCGGCATCGTCGATCGCGAACAGCATCTGAAAGCCATCCACCACGTCAATCTGGCCCATGGGGCGGGCATCGACGTGCTGCGCGATCTGGTCCCCGGCGCCAAGCTGGGCATGATCTACAATATTCAGGACGTCTGGCCCGAGACCGACACGCCCGAGAACCGCGCCGCCGCCAGCCTGCTGGACGAACACTGGAATCTGGCCTTTCCCGATCCGCAATTGCTTGGCCATTATCCGCCGCAATTGGGGGCGGCCATCGAACCCTATATGCAGGCGGGCGACATGGCCCGTATCTCGCGCCCCGTCGACTGGCTGGGGCTCAATCATTACGGCCCCATCTTCGCCAAGGCCGAGCCCAAGAACATTTGGGGCTTCGGCTGGGGCGATTCGCCCGAGCAGGACAAGAACGAGGAAGTCGGCTGGGCCATCTATCCAGAAGCCTTCCGCGATTTGCTGCTGCGCCTGTCAAGCCGCTACAAGCTGCCGATCTATGTCACCGAGAATGGCTGCGGCGGCGACGACAAGTTGGACGAGAAGGGCCGGGTCGATGATCAGCGGCGCATCACCTATCTGAAGCTGTTTATCGGCGCCATGAACGAGGCGATGGGCAAGGGAGCCGATGTTCGGGGCTATTTCGTCTGGTCGTTTCTGGATAATTTCGAATGGGGCTCCGGTCTTGGCAACCGATTCGGGCTTGTTCATGTGGATTTCGAAACAATGGTCCGGACGCCCAAGGCCTCGGCTTCCTGGTTTGCCAAGTTGATCGCGCCCAAATAGCCCATCGCCCAGGGCATGGCTTGCCCGACATATGGACATATGTGAGCTTCTTGTAATCTGCTAATATACTTCGTGTAACTGTAATAACCTCTGCCGCAAATGGAGAGATGCCATGAGCGCGTTGGGGAAGATGTCTTCTTCGAGAGACGATCCGGTGGCCCGCGCCAATGACTATCTGGCGCTGGTATCCGCCACGGAATATGCAGGCTGGGTGCGAGAGGATCTAAGCGTGCTGCGGGCGGCCTACCGGGCTTTTCACCATAGTCCGGACGGGGACAATGTCAGGGCCTTGTCTGCCGCTTTCCAGGCCTTGCAGGACCTGGGCGGCACTTTCGACTATCCCCTGATCTCCGAGATTGGGTACATGGCGGTGCGCTTTTTGGGCCAAGGAGTCCCGAAATCGCCGAAACAACTGGAATTCGTTCATATTTTGCAGGAAGCCATGGAGTTGGTGATTGGCCAGAGGATCAGCGGGGACGGGGGAGAGGCCGGGGCCGTTCTGATGGGCAATATCCGTTCGGCCTGGGACAAACTGAGATCGGAAACCGCCGCCGTCTGAGTGGGCATTCTTGTCTTCGCTAAAGCAAAGACGAGTGCTAGCCTGTTTTGACGTGTGTGCAGGGGGTGATGACCGCGGATTTGTGCGATGGATCTGCCGCATGTCGCAAAACCAGGGGGATAGTCCGGCTATCAAATGCATGAGTCCAGAAACGCCCAAGCCTTCGAGCGGCTGAATTGCCTGATCGTCGATGGAAATCGGCATATGCGCACGATTCTGAAGGGGGTATTGCGGGCTTTCGGCATCCGCCATATCCAGGAAACGACGGACGGCGCCGGAGCGATCCGCGAATTGAAATCGCTGCCCATCGACATCGTCATCACCGAATATGCGCTGGATACGCTGGACGGCATCGATCTGAGCAAGCTGATCCGCACGGCCAGCGACAGCAGCAATCCCTTGGTGCCGATCATCATGCTGACCGGTCATACCGAGCGCCATATCGTCGCCCAGGCCCGCGACGCCGGAGTCAATGAATTCCTGGCCAAGCCGATCTCGGCCGAGGCGCTTTACGTGCGCATCATCAGCGCGGTCTTCAATCCCCGGCCTTTCGTGAAGGCGAAGGGATTCATGGGGCCGGACCGCAGGCGGCACCAACTCAAGCATTACAAGGGCGGAGAGCAACGGGTGGCGCCGCCGGAACTGATAATGCCCAGGATTTGGCAGGAAGGGGAGGGCGCCATCCCCGGTTTGTCCAAGACGTCCGACACGAATTCCAACAGCGAGCAAGCACGATGATCAATCTTCGCCACATGAATGTTCTTCTCGTCGAAGACAATCCGGGCGACGCCCGCTTGGTTCAGATGGCCCTGGGCGCCGAAACCCTGGTCGAATTCGACATCGTGCATGTCGATTCCCTTTCCCGGGCCAAGGAACAGCTTCAGGCCGGGCCGGTTGACGCCATTCTATTGGATCTGTCATTGCCGGATTCGTTTGGCATGAATACTGTGCGTTCGGTGATGGAGGCGGCGCCCATGGTGCCCATCGTCGTCCTGACCGGATTGGACGATGCCGAGGTCGGCTACAAGGCCGTCAAGGAAGGGGCGCAGGACTATCTGGTCAAGGGACATACCGACGGCGACCAGTTGCGCCGCGCCATTCTTTATGCCGAATACCGCAAGTCCAGCCAACTGACCATCGAGCGCCTGAACCAGCGTCTCGACCATATCCTGAACGCCCTCGGCGAAGGCGTGGTCGGGCTCGACATGAACGGGGCCACGGTTTTTCTGAATCCTGAAATTCTGCGCATGACCGGCACAGAGGCGGGTGAACTCATGGGACGATTGCCGCATGACGCCTTGCGGGAAGTGGATATGCAAGGCGTCCGTCAAGTCTTCGAGGGAAGTCCGATCGCCCTGACTCTGAGGGACGGCGAAGTCCGCCATGTCTCGGATGTTTTCCTGACCAAGACCGGCGGCGAGAAAATTCCCGTCGAATATATCGTGACGCCGATGCAGGACGGCGGCCGGATCGAGGGCGCGGTCGTCGCCTATCACGATGTCAGCGACCGCCAGCACGCCTTCGACGTTCTGCAGCGCCAACTGGGCTTCCATCAACAGATGATCGATGCGCTGCCCTTGCCGATTTTCTATCTCGACGCCGAATGCGTGGTCCTGGGCTGCAATCTGGCTTTCGAGCGCCGGATGGGTAAATCGGCCTTCGCCTTTCTGGGCCAGGACGCCCTCAAGGCTTTGCCCGAACCCATCGCCAAGATGCTCGAGCGCTGGTTGGATAGGCTCGAGGAAGGGGAGAGTTGTTCGGAAAAGATCGTACTGGCAGACCCCGTCACGCTGACGGTCTCGCCGATCGTCGATCCTGCCGGCGAGTTGCTTGGCTTCGCAGGGACGTTAAGCCGGATATAGACTATTGGCTCTTCGACGTTTGATGTGGAATTGAGCCAGATGGCGACATTAATTTCACCTCGTCCTGAGGAGGGCCGAAGGCCCGTCTCGAAGGATGAGTAATTTTCAATGCTCGGATTTCTTCCATTCGTCCACCCTTCGAGACAGCCGCTTCGCGGCTTCCTCAGGGTGAGGAATCATGTTGCCCTTTTCCATTTGTAGCGTCGTGGAGTCAAAAATATTCAACGCCGCTCGTCGATGTCGCCATTGTCTTCGTCTTGCGAATCGTCGATGACGGCGTGGCCGTCCTTGCGCAGCAGGGTCAGGATTCGCTTGTAATAGCCGACCGCGCCGGCATGGTGGCCGATGGTGATGACGGTGGCGTCGGGGAATTCGGTTTTCAAAAGGCGCATCATGTCCTCCTCGCCCAGGGGGTCGAGGGCGTCCAGCGCTTCTTGGATGAAAATCCAGTTGGGCCGTTGAATCAGCAGGCGGGCGAAGCTTAGCCGTTGCTGCTCGGACGACGAAAGAACCTGATCCCATTTGTCGTGCTCTTCCAAGCGTCCGGCCAGATGTTCCAGTCCGACCTTGACGATGGCCTCGCGGACGACATCGTCGTCGCAGGTGAATTCCTCGGCCGGATAGCTGATGCAGGATTTCAGTTTGCCTTCGGGCAGGAAGGGATGCTGCAGCATGATGAAGATATGGCCGTCCTTGGGCAGTTCGATGTTGCCCCGGCCCCAGGGCCACAATCCGGCCACGGCCTTGAACAGATTGACCGAGGCCCCGGCCTCGCCGTCGATGAGGATCTTTTCGCCCGGGGCGATCTTGCTGGTGAAATTGCCGATGACGATGTCGCCGTCGGCATTGGCCAGTTCGAAATCCTTGAATTCCAGACAAGGCCCGTCACCGGTCACGACGTCGATGCGCTCCCAGCCCGGGGCGTCGATGCGGTCGGCCAGATGGTCGAGGGAATGATGCAGATGCTGCACGCGCTCGACCGAAGCCCGCCAGGCCGCCATGCCGGCGAAATTGTCGATGGGCCAGGACAGCGCCGCCACCATCTGCTGGAAGGCCTGGGCGGTCTGCATCAGCACGCCCAGGGTGATGACATGGGCGATGTAGCGCGGCGCCGCGATCATGATCGGAAAGACGGCGGCCAGGATCGACCAGGCGCTGGTGAACATGAAAAGAAAGGTCAGGGCTTGGGTCTGCTTGTCCCAGGCGATGGCCGCCATCTTGAACAGCCACGAAAAGATGCCGCGCTCGTGACGCTCGCCGCGCAACAGGGCGATGGGCAGCGACTTTTCGCGGGCATGGACCAGGCTGTAGCGGAAATCGGCCTCGGCGGTCTGGCGCTGATTGGCGGCCCGGACCAAAGGATAGCCCAGCACCATGGCGATGCCGGTACCGAGCATGGCGTAGACGATGGCGACCCAGACCAGATGGCCGGGCAGATAGAAGGAGAAGCTGCCATATTGCACTTCGGGCGGACCCGACAGCGTCCACAGGATGCTGGCGAAGCTGATCAACAGCAAAAGGCAGTAAAGGAACGAGCAGGCCAGATCGATGGCGCTTTCCGTCGAGATGCGAATATCCTCGGCGATGCGCCCGTCCGGATTGTCGTGGTCGCCCGGCATGTGGGTGACCAGGTAATGGCGGCCGTGGCTCATCCATTCGTTCATCAAGCGCTTGGTCAGCCAGTTGCGCCAGCCGATCTGCAGGCGCCTTTTCACGCGCAAATGCAAGGTGCCCACGGCGACATTGACCAGGATGATGACGCCAAGGACGCCGATCAGGGCGTAGAAGCGATTCAATTCCCTGGCTTCCAGGGCGTTGAACAGCGCCTCGTTCCATTTGTTGAGGGCGATGGCCAGGCCGACCGAACCGATGGTCAGCAGCACCAGGGCGCCGGTTCGAATCCAGACCTGCAGCGCTTCTTCCGAACGGCAATAGGGGCCGGCCAGACGCAGGAATTTGGGGAAGAAATCGATCCAGCCCGCCAACTGGCCCTTGGGCGGCAGCGAATCTTCGGGCCGCCTTCGGCGCCGGTCGTGAAGGGGAAAGCTGGGGGCTCTTAAGCCCTGTTCTTCGTCGGATTTTCTAACCACGGCCCCGCCATCCCCGTTGCGGCTTATTTCTTGCGGTCGATCTTAGGCTATTTTCCTGAAATCTTGGTAAAGAAAGCTTTGGGACAGCCTATCCCCGGGGCGAATATCTGACCGCCTCCTCGGCGGCGCGGATCAAGGCCCGGGCCTTGTTCATGCATTCCTGATACTCGGACTCGGGCACGCTGTCATGGACGATGCCGGCTCCGGCCTGGACATACATGGTTCCGTCCTTGACCAGAGCGGTGCGAAGCGCGATGCAGGTATCCATGGTGCCGTTGGCGGCCAGATAGCCGATGCAGCCGGCATAGAAGCTGCGCCGCACCGGTTCCAGCTCGTCGATGATCTCCATGGCCCGCACTTTGGGGGCGCCAGACACGGTTCCGGCGGGAAAACCTGCCATCAGCGCGTCCATGGCGTCGTGCCGGGGATCGATCTCGCCGACGACGTTGGAAACGATGTGCATGACCTGGGAGTAATATTCCACCGACATCTGGTCGGTGACGCGGACCGAGCCGATTTTGGCGACGCGCCCGACATCGTTGCGGCCAAGATCGAGCAGCATCAGATGTTCGGCCAGTTCCTTGGGGTCCGACAGCAGATCGGCGGCCAGGGCCTTGTCTTCCTCAGGGGTAGCGCCGCGTTTCCTGGTGCCGGCCAGGGGGCGGATGGTGACCACGCCGTCGCGCAGTCTGACCAGAATTTCCGGGCTGGAGCCGACGATGGAAAATCCGCCGAAATCCAGGAAGAACAGGAAGGGCGAGGGGTTGGTGCGGCGCAGGGCCCGGTAGAGTGCGAAGGGCGGCAGCTTGAAGGGCACCTTCATGCGCAAGCCCAGCACGACCTGGAAAATGTCGCCGGCCAGGATATATTCCTTAGCCTTCTCGACCATGGAACGGAAAGCCGAGGGGCTGGTGTTGGCCTCGGGCTCGGGCAGTTTGGCCTCGTCGTCGGCGGCCTCGCGCCGATAGGGCAATTGACGCGAGAAGTCGGCCAGCGTGTCGGCCAGGCGTTCGGCGGCCATGTCATAGGCGGCCTGGGCGGAAATGCCGTCTCTGGGGCGGACCGGCGTCACCAGCGTCACCATGGCATCGACATTGTCGAAGACGGCGATGATGGTGGGGCGGATGAACAATCCGTCGGGAACGCCCAGGGGATCGGGATTCTTGTCGGGCAGGCGCTCCATCAGGCGAACGGTGTCGTAGCCCATATAACCGACCAGACCCGCCGACATCGGCGGCAATTCCGGTGGCATGTCGATGGCGCTTTCGGCGACCAGGGCGCGCAGACTATCCAGCGCTCCCAGGCTTTCCAAGGCGAAGCCGTCGGCGTTTTTCAGGGCGCCGCGGTTGATTTCGGCCTTGTCGCCCCGGCAGCGCCAGATCAGGTCCGGCTTCAGGCCCAGCAGCGAATAGCGACCGCGCACGGCGCCGCCTTCCACCGATTCCAGCAGGAAACTGTTGGGACGACCCTCGGCCAGCTTGAGATAGGCCGAGACCGGCGTTTCCAGATCGGCGATCAGCCGCGTCCAGACGACCTGCGCTTGACCGGCCTGATAGGCCTTGGCGAAACCGTCAAAATCGGGAAGGCACTTCATGGCTGGCGGAAATAGCTATTGACGGCTTTTTCGTGCTTCTTGACGCCATAGCGCTGGGCCAGAGCGCTGGTGAACTGGTCGATCATATCGGCCGACAATCCCTGTTCCAAGGCCTGGGCGATTTCGATCCTGACATCGGCGCTGTCCTTGGGATCGGCGCTCACGATCTTGCCCAGCCTGGCCACCATGGCGCCGTCTTGGGTCTGGGCCATCGCCGCGTCGCCGGGCTTGGCCTTGAACATTTCGGCCACCAGACGGGGCGGCAGACCGTGTTCGCTCATCGGCGCATCGCGCAGGAAGGGCGCCGTCGCCTTGACCTTCAGACCCAGTTCCTGGGCCACGGTGGCGAAGCCGGCCCCGGCCTTCAGGCGTTCCAGGGCCTTCTCGGCGCGCTCCAGGGCGGTCTTGCGCTTTTGGGTTTCTGCCCAATGCGTCTTGACCTGATCGCGGACCTCGGACAAAGCCTTCAGGGCCGCCGGCGTCACCTTGACGACGCGCACCCCCAGGATGCCGTCATCCAATTCGATGATCGAACTGTCGGCCCCTTCGGGTGTGGCGAAGGCCAGTTCCAGCAATTTTTCGGGAACCGGCAGTTTCTTGACGGCGGCCCCCGAGGGTTCGCGGCCCTTGGCGTCGAGAGGGCCGAAGGAATGCAGCTTGATATTGTACTTCTTGGCCGCTTCCTCGAGATGGGCGCCGCCCGCCACTTCATCGACGATCTGGGCCGACAGCGTGTTGAGCGCCTTGGCGGCGTTCTCCAGGGCCAGTTCCTTGGCGATCTGGGCCTTGACCTCGTTCAGGGGCTTGGGCGCCGACGCCGTAATCGCCGTCACCTTCAAGATATGCCAGCCCAGAGGCGTTTTAAGGGGCGGCGTCGCTCCCTCGACGGGCAGGGAGAAGACCAGGCCGGAAAGGTCGGCGGGCAGATCGCGACGCTCGATGCGGCCCAGCAGGGTCGCCTGGTCGTCCATATTGGCTTCTTCCTTGGCCACCTTGGCGAAGGCTTCGCCCTTGTCCAGGCGGGCCGAGGCGGCCTTGGCCTTGTCCTGGCTGTCGAACAGCATCTGCAGCACGATGCGCTTCTCGGGCGACGAGAATTCGTCGATGCGCACCCGGTAGGTTTCCTCGACATCGGCGTCCGAAGGCTTGCTTTCCTCGGCCAGACTGTCCTGGGTGACGTGCAGAACCAGCAGATTGCGGGTTTCCGGGGCGGTGAAGCGGGCGGCGTTGGCCTTGTGGAAGTCGGCCAGCTCGGATTCGGAAGGGGCTTGCGGCGGCGGCATGGCCCCGGCCTCGGCGATCAGCATGTCGGCGACGCGCTTTTCCTGGCGATAGGCCAGAACCTGCTGGATCAGAAGGCCGGGCACGGCGACCGAACCGCCGACGCCGGCCAGCAGTTGCGAGCGCACGATGTCGCCCTTCAGAAGCTTGAGGAAGTCGGCCTCGCTCATATTGTTGTTGGACAAGGTCATCTGATAGAGGCTCTTGTCGAACTTGCCGTTCTCGCCCTGGAAGGCGGCGATGCCGAAAATCGTCCTTTGCAGTTCCGCCTCGCCCACCGACAGGCCCAGGCGGTTGGCCTCAAGCTGGTAGAGGGTGCGGGCCACGATCTGGTCGAGCGTGCGGTCGAGAAGGCCGAATTCCCGGGCCTGCTCGTTGGACAGCTTGCCGCCGAACAGAGGCCTTAGGCGCTTGACTTCGCGCTCGAAATCCTTGGCCAGTTCCTGGACCGGGATGCTTTCCGGCCCGACCTCGACGGCGATGTTGTCCGAGGTCACCCGCTTGAAGACGTCGCCGACGCCCCAGGCCCCGAAGCTGACGATCAGCAGCGCGAGGAGGATTTTGACCACAAAGGTCTTGGAGGCGTTATGAAGCAGTTCAAGCATGAGCGGACCTTTGAAAAAAGTCCGGCATCATAATGGGGTTAGGGGGAAGCCCGCAACCCTTCATGCCGGGATTCTGACCCCAATTTCCTCCAGGAAGGCGCGGTCCCGGTCGGGTTCGGCATTGTCGGTGGTCAGCAGCCGCTCGCCATAGAAGATCGAATTGGCCCCGGCCAGGAAGCACAGGGCCTGGGCTTCGGGGCTAAGGCGCTTGCGTCCGGCGGCCAGACGGACGCGCGATGCCGGCAGAACGATGCGGGCTGCGGCGATCATGCGCACGAAATCCAGGGCCGGCACTTCTTCTTGCCTTTCCAAGGGCGTGCCTTCGATGGCGACCAGGGCGTTGATGGGCACGCTTTCCGGATGCGGGTTCATGTTGGCCAGCACCCGCAGCGCCGAGGCGCGGTCGGTCAGGCTTTCGCCCAGCCCGATGATGACGCCGGTGCACAGATCGATCCCCTGATCGCGCACGATGGACAGGGTGCGCAGCCGGTCTTCCAGGGTGCGGGTGGTGATGATCTGGCCGTAATATTCCGGGCTGGTGTCGATATTGTGGTTGTAGGACTGCAGCCCCGCCAGTTTCAGGGCCTGGGCGTGATGCGGTTTCAGCATGCCCATGGTCAGGCAGGGCTCCATGTCCAGGGCGCGGACGGCGCGCACCATGTCGAGGACGGCGTCGAATTCGGGGCCGTCGGTCACTTCGCGCCCGGCGACGCCCATGCAAAAGCGGATGGTTCCCAGTTTCTTGGCCTCTTTGGCGGCCGAGACCACTTCGTCCAGGCGGCTAAGAGGCGTGCGGGTGATGTCCAGCGCCTCGTGATGCGCCGACTGGCTGCAATAGGAGCAATCCTCGGCGCAGCCCCCGGTTTTGATATTCATCAGGGCGGCAAGCTGGACGCCCCGCTTGTCGGTGCCGGACTTGGAAATCTCGTGGGCCCGCGACACCAGATCGAGCAGCGGCAATGCCAGCAGGGCTTCGATCTCGGCGGTCGTCCAGTCGTAACGGGGGTTGGGGGAGGTCATCGGCGGCAACTCCTGAATCGGGGCCGCGTAGGATAGGAACCCATCCTCCCGGGGGCAACGCCGAACTTCGGCAATATATCATCTTAAGGAATATTATATTGATCAATAATAGATTATAGGTTGTAATTGTGGCTGGCCAAATTGGAAATTGGGGAGGGATGGACATATGTTCGCCAATTACAAGGTCTTTCAGGTCATTCTGTCGGCCCTGCCTCTGCTTCTGTCCAGCGGCGCCTGGGCGGCGGACGGCGGATTGGACGTCAAGGAGGCCGTCTGGACCTCGCTTGTCAAAGGGCAGCAATATACCGACAAGCTGCAAGGCGCGGTTTCCCGGCGCGAATTGACGCTTTGGACGCTGCTCGAGGGCGGCGATGACGTCTTGGACCGGTTGGAGAAGGAAGGAAAGCTGCCGATCCGCCATGTCTGGCTTCATTGGACGGCGGCGATGGAGGATGGCGACAAACCGGCCATGAAGGATGTGATCGCCTTGGGCGTCGGCGCGGCCCCGCTGCTGAAGGAATTGAGAAGCGAGGCCCTGCAAAAAGGCGGTCGCTTCGACTGGCGGACCTGGAGCAGCAAAAAGAATCTGGCCGCGGGCGAATGGGTGGTCGAGATCCGCTACCGCGACGGCACCCCCGTGCAATGCGCCGAAAAGACATGCCGTTATTCCATGACCGTGTCGCCATAGGGGGGCAAGATGGCGCTTTCACTCGGGAATATGGACAATCAAACCCTGCCGCCGTCTTCGCAAGCGACCGTTGATCGCATGGAGGAAGAAGCCTTCATGGCGCTCGATTTCGCCTGCCGCAAAGGCCTGGCGACGCAAGAGATTATCGACCTTGCCGAAAGCATCGAGGAGCCGGGGATGCGCGCCAACGACGAGGCGCGCCTCGCAAGGGTTCGTCAAATGACCAATCGGCTGGCGCAAATGATTGCCCCGGCGACGTTCGACGGCATCAAACTCGTCAACGAAATGGGGCGCAGGCATCAGTCGGCCAAAAGTGTCGCTTGGCAGCAGAAATTCTTTTCCCTGTTTCGTAAAATTGAATTCGGCGGCTATGGCATCCTTTCTTTTCTGGTCTTGATGTATTTCCAGATTTTCACGGGGTCGGCCTCCTATGCGGTGGCGACTTACGAGCGGGCTCTGACCGAGTATGGGGCGACGTTAAGCGAGATTTCCCGGCTGAAGCTGGCCGAGGGCGACAAGTTCGACGAAGATAAATACGAGGATTTGTTTCGCGGCAAGGAATTGAAGGCGGGGCGACTGGCATCGGCCAGCCAAATCATCGAGACGATCAGTTTCTACGAATTGCCGATCTTCACCAAAAAGGACAACAAGAACGGGGGTGCGCTGTCCGCCCCCGCAAAAAGCAACAACGCCCATACCTCGCTGCATCACTCGGTCGAGATTCTGTCGAAATATGTCCTGCCTTTGCTTTATGGGTTGCTGGGGGCCTGCACTTTCATCATTCGCCAATTGACGCAGCGGATGGACGATGCGTCGTTCAAGCGGACGACGCTGTACCAATACCGCTTCCGATTGCTTCTCGGCATGGTTCTGGGCGGCATCGTCAGCCTGTTCCTGTCGCCCGAGGCCATGAACGGACTCAACCTGTCCCTGAGCGCTATCGCCTTTCTGGCCGGCTACGGCGTCGAGGCTGTCTTCAAGGCTCTGGACTCGCTGGTCGAGAAAATGAGGCGGGCCGCTGCGGGGGACGAAGGCAAGAAAGGCGCTGCCGGGGCTGGGGGCAGTCCCTAATCAATGGCCGCTTCGGGCAATTCAAGCCTGACCAGCAGGCCGCCGAGGGGGGATTTGTCCAGCGTCAGCGCGCCCCCATAGGCCTCGGCCAGGTCGAGGGCGATGGAAAGTCCCAATCCGCTGCCGGGCACGCTTTCGTCCAGGCGTTTGCCGCGTTCCAGCATCTCGGCCTGGCGTTCCTTGGGGATGCCGGGGCCGTCGTCTTCGATCAGCACGCTGATCCGTCCGCCCTCATGACCCAGAGTTACCCGGACCCGCCGGTCGGCCCAGGTGAAGGCGTTTTCAATCAGCACGCCCAGCATCTCTTCCAGATCCTGGCGCTCGCCCAGGAACCACAGACCGCGCACGCCTTCGAGCGTCGATTTCAAGGGGCGGTCGGCCTTCAGCTTGCCGATAGCCTGGATCAGGCGGGCGGCGGTATCGGCCAGTTCCGTGCGTTCGCCCAGCCCGCCCTTGGCGGCGGCGATGCGGGCCCGTTTCAGATGATGGGTGATGCTGGCGTTCATTTCCTGGGCCAGCGTCATCAGCCGCCGCCCCTCGGGGCCGGGCAGGGCGTTGGCCTCGTTCATCAGCGCCGCCAGAGGGGTTTTCAGGGCGTGGGCAAGATTGCCGGCATGGGTGCGGGCCCGCTCGACGGTCTTGGCGTTATGTTCTATCAATTCATTAACTTCATCAGTTAATGGACTTATTTCAAATGGAAAACTTCCATCAAGACGCTTCGAGCGGCCGGCCCGGATATCGGCCAGCGCCAGGCGCAGACGCTGCAGCGGACGCAGACCCCAGGTGATCTGCAACAGAATGGCGGCGATCAAGCCCACCCCCAGCAGCACGAAGGTCAGGAACAGATGGCTTGCAAAATCCCAGGTCGCGGCATCGATCCGGTCTTGCGGCCCGGCGACCAGGAAGATCGAGTTAGGGGCGGTTTCAGTCAGGCGAAGCCGGCGCGCCAGAGCGCGTAGGGGCTCGCCACGAGGGCCCCGCAAGGAAAAGGCCTGTTCCGGCAACGGCAGGGGAAGGCGAATGTCGGCGTCCCAGAGCGAACGCGAACGCAAGCTTTCCTGGCCGCCATCAATGACCAGCCAGTACCAACCGGAATAGGCGCGCCCGAAGCGGGGATCGGCGGGGGGATTGGGGATATGGGCGCGGCCATTGGCGCCGAGATCGGCCAGTGCCGCCAATTCTTCGATCTGTCCCGCCAGTTCGGCGTCGAACCCTTCCTCGGCGTGGATTTTGAACAGATGGGCCAGCAACAGGCCGGTCGCCAGCAGGGCCGCCGCCAGCCACAGGCCCGACAGCAGCGCCAGGCGGCGCTTGATGGAGGTCGTGGGTTCAGGCATCCGGCTCGGCCATGCGGTAGCCCTGGCCGCGATGGGTATGGATCATGCCTTCGCCCAGCTTCTTGCGCAGGCGCCCGATGAAGACTTCGATGGTGTTGGAGTCCCTGTCGAAATCTTGGGCATAGACATGTTCGGTCAATTCGGTGCGCGACACGATCTTGCCCTTGTGGTGCAGCAGATAGGCCAGGATACGCGCTTCATGGGCGGTCAGGGTGACGTCCTTGCCGTTAAGCTCGCAAGTGCCGGCGCTGGTGTCAAAGGAAAGCGGTCCGCAACTGAGCAGCGCCGAAGCCTGGCCGGCCGAGCGGCGGATAAGCGCTCTAAGGCGGGCCAGCAATTCGGGCATATGGAAAGGCTTGGCCAGATAATCGTCGGCCCCGGCGTCGAAACCCGCCACCTTTTCGCTCCAGGCGTCGCGGGCGGTCAGGATCAGGACCGGGGCGGTGCGCCCCCCCTTGCGCCATTGCTTCAGGACCGAAACGCCGTCTTGCTTGGGCAGGCCCAGATCCAAGACGATGGCGTCGTATGGTTCGGTATCGCCCAGGAAATGCCCCTCCTCGCCGTCGAAAGCCTGATCGACGGCGTAGCCCGCACTTTCCAGCGCCTCCTTCAATTGTCCGGACAGGCGCTTGTCGTCCTCGATGACCAGCAGGCGCATCGCTCAGTCCTTCTTCTTGGGGGGCTTGGATTTTTCTTTGAGAATATCCAGCGTCTTGGCGTCGAGATACAGTTTGCGCCGCCAGCCATCCTTATTGATGGCCTTGATTTCATAGACATAAATTCCGCCTTCGTGCTCCAACTCGGCATCCAGAACCCGGCTTTGGTAATCCTGTTCGACTTTGGCGATGGCCTCGGCCAGGGGGCGGATATCGCCCTTCTTCACGGCCTCGCGGGCGGCGTTCTGGTCGATGGAATCGGCCAGCGACGGCGGGCCAGCCAGCAAAATCAGGGCGGCGGCAAGAGTGAATCTCTTCATGCAGGAATTATAGCCGTCTTCAAGCTGAATGCAGGGTGAAAAGGGGGCGGGGATGTCCGATATCCGACGGCCTGTCGGATTGCCGCCAACAACTCTGCCGGCGACATGTAGCAATATCAATGGGTTGATATTGGCACGAAGCTTGAAGGGAGAAGGCCAGGATCGTAGCCCAAAGGAGGTTGTCCATGCTGGTTCTGACCGACAGCGCCATCGGCGCCATCAAGACTCTCTTGGACGGGGCCGGCGACGCGCAAGGCGGCCTGCGCATCATGGTGGCCTCGGGCGGCTGCTCGGGCCTGCGCTACAGCATGGGCATCGACGATCAGCCGCAAGAGGGCGACCGCGTCTACCGCTTCGGCGAGATCCGGGTCTTCGTCGATCCGACCAGCCAGCCCCTGCTGACCGGCGTCAATGTCGATTTCGTCGAGGATTTGAACGGCGCCGGTTTCGTCTTCGAGAATCCCAACGCCGAGGGCAAATGCGGCTGCGGGCAATCGTTTAGTTGTGGGTGAGGGGAGGCGGCGATGACAGATGGAGAGCGAAGCGACCAGCCGCCATTGAGGCGGCGGCCAAGCGAGCGAGAGCGAGCGCCCGGCGAGGGTCAAAATATCAAGATTAACGACACCACCTTACGAGACGGCGAGCAGACCGCCGGCGTCGCCTTTACCGTGGCCGAAAAGCTGGCCATCGCCCAGGCGCTGGACGAAGCCGGCGTGCCGGAACTGGAAATCGGCATTCCCGCCATGGGCGAAGAGGAATGCCGGGGCATCCGGGCCATCGTTTCGGCGTGCCTGAAGGCCCGTTTGATCGGCTGGTGCCGGCTGAAGGACGAGGATGTCGCCGCCGCCCTGGCCGTGGGCCTGTCTTCGGTCCATCTGACGCTGCCGGTGTCCGACATTCAACTGGCCGCCAAGCTTTCTCTGTCGCGCCCGCAATTGCTGGCCGAGATGATTCGGCTGATCGGCAAGGCCCGGGGGCTGGGCCTGCAGGTTAGCATCGGGGGCGAGGATGCGTCCCGGGCCGATCCCGCCTTCGTCGGCCAGGTGGCGCTGGCGGCCAGGGATGCCGGGGCTAGGCGCTTTCGTTATGCCGACACGCTGGGTATTCTGGACCCCTTCGCCACCAGGGAGGCCTTTAAGGAATTGCGCGCCGTCGTGGGGCCGGATTTCGAACTGGAAATCCACGCCCATGACGATCTGGGCCTGGCCAACGCCAATTCGCTGGCCGCCGTCCGGGGCGGAGCCAGTCATGTCAGCACCACGGTCAATGGCCTGGGCGAGCGGGCCGGCAATGCGCCGCTGGAAGAGGTGGTGATGGCGCTATCGCATCTCTACGGCATCGAGACCGGCATCGATACCCACGATCTGCCGGCCATTTCGGCGCTGGTCGCCGAGGCTTCGGGCCGCCCTGTGCCGGTCGCAAAAAGCATCGTCGGCGAGGCGGTGTTCACCCATGAGGCGGGCATCCATGTCCAGGGCTTGCTGAAGAACCGCGCCACCTATGAAGGCATCGATCCGCATCTGGTCGGGCGCGAGCATCGGTTCGTGCTGGGCAAGCATTCCGGCTTGGCCTCGGTGCGCGACGCCTATGCCGTGCTGGGCGTGGCCCTGGGCGAGGCTCAGGCCAGGGCCGTTCTGGCCCGCGTGCGCCGCCATGCCGTGAAGACCAAACATGCGCCCGAACGGGCCGATCTGGAACGGTTCCTGATCGACACCATGGCCATTCCGGTTGTTTCGCGCCTGTTCGCCGAACTGCCGGTCGAGGAACGTTTGACGGCATAATACCAGTTTGCAGAATGAATAACCTATTTCGTGGCGCCCAGCCAAGCTGGGCTAGGCTGGGCGCACGGCGATTGAGGGCAATATGAAACGGAGTGCGCGAAATGTGCGATGTCACGCTAGACCTTAAGGGCCTTTCCAGCGCCGAGGAATTCTTCAAGGAGCTGGATGTGCCCTTCGATCAGGCCCTGTTGAACGTCTCCAGGCTGCATATCCTGAAGGAATTCAACATCCGCATGACGGCGGCGGAAACGGCGGGCGAGAGGATGAACCGCCCCACGGCGCGCCGATTGCTGGCCGAGGCTTATCAGAAATTCACCGGCGCCGACCCCCGCGAGGCCAAGCTGTTCCGGGTCTTCCATGGCGGCGGCTGCGGTTCGGGCGGGGCGCTGCAGGGCTCGGGCCGGGGTTTCGTGAGCCTGGACCAGATCGAGGTCCGAAGGGGCTAGCGCACGATCGTTTAACTCCGAGTCACACAGTGGCGCGGAGTTAAACGTGAATCGTTCGCTAAAACAAATTGGTAGAGAGCAGATTCACGCGCGAAACCTGAGCCGTTTAATGGCTCAGGTTTCTTCCGATCTCTAGGCCGAGCCGCCCTTGATGGCTTGGAGAATGGCGGCAAGATTTGTCGCCATGGTTTGGTGGACGAGATCGAACCGGGCGTCGAGGGCTTTTTCGAGGTTGTCGATGCGTTCGCTGGCGGCGTCGTGGCGATCGGCGATTTCCGCCCGCAAAGAGGATATTTCAGTGTGCATTTCGGCGCGCAAATGCGCTATTTCCGCGCGAACGCCCCGTAATTCGCGCAATTCCGCCTGAATGCGATCAATCCGTTCGCCAAGAAATCTGATATCTGGTTCGGCCATTTATTCCGCCCTTGAATGGCGCATCATAGCTTTTGCCCCGCCAAATGTCATCTTTCCAGATGATGGGACATTGCCAACTCGCTCCGTAAAGTGTAGATTTATTTGACAAATCAACAGCCTATTAGGTTCTCATGCGCGTCGCCGTTCTTATCCCCGCGTTCAACGAGGAAGCCGCCATCGCCAAGACGGTGGAGGATTTCCACAAGGCGCTGCCCGGCGCCATCGTCTATGTCTATGACAATAATTCCAAGGACCGCACGATCGAGTTGGCCAAGGCCGCCGGCGCCATCGTGCGCAGCGAGAATTTGCAAGGCAAGGGCCATGTGGTGCGGCGCATGTTCGCCGACATTGAGGCCGACATCTATGTCATGGCCGATGGCGACGCCACCTATCACGCTCCCAGCGCGCCAGCGATGATTCAAAAGCTGATCGACGAGAATCTCGACATGGTGGTGGGGACGCGCTTGCATACCGATGAGGCGGGGGCCTTCAGGCCCGGCCATCAGTTGGGCAATCATCTGATTACCGGCACCGTGGCCTGGCTGTTCGGCGACCGTTTCGGCGACATGCTGTCGGGCTATCGCGTTTTCTCGCGCCGCTTCGCCAAATCCTTTCCGGCGCTGTCGCACGGTTTCGAGACCGAGACCGAGCTGGCCGTGCATGCGCTAAGCCTCAACATGCCGGTGGCCGAGCTGCAGACGCCCTATTACGCCCGCCCGCCGGGTTCCGAGAGCAAGCTGTCCACCTATAAGGATGGCTGGCGCATCTTGAAGATGATCATCCGTCTGACCAAGGCCGAGCGCCCGCTGTTCTTCTTCGGCACGCTTTCGGGCCTGCTGGCCGCCCTTGCCCTGCTGCTGGCCCTGCCGGTGCTGCTGACCTTTTGGGAAACCGGTCTGGTGCCGCGCTTTCCCACCGCCATCCTGGCCGCCAGCATCATGATCCTGGCATTCCTGTCGCTGGCTTCGGGCTTCATCCTCGACAACGTCACCCGGGGACGGCGCGAAATCAAGCGCATGATCTATCTGCAGCACCCGGCGCCCGGGCAGGGCTAACCCAAGTCGCCCTAACCCGGATTGGTGACGAAGGCGATTTTCGTGACGCCGGCTTTCTGGGCCATGGCCATGATCTTGGTCACCTGTTCGTACAACGTCGTCCGTTCGGCCCTCAGATGCATCTCGGCCTTGGGCTTGCCGGCCAGGATTTCGCGGCAGCGGCTTTCGAATTCCTCGATGGCGACGGCGGCGCCGTCCACCGTCAGCCTGCCGTCCTTGTCCAGGGCGACATGAAGCACGGCGGGCTTTTCCTCGAGCTGGCTGGCGCTGGCCTGGGGCAGATCGATGGGCACTGCCTGGTTGAACAAGGGGGCGGTGATGATGAAGATCACCAGCAGCACCAGCATGACATCGACCAGCGGCGTCGTGTTGATGTCGGCCATGGGCTGGTTGCCGCTCTCGTTGAAGCCGCCGAAGGACATCGTCAGATCCCTTTCGGCATGGTGTTGACGCGCGCCCCGGTCATCAGAAAGGCATGCAGATCATGCGCGAAACCGTCCAACTGGGCCAGGATCAGCCGGTTGGCGCGGTTGAGCGCGTTATAGGCCAGCACGGCGGGAATGGCCACGAACAGGCCCGCCGCCGTCATGATCAGGGCCTCGCCGACCGGCCCCGCCACCTTGTCCAGCACCACATGCGTCGCCCCCGCCAGCCCGACCAGGGCGTGATAGATGCCCCATACCGTGCCGAACAGGCCGATGAAGGGGGCCGTCGAGCCGACCGAGGCCAGGAAGGTCAGCCCGCTTTCGATCCTGGCCTGGGCATGGACGATGTAATTGCGCATGGCCCTTGTCAGCAATTCGCTGTTGGACACGCCCGAGCCGATGCCTTGTTCCTGATGTCTGGCCGGCATCCCGGCGGCGCTGGCGGCGGTTTCGGCCAGTCCGAAGAACAGGCCGCTGCGGTCATCCATCTGCATCTGCGCCAATGCCTGATCGAGGGACGGGGCCGACCAGAAAGCCGTGAAAATCCGCCCCCGGCAGCGGTTGAGGCGCAGTTGCGCCACCATCCTGGCCGCGATCACCCACCAACTGGCCAGCGACAGCGCCAGCAACAGCAAGGCCACGCTTTGCGCGATGAAATCGCTGCGTTCCAGAAAGCTGAGAAGTCCGATTTGTTCGTTCACTGGGCAGCCTCTTTTTCAAGGGTGGCGGCGACGGCAACGCTGTCGAGCCTGAAGTGAATCGGAATGGTGACGGTGGCGGCGATGGGGTGGTTGGCGCGCCGCGCCGGCTTGAATTTCCATTGTCGAACGGCGTCCAGGGCGGCCCGGTCCAGGGCTTCCGAGCCGCTGCTTTCGACAAGCCGGATCAAAACCGGCAGACCCGCGGCATCGACCTCGACTTGCAGCAGAACACGTCCCTCGATGCCGCGCTTGCGGGCGGATGCCGGATACAGAGGCATGCTGCGGTCGAGATAGGTGACTTGCTGGAATATGTCGATCGCCCCGGGATTCGCGGGCTGGCTTGCGATTGGAGACGCCGATGCCAAGCTGGGAAGAGCCGGTTCCGTATTTGCCGCTGTT
Organism: Rhodospirillales bacterium; assembly: GCA_016215555.1. Classification (GTDB taxonomy): domain Bacteria; phylum Pseudomonadota; class Alphaproteobacteria; order Rhodospirillales; family WMHbin7; genus WMHbin7. Next base: position 4,534 of record JACRJC010000054.1, on the reverse strand, counting down.
TCTTGGCTAGCCGGGGCCAATGGCACGGCAGTGGGCGTTTGTGTCAAGACGGGTCTGGGATTGGCCGTTTTGCGTTCCGGTGGTTTTGGCTGTGCCACCGGAAGCGCCATGACGGGTTGGGGAGGAACGACCAATTGGAAGGAAGGGACGGGCAGAGAGGATGTTGTTGGACTCTGCGCGCCACCGCTTAATAGCAAGGCCATGCCGCCCGCCAGATGCAGAGCCAGAGAAATGGCGCCGAAGCGAAAATCCTTCGGCGTCACCAAGGCCGGCGCCGGTGTCATTTGCCTTCGCCGACCAGGATGTTGATCGACAATAGAGCCAAGCTCATCCAGGCCACGGCGCTGCGGCGCCTAGCCGGTATTGGGAAAAAACAAAGATGGTCGGCCCCGGTCATGAGGCGGAATTTGTGCCCCGCTTCAGTCGCTGTCAATCGCCATATGACAACCGGCGATTTTCGTTGATCCAGGTCAACGATTTGTCTTTGTTTCTGCGATTATTGATTGATATCCCAAGGAAACACCACCCAGACGGCCTGTTCGACCTCTTTGGCGAACAGGTCCAGCGTTGGCGCGCCCAGGGGCTTGGCATAGACGGCGGCGATGAAGGCCTTGGGAAGCAGTTGGCGGACGAGGCGGGCCGTGACCCCGGAATCGGTCAGATCGTCGATGACCAGCCAGCCCCGGCCGCCGTCCTTCATGGCCGCTGCGGCCCCTTTCAACACCTGGGCCTCGCCCTGCCGCCGTTCGTCATAGCTGACGATGGACAGGGTTTCGACCTTGCGGATGCACAACTCCCTTGCCACCACCGCAGCCGGCACCAGCCCGCCTCTGGTGATGGCCACCAACCCTTGCCAATCCCGCCTCATTCCGGTTAACAGTTTGGAAAGCCTCAATGAATCCGTATGCAGCCGTTCCCAGCCCAGATGCAGCAAGGAGGCCTGTCCGTAATCCAAGGAGGATGTGCTTGTCATGATCCTCTTATAGCAAGGCGCTTTAAGCCCTGATAGTCTTCCGCTCCATGAGTTTGAAAAGCGATCTTCCACCGGTCCGGTCAGGCTCGCCGCTCCATTGGAGCGGCGAAGTCTATGACGATCTCGGCATCGCCCTGCTGGTGGCGGCGCTGCTTCTGGTCGGGCTTTTGTTCGGCGATTACGGCATCACTCATGACGAGGCGGTGCAGAACGAATATGGCCGGATGATTCTGGCCTATTACACCTCGTTTTTTCAAGACAGCTCGGCGCTGGAATATCTCGATCTCTTCCATTACGGCGGTTTTTTCGATCTGCTGGCCGCCATCTTGAACCTGTTCTCGCCCTTGGGCGTCTATGAAACCCGCCATCTTTTGGGCGGCGTCCTGGGCGTCGTCGGCCTGGCCGGCGTCTGGCGGTTGGGGCGCCTTCTGGGCGGCGAGCGGGCCGGCGTTCTGGCCCTGGTTCTGCTGGCCCTGACCCCGCCCTTCTGGGGCCATATGTTCAACAATCCCAAGGATGCGCCCTTCGCCTCGGCGATGTTGTGGACGCTCTATTATCTATGCCGTTTCATCCAGGAATCGCCGTCGCCGTCGCGTTCGGCGCGCATCGGTTTCGGCATCGCTTTGGGCATCGCTCTGGGCATCCGGGCCGGCGCTCTGTTGATGCTGTTCTATCTGGGCCTTGGCCTTGGCTTGCGCTTGCTTGGCCTTTACATCCGCATGAAAAACTTTGGCCTGATCTGGCGAGAAAGCCTGGTCATGCTGCGCTCGATCCTGATGCCCTTGGGGCTGGCCTATGCCGTCATGGCCCTGCTTTGGCCCTGGTCCTATCAAAGTCCGCTCAATCCCTTGCAGGCGTTGATGGGATTCTCGACGTTGGGGATCGGCATCGAAACCAAGATGGGCGGACAGGTCTATACGGCCGATCACTTGCCGGCCTTCTATATTCCGGGCTATCTGGCCGTCACCCTGCCCGAGATCGTTCTGGCCGGTCTTGGCGTCGCCCTGGTCCTGTTCCTGGGCTGGCTCAAGCAGCGCCGTCCCGGCCTGCCCTTTCCGCCGGGAATCATGAATCTCTTTCTGACCGCGATGGCCGGCCTGTTCCCGGTGCTGTTGTTCGTGCTGATGCGTCCGACCGCCTATAACGGCCTTCGCCACTTCCTGTTCGTGGTGCCGCCGCTGGCCGTGCTGGCCGCCGTCGCCCTGGACCGGTTGTGGGAAATGCTGTGGCGCCTTCATCATTGGGCGGGGCGCGGCTTTACCATCGTCTTGCTGGGGCTGATGGTCGTCCAGGCCTGGCAGATGGCGATGCTGCATCCGCATCAATACATCTTCTACAACCAACTGGTTGGCGGGGTCGCCGGCGCCGAAGGAAAGTGGGAGATGGATTATTGGAGCAACTCGCTGCGCGAGGCGACGCAGGCGCTGGCCGATTACGTCGATAACGAGCAGCGCGAGCTGGGCGGCGAACCAAAGACCTGGAAGGTCATGGTATGCGGACACGCGCTTTCGTCCTATTATTACTTTCCGCCCAACCTCGTCTTCACCAAGGAACAGGAAGAAGCCGACTTCATGGTCATGTACACGGTCATCAATTGCCAAAGCTATTTCGAGGGGCGGACCATCGCCAAGATACAGCGCTTCGGCGTGCCCTTGGCCCTGGTCAGGGATCGGCGCTACATGGCCATCCGCGGCGTCGGGAGATAATATTAGATGAAGCGCCTGCTTGCCCTTCTCTTCGCTTTCGTCGTCTTCGCCGAGTTGGCGGTGCTGGCCTGGGGCTGGCCCAACCGCGAGCAGCAGGCGGGCCCCGATGTTTCAGGCCAGATCGCCAGCATGTCCTTTGCGCCCTTCCGCGACGGCCAAAGTCCGCTGACCCAGGTCTTCCCATCGCGCGAGCAGATCGACGAGGATCTGGCCCGCTTGAAGGGATTGTCGCGCGGCGTGCGCACCTATACCAGCCGCGAAGGCATGGAGGCGGTGCCGCCCCTGGCCGCCAAATACGGCATCAAGGTCATTCAAAGCGCCTGGATCACCAGCGACGCTACCGAGAAGGGGCGCGCCACCAACGAAGCCGAGGTGGATTCGCTGATTCAGTTGGCGCATGATTATCCCGATACCGTCGAGCGCGTCATCGTCGGCAATGAAGTTCTGCTCAGGCGCGATTTGACGGCCGAAAAGCTGATCGCCCATATCCGCCGCGTGAAGGCCAATGTGAAGCAGCCGGTATCCTATGCCGATGTCTGGGCCTTCTGGCTGAAATATCCCGAAGTGGCCAAGGAAGTCGATTTCATCACCATCCACATCCTGCCTTACTGGGAGGACGAGCCGGTCGGCGTCGATGGCGTCGGCAAGCATTTCGAGGCCATCCACAAGATCATGAGCGACGCCTTTCCCGGCAAGCCGATCCTGATCGGCGAGGCCGGATGGCCGACCCAGGGCCGCCAACGCGGCCCCGCAGCACCCGGCAACGTCAATGCCGCCAAGCATCTGCGCGCGCTGGTCGAAACCGCCATCCGCAACGGCTTCGACTACAATCTGGTCGAAGCCTTCGATCAGAATTGGAAATACAATCTCGAAGGCACGGTCGGGGCCAAATGGGGCCTGATCGACGCCGCACGCCTGCAAAAATTTCCGCTGGTCGGCAATGTGTCGGAAGATCCCGCCTGGAGCTTGAAGGCGGCGGCCTCGATTCTGCTGGCGCTGTTGCTGCTGTTGCCTTTCCGGCGCGATCTGATCCAGGGCCGCCTGGCGCTGGCCTTCGGCGCCGTCTTTCTGGCGCAACTATTGGCGGCCTTGTTCGTGCGCTATGTCTCGGTGTCGTGGGGCGCCGCCTTCACCTTCTGGACGGCCCTGTCGCCGCTGGTCGTCGGGGCCGGCCTGCTGGTCCTGATCGTGGCCTCGCTGCGCCAAGCTTCCCACTGGACCGCCGGGCGTCTGGAAGCGCCGCCTTTGTGGCTGCGCCGCCTGATGGCGATTTTCGCCGTCTATGCCCTGGTCATGGCCGTGGCTTTGGCTCATGACGGCCGCTACCGCGACATTCCCGTACCCTTGTTCAGCATCCTGGCGGCGGCGACGTTGGGGTTGGCGGCCTTGGCCCGCATTGCCGGCGCCGAATGCCGCAACGCCCTGGCCGGGTTGACCGCCTTCGAGGGCGCCAAGGGCGACCGCTGGCTGGCCTGGCTGCTGCCCCTGGCGGCGCTGGACAGTCTGCTGGGCGAAGGGCTGGCCCTGATCGGCGAGGATTTCGTGAAGATGCATCCGACCCTGAACGAGCAGGCGCCGCTGATTCTGGCGGGCACGATTTCGAATTGTCAGGTGCTGATTCTGGCCGGTTTGCTGCTGCTGCTGTCGGCGCCGCATATCGCGGCGGCGCTGAAGGCGAGTAAGAGTCCCTAACTGGCGACAGATAACGCCGTCCCATCCTTCGAGACGGGCCTTCGGCCCTCCTCATGTGTGGACGGCCCCTGAAAGGCAAGGACATTTTTGACGTTAGATGACCTTGGTCGGTTGCGCTCATGTGTCCGGCCTGTTTGCGCGGTGTTTGCGACCGCTGGCCTTG
>JACRJC010000055.1 GCA_016215555.1 Rhodospirillales bacterium | reverse complement strand
TCACCCTGAGGAAGCCGCGAAGCGGCTGTCTCGAAGGGCGAGGCGCTGCATTTTCCTTGTTTTTCCTCATCCTTCGAGACGCTTCGCTCCTCAGGATGAGGAAAAAGGGAAGGGTCTGAATTTAAACCGGACAGCCGTGGATCAAGTCCGCGCATGACGGCTGGTTTTGCTGCATCGTCCCGACAGATTCCTCTTCAACCATCGATGAATCATCAGACTTTACTTAAGGCTTGATCCAGATCGGCCAGGATGTCGTCGATATGCTCAAGCCCGACCGACAGGCGGACATAGCCCGGCGACACGCCCGAGGCCAACTGATCCTCGGCCCCCAACTGGGAATGGGTGGTGCTGGCCGGATGAATGGCCAGCGAGCGCGCATCGCCGATATTGGCGACGTGATAGAAGAGGGCCAGCGCGTCGATGAATTTGCGTCCGGCCTCGGCGCCGCCCGCAAGCTCGAAACCGAGCAGACCGCCCAGGCCGCGCTTCAAATAGGTGTCGGCGCGGCGCTTGAATTCCCCCGACTGCTGGCTGGGATGGATGACCTTGGTCACCTTGGGATGCTTGGCCAGATAATCGGCGACTTTCAGCGCATTGTCGCAATGGGCGCGGATGCGCAGGGGCAGGGTCTCCAGCCCCTGGATAAGCTGGAAGGCGTTGAAGGGCGACAGCGCCGCCCCGACATCGCGCAGCAAGGTCACGCGGATGCGCAGCACATAGGCGATGGGGCCCAGAGGCTTGACCGCCTGCGTCCATACCGCGCCGTGATAGCTGGGATCGGGGGTGTTGAGGGTCGGGAAGCGTTCCGGGTTTTTCTCCCAGTTGAAATTTCCGCCGTCGATGATGACGCCGCCGATGCTGGTGCCGTGGCCGCCGATATATTTGGTGGTCGAGTAGATGACCACCGCCGCGCCATGGTCGAAGGGGCGGCAAATGATGGGGGCCGCCGTATTATCCATGATCAGGGGCACGCCCAATTCGCGCCCGATATCCGCCACTTCCTTGATCGGGAAGACGTTCAGCTTGGGATTGGGCAGGGTCTCGGCATAGTAAAGCCGCGTCTTGGCGTCGGTGGCCTTGCGGAAATTCTCAGGATCCGCCGGATCGACGAAACGAGCCTCGATGCCCAACTGCTTGAGCGTATTGGCGAAGAGATTCCATGTGCCGCCATAGAGGTCGGTCGAGGTGACGAAATTGTCGCCCGCCGAGCACAGATTGAGAACCGCGAAGGTGGTCGCCGACTGGCCCGAAGCCACGGCCAGAGCCGCCACGCCGCCCTCTAGCGCCGCCAAACGCTGTTCCAGCACATCGGTGGTGGGGTTCATCAGGCGGGTGTAGATATTGCCCAATTCCTTCAGCGCGAACAGATTGGCCGCATGTTCGGTGTGTTTGAACTGATAGCTGGTGGTCTGATGAATGGGCACGGCCACCGAATTGGTGGTCGGATCGGCCCGCCATCCGGCGTGCAGCACGATGGTTTCAGGATTCTTGCTCGAAACGGACATGGTTTGTGGTCCTCATATAAAGTTAAACCGTCTCGGCCGTTGAGGGATGACCGGACGGTTCTCCCTCGCTTTAGCCGCATTTATCAAGCGCCCGCAAGCTGAGCTCAAATCGGCGCCAATGATGTTATCAAACACAGGGGCGGTTTTCCTGTCAAGAATATATCTCGTTCCTTTGTGTTTAATTATTTTGTACAACACAAATGGTAAGTTTAATTGCAGCGCCCCTTGTCTTAACGTTTACGTAAAGGTAATAATGTGGAGGCGAAGGCGGCAATTGCCAAAGCCTGCCGAGAAGCGAAGAATGCATGAAATGGATGCCGAGACATCCAAACAGGAGTGACGCCCGTGCCCGATGATGGAAGCCTGAAGCACCAAGCCCCCAAGCCGGTGAAGACCAAGAACAAGGTCCGCTTCGTGACGGCCGCCTCGCTGTTCGACGGGCACGACGCCTCGATCAACATCATGCGGCGCATCTTGCAATCGACAGGGGCCGAGGTCATTCATCTGGGCCATAACCGCTCGGTCGGCGACGTCGTGCGCGCCGCCATCCAGGAAGACGTGCAGGGCATCGCCGTCAGTTCCTACCAGGGCGGTCATGTCGAATATTTCAAATACATGATCGACCTGCTGAAAGAGGCCGGGCGCGACGGCATCAAGGTCTTCGGCGGCGGCGGCGGCGTCATCGTCGAGGACGAGATCAAGGAACTGCACGATTACGGCGTGACCCGCATCTACAGCCCCGACGACGGCCATCATCTGGGCCTGCAGGGCATGATCAACGACATGTTGAAGAAGACGGATTTCGATGCCTCGAAGCAAGAGATCCCGGCCCTCAAGGCTTTGACGAATCCGGCGGCCCTGGCGCGATTCATCACCGCGCTCGAGAACGGCCATATCGACGCCAAGACCCGGAAATCCCTGGCCGAGAGCGCCAAGAAGCGGGGCTTCGTGCCGGTGTTGGGCATTACCGGCACCGGCGGGGCGGGTAAATCCTCGCTGACCGATGAAGTCATCCGCCGTTTCCGCCTGGACAGCGACGATTTCAAGATCGCGATTCTGGCCGTCGATCCCACCAAGCGCAAATCGGGCGGAGCGCTTCTGGGCGACCGCATCCGCATGAACGCCATCGAGGGCGACAACATCTATATGCGCTCGATCGCCACCCGCGACGCTGGTTCCGAGGTGCCCGATTTCGTGCCCGACGCCGTGCTGGCCTGCAAGGCCGCCGGCTATGATCTGGTGATCGTCGAGACGCCCGGCATCGGCCAGGGCAATTCTGCCATCGCCGATCTGGCCGATCTGTCGCTTTACGTGATGACGCCGGAATTCGGCGCCGCCAGCCAGCTTGAAAAAATCGAGATGCTCGATTTCGCCGATTTGGTGGCCATCAACAAATTCGACCGCAAGGGGGCCGAGGATGCGCTGCGCGACGTGCGCAAGCAAATCCAGCGCAACCGCCAGGCCTTCGGCCAGGATGCCGAAACCATGCCGGTCTTCGGCACCATCGCTTCGCGTTTCAACGATCTGGGCGTGACGGCGCTGTATATGGAATTGCTCGATCTGCTGGCGGGCAAGGGCGCCAAGCTGCCCAAGACCCGTTTCAAGACCGGCGGCAAGCGCTGCTCCGAGACCGGGGCCGCCATCGTGCCGCCCGCGCGCACCCGCTATCTGGCCGAGATCGCGGATACCCTGCGCGACTATCACAAGACCATCGCCTCGCAATCGGCGCTGGCCCGCGAAATCCAGCAACTGACCGAAACCAAGCGCATGCTGGGCAAGGGCTCGAAGGATATCGACGCCGAGATCGAAAAGCGCGAAATGCAGTTCGATCCAAGGGCCAAGAAACTGTTGGAGATCTGGCCCAAGGTGCAGAAAAGCTATGCCGGCGACGAATATGTGGTCAAGATCAGGGACAAGACGATCTGCACGCAACTGACCACCACATCGTTGTCGGGAACCAAGATTCCCAAGGTGATGCTGCCCAAATGGAAGGATCACGGCACGCTGCTGGAATGGCTGCTGAAGGAAAACCTGCCCGGCACCTTCCCCTATACGGCCGGCGTCTTCGCCTTCAAGCGCGAGAACGAGGATCCGACGCGCATGTTCGCGGGCGAGGGCGACGCCTTTCGCACCAACCAACGCTTCAAGTTCCTAAGTAAGGATTCAGCCGCCAAGCGCCTGTCCACCGCCTTCGATTCCGTCACCCTGTACGGCAACGATCCCGGCACCCGGCCCGACATCTATGGCAAGGTCGGTAATTCCGGCGTCTCCATCGCAACGCTTGACGACATGAAGGTGCTGTATTCTGGCTTCGACCTCACCCATCCGATGACCAGCGTCTCGATGACCATCAACGGTCCGGCGCCGATGATCCTGGCCATGTTCTTCAACACCGCCATCGAGCAGAATCTCGAGAAGTTCGTCGCCGAGAACGGGCGCGAGCCGACCGAGGGCGAATACGGGAAAATAAAATCCTGGGTGCTGGAGAATGTGCGCGGTACCGTTCAGGCCGACATTTTGAAGGAAGACCAGGGGCAGAACACCTGCATCTTCTCGACCGAATTCGCGCTGAAGCTGATGGCCGACATCCAGGAATATTTCGTCTTGCACCGGGTGCGCAATTTCTATTCGGTCTCGATCTCGGGCTATCACATCGCCGAGGCCGGGGCCAATCCGATCAGCCAACTGGCCTTCACGCTGGCCAATGGGTTCACCTATGTCGAAGCCTATCTCGCCCGCGGCATGAGGATCGACGATTTCGCGCCCAATCTGTCCTTCTTCTTCTCGAACGGCATGGACCCCGAATATTCGGTCATCGGTCGCGTGGCCCGGCGCATCTGGTCGGTGGCCATGCGTTTCAAATACGGCGCCGCCGAGCGCTCGCAGAAACTGAAATACCATATCCAGACCTCGGGCCGTTCGCTGCATGCCCAGGAGATGGACTTCAACGACATCCGCACCACGCTGCAGGCCCTGATCGCCATCTACGACAATTGCAACAGCCTGCACACCAACGCCCATGACGAGGCCTACACCACGCCGACGGTCGAATCGGTGCGCCGGGCCATGGCCATCCAGATGATCATCAATCGCGAATGGGGCCTGGCCAGGAACGAAAATCCCAACCAGGGCGCTTTCATCATCGACGAGCTGACCGATCTGGTGGAAGAGGCGGTGTTGTGCGAATTCGAGCGCATCGCCGAGCGCGGCGGCGTGCTGGGGGCCATGGAAACCGGCTACCAACGCGGGAAAATTCAGGATGAAAGCCTTTATTACGAGCATAAGAAGCATGACGGCTCGTACCCGATCATCGGCGTCAACACCTTCCTCAACCCCGAGCCCGAGGCGACCAGGGCCGTCGTTCTGTCGCGTTCCAGCGACGACGAGAAGAAGAATCAGATCAAGCGCCTGGCCGAATTCCATAAACGCCATGCCAAGGACGCCAAACGAGCGCTTGCCAGCCTGAAAGCGGCGGCCATCGAAAACCGCAATCTTTTCGCCGAATTGGTCGAGGCGGTGCGGTTTTGCTCGCTGGGCCAGATCAGCGAGGCATTGTTTGAAGTCGGCGGTCAGTATCGGCGGAACATGTAAAAAGAAAAGGCCGGGTATAACCCGGCCAAAAATGAAATGTTCCCCGAATTGGATGAATGAAAGCTACTTGCGTCCCTTGCGGGCGCCGGGCTTGCGGCCCAGTCCGATTTTCTTGGCGAAATCCGAGCGTTGGGCGGCATAGTTGGGGGCGACCATCGGATAGTCGGGCCCCAATCCCCACTTGGCTCGGTATTCGTCAGGGTTCAGCTTGTAGGTCGTGCGCAGATGGCGTTTTAGCATCTTGAGCTTCTTGCCGTCTTCCAGGCACACAATGTATTCAGGGAATACAGAGCGTTTTGGGTTGACGGCCGGTTTCTGGGCTTCGGGCTTGACCTCGACGCAGCCTTCCCCCAGGCTGCTGAAGGTCGCATAGACCATTTCGATCACATCCGAAATCTGTTGCGGCGGCAGGGGGTTTTTGCCCACATATGCCGAAACCACCTCTCCCGCGAGCCGAAGCAGTTCTTGCCGGCTCATTTTCTGTTCAACTTTCTCGTTCATGGAACTAAGCCTTGAATGATCGTCACGATGACGAAATCATGCATATTTTTTATCGACTGTCAATTTGAACGAGGGCTGTTAAGAGTAATGAGTATTTCAAGGATCGGAAGAATCGCAGTAATTTAAGCCTCGGTTGTTTTAATATCTAACAGTTCTACGTCCGTCCGCCCCTCTTTTTTGACTGAATAGGGTTCAATACTAATCCCCAGCCGATCTATAAAACTTTTAGCGACTCGGACCGGGGAAGGGGGCACCCCCACGGTTGGCAAGCCGACCCGAGATATGGTAGGAAAGCTGTGGATTTCCACCGAACCCTAACTAGAGTCTGTGCCGGCGAATGTCTTCTGATGTGATTGCCCTTGCCTCGGACCATGGCGGAGTCGAGCTGAAGTCGCTCCTGAAGCAGGAGCTGCTGCAGGCCGGCCATGGGGTTTTGGATTTGGGAACAGAGGGTTCCGCCTCGGTCGATTATCCCGATTTCGCAGAAGCCATGGCCGAGGCCATCCGCCAGGGAGCGGCGGGCAGGGGGGTGCTGATCTGCGGCACCGGCATCGGCATCTCGATTGCGGCCAACCGCTACCCCTTCATCCGCGCCGCCCTGGTCGCCGACGTCACCACGGCCCGTCTGTCCCGCCAGCACAACGACGCCAATGTCCTGGTGCTGGGCGGGCGCACCATGGGGGCCGAAGTGGCCCGCGACTGTTTGAAAGCCTTTCTTGAAACCCCCTTCGAAGGCGGGCGCCATCAGCGGCGCATCGACAAGATGGGACTGGCCCGTACCTGAACGCTGACTTCTGACCGTAAGGATCCTTGTGCAATGACCCTGATGCCCGGCTTCTTCACCAAGACCCTTGCCGAATCCGACCCCGAGATCGCCAAGGCCATCGGCCTCGAGCTGTCCCGTCTGCAAGACCAGATCGAACTGATCGCTTCCGAGAACATCGTCTCCAAGGCGGTGCTGGAAGCCCAGGGCTCGATCATGACCAACAAATACGCCGAGGGTTATCCGGGCAAGCGCTATTACGGCGGCTGCGAATTCGTCGATATCGCGGAAAGCCTGGCCATCGAACGGGCCAAGAAGCTGTTCGACTGCAACTATGTGAACGTGCAGCCCAATTCCGGCTCGCAGGCCAATCAGGGCGTGTTTCAGGCCCTGGTCCAGCCCGGCGAGGTCATCATGGGCATGAGCCTGGCCGCCGGCGGGCATCTGACTCATGGCGCCTCGGTCAACCAGTCGGGCAAGTGGTTCAAGGCTGTGCAATATGGCGTGCGCAAGCAAGATTGCCAGATCGATTTCGACGAAGTCGAGAAGCTGGCCAAGGAGCACAAGCCCAAGCTGATCATCGCCGGCGGTTCGGCCTATCCGCGCATCATCGATTTCGCCCGCATGCGCGCCATCGCCGACGCCGTGGGCGCTTTCTTCATGGTCGATATGGCCCATTTCGCCGGTCTGGTGGCCGGCGGCGTGCATCCCAGCCCCTTGCCGCATGCCCATATCGTCACCACCACCACGCACAAGACGCTGCGCGGCCCCCGGGGCGGCATGATCCTGTCCAACGACGAGGAGATCGGCAAGAAGATCAATTCGGCCATTTTCCCAGGCATTCAGGGCGGTCCGCTGATGCATGTCATCGCCGGAAAGGCCGTGGCCTTCGGCGAAGCCCTGCGTCCGGAATTCAAGGTCTACGCCGCCCAGGTCAAGGAAAACGCGGCGGCCCTGGCCGACCGCCTGATGAAACGCGGACTGGATATCGTTTCCGGCGGCACAGACACCCATCTGATGCTGGTCGATCTGCGCCCCAAGAAACTGACCGGCAAGGCGGCCGAAGCCAGCTTGGAACATGCTGGCCTGACCTGCAACAAGAACGGCATCCCGTTCGATCCTGAAAAGCCGACCATCACCTCCGGCATCCGCCTGGGCTCGCCGGCGGCGACGACAAGGGGCCTCGGCAAGGCCGATTTCTTGCGCATCGGCGATCTGATCGGCGATGTCCTGGACGGCCTGGCCCAAAATCCCAGCGACAATTCGGCGGCGGAAAAAGCGGCGCGCGCCGGCGTGGCCGATCTGTGCCGCCAATATCCAATCTATTAAGGGGGAAGAACCATGCGTTGCCCGTTCTGCGGTTACGAGGACACACAGGTCAAGGACTCGCGTCCGACCGACGATAATTCGGCCATCCGCCGCCGCCGCTACTGCCCGTCCTGCGGGTCGCGCTTCACCACCTTCGAGCGCGTGCAACTGCGCGAACTGACGGTGGTCAAGAAGAACGGGCAGAAAGTGTCCTTCGACCGCGACAAGCTGGCCCGCTCGATCGAGATCGCTGTCAGGAAACGCCCGGTCGATCCCGAGCGCGTGGAACGGGTGGTCAATTCCATCCAGCGCCGCCTGGAAAGTTCGGGCGAAAGCGAAATCCCCTCGGCCATGATCGGCGAGTTGGTGATGGAGGCCCTGGCCAGCCTCGATCCGGTGGCTTATGTCCGCTTCGCTTCGGTCTATAAGAACTTCCGCGAGGCCAAGGATTTCGAGGAATTCATCGGCAGTCTGGGCGGACTTGGACATCTGGTGGCTGGTGACCATCTCAAGGACTGATCTGTCGCATATGGAAGCCGCGCTGGGTCTGGCCCGGCGCGGGCTTGGCCGCGTCTGGCCCAATCCGGCGGTCGGTTGCATCCTGGTCAACGACGGCAAGGTGGTGGGCCGGGGCTGGACTCAGCCCGGCGGGCGTCCGCATGCCGAGACCGAGGCTTTGTCGCGGGCGGGCGACAGGGCCCGTGGCGCTGCGGCCTATGTGACGCTGGAACCCTGTGCCCATCACGGCAAGACGCCGCCTTGCGCCGAAGCCCTGATCCGGGCCGGCGTGGGGCGCGTCGTCGTCGCCTGCGAGGATCCCGACGAACGGGTTTCCGGGCGCGGCGTCGAGATGCTGAAGGGGGCCGGGATCCAGGTCGAACTGGGGGCGCTGGAGGACGAGGCCCGGGCGCTGAATGCCGGCTTCTTCAGGCGCGTCTTGAATCGCCGTCCGCTGGTCACCTTGAAGCTGGCGACGACGCTGGACGGTCGCATCGCCACCCATGGCGGCGAAAGCAAATGGATTACCGGCGAGCGGGCGCGGACGGCCTCGCATCTGCTGCGTTCCAGCCATGACGGCATTCTGGTCGGCGTCGGCACGGCGCTGATCGACAATCCAGAATTGACCTGCCGCCTGCCCGGCCTGGAAGATTCCAGTCCGGTGCGCGTCATCGCCGACAGCCGCCTGCGCCTGCCGCTGACCGGCAAGCTGGTGAAAACCGCCCGCGATATCCTCACCTGGGTCATCACCCTCGAGAACGGCCCGCGCGAGCGCCGCTTGGTTTTCGAAGATGCCGGGGTGCGGCTGATCGAGGTGCCGGCGGGCGAGGGCGGCTATCCCGATCTTGCCGCAGGCCTGGTCAAGCTGGGCGATGCCGGGCTGACCCGCGTCCTGGTGGAAGGCGGAGCCCATCTGGCCGCCGCCCTGCTCAGGGCCGATCTGGTCGATCGGCTGGTCTGGTTTCATGCTCCCGGCATCATGGGCGGCGACGGCATTCCCGCCGCCTCGGCCTTCGGGGTCGATGCGCTGAAAAACATGCCCCGTTTCACGCCGCTGGGGGTTCGGGCCTTGGGCAACGATATCGAACATGTTCTGGAAAGGACGAGAGAAGCGTAATGTTTACCGGCATCATCACCGATCTCGGCAGCGTCAAAGCCATCGAGAAACGTCCCGGCGGCGAAGTCCGTTTCGAGATCGCCACCGCCTACAAGGCCGACGAGATCCCCCTGGGCTCTTCCATCGCCCATAACGGCGTCTGCCTGACCCTGGTCGAAACCGGACCCGGCTGGTTCTCGGTCTTCGCCTCGCTGGAGACGCTGGACAAGACCACCCTGGGCGGCTGGGAACTGGGCAGCCCGGTCAATTTGGAACGGGCGCTCAAGGTGGGCGACGAGCTGGGCGGGCATATCGTTTCCGGCCATGTCGACGGCGTGGGTCAGGTGGTGTCGATCGAGCCCGAGGGCGAATCACTCCGCTTCACCTTCGAAGTCCCTGAAACACTTAAGAAATTCATGGCGCCCAAAGGGTCGGTGGCCATCGACGGGGTGTCGCTGACCGTCAACGAGGTCAATGGCTGCCTGTTCGGGGTCAACATCATCCCCCATACCAGCCAGGTCACAACTTTCGGGAAATACAAGCCGGGCGACCGGGTTAATCTGGAAATCGACATGCTGGCGCGCTATGTTGCCCGCCTTCTGGACAAGGATTAGGTGGGGGCTCCCTCCAGGCTGCCGCCTCCATCCTTCGAGACGCTTCGCTCCTCAGGATGAGGCGGCAGGTCAAGAGAGAATATCCTCATCCTGAGGAGGGCCGCAGGCCCGTCTCGAAGGATGGGGGGCAGGTCAAGAGAGAATATCCTCATCCTGAGGAGGGCCGTAGGCCCGTCTCGAAGGATGGGGGGCAGGTCAAGAGAGAATATCCTCATCCTGAGGAGGGCCGCAGGCCCGTCTCGAAGGATGGGGGGGAATAGCATCAGTTGCCATAAAAGGAACATGTTTCGTGTCGCACGCCGATTATCTGTCGCCGATCGAAGAGATCATCGAAGACGCCCGCCAGGGCCGCATGGTCGTCCTGGTTGACGACGAGGACCGCGAAAACGAGGGCGATCTGTTCATCCCCGCCCAGTTCGCCAATCCCGACAACGTCAATTTCATGGCCAAGTACGGGCGCGGCCTGATTTGCCTGACCATGACCCGCGAGCGCATCGAGGCTTTGGAACTGCCGCTGATGAGCCGCGACAACGGCACCCGCCACCAGACCGCCTTCACGGTCAGCATCGAGGCCAGGGAAGGGGTGTCCACCGGCATTTCCGCTGCCGACCGGGCGCGCACCATTCAGGTCGCCATCGATTCCAAGGCCAGCAAATACGATATCGTGACCCCCGGCCACGTTTTCCCCCTGATCGCCAGGGACGGCGGCGTGCTGGTCCGCGCCGGTCATACCGAGGCGACGGTCGACATCTCGCGCCTGGCCGGGCTCAACCCCTCGGGCGTCATCTGCGAGATCATGAACGAAGACGGCACCATGGCCCGGCTGCCGGATCTGGTGAAATTCGCCCAGTTCCACGGGCTTAAGATCGCCACCATCGCCGATCTGATCGCCTATCGCCGCCGCTACGACAAGATCGTGAAGAAGGAAATCACCTCGACGCTGGATTCCATCCATGGCGGCGAATGGATGATGCATGTCTATGTCAACACCGTGGCCTATGCCGAGCATATCGCCCTGGTCAAGGGCGACCTCAAGGCGCCGGGCCCGGTGATGGTGCGCGTGCATGCGCTCAAGGTGCTGGACGACGTGCTGGGCGACAAGTCGGGCGGGCGCGGCGGCGAACTGCATGCCGCCATGGAGATGGTCGCCAAGGCGGGCCGGGGCGTGGTCGTCCTCATTCGCGAACCGATGCCGACCAGCTTAAGCGACCGGGTGCGGGCCCGCGAAGGGGTGGCGCCGCCGGTCGAGTTGCGCGATTATGGCGTCGGTGCGCAGATTTTGCTCGATCTCGGAATCAAGGATATGATCTTGCTGTCGAACACCAAGCGCACCATCGTCGGCCTGGCCGAGGGCTATGGCCTGAATGTCGTCGAACAGCGTCCGATCCCCGTCGTCGAGGAGCATTGAGCATGGCCGGCATGAGCATCCTGATCATCGAAGCCCGCTTCTACAACGACATCAGCGACCATCTGATCCATGGCGCGGTGCAGGAACTGGCCGCCGTCGGCGCCGGCTACAAGCGCGTCATCGTGCCCGGCATTTACGAAATCCCCGCCGCCATCCGCTATGCCGTCCGGGCCATGGAGCTGCGCGCCACCGACGAACGCTATTCAGGCTATATCGCTCTTGGCTGCGCCATCCAGGGCGAAACCGACCATTATGAACATATCAGCAGCTCGACCATGCACACGCTGCACGACCTGTCCATCCAGTATACGCTGGCCCTGGGCAACGGCATCCTGACCTGCAAGACCGAGGAACAGGCCTGGGAGCGCGCCCGCGTCGATGGGCGCAATTTCGGCGGCCAGGCGGCCAGGGCCTGTCTGCGCATGATCGACATCAAGCGCGATCTGCGCCTGATTCCGAAATGAGTTCTTCCTCGTCCAAAGGCCCCTTGCCCAAACGCCGCGCCGTGGCCCGTCTGATGGCCGTGCAGGCGCTTTATCAGATGCAGGTGGCCGAGCAATCGGCCGACGAGGTGCTGGCCCAGCAATTGGCCGGACCCTTGCGTCTGGACGAAGCCGACGCCGGCGCCAAGACCGCCGAACCCGACACCGAGCATCTGGTCACCGTGGTTCGCGAGGCCAGCCGCAAAAGCGCCGAACTCGATGCCATGGTTTCGGGCAGTCTGACCTCGGGCTGGGATCTGGAACGGATCGAGCCCTTGCTGCGTGCCCTGCTGAAAGCCGGGGTGGCCGAGCTTTGGATGGGCAAGGCCGACGTGCCGCCCAAGACGGTCATCGCCGAATATACCGACATCGCCAGAAGCTTCTATGACGGGCCGGAAGTCGGCCTGGTCAATGCCGTCCTCGACCGCCTGGCCAAAACGCTGCACGAGCGGTTTTAGATAGGATTGAGCTTCGCCTCATCCGTCGAGACGGCGGCTTTGCCGCCTCCTCAGGATGAGGAATAGGATGTTGTTGATACCATCCTCATCCTGATACCATCCTCATCCTGAGGAGGGCCGAAGGCCCGTCTCGAAGGATGATGCCGGGGGAAATGCGCATGGGAGCTTTTCTCTACATTTTGAAATGCCAGGACAGTCGATATTATGTCGGCACGACAAGAGGTTCTTTAGAGCGACGAATTGAAGAACACAATGCCGGAGCGTTTGGCGGATACACGGCAGTGCGCCGCCCCGTCGAGTTGGCGTTCTATCAGGAATTCGACAGGATCGAAGATGCAATCGCCATGGAACGTCGGGTTAAGGGTTGGAGCAGGGCATAATAAGAGGCCCTGATGCGCGGAGATTTCGAATTGCTGCGACAGTTGGGAAGGCGGCAATCCTTAAGTCGCTCATCCTTCGAGACGGCGGCTTTGCCGCCTCCTCAGGATGAGGAATAGGATGTTGTTGATACCATCCTCATCCTGAGGAGGGCCAAAGGCCCGTCTCGAAGGATGAGACCGTCAAGAAGAGGCCGCCTTGTCCACGAAATCCTTAGGTGAATTCGACCTTATCGAACGCCTCTTCGCCCCCCTGGCCGAGGGCTTTGCGGGTGCCTTGAATCTGAAGGACGATGCGGCATTGGTGCCGGTAGCGCCCGGCTGCCGTCTGGTCGTCACCACCGACGCCCTGGTCTCCGGAGTCCATTTTCGCGAGTCCGATCCGCCCGATCTGGTGGCCAGAAAAGCGCTGCGCGTCAATCTCTCCGATCTTGCCGCCATGGGCGCCAGGCCGCTGGGTCTGCTCGTCGCCGCCTGCTTTCCCAAATCGGCCACGCAAGATTGGTTCAAATCCTTCGCCCGCGGCCTGGCCCAGGACAAGGCCGAGTTCGGCGTTCCCATCATCGGCGGCGACACGGTCTCGACGCCGGGCCCTTTCACCCTGACGGTCACTGCGCTGGGCGAGGTCGAGGAAAATCAGGCCCTGAAGCGCTCGGCGGCCAAGGCCGGCGACGTGATTCTTGTTTCGGGCACCATCGGCGACGGCGCCTTGGGGCTGGACGCGCTGGAAGGGCGTTTGGGCCATCTGTTCGAGGACGAGCGCAAATGGCTGGCCGATCGCTATCTGCTGCCCAGGCCGCGCCTTGAACTGGGCAACGCCGTCGCCCAAAGCCGCAAGGCCCATGCCGGGATGGACATATCGGACGGGCTGCTCGCCGATCTGGCGCATATCTGCAAGGCGTCCGGGCTCGGGGCCGATCTGCGCGCCGCCGACATTCCCTTGTCGTCGCCCGCCAGGGCGGCCCTGAAGGCCGATTCCCGGCTTCTGGGACGCATTCTGGCCGGCGGCGACGATTACGAATTGCTGCTGACGGCGCCGCCGTCCGCCGTGCCCGCCTTGCAGGAATGCGCCCAGCGCTGCCGTCAGAACTTGACCGCCATCGGCGTCATGAGGGAAGGTGAGGGGGTTGCGGTGCAAGATTCGTCGGGGCAAGCGCTGCCCGTCCATGACATGGGCTGGCGGCATTTCTAGTCTGATAAGGCAAGTGGGTGGAACATGAAAAAGCTGCTTATTCTGGTCGCCGTGCTGATTCTTCTCGGCGGCGGCGCCATCGGCGCCATGGTCGTCTTCGGCATCGGCCCCTTCGCCAAAAACGTCAAATCCGAAGCCGCGCCGCCGCCGGTGAAGAAGGCGACCTATATCGACATGGAGGCCTTGTCGATTCCCGTCTTCATTCCCGACCAAAAACCAAGGCAGGTCTATATGACGCTGCGCCTCGAGACTACGGATGAGGGTTTCAGGAAGGTCAAGGCGATGGAACCCAAGATCCGTGATATTCTGCTCACCGATTTGCACAATGTCCTGCCCAATCATTTGAAGGATCGCCGGACGACCGATCTGACGCAGCTAAAGCCGCGTATGATGGCGGGAGTCGCCAAGGTCTTGGGGCCCGGAGTCGTCACCGATGTGCTGGTGATCGAGATATTCGAGCGGTAAATCGAAAATATTTGCGTTACGTATGCGTAAATTCTAATTTTGTAATGTACAGAAATCTTTGGATTTCCGCAGCGTAACCACCCCATCGTGTGGGAATCCCCCCTCCATTTTTATAAGAGTCGTGTTGCGCGAGCCTGGCCAATCTGGCACATTCGCCCCGCTCTGAGCCCCCCTTGCGGCGGGCGTTCAGACTGGGGATACGCAGTTCTTCCGATCTTAACTCGCTCTGGGAACAAACAACCATGTCGACAGCCTTTTTATTGGTGATCGCTTGTGGCCTGCTTGCGCTGGCTTACGGCGCTTATGCCACCAAATCGATTCTGGCGGCCTCGGCCGGCAACGAACGCATGCAGCAAATCGCCGCCGCCGTTCAAGAAGGCGCTAGCGCCTACCTCAACCGCCAATATCGCACCATCGCCATCGTCGGCGTGGTCATCGCGGTTCTGATCGCTTGGCGCCTTGGCGTTCACGTCGCCATCGGCTTCGTGATCGGCTCGCTGCTTTCCGGCGCCGCCGGTTATATCGGCATGAACATCTCGGTTCGCGCCAATGTGCGCACCGCCGACGCCGCCCGCACCGGCGGCATGCAATATGCGCTGGACATCGCCTTCAAGTCGGGCGCCATCACCGGTCTGCTGGTGGTCGGTCTCGGCATTCTGGGCGTCGCCGGCTACTTCGGCGTTCTGTCGGCCTGGATGCCGGGTGAAACCCGCGACATCATGGAGGCCCTGGTCGCCCTGTCCTTCGGCGCTTCCTTGATTTCGATCTTCGCCCGTTTGGGCGGCGGCATCTTCACCAAGGGCGCCGACGTCGGCGCCGACCTGGTCGGCAAGGTCGAAGCCGGCATTCCCGAGGACGATCCCCGCAACCCCGCCGTCATCGCCGACAATGTGGGCGACAATGTGGGCGACTGCGCCGGCATGGCTGCCGACTTGTTCGAAACCTATGCCGTGACCATCGTCGCCACCATGCTTCTGGCCACCATCTTCTTCACCGGCGAAGCCATGGCTTCGTTGATGATGCTGCCGCTGGTCATCGCCGGCGTCTGCATTCCGGCCTCGGTGATCGGCACCTTCTTCGTCAAGCTCTCGGCCGACAACAACATCATGAAGGCCCTGTACAAGGGCCTGATCGCCACCGGCGTCATTTCGGCGGCGCTGGTCGGGGTGTCGATCTATGTGATGGTCGGTTTCTCGTCGCCCCTGGGCGGCTTTACCTTCACCGGGCGCGACCTTTACATCTGCGCCCTCATCGGTCTGCTGGTGACCGGCCTGATCGTGTGGATCACCGAATATTACACCGGCACGGGCTATCGTCCCGTGACCAGCATCGCCAATTCCTCGGTCACCGGCCATGGCACCAACGTCATTCAGGGTCTGGCCGTGTCGATGGAATCGACGGCGCTGCCGGTTCTGGTGATTTCGGGCGGCATTATCGTGGCCTACACGATGGCCGGCCTGTTCGGCATCGCCATCTCGGCGACCACCATGCTGGCCCTGGCCGGCATGGTCGTGGCCCTGGACGCCTACGGCCCGGTCACGGACAATGCGGGCGGCATCGCCGAAATGAGCGACATGCCCAAGGACATCCGCAAGATCACCGACGCGCTGGACGCCGTGGGCAACACCACCAAGGCCGTCACCAAGGGCTACGCCATCGGTTCGGCCGGTCTGGCCGCCCTGGTGCTGTTCGCCGCCTACACCGAAGACCTGAAGCATTATTTTCCGCAGCTTCAGATCAACTTCGAGCTGTCCGACCCCTATGTGGTCATCGGCCTGTTCCTGGGCGGCATGCTGCCCTACCTGTTCGGCTCGATGGGCATGATGGCCGTCGGCCGCGCCGCCGGTGCGGTGGTGATCGAGGTGCGCCGTCAGTTCAAGGAAATCCCCGGAATCATGGAAGGCACCGGCAAGCCCGACTACGGCAAAGCCGTCGACATGCTGACCAAGGCGGCGATCCGCGAAATGATCGTGCCCTCGATGCTGCCGGTCTTCGCCCCCATCGTGGTCTACTTCGTCATTCTGTTGGTGGCGGGCCAGGCCCACGCCTTCGTGACGCTGGGCGCCATGCTGATGGGCACGATCGTCACCGGTCTCTTCGTCGCCATCTCGATGACCTCGGGCGGCGGCGCTTGGGACAATGCCAAGAAGTATATCGAGGACGGCCATTTCGGCGGCAAGGGCTCTGACGCCCACAAGGCCGCCGTCACCGGCGACACGGTCGGCGATCCGTACAAGGACACCGCCGGTCCCGCCGTCAACCCGATGATCAAGATCATCAACATCGTGGCCATTCTGTTGCTGGCCATGGTTGCTGCGTAATCTTGGTAAATGCTTGACGGGAAAGCCCCGGAGCCGCAAGGTTCCGGGGCTTTTCTATGGGGGAAATGGTGACGACCGCTGCTGGCTGGGAGAAGATGAAGGCGGGCGACGTGGCGGGCGCGCAAGCCGCCTTCGCCGCGGCGCTGGACCGCGATCCCAAGGAGGTTCCGGCGCTGCACGGCATGGGCCGCCTGGCCTTGATGGCCAAGCAGTTCGAATATGCGGCTTCGTTGCTCAAGCAGGCCTATGCCCTGGCTCCCGAGGACGAGGCTCTGGCCATCGATTTCGCCCAGGCCCTGGCCGGCGAGGCCGTGGGCCGTCCGCAGGACGCCAAGGCGCAATTCAATCTGGCCCTGGTCTTTCTGGGGCTGGGTGATATCGAGGCGGCGCGCGACACTTTTTTGAACGCCTATCTGGCCGATCCCCAGCACGCTCCCTCGCGCTGGATGGTCAACCGCCTGCTGCCCCGGGTCTATATGAACCCGGGCGAGATCGCCGTCTGGCGCCGGCGTCTGCTGTCGGGCATCGCCGCTCTGGAAGCCTCGATCCTGCCGAAAACGCCCGCCGAGGCCGAGGCGCATGTTCCGGGCCTAATGACGCGAACCAATTTCGAACTGGCTTATCAGGGGCAAGACGACAAGCCGATCCAGGAACTTTACGGCCGTCTGGTTTCGCGCGTCATGGCGGCCTGGCTGCCCGATCTCGCCAAGCCGATTGCCGCCATGCCCTTTGCGGCGCGATCCGATCGGCGCATTCGCGTCGGCTTCGCCTCGTCCTATTTCACCAGCCACACCATCGCCCTTCTGTTCGGCGGCTGGGTCCGCCATCTCGACCGCAAGCGCTTCATCGTGCATGGCTATCTGACCGGCGGCACGCCGGACGCCTCGACAAGGAGTTTGGCCGGCATGTGCGATCAGTTCCGCGATCTGCGCGGCAAGCTGGACGATACGGCCAGACGCATCCGCGACGACGATCTGGACGTGCTGATCTATCCCGACATCGGCATGGATGGGCGCGGTCAGGCCCTGGCGGCGCTAAGGCTGGCGCCCACGCAGGCCGTCGCCATGGGCCATCCGGTCACCACCGGCCTGCCCAGCATCGATTATTTCCTGACCAGCGGCCTGATGGAGCCCGAGGGCGGCGAGGCGCATTACTCCGAAAAGCTGGTGCGCCTGCCCAATCTGTCCTTTGCCTACCGCCCGCCCGCATATCCGCAAACCAAGACCCGCCAGGATTTCGGCTTGCCGGGCGAGGGGCCGGTTTATCTGTGCTGCCAGGCGCTTCAGAAATATCTGCCCCAATTCGACCGCGTCTTTCCCGCCATCGCCGCCAGGATCGAAAAGGCTCGCTTCGTTTTCATCCAGCACAAGACGCGCCATCTCGACAACCGGCGCTTCCAGGCCAGGCTGGAGGGCGTGTTCAGGTCGCAAGGCTTGGACCCTTCCCGGCATCTGGTCTTCCTGCCCTGGCAGGAATGGACGGATTATCTGCAACTGAACGGCGCTTGCGACGTCTTTCTCGACAGCATCGGCTGGTCGGGCGGCAATACGGCGCTGGAAGCCCTGTCGCGGGCCTTGCCGATTGTGACGCTGCCCAGCAATCTGATGCGGGGGCGTCATGCCTTTGCGATGCTGAAACTTCTCGGCCTGGACGATTGCATCGCATCCGATTTGGAAAACTATGCCGCCATCGCGGTGCGCCTGGGCACGGATGCCGGTTTCAATGCCGAGGTCCGCGAACGCATCAGGGCCGGGCAGGGACGTCTGTACGACGACACTGCACCCGTGCGGGCGCTGGAAGATTTCCTGGAAAAAACGGCGAGGGGGTAGGCGTTATTTCGCGGCCTTGGTCTTGTCCGAGAAGCGTCCGACATTGCCGAACACCTGTTCAATGAAGGTCATCTCATTGCCGGCGGTGGGCGTGATGCGCTCGACCGGCTTGACGACCTTGCCGTCCTGCATGCCCAGATTACGCACTTCCTTGACGATGCCCTTGCCGTCGAAACTGATGGCGATCACCCTGCGATCGATTTCCTTGGGCTTGAAGAAGGCCGTCTGCTCGGTCTTGGCGCTGATATAGTACCATATCTCGTCGTCGAAGACGCCGACCGAGGACGGCGTGCCCAGCATGGCCTGGACGTCTTCCTTGCTGACGTCACCGGGCTTGACCAGGGCCAATTGTTCCTCGTTGGGCAGATTGCCGCGCACATCGACGATGGGCTGGCAGGCCGCTACGGCCAGCAAGGCGGAAAGAAGAAGGCAGGCGAAGACAGGGCGCATGTTGACGACCGAAGGCGGATGAGCCGATATTGAGCAGAAGATAGTGCATTCCTTTTCAGAATGGAACCATGTCGCTGCTCAAGCGTCTTTTTGGCCGTCGGGGGCCCGATGCCGGGACGGTCGCCCTTTACGGCCGCATCGTCGCCCGCGCCCGCGAGCCGGTTTTCTATGCCTCCCTGGGCGTGCCCGACTCGCCCGAGGGACGGTTCGATCTGCTGGTCTTGCATGCCTTCCTGGTCATGGACGCTCTGAGCCAAACCCAGCCCCAGGCCGCTCAATCCTTGTTCGACCTTATGTTCGACGATATGGAGGTCAATCTGCGCGAGCTGGGGGCCAGCGACATCCGCATCGGAGCCCGAGTCAAGTCGCTGGCCCAGGACTTCTTCGGACGCAGCGAAGCCTATCGCAATGCTTTAGTAGACAAAGACAAGCCGGCTTTGATGGCGGCGCTGGACCGAAATTTGTTCGCCAAGAAGGCCGCCGAGGCGGCCCATCTGGCCCTGCTGGCCGAGTATGTGGCCGCCGCCTGGGGCCGGGAAGCTGTTGCCGAAGGTGAATTTCCGCCCATTCCCACCCCGTTGAAGGCGTCGCCATGAACATTTCCCCCGAATTTTCCCGTCTGATCGCGGTGATGGACATCCCCCCGTCGGGTCTGACCATGGAGATCGAGGCCTCGCCGGAGGAACGGGCCAGGCTGGCCCAGCGCTTCGATCTGCTGGCCCTGGACAGGTTGCGGGCCAGCCTGCGCCTGACCCAAGCCAAGGATCTCTTTTTGCTCGAGGCCCGTTTTGAAGCCAGCCTGTCGCAGGCCTGCGTGGTCACGCTGGAACCCGTGCCTGCGGAAATTAATGTTGAATTCTCAAGGTTATACGGAGATGACGAGGCGCTGGCCAAGATCCGCGCGGTGATCTTGCCGGAAATCGACATCGATGCCGAGGCCGAGGACGAGCCCGACCCCATCGAGCATGGCAGGATCGATGCCGGCGAGGCGGTGGCCGAGGAATTGGCCCTGTCCCTCGAACCCTTTCCCAGGAAGCCGGGCGCCAGCCTGGAAAACAGCCCCTGGGCGGCCAAGGAGCCCGGCCCGGAAAACAGCCCCTTTGCGAAGCTTTCGAAGTTGCAGGACAAGTTGGGCAAAAAAGTGTAATAGTTCTGGTCAAGGCGCCCTTGCCCTGTGCGGGGTTTTCCTATAAGAAGACGGGCTCCGCTCCGGATGCCCGACAGCTTCGGAGCGTTCCCTTTTTGCTCGAGAGATGACAGATGGCCGTACCTAAAAAGAAAACCTCGAAGTCGCGCCGCAATATGCGCCGGGCCCATGATGGTCTGAAGCCGCAGTCGCTGGCCGAATGCCCGAACTGCGGCGAGATGAAGCGCCCGCACCATTTGTGCCCCTCTTGCGGCCATTATGACGGCCGTCAAGTGATGGGCGATTCCGCCTCGGCCGCCTGATTCCCACAGGGGAGAAGACAGCTTGTCCAGCGACGTGGTTCTGGCTCTCGACGCCATGGGAGGCGATCATGCCCCCGATATGGTGGTTGAGGGCGTTGCCATCGCCGCCAAGCGTTTTCCCAAGGCCCGTTTCCTGCTTTTCGGTGACGAGGCGCGCCTGACCGAGCTGTTGGCCAAGCATAAGGCCGCGGCTCAGGTCTGCTCCATCCGCCATGCTCCCGACGCCGTCTCGGGCGATGACAGGCCGTCGCAGGTGCTGCGCACGGGCCGCAAATCCAGCATGTGGCTGGCCATCGATGCCGTCTCCAGGGGCGAGGCGGCGGGCGTCGTTTCGGCCGGCAATACCGGCGCCTTGATGGCGGTGGCCAAATTCGTCTTGCGCACAGTGCCCGGCATCGACCGCCCCGCCATCGCCGGCCTGTTCCCCACCCAGCGCGGCGAGACCGTGATGCTGGATCTGGGCGCCAATGTCGATTGCAACGCCAACAATCTGGTCGAGTTCGCCATCATGGGCGAGGTCTTTTGCCGCCTGGTCCTGGGCATCGACCAGCCCAGCGTCGGCATCCTGAATGTCGGTTCCGAGGATTTGAAGGGCAACAGCGCCGTCAAGACCGCACATTCAGTCTTAAAGTCGCACCATATGCACCTGAGTTTCCACGGTTTTGTCGAGGGAACCGATCTCGGCGCCGGCACGGTCGATGTCGTCGTTACCGATGGTTTCACGGGCAATGTGGCCCTGAAGACGGTCGAGGGCACGGCCAAGATGTTCTCGCATTTCCTGAAGGAATCGCTGTCCAATTCCTGGATGGCCAAGCTGGGCTATCTCTTTGCCCGTTCGGCTCTGCACCGCCTGAAGATGCGGGCCGACCCCCGGCGCTATAACGGGGCGATGTTCCTGGGGCTGAACGGCATCACGGTCAAAAGCCACGGCGGCACCGATGCTTTGGGCTTTGCCAACGCCATCGGCGTCGCCATCGATCTGGCCAGCCAGGGCTTCAACGACAAGATCAAGGAAGAGCTGGCCCATCTGGCCGAAGAGCCCAACGGACAGCCGCAATTGGCGGCGCTGTGATGACCCTTCGCTCCCAGATCGTCGGTGTCGGTTCCTATCTGCCCGCGCGCATCGTCACCAATCAGGAACTGGAAAAGTCGGTCGATACCACCGACGCCTGGATCGTCGAGCGTTCGGGCATTCGCCAGCGCTATATCGCCGCCGAGGGCGAAACCACCTCGGATCTGGCTTATGAAGCCGCCAAGGAAGCCTTGGCCAATGCCGGCCTGACCGGCGCCGATCTCGATCTGATCATTGTCGGCACCGCCACCCCCGACCATACTTTCCCGGCCACCGCCGCCAGGGTGCAGGCCCGCCTGGGCATGACCAAGGGCTTCGCCTTCGATCTGCAGGCCGTTTGTTCGGGCTTTATTTACGCGCTGGCCACCGCCGACAATTTCATCAAATCGGGCCAGGTCAAGACCGCGCTGGTCATCGGCGCCGAAACCTTCTCGCGCATTCTCGATTGGCAGGACCGTGGCACGTGCGTGCTGTTCGGCGACGGCGCCGGGGCCGTGGTGCTGAAGGCGGGTGAGGGGCAGGGAACCAGCGCCGACCGCGGCATCTTGTCGTCGCATCTGCATTCGGATGGCAGGCATTACGACCTACTCTATGTCGATGGCGGGCCCTCCTCGACCAAAACCACCGGCTGTGTGCGCATGAAAGGCAACGAGGTCTTTCGTCATGCCGTGGTCAATATGGCCGAAGTGGTGGGCGAGGCCCTGGCCGCCAACGGCCTCCAGGCCTCGGATATCGACTGGGTGGTGCCGCATCAGGCCAATATCCGCATCCTGGAAGGAACGGCCAGGAAGCTGGGACTGCCCAAGGAACGCATGGTGGTGACGGTAGACCGCCACGCCAATACCTCGGCGGCCTCGATCCCCCTGGCCCTGGCCGAGGCGGTGAAGGACGGTCGCATCAAGCAAGGCCAACTGCTGTTGCTGGAAGCCATGGGCGGAGGATTCACCTGGGGCTCCTGCCTGGTTCGGTTTTAGTCTTCCTTTTTTACCCCCTGTCTTCCCCCGGATGGCACCGCTAGGGCGACGTTTTCATGATTCTTGCAAAAATTCGCTTGAATCTTGCACGACATCCCTTTGACGGGATTGACTGATTTAATTCGAAGCGGTACCGTCAGAGAACGAACGAGCCTGGGGGGCCGCAAAGATGTCCGAAAAAACCATCACCCGTGCGCAGCTGAGTGAAGCGATTTACGAGGAAGTCGGCCTTTCCCGCAACGAATCGGCGGCCCTTCTCGAAACGGTTTTGGAAGAAATGTCCCTGGCCCTGTCCAAGGGCGACACCGTCAAGATTTCCTCTTTCGGCAGTTTTTCCGTGCGCGCGAAGGGACAGCGGATCGGCCGCAATCCCAAGACCGGCACCGAAGTTCCCATCCTGCCCAGGCGCGTCCTGGTCTTCCGCCCGTCGCAGCTTTTGAAGTCGCGCATCAACAAGGGCATGACCGCCAAGAAGGTCTAAAAGCCTTCCCCCATGGGCAAATCGGAAACGGCCTTCAGAACCATCAGCGAAGTTGCCGGGGAACTCGATATCCCCCAGCATGTGCTGCGCTTTTGGGAAGGCCGCTTCAATCAGATCAAACCGTTGAAACGGGCCGGCGGGCGGCGCTATTACCGTCCCGAGGATGTCGATCTTCTCAAGCGCATCCGCGATTTGCTTTACGCCCAGGGCTACACCATCAAGGGCGTGCAGAAGCTGCTGCGCGACAAGGCGGCGTCCGAGATCTTGGCCTTGCCCAAAAACGGCCAGGCGCAGGCCCTGCTGGAAGCGCCGAAAAGCTCGGCCAAATCGAAGGGCGAACAATTGTCGCTCTTGCCTGCGGCCCCGACCGCCCCAGCGGCGCAGGAGTCGAAAAGCCTGCTTGCCGACGTCTTGCAGGAACTGATCGATCTGCGCGAATCCTTGAACAAGGCCCTGGTTGGAACCACCTAAAAAGTCTGCCTCCTCGACGCGATAGATGGATAAGATCATCATGATCCTCACCCTGAGGAGCGCCTTGGGCGCGTCTCGAAGGGTGAGCAGGGAAAAAGTCCAGCCCAGCCCTGTCTATCCTCATCCTTCGAGACGCTTCGCTCCTCAGGATGAGGTAAACGTATGTCGGCCAATGGGCTCAAATCCACTTCAAGCGTCGAAGAGACAAAAGCCTGTCTAACTGGCCGTTGAAAAGTCTCGAAGGGTGTGTGAAACCTCTCTCTTTTCCCTTTTCTTTGCGCCAAGGGCTCAGTATAGTCCGCCCCTGCCTTTTCCAAGGCTCGGTCGGAGCGTAGCGCAGCCTGGTAGCGCACTTGACTGGGGGTCAAGGGGTCGCAGGTTCAAATCCTGTCGCTCCGACCAATCTTCCCCCGCCATTCCCAGCATCACGCCTGAAAGTCGAAGCGCGGCAATGTGCTGGCCTGTCCCAGGGTCAGGCGGCCCGAATTGTCGTATTTGGCCCCGATGGCGCCGGTCAGCTCGGTTCCGACGATGGTGGCGCCGGTGAAGGTGGCGCCGGTCAGATTGGCGCCGGTCAGATTGGCGCCGGTCAGGTCGGCCCGGGAAAAATCGGCATTGCGCAGATCGGCCCCCGACAGGTCGGCCCCCGAAAGATCGCTATCGCCGAGATTGGCCCCGCTCAGATCGCCGGCCCGCAGATTGCTGCCAGCCAGCGAAGCCTCGTAGAGGTTGGCGCCCTGGCTGAAGGGTTTGGCCAGGGTGTCGCGGAAATAGGCTTGGCTTTTGGTTTCCGCCTCGGTCGGCGCAAAACTTTTCTTTTCCTCGTCGCCATAGGTTTTGTCGGGGGCGGCGAAGCGGTCTTTCTCCTCGTCGGTTTTCGGCTTGTCCTGGATATCCTTCTTCGCCTGGTCCTGGACGCTCTGGCGGGCTTGATCCTGTACGCCGGATGTGGCTTGGCGGAGGGCCTCTTGGCTGGGCGTTTCCTGGAGCTTGGCCTCTCGGGAATCCGTCCGCGTTACCCCGTAATAGGGGTTCGTAATGCTGGACGAAACGCCACTAACCTCGGTTGCCATGGTGGTAATCCGAGCCGATTAAGGTGCAACCATCTTAGCAGATATGTTGCAAGATGGCGACTCTCAAGGGGCCTTGTCGGCACCCGTGATGGTCATGGCGAAAGAACC
This sequence comes from Rhodospirillales bacterium, assembly GCA_016215555.1. GTDB lineage: Bacteria > Pseudomonadota > Alphaproteobacteria > Rhodospirillales > WMHbin7 > WMHbin7. Next base: position 15,632 of record JACRJC010000055.1, on the reverse strand, counting down.
GAAACTGGCCTTGGCCGGACCCTTGGGTTGCAACAAGGACAACTCGTCCCTGGGGCTGTCCAGGAATTGAAGGCTGCCTTCTCCGGCGGCGAAACTGCCGGAGACGGCATTTTCGATGGTGGCCCGGGCCAGCGTCTTGGGGCCTGGATCGGGTCTTCCCAGCAGGGTCGGCCCGGCGATCAGGGCGAAGGTGGGGATGGAGAGGAATCCCAGCCGCTCGCCAGCCGCCCCCGTCAGGGTGATGGCGGCCTCGGCCAGGCGGCGGTCCTTGACGGCCAGGGTGCCGCCCATCCTGGTTCCCGCCTGCAGCGGGGCGGCCGCCGGATGGTCAAGCCCATAAGAGCGGGTGATCCAGATGCTGCCCAGCTTCTTGGGCCAGCCTTGCAGCAGGCCCCGGACCAGCGATATATCCTGATCGACGTAAATGAAAGGGCAGTAAAGGGCAGGGGCCTGATCGCGCAGGGCCTCGATCAGGACGAAGAATTCCTTGTACTGGGCATAGGCCGGGTCTTGCAGTTCCGATCCGTCGGTGGTGGCCTGCCAGTCGCAGAAATGGCCATAGGCCCTGCCGGTGGCGGCCCCGAACCCATCGGGAAGCAGGCTTTGCGCCGCCAAGGGTTCGGTGTCGAAAGCCAGCGACAGCACATTCCCGGCATAGTGCCAGGGCGGGGCCGGCAGCAGCGACGAGTTGCCGGAAGGGGTGAAGGGCGGGGTGAATCCGTTCAGCAAGTTGAACTCCTGTAACCCGGGACCGATATGAAACGAGCGTCAATAGGTGTAGAGTGTAGCCCATGATCGGCGCCCTGTCAGGCAGCCCAGGCTTCAGTGCCTATTCCATTTCCGCCCAGTCCAGGTTGCGCGCCGGACAGGAGCAGGCGGGGAAAGACGGGTCCGCTTCCACCGGCCTTAAATCCGCCCCCGGCGACCTGACCGAGGAGGAAAAGCGCGCCGTCGCCAAGCTGAAACAGCGCGAGGCCGAGGTTCTGGCCCATGAGCAGGCCCATAAGATGGCGGGGGGGGCCCATGCCGGCACGCCCAGCTATACCACCACCCAGGGGCCTGATGGCCGTCGCTATATCACAGGCGGCGAGGTCAGCATCGATGTCAGCCCCGAGAACGATCCCGAAGCCACCATCCGCAAGATGGAACAGATCAAGCGGGCTGCCATGGCGCCGACCGATCCTTCGGCCCAGGACCGGGCCGTCGCCCAGCAGGCCGAGGCCCTCAAGGCCCAGGCCGAGGCGGAACTGGCTCAGCAACGCCAAGCGCAGTTGCGAGGAGAGACTGAGGAATCGGCAGGAGCATTGACCTCGGCCCCATCTTCCTCTAGCAATGATTCCAACGCCCTACCCGAAGGGCCGTATAACCAGGCCGCCAAGGCCTATCGCACGACAGCCGCCATTATTGGCGCCTTGCAAGGGGTTGGGGTTAGCGCGTGACGTTCCGTTTGCTGGTTGCTCTCTCGCCGCACGGTTTCGGCCACGCCGCCATGACGCTCCCAATCTTGAACGATATCAAAAGCAAGTCGGACGATATTGACCTGATACTTTACTCGAACCTGCCGAAATCGCTCCTCCAGTCGCGCCTCAATTTCGAGTTCGATTATATTGACGGGATTGATGATTTCGGCCTGGTCATGCTTTCCTCGACCGAGGTCGATCGCGAAGCCACGGCTAAGGCCTATAACCTACGACATCTAGACTGGAAAAACCGCTTGCAAGCCGAGGCGGAAAGGCTTTCCTTGGCCCGTCCGAACCTTCTGATCGCCAATATTCCCTACCTGACGCTTGCCGCCGCCGGGCAACTGGGACTGCCCGCCTTGGCTCTTTCCAGCCTCAATTGGTTCGATCTGTATGGAAGTTACATGTCCGGGCGCGCCGAGTCCGAGGCCATTCTGGAGACCATCCGCCAGGCCCATGGGGCGGCCTCCAAATTCCTGAAACTGTCGCCTTGTCTGCCCATGGCGGGGCTGGACAGTGTGACGGAACTGGTCTTGCTTGGCCCCTCGGCTCGGATCGGGCAGAGGAACCCGGCAGGCCTGCGCCGGGCTCTCGAAATCCCCGCGGCGCACAGGGTGGGGATGGTGGCCTATGGCGGCATCGCCACCCGGCTTCCTGTCGAGGATTGGCCGCTCATCGAGGGTTGGACCTGGCTGATCCCCGAGGCCTGGGGGCTGCGCCGTCAAGATTTCCGCAGCTTCGAAACCTCGGGCCTGGCCTTCCCCGACATGCTGGCCTCGGCCGATCTGGTGGTGACCAAGCCGGGTTACGGCACCTTCACCGAAGCCGCCTGCAATGGCGTGGCCGTGCTGGCCCAGGCGCGGCCCGACTGGCCGGAAACCCCCTATTTCGACGCCTGGATGAGGGACCATGCAAGATATGACGTGGCCTCGGAAAAGCGCATTGCCGAGGGGCGGATTCAGGACCGGATCGAAGAATTGATGGTCCGTCAGCCTCTTGAACTTCCCCAACCCACGGGAATTGCCGAAGCTTCCGATATTATCTTGAAAGAAATAGGAAAACTGCGGATGGCGTTGTAGGGCTGTCACACGTTTGCAAACCGGAATATCCACAGTTGCGAAAGCGAAACGATGAATCTGCGGGTGAAGTTAAGGCTTCGTTAACTTGTTTCGCTCCGGAAATTATTGCCGTTCGATCAGACGGCGCCCTTCATCCGTCAGCTTGCAGACCAGCCAGTCGGGCTTCAGGGGATTCGAGAACCAGGGCTGGGCCCAGCCGCGCTCCAGGCATGACTTGATCGTGCGCTCATTATAGCGCTGGCCATCCTCGTCGAACAAAGGCAGCTTGCCGCCAGGCTGCGCCAGCCCGCGCTTGAGCCAGTTGATCTGAAAGTCTGTCGGCCGTTCTTTAGCTGATGCCATGGATTTTCCCCTGCGAAGGGCTAGAATAATCGCCGCGACTCGGGAGGCAAGCAAAAAGATGGGATATCGCCTGCTCTATATCACAGCATCCTCGATGGACGAGGCGGAAATGCTGGGCAAGGGGCTGGTTTCGGCCCGCCTGGCCGCCTGTGCCAATATCCTGTGTCCGATCAAAAGTTTCTACTGGTGGCAGGGTAAGCTTGAGGAGGGAGGCGAGGTGGCGCTGATCGCCAAGACCAGGGCCGGGCTGGTGGAGGCCGCCACCGATTGGGTCAAATCCCACCATTCCTACACCGTCCCCTGTGTGGTCTCGCTGCCCATCGACGGCGGAAATCCGGATTTTCTGAGGTGGATCGGGGAGGAGACGGGCTCACGATGACCGACCAGGACTTCATGCGCCAGGCCTATCTTCAGGCGCTCGAAAGCTACGGGGAAGGCGGCTTGCCGATTGGCGCCGTCATGGTCGAGGAGGGCAGGGTCGTGGCTCAGGGCCATAACCGCCGGGTTCAGGACGGCAATCCAATCGCGCATGGCGAGATGGACTGCTTTTTGAAGGCGGGAAGGCGCCAGCGCTATGACAGGGTGACCCTTTATACGACCCTAAGCCCCTGCATGATGTGCTCGGGAACCATCGTCCAATTCGGGATCCCCCGCGTCGTTGTCGGCGAGGATGTCAATTTCAAGGGAAACATCGAGTTTCTAAGGAGCAGGGGGATCGACGTGACACTCATGAACTCGGACGAATGCATCGCTCTGATGCGCACATTCATCGCTGAAAAGCCCAGCCTGTGGGACGAGGACATCGCCGGCAAGGATGGCTAGGCTGGGCTTGAATTAAGTATGCTGTCACCGAGACTATAATTACGGTGACAGCATACTTAATTGCCGCGGCTTATCCCCCAGCGCCACGGTCGCCGTGGGCGGGGTGGCGACGCCCCTTTCGTGCCATTTTGCACGTCCCTGGTAATTGGAGTAACCTTGCGGCAGACGCATGGAGGCAAGGATGGGCCGGGAGCAGGTCATGCAGCTTTTGCGCGGGCGTGAGGCGGAGTTACACCGCGCTGGCGTCGTGCATCTTTATTTGTTCGGTTCGGTCGCCCGCCAGGAAGCGGGGGCCAATAGTGACGTTGATCTCTTCTTTGACACCGACAACCCCCGTTTCAGTCTGATCGAACTTGTCGATGTGCAAGACGAAGTCCGCCGTATTCTGGGTGTCAAATCGGATGTCATGACCCGGGCCAGCCTGCATCCCATGCTCCGTCCGCGCATCGAGGCGGAAGCGATCAGGATTTTCTGAATTGGCCCGCGCCGCCCGCCCTCGTTTGCTCGACATTAGGAAGCCATCTTTGGCATCGCCGCCCTGACGGGGGAGAAAGATTTCTCCGATTACTCAGATAACTGGGCGATGCAGCGGGCCGTCGAGCGGGGATTGGAGATCATCTCCGAGGCCAGCCGCCACATACCCGAAGATATCAAAGGGTTAGCCCCGGAAATCCCCTGGCGTCAGATTGCCGCCATCGGCAATCTGTTGCGGCATGAATATCAGCGCACTGATGAGAGGGCGACCTGGAACATCGTCCAAGAGCATCTGCCAGCGCTAAAGCTGGCCATCGACCGCCTGTTGCTGGCGGTTGGGCAAGATTAATCCCCCAGCGCCACGGTCGCCGTGGCCATCGCCGCAATGCCTTCCTGCCGGCCGGTGAAGCCCAGCCCCTCGGTGGTGGTGGCCTTCACGCTGGCGCGGCCTTCCTCGATCCCTAAAATCTCGGCTAGGCGGGCGGTCATGGCGGCGCGGTGCGGGCCGATCTTGGGCCGCTCGCAGATGATGGTGACATCGACATGCACCAGCCGCCCCGCCTTGGCGGCGACCAGGCTGGCGGCATGGGCCAGGAACTTGTCCGAGGCCGCCCCCTTCCATTGCGGGTCCGAGGGAGGAAAGTGAAGACCGATATCGCCGGCCCCGATGGCCCCCAGAATGGCGTCGGTCAGGGCATGCAGGGCGACGTCGGCATCAGAATGGCCCTCGAGCCCCTGCTTGTGCGGCACCTTCACCCCGCACAGCCAGACATGATCGCCGCCTTTCTTGAAGCGGTGGACGTCGAACCCATTGCCGGTGCGGGCCATCTGCGGGCGCTCGAAGCGGCGCTCGGCGATCTCCAAATCCCGCCTGGTGGTGATCTTGACATTGCTTTCATCGCCCTCGGCCAGGGCCACGGGTTGGCCATAGGCTTCCAGGACGGCGGCATCGTCGGTCAGTTCCTGACCGGCCAAGGCCTGATGCGCGGCCAGAATATCCTGGTAGCGGAAGGCCTGCGGGGTCTGGGCGCGAAACAGCCCGGCCCGTTCCTGGGTGCCCACGATCAGGCCCTTGTCGCCCCGCTTCAGCGTATCGGCGACCGGAATGGCGGGGATGACCCCGGCATGGCTCTCCAGCGCCGCGATGACCCTTGAAATAACGCCGGCCTCGACGAAGGGCCTGGCCCCGTCATGGATCAGCACAAAATCGGGCGGGTCGTCGGCCAGGCTTTCCAGCCCCAGGCGCACCGAATCCTGGCGGGCGGCCCCGCCGTGAACGGGTTCCAACAAGGACAGGCCCTTGGCTGCCAGATCGTACAGCGAGCGGTCGGATGGGTGGATAACGGCGCGAACGACCGAAATCTGGGGATGGGTGGCGAAGGCGGCCAGCGTATGGGCCAGCACCATGCGCCCGCCCAGTTCCAGATATTGCTTGGGCAATTCGGCCCCGAAACGGTGCCCACGCCCAGCCGCCACGATCAAGGCCACGGTTCTAACCATCTGTCCCTCATCCTTCGAGACGCTTTGCTCTTCAGGATGAGGAGAAGCTTCTCGGATTCATTTTCCTCACCCTGAGGATGCCCCGCAAGGGGCAGTCTCGAAGGGTGGGTTCTCATGGAAATTCAATGCGACCTACCATAGACCAGGCGGGCTGGCATCGCTATAGTGCGGCCATGCCGAATTTCCTGACCACGCTCGACTCTTTGTTCGCCCTGGCTTGCCTGCTGCCGGCCCTGTTTCTGGGCTGGGTCCGGCCCGCCAGGCCGGATGGCGCCTTCTGGGCCTCGCTGGCCCTGGCCGCCTTCGGGCCCGGCGCCTCCAGCGCCTTTCTGATTCTCGGCGGTTGGCATACCAGCCTGGCCTCGGCCCTGTGGGTCAGCATCTCGGCGACACTGCTGATCTATCTAGGCCTGTGCCTGAGTTCGGCTCCGGCCCGGCGACTGTTGGGGCTTCTGATGTCCTATCTGGCCCTGCTGGCCCTGATTGCCGCCATTTGGAGCCAAACGCCCGAACGTCCGCTGATCGGCAGCGCTCCTTCGGGCTGGCTGGCTTTGCATATCCTGGTTTCGGTCGGCACCTACGCCCTGGCCACTTTGGCCGCCGTCGCCGCCCTGGCCGCCTTCCTGCAGGAACAGGCTCTGAAAAAGAAGCAGCCGACCAAACTGACTCGCCAGCTTCCAGCCATGGCCGAAAGCGAGAACATGACCTTCTCGCTGCTGCTGGGGGGCGAGGCCGTGCTGGGGGTGGGGGTGCTTTCGGGTTTCCTGCTCAATGTCATCGAACGCGGCCAATGGCTGCATCTCGACCATAAGACCTTGCTGTCGCTGCTGGCCTTTCTGGTCATCGGCGCCCTTCTGGCCGCCCATCACAGCATCGGAACCCGCGGCCGATTGGCGACCCGTCTGATCCTGCTGGCCTATTTATTGCTGACACTGGCCTATCCGGGGGTCAAGTTCGTCACCGACGTGCTGATGGCGCGGCCTGCCTAAAGTTTAAACTTCCTCAAATCCATTCGGCGCTTGCCAAACGGGCACATTGCATAATATTCATGCAGGCCTGGAGTCTGACATCAATATGACATTAAAGATTGGATCGATTCGGCTGGATAACCCGGTCATCCTGGCCCCCATGGCCGGGGTGAGCGATGCGCCGTTCCGGCGTGCCGCCAAACGCTTCGGCGTCGGCCTCACCGTGTCGGAAATGATCGCCAGCAAGGCCATGGTGCGCGCCCATTCGAAAACGCTACGCATGTCGGCGCCGGTGCAGGATGGCGTGGAAGCCGTTCAGATCGTTGGCTGTGAGGCTGATGTGATGGGTGATGCCGCCCGCATGAACGAACAGCGCGGAGCGGCCCTCATCGATATCAATATGGGCTGTCCGGCCAAGAAGATCATCCGCGGCGAGGCGGGAGCGGCGCTGATGAAGGATGAAGTCCTGGCCGGGCGGATCATGGAAAGCGTGGTCCGCGCGGTTTCGCTTCCCGTCACCGTCAAAATGCGCCTGGGTTGGGACGAAAGCTGCATCAATGCCCCCCGGCTGGCCAGGATCGCCCAGGAAAGCGGCGTCGCCATGATCACTGTGCATGGCCGCACGAGGGCGCAATTCTATGGCGGCCAGGCCGACTGGGATCGCATCGGCGAGGTGAAAAGGGCGGTCGGGATTCCGGTCATCGCCAATGGCGACGTGACGACCCTGAAACGGGCCCACGAGATTCTGGACCGCTCGCAAGCCGATGGCGTGATGATCGGTCGCGGCGCTTATGGACGGCCCTGGTTCCCGGGCCATGTCGCTCATTATCTGAAGACCGGCGAATGCCTGCCCGAGCTTGATCCGGCCCAGCGTCTGGCCGTGTTGATGGATCATGTCGAGGACATTCTGGACCATTATGGCGAGCGCGCCGGCGTGCCGCTGGCCCGCAAGCATATCGCTTGGTATTCCAGCGGGTTGCCTGGCTCGGCTCAGTTTCGAGGTGAGCTGATGCGCCAAAGCGAACCCGATGCCCTGCGCGGCAAATTGCAAAGTTTCTGGGCCCAGGCCTGCGACAGGCTGGCCGCCTGATGAAAATCTCGCTCGCCCGCAAACGCGACCTTGCAAAGCAGCCGCCGCTGGATGCCGGCGCCGTGCTGAACGCGCTGAGTCTGGCCATCATCGTCATCGACGAGCAAGGCGCCATCCGCCATTTGAACGCCGCCGCCGAGCAATTGTTTGAATCCTCCCTGGGCCATCTAAGAGGTTTGCCCCTGACCGAACTGATCCCCGAGGACAGCGCCCTGTTCTCGCTGATCCATCAGGCCAGGACCAATGACTGCCCGGTTTCGGAATATGGCGTCAATCTCGACACGCTGCGGACCGGGCCGCGCACAGCCACCATCCAGGTCACTCCCGTGGCCGAAGAGCCGGGCTCGATCGCCATCACCCTGCACGAACATTCGATCGCCATGAAGATCGGCCGTCAGATGATCCATCGCAACGCCGCCCGCTCGGTTACCGCCATGTCGGCGATCCTGGCCCATGAGGTCAAGAATCCGCTGTCGGGGATCCGGGGCGCCGCGCAATTGCTGGAACAGAACGCCGTCGAGGACGACCGCGTCCTGACCCGCCTGATCTGCGACGAGACCGACCGTATCTGCGCGCTGGTCGATCGTATGGAAGTCTTCTCGGACAAGCGCCCGCTGGAACGCGAACCGGTCAATATCCACGGCGTGCTGGAACATGTGCGCCGCCTGGCCGAAAACGGTTTCGGCCGCAATGTCCGTTTCATCGAGGCCTATGATCCCTCGCTGCCCCGGGTGCTGGGCAACCGCGACCAGTTGATCCAGGTCTTCTTGAATCTGGTCAAGAACGCCGCCGAGGCCTGCCCGGACGAGGGCGGCGAAGTGGTGCTCTCGACCGCCTATCAGCACGGCGTGCGCCTGGCGGTGCCGGGCAGCGACAGCCGGGTCCATCTGCCGCTGGTGGTGTCGGTCCAAGACAATGGCGCCGGCATCCCCGAGGATCTGGGGCCGCATCTCTTCGACCCCTTCGTCACCACCAAGCCCAAGGGCAGCGGATTGGGCCTGGCCATGGTCGCCAAGATCATCGACGACCATGGCGGCATCGTCGAATTCGACAGCCAGCCCAAACGCACCGTGTTCCGCGTCTATCTACCCATGGTTTCGACTGAATCCGGAGCTGACAGCCGATGAGCCTGCCCGCCACCATCCTGATCGCCGACGATGATCGGAGCATCCGCACGGTTCTGACCCAGGCCTTGAACCGGGCCGGCTACGAAGTGCGCACCACCGGCAACGCCGCCACGCTGTGGCGCTGGGTGGCCGATGGCGAGGGCGATCTGGTGATTACCGACGTGGTGATGCCCGACGAGAACGGACTGGACCTGATTCCGCGCATCAAGAAGATCCGCCCCGATCTGCGCATCGTCGCCATGAGCGCCCAAAGCACGCTGCTGACCGCCGTCAAGGCCGCGCAGCGGGGCGCTTTCGAATATCTGCCCAAACCCTTCGATCTCAAGGAAGTGGTCAGCGTCGTCGGCCGCGCCCTAGCCGCGCCCAAGGCCGATCCCAGCTTCGTCCCCCAGTCCGATGGCGAGGAAAGCCTGCCCCTGATCGGCCGCTCGGCGGCCATGCAGGAAATCTACCGCGTCCTGGCCCGCCTGATGACGACCGATCTGACTGTGATGATCGCCGGCGAGTCCGGCACCGGCAAGGAACTGGTGGCCCGCGCCCTGCACGATTACGGCAAGCGCCGCAACGGCCCCTTCGTCGCCATCAACATGGCCGCCATTCCGCGCGAATTGATCGAAAGCGAGCTGTTCGGCCACGAAAAGGGCTCGTTTACCGGCGCTACCAGCCGTCTGGTCGGGCGTTTCGAGCAGGCCGAGGGCGGCAGCCTGTTCCTGGACGAGATCGGCGACATGCCGCCCGAGGCTCAGACCCGCCTGCTGCGCGTCCTGCAGGAGGGCGAATATACGTCGGTCGGCGGGCGCGTGCCCATCCGCGCCAATGTGCGCATCATCGCCGCCACCCACCGCGACCTGACCCAACTGATCCGCCAGGGCCTGTTCCGCGAAGATCTGTTCTACCGTCTGAATGTGGTGCCCATACGCCTGCCGCCGCTGCGCGAGCGAACCGAGGACATTCCCGAACTGGCCCGCCATTTCCTGGGTCAGGCGGCCTCGGAAGGTCTGGCCCCCAAAACCATTTCCCCCGACGCCCTGGAGCGACTGAAGCGCCACCGCTGGGCCGGCAATGTGCGCGAGCTGGAAAATCTCATGCGCCGTCTGGCCGCCCTCTATTCGCAAGAGGTCATCGGGCTCGACGTCATCGAGGCCGAACTGGCCGACACCAGCCAGGCCATGAAGCAAGTTCCCAGCGAAAGCCGCGAAAGCCTGTCCGAGACCGTGGACCGGCATCTTCGCGATTATTTCACGGCCCATGGCGACGCCTTGCCGCCGACCGGCATCTATGACCGCATCCTGCAGGAGGTCGAGCGGCCCCTGATCGGCATAACGCTGGAAGCGACAAGGGGCAATCAGATCAAGGCGGCCCAGCTTCTGGGCTTGAACCGCAACACCTTGCGCAAGAAAATTCGCGAGTTGGACATTCAGGTCTTACGTGGGCTAAAATAGCGGCCTGATCCAACTGACAAGACCGCAGATGCCCGTCATTGACGCTGCCCTCATCCTTCGAGACGCTTCGCTCCTCAGGATGAGGCCACATATCAGTCCTCACCCTGAGGAGGCCGCTTTTGCGGCCGTCTCGAAGGGTGTGCCAGGGACTGCATCATAATGCCGAAAATCTCTAGGCACCCGACATGGATCGCACTGCGCCTGTGGGCTAGGCGCGTCGATCTGGGCCGCAAGATGGCCATCGCGCTGACGGTCGCCGCCCTGGCTTCCAGCGCCGCCACCTTCGCTGTGCTGAACGGCGCCGCCTCGCTGACTCCCGATCCCTTGACCGTCGCCAGTTTCCTGGCCCTCGATCTGGTGCTGGTGCTGGCGCTGGCCATCGTGGTCACGCGCCGCCTGATTCAGGTCTGGGGCGAGGGACGGCGCGGCGGCGCCGGCTCGCGGCTGCATTTCCGCCTGGTCATGCTGTTCGGCATGGTGGCCCTGGTGCCGGCGGCCCTGATGGCCGTCTTTTCGGTACTTTATTTCAACATCGCCCTGGAAAGCTGGTTCAATCCCAGGGTCAAGACGGCGATCATGGAATCGCGCGCCGTCGCCGGCGCCTATCTGAAGGAACATCAGGCCCTGCTGACCAGCGACGTCGTCACCCTGGCCGAGATCATCAACAATGAGGGGCCGCGTCTATCCATCAATCCTGAATTGCTGGCCCAGATCCTGCGCGTCCAAACGGCGCAGAAGGGATTCTCGGAACTGGTGATTTTCCAGGGCAATGGCCGTCTGATCGCCCGCAGCGGCTTTTCCTTCTCAATGCAGTTCAGCCAGCTCCCTCTGGCCGCCATCGAGCGCGCCAGGCGCGGCGAAGTGGTGATGCTGACCAGCGAATCCGAAGACCGGGTCCGGGCCATGGTGGCGCTGTCGGGCATTCCCGACGGCTTCTTGTATATCGGGCGCTTCGTCGATCCCAAAGTCATCGGCCATATGCAGCGCACCAACGAGGCGGCGGAAGAATACGAAAAAGCCGAGGGACGGCGATCAGGGATCGAAATCAGTTTCTCGGCCATCTTCGCCGTCGTCACGCTGCTGTTGTTCCTGGCCGCGATCTGGGTCGGACTGGCGCTGGCCAACCAACTGGTGCGGCCCATCGCCGCCTTGATCGAGGCCGCCGACAGCGTGCGCGAAGGCAATCTGGAGGCCAAGGTCGATGAAAGTCTGGCCGGGAACGAATTGGGCACGCTGGCCCGCGCCTTCAACCGCATGACCAGCCAATTGGGCAGCCAGCGGCGCGAACTGGTGGCCGCCAATCAGGCCCTGGACGAGCGCAGACGGTTTACCGAAACCGTTTTGGCCGGCGTTTCGGCGGGCGTCATCGGCCTAGATTCCCTTGGCAACATCAATCTGCCCAACCGTCCGGCCAGCGAGCTTCTGGGCCATGATCTCGATCAGTCGGTGGGCCGAAGCCTGGCCGAGGTCGTGCCCGAAATGGCCGATCTGCTGAGCCAAAGCCAGCGCCGGCCCGAACGCATTACCCAAAGCGAAATCCGCCTGGAAAACAACGGCGGTTTCAGAACCTTGCTGGTCCGGGTGGCGGTCGAACGGCTGGATGACAAGATCGAAGGCTTCGTCGTCACCTTCGACGACATCACCGAACTGCTGTCGGCCCAGCGCAAGGCCGCCTGGGCCGACGTCGCCAGGCGCATCGCCCACGAAATCAAGAATCCGCTGACCCCCATCCAATTGTCGGCCGAGCGGCTGAAACGCAAATATCTCAAGGAAATCCAAAGCGAGCCGGAAATCTTTTCAACCTGCGTGGAAACTATCGTCCGTCAGGTCGGCGACATCGGACGCATGGTCGATGAATTCTCGGATTTCGCGCGTATGCCGGCTCCGGTGGTCCGCGAGGAAAATCTGGCCGAGATCATCGGCCAGGGCGTCTTCCTGCAGCGCCAGGCCCATGGCGCCATCGCCTTCGACCTGAGAATGCCCGAGGGCGAGACCACCCGCTGCCCTTTCCCCTGCGATGGCCGCCAGGTCAGCCGGGCGCTGATGAATTTACTGAAGAACGCCGCCGAATCCATCGAAGCCCGCGAAGGCGAGGGGCTGCCCCCCGGTCGTATCGCCGTCGAGGTCAGCCGTTTGGCCGGAAATGGCGGGATTTCCATCCGAATCGAGGACAATGGCAAGGGTCTGCCCAAGGAAGAACGCCACCGCCTGACCGAACCTTATGTCACCACAAGGGTCAAGGGCACGGGCTTGGGGCTTGCCATCGTCAAGAAAATCATGGAAGACCATGGGGGCGAATTGAGACTGGAAGACGCAAATGGCCAGGGGGCGATCGCCATCCTGCTCTTTCCAAGGCGGGACATGGGCGCAACGGCGGTGAACGAACGCGATGGCGCATGACATTCTGATCGTCGATGACGAGGCCGACATCCGGTCTCTGGTCGTCGGCATTCTTGAAGACGAAGGCTATTCCTGCCGCGAGGCGGGGACGGACGAGGCCGCGCTTGCCGCCATCGCCGCTAGGCGTCCCAGCCTGGTGCTGCAAGACATCTGGCTGATGGGCAGCAAGCTTGACGGGCTTGGGATTCTCTCGCTCATCAAGCGCGACCATCCGGACGTGCCGGTGGTGATGATGAGCGGCCACGGCACCATCGAAACCGCGGTCGGAGCCATCAAGGAAGGGGCTTACGACTTCATCGAGAAGCCCTTCCAATCCGACCGCATGCTGCTGATCGTCGAGCGCGCCATCGAATCCGCCCGCCTCAAGCGCGAATTGTTCGACCTCAAGAACCGTTCCGGCGGCATCGAGGAACTGGTCGGCGGCACCACGGCCATGAACCAGTTGCGCCAATCGATCGAGAAGGTGGCGCCCACGGGTTCGCGGGTTCTGATTTCCGGTCCGCCAGGCGCCGGCAAGGAAGTGGTGGCCCGGCTGCTGCACGCCAAATCGAAACGCGCCCTCGGCCCTTTCGTGGTCCTGAACTGCGCGGCCCTGAATCCGGAACGCATGGAAGTCGAACTGTTCGGCGTCGAGCAAGGGGCGGCCGAGGGTGTCGGTCGCAAGATCGGCCTGTTGGAACAGGCCCATACCGGTACCTTGATGCTGGACGAAGTGGCCGACATGCCGATGGAAACCCAAGGCAAGATCGTGCGCGTGCTGCAAGACCAGATGTTCGAGCGCGTGGGCGGCGGCACCAGGGTCGAGGTCGATGTGCGCGTCATCGCTTCAACCAACCGCGATCTGCAGGAAGCCATCACCGCCGGACGTTTCCGCGAGGATCTGTTCTATCGCCTCAATGTGGTGCCGGTGAAGGTGCCCAGCCTGAAGGATTGCCGCGAAGACATTCCGCAGATCGCCCAGCATTTCATGGATCGCGCGGCCCGTTCCGCCGGTATTGTCAGCCGCCTTCTGGGCGAGGACGCCCAGGTGGTCTTGAAGAATTACGACTGGCCCGGCAATGCCAGGCAGTTGCGCAACATCATGGAATGGCTGCTGATCATGGCCACGGGCGACGCCAGGGAACCCGTCAGCGCCCCGATGCTGCCGCCCGAATTGTCGTCAGCGACGCCGGCCGTCTTGAAATGGGACAAGTCGAGCGAGTTGATGAGCCTGCCGCTGCGCGAAGCCAGGGAATTGTTCGAACGCGAATATCTGGCCACTCAGGTTTCGCGCTTCAACGGCAATATCTCGCGCACCTCGGCCTTCGTCGGCATGGAGCGCTCGGCGCTGCACCGCAAGCTCAAATCCTTGGGCATCGGCTCGAGCGACGATCAATAAGGGTATGTTCCGATGAAAGTCATCATCTGCGGCGCCGGACAGGTCGGATTCAACATCGCCCGCTATTTGGCCACCGAAGGCAACGAGATCACGGTCATCGACCAGCGGGCCGATCTGGTGCGCAAGATTTCCGACTCGCTGGACGTCCAGGCCATTCTCGGTCACGCCTCGCATCCCGACATCCTGGATCAGGCCGGGGCCGGCGACGCCGAGATGATCATCGCCGTCACCGCCGCCGATGAAGTCAACATGATCGCCTGCCAGGTGGCGCATTCATTGTTCAACGTGCCCTTGAAGATCGCCCGCGTGCGCCATCAGGGCTATCTGCATCCGATGTGGTCCAACCTGTTCTCGCGGGATCATCTGCCCATCGACGTCATCATCTCGCCCGAGATCGAAGTGGCCAGGGCCGTCATCCGCCGCCTGCAGGTGCCGGGCGCCATGGACGTCATCCCGCTGGCCGGCGACAAGGTGCGTCTGATCGGCGTGCGCTGCACGGAGAACACGCCCCTGGTCAATACGCCCTTGCGCCAACTGACCAAGCTGTTTCCCGATCTCAACCTCGTCATCGTCGGCATCGTGCGCCAGGACAAGGCCATGGTGCCGACGCCCGAGGACCAGATGCTGCCCGGCGACGAGGTCTATTTCGTCATCGACAAGCAGCATGTCGAACGCGGCATGGTCGCCTTCGGCCACGAGGAACAGGAAGCCAGGCGCATCTGCATCCTGGGCGGCGGCAATATAGGTCTTTTCCTGGCCCAGCAGATCGAGGAACTGCATGCCGGCATGAAGGTGCGCCTGATCGAATCCGACCGCGATCGCGCCGAATATGTCGCCAAGATGCTGAACAAGGCCGTGGTGCTGCATGGCGACGCCCTCGATCCCGACATGCTGAAGGAAGCCAATGTCGAGATGGCCGAAACCGTCGTCGCCGTCACCAATGACGACGAAACCAATATCCTGTCGGCGCTTCTGGCCAAGCGCTACGGCGCCAAGCGCACCATGGCCCTCATCAACAAGACGTCCTACAATCCGCTGGTGGGACCATTGGGCATCGATGTGGTGGTCAGTCCGCGGGCGATCACGGTTTCCAACGTGCTGCAGCATGTGCGCAAGGGCCGCATCCATGCCGTTCATTCGCTGCATGAGGGTTTCGGCGAACTGATCGAGGCCGACGCCCTGGAAACCTCGCCCCTGGTCGGCAAGCCCTTGAAGGACATCAAGCTTCCTGCGGGCGTGCTGATCGGCGCCGTGGTCCGTGGCGGCAGCGTCATCAGCCCCCGTGGTTCAACGGTCATGCAGGCCAAAGACCGCGTGATTCTGTTCGCCGCCGCCAGCGCGGTCAAGAAAGTCGAGAAGATGTTCTCGGTCCGACTGGAGTTCTTCTGAGATGCTCGCCGACCCCTGCAACCTCATCCTGATGGTGTGGACGGCCCCTGCTCAACGGCATCAAAGTGCCATAACGTGGTCGTATCGCAACGCCACAACAGAGGGGGCCGTCCGTCATGCAGATTAGCACCATTGGCTTAGACATTGCCAAGAATGTCTTT
>JACRJC010000053.1 GCA_016215555.1 Rhodospirillales bacterium | reverse complement strand
TGCCTTCCGGAGGGCCGAAGGCCCGTCTCGAAGGATGGGCATCGACAAAATGCCCCACCCTTCGAGACGCCTGCGTGCCGCAGGCTCCTCAGGGTGAGGAATCTTGTTTACCCATTTCCATTTGCAGCGTCGAGGAGCCAATAAGTTATTGTTATTTTCTACCCTGCCACTGCCGCCTTGAACGGATTGGCCCCCTTCAGCCATTCCTCCCACAACAGCGGCACCGATGTTTCAAGCGCCAGCACCTTGCGCAGGGACAGAAAAGGCATGGCCTTGCCCTTCTTGATCAGGCTGGCGCTCATGCCCGATTGCACGCGGGCATAGGTTTCGAAATGGGGCAGCCAAAGCGGCACATCCATGCCCTCGCCGCCTTCGCATTTACGGCACTCCGCGACATCGAGCGAATTCATGGCCCGGCACATCAAGGGGCGGTGGGCATAGAAGCGGCACAGACCCTGGTGATCGAGAAGCGGGCAACCGGGCCTGGCCGACGAGCGTGCCGCCAAGGTCACGGCATAGCGAAAACCGCAGGTTTCGATGATTCCCAGCAGGAACAGGGCCTCGGGCGGGGTCAGCTGCACGGCGCCGGTCTTGCAGCAGGAAGAGCATCCCGGCTTGCAATGCAGCGGCGTGGGGGGCGGGGCCAGAATAGACAGTCGGGTCAGATGTTCCGAGGCGGATTCTTCCAATTGAACGAACAGCGAGGTCAGGCATTCATCGGGCTTGGCGGTTCCGCCCATGCAGTCGTTGGCCAGTTGGGCCGCCTTGGCTTCGATCTGCTCGACCAGGGTCATGGCTTGGCTTCCGGGGGGCAGCCGGCTTGCGACCACAGCCTGGCCGCCAGCCGCAGACGGTCGCGCCCCTGCTGGATATAGCGGCCGATGGCGCGCCCCAATTCGGCCCGTTCCGGGGTTTCGGGGAAATGCGCCTGGCCGTCGGCGCCGACGGGGCAGTCATGGACCAGCTTGAACAGATGCGAGCCCGGCGGGCAGGAATAGCTAAGCAGCTTGTCGGCGGCCCGGGCCAGATTGAACAGGCGCTGCACCCCCTCATAGAAGGCGACATCCTCACCGGCCAGCTTGCCGCGAAAGACCGGGTCTTCGGGGAAGCCGCCCAGAATGTCGAAGACATGGCGCTTGACCACCATATTGGAGGGGATCGAATTGTAGGTGATGTCGTAATGGGCCGGGGCGAGGTCGAGATGGGGTTCTGTCTCGAAGCCGAATTTCACGGCATCGAAGCGGCTGTCCTTTTCCAGAAAGCCGATGGCGTTGGGCAGGGCTCCGGGCAGATAGACATCGTCGGCGTCCAGAAAGGCCAGATAATCGCCGGGGAAGGACCGAGCCCCCAGATTGCGCGCCGCTCCCGGCCCGGAATTGACCGCCATGGCCAGGGACTTGACCCTGGCGTCCCGGGCGGCCAGGGATTGGGCCAGCTTGAAGGAGCCGTCGGTCGAGGCGTCATCGACGATGACCACGGTCATGGGGGCGACCGGCTGAGCCAGGGCCGAGGCCAGCGTGCGCTCCAGCGTCGCTTCGCCGTTATAGCAGGGGATGACGACCAGAAGGCTGGTCATGGCTTTTCCCCGATCAGGCGGGTGAGGAGAGCCATTGCGGTCAGGGCTGCCGCTTTGCGCACCTGGTGCCGGTCGCCGGGGAAGATGTGCCTTTCATGGACGGAGTGGCCGTTCCTGCGGGCGGCGGCGATATGAACCAGCCCAACCGGCTTGTCCGGCGTGCCGCCGTCGGGACCGGCAATGCCGCTGACCGCCACCCCGGCCATTACCGGCGCATGGGCCAGAACGCCCTTTGCCATGGCCTGCGCAACTTCTTCGGATACGGCGCCATGCTTGGCGATGAGGGGGGCGGGAACGCCCAGCAGATCGGTCTTGGCGGCGTTGGAATAGGTGACGAAGCCGCGCTCGAACCATTGCGACGAGCCGGGAACGGCGGTCAAGGCCGCAGAAATCAATCCTCCGGTGCAGGATTCCGCCGTGGCGACGCGGGCATTGCCAGCTACCCGGCAGGCTTCGAACAGCCTGTTCGCCGCCCGGATCAGATCGTCGTCCACCATCCCGTCCCCTTGCCCAATGCATATAAAAGAAGTCCCGCCAGCACGCCCGCGATGACGTCGTCCAACATCACCCCCAACCCGCCCTTGATCTTGCGGTCGGCCCAGCCGATGGGCCCAGGCTTTAGAATGTCAAAGACCCGGAAAAAGAGAAACCCCAAAGCGTAGGAAAGCCAATCCGGTGGGACCAGGGCCAGGGCCAGCAATTGGCCTGCCACTTCATCGATCACGACTTCGGACGGATCGGACTTGGCCGAAGCACGGCAATAGGACTCGGCGGCGGGGATGCCGGCCGCCAGAACGACCAGACCTGCCAGCCCGACCCCCAAGGCCCCGCCCAGGCTCCAGGCGGCCCAGGCCAGGGGCAGGGCCGCCAGCGATCCCCATGTCCCTGGGGCCGGCCTTAACAGACCGAAACCAAACCAGATTGCCAGTGTCTTGGCCCAGGAGAGTGGCACTCGTCGTCCTTCATGAGATGTTCGACCTTTATCTTAACAGCCAGTGTTAGCGCGTCTATCTAATAAAATGGTTTATCTAACAACAGCAACAGCATGATTTATAATGATTCGCCAATTCCCCGTCTTTTTTTATCCCTTTTTTGACAGCATGAAGCTTGCCACGAGCGTCCGGCTTGGCTAGGGTTTGGGGCCCTGGACCGGAAAGGCGTTTGGGGCAAAGCATCGAGCACTGCCTTTCCGTTGGCCGTGATGAAGCATTGGCCAAGGGAAACAAGCGCGTCGAGTCAGATCTTCAACTGGGATTTGGGCGGCGTATTTTGTGGGAAACGACGAAAGGGGAGCTCGTCGGCTTCATGTTTGATCCCGAGCGTTACGACAAATCGGCTGTCTATCGGCGCTTAGAACGCTGGTTTCCCGAGCGACAGTTCCTGCTGCGCAAGGGCGGGGATGTCCGTTGCCTGACGCTGACCCGTAATCATCAGATTTTCGCCGCTTGCGGCGCCCTGGTCATCGGCTTGTGGCTGGCGACGGCGACGGTGTTTTCGCTGGGCTTCGGCGCCATGATGGCCGTCAAGTCGCACGAATTGTCGGTGATGGAAATCGACCGCTCGGCCTTGAAGGCCGAGGTCGAGGATTTGAAGCGCCAGGTCGCGGGCCTTAGCGGCGATCTGGACCACCGTGAGGCCAAGGTCAAGCGTCTGGCCGAGGACAATGTATTGCTGTCGCGCCAATTGGCCGATACCCGTTCCACCCTGGAAAGGGCCGAGGACGATCTCTCCAAGGGCGCCAAGGCGCGCGAGGATCTGACGGCGCAAATGCGCGGCCTGCAGGGCGAATTGGCGTCTGCTTTGGGCAATGCGCAGTTGGTTCAGACGGATGAACATGCGCCGTTGCCGGATCGCCTTTCGGCCATGGGCAGGGGCCTGAAGGAACTGATCGCCGTGCGCGACTTGGAGAAATCCAAGCATCATGAATTCGCCGGCAAGGCCAAGAAGCTGGAACTGGCGCTCGACGATGTGCGCGGCTCGCATGTCCAGTTGCTGCGCCGTTTCGGCGAGGTGGCGCTGGGCAATTCGGGCCAGCTTGAAAAAGCCATTTCCATGACCGGGCTCGACGTCAACCGTCTGGTGGCCTCGCATCGCGGCGAGACGGGGATGGGCGGACCCTTCATCCCCATGCCCAAGGACGATTTCGGCAATCCGGAAATCCGCGCCGATCTGGCCGCCCTCAACCACCGCATCGACCGTTGGGACAGCCTGAATGCGTTGCTGAAGGTGTTGCCGATGGTGCCGCCGGTCGCCGAATTCTCGCTCAACAGCAGCTTCGGGGCTCGCAACGATCCCATCAACGAGCAGACCGGCATCCATGAAGGCGTCGATCTGGGCGCGCCGATGCGCACCCCGGTTCGGGCCTCGGCTCTGGGCCGCGTGACCTTCGCCGGCTGGAGCGGGCGCTATGGCCGTCTGGTGACGGTCGATCACGGGCTGGGCGTCGAATCGCGCTATGCCCATCTTGACAAGATTATGGTAAAGGTAGGCCAGAAGATCGGCCCCGACACCACTTTGGGCCTTCTTGGCAATAGCGGACGCTCGACGGGTCCGCATCTTCACTACGAGGTCAGGATCGACGACAGGCCGCGCGATCCGATGCGATTCATAAAGGCGGGACGCTATGTTCTCAAAGAGCAGCAGTAAATCGAACGGCGGCGGCAATGGCCAGTCCATTCAGCCGCAGGCCGTTTCCTCTTCCAAGCCCGGCGATTCCGGCAAGCCGGTGCCGCCCTCGATCGTCAGTTCCGATCTGCGCGTGGTTGGCGACCTGTCCAGCAAGGGCGAGATCCATGTCGATGGGAATATCGAGGGCGATATCCGCTGCCAGATACTGGTCATCGGCCAGTCGGGCACGGTGACCGGCCAGATTTTCGCCGATTCCGTCCGTGTCCACGGAAACTTGACCGGCCAGATACGGGCCCGTTCGGTCTTCCTGGCCGCCACCGCCCGCGTGGTCGGCGACATTTCGCATGAAAGCCTGGCCATCGAGCCCGGCGCCTTCCTGGAAGGCCATTGCGGCCGCATCGAAAAGTCGGAACCCAAGGCGGTTTCCCCGGTCGAAGGCCCGGTCGTGGTGCCGACCCTTACTTTCTCGTCCGACCTTAAGGCGGCGTCGGCGTAACCAGATCGGAAAGTTCCGAGATGACCGCTTTCGGTTGCCCGGGCAATGGCTCGGGCAGGGCCTTTTGGCGGTTGATCCAGACCGCGTTGAAGCCGAAGGCGGCGCCAGCCGAAGCATCCCAGAAATTGCCGGATACGAAAGCGGTTTCGCCCGGCTGGGTCTGGAAATGGTCGCCGACCATTCGATAGACCGAGGGATGGGGCTTGAAGATTTTCAGCCGATCGACCGACAGAACCGCGTCGAGCAGGCCGCCCAGCCCGGCCTTGGCGACGGCGGCATCCAGCATCGATTGCTTGCCGTTGGAAAGAATGGCCGTCAGAAAACCGCTTTGTTTCAAGGTGCCCAGCGTCGATGCGGCGTCGGGATAGGCGTCCAGTTCTCGATAAAGCGCCATCAGCGGCGCTTGCAGCCTTCCGCCCTCCAAACTCAGGCTGGCCAGGGCCCAGGACAGGGCCTCGGCGGTCACTTGCTCGAAATCGGCGAAATCGCCGCGCAGGCTGCGCAGCCAGGTATATTCCAACTGCTTTTGCCGCCACAGGGCGGCCAGTTCCCTATCCTTGCCGTCCAATTGCGGGGCCATCCGGCGCACGGCGGCGGCGACGTCGAACAGGGTGCCGTAGGCGTCGAAGACGATGACTTTCGGACGAGTGGGTAACATCGCGGCCTCCGGAATTTTGGGACAGTCCAGCGTTACGGTGTCGCAAAAGGAATGACTCGTATCGGCCATCCTTCGAGACGGCGGCTTCGCCGCCTCCTCAGGATGAGGTTCATGGTTTTATTTCAAATAGTTATCCTCATGCTGAGGAGGATGCGCAGCATCCGTCTCGAAGCACGAGGATAACGGGTCATTCTGGAAGCTGGTATTAGTCCTTGGACGGAACCGCGACAAGCGAAAGAAATTGCGGATTGGCAAAGACGGAATAGGGGCAGACTCATGTGATGATGTTCTTGATCGACAGGCCTGATCGGAATTCGCCAGAGTTTTGAACCACCAAGGCACCAAGACACCAAGTAGAGGCTTTGACCTTGGCGCACTCTTGGTGTCTTCGTGTCTTGGTGGTGGAATCTGCCAAGCCAATTCTGCGCGATTTGCCAGCGGATTATGGATGGCTGAGGCACACCCAATTAGGTCTTGGCCCTAATCCTGCCTGCGCTTCAAATCCAACAGCAGGGCGACGGTCGAGGTTTCCGCCCCCAGGCGCTTGCGATAGATCTGCACGCTTTCCATCACCCGCTGCACATAGCCCCTGGTTTCCGAGAAGGGGATCTGCTCGACCCAATCGATGGGATCGGTTTCGGGATCACGCGGATCGCCGAATTCGCGCACCCATTTCGTCACCCGGTGCGGGCCGGCGTTATAACCGGCCAGGGCCATTATGTAGGAGCCCCTGAAATCCCCCAGCAGCCCCTTCAGATAGGTTGCACCCATGCGGATATTGAGGCTGGGATCGCTGGTGAGTTGGTTGGGCGCGTATTTGATTTTCATGGTCTGGGCCAGCTTTTTGGCGGTGGCGGGCATCAATTGCATCAGCCCCCTGGCGCCCGCCGAACTGATGGCCTCGACGTGAAAGCCGCTTTCCTGGCGGATCAGGGCCAGCACCAGCGCTTTTTCCGGCCCGTCTTCGGGCAGGGCATAGGAGGGCAGGGGCCAGCCGGCGCCGATCAGCGTGGTTCCCGAGCGGTCGGCCCGTCTGGCCAGACTGACGGTCAGGTCGATGCGCCCCAGCTTCTCGGCTTTGGCCACCGCCAGCGCCTTCAGCCCCGGCGTCTCGGCATTTTCCAGCAGGCGCATCAGGAAGGGCCTGGCCAGACCGGGCGTTCCGGCCTCGGCCATCAGATCGACGGCCTGGCCTACCTCATTGGCGGCGAAGCGGGTTTTTTCCTCGTCCGAGGGCTGGGGATCGGCGGGCATCAGCCAGCCTTGTTCGGGGCCCAGTTGTTCGCTCGCCAACTGGCCGTAATAGCTGGTCGAGAACAGGGCGGCCTGACGATAGGCCGCCGTCGCTTCCTCCTTCCTGCCCAGGGCCTGGGCGGCGCGGCCCATCCAATAGGCGGCCCTGGCCTTGCCCAGCGAGCTTTGCGCCTTGTCGGACATCTGGGTGAAATGTTTGAGCGCCGCTTCCGTTTCCGACAGGAAGCGAAGTGCTATCCAGCCGGCCAGCCATTCGGCTTCGGCGTAATTAACGCCGTCGCTTTGGCGGTGCTTGCTGGTGATTTCGTAAGCGTCCGAGATATATCCCTGTTGCAGGGCGCGTCTTGCCATGATGGCCCGCTCGGCCCACCACAGATCGGGGCGCTCCAGATCCTCGGGCGACGACTTCAAAAGGCGGATCGCTTCTTCGTTCCTGTCCTTGCGCCGGTACCAGCGCAGGCAATCGAACAATAAGCCGGGATCGTTGCGCAGCGATGCGGGCACGCTTTCCAGGGCCGCTGCCGGGCTGCCATGGCCGCGGATCAACATCAGTCTGGCATGGGCCAGATGACGGCTATCGGCGTCCATGAACAGCATCAGGCGTTCCGCGGCCTCTTTTTGCTCTTCCCAAAGCAGACGCTTCATGCGGGCCAGATGATCCCCGGGCGTCACCAGTTCCCGGTATTTGGCCAGGAACGAGCGCTCCTGCAGGATTCCGAAATCCTTGTTGATCCAGGCCTGGCGCAAGACCTCCTTGGCCTCGCCGTCGCGCCCGACCGATATCAGCGCCGCACCGTAAGCCAGGGCGCCGTCGGCCGAGATCGGCTTGTTGGCGTCGAACCAGGGCAGGATCTGATCGGGCGGCGTGGCCAGGGAAATGGCTTCCTCGGCCCGGCGTTGCATGACATTGCGTTGCGGCCAGTCGGGACTTTCGGTCAATAGATCGGTGATTTCCCGGAAACTGGCCCCCGAATTGGGCCTGGAATAATCCAGCCAGCGGACCAGTTTCAAGGCCAGACGGTCGCCGGAAGCCTGGGCCGTTTTCTGGGCCTCGGGCCATTTGCCGTCATCGGCCAGACGGATGGCTTCGATGGCCGGGCGGGCCGATTTCGGGGCCTGAAGGGTTCCGGCCTGCTTGGCCGCTTTCTGGGCAGGGGCGTGGGTTTCGGCCTTGGCCTTGCCGGGTTTCGACTTGGCCCAGGCCGGTTCTGGCTGCGCCAGGCAAAGCAGCATGCCCAGGAAGACGAGAAAACGCATCACGCTCACATGCCGTTGTCAGACTTTTCCATGATAAGTCCCCAAACTCGGGGCAACAAGCCGATCTTGCCCCCCCGCGTCAGGACGTTTATGTTCTCAGGCCCATCGTTAAATTGCTGTTAAGGAATTGCGTCATGTTCAAAGGTCCGATCCCCGCCCTGGTTACGCCCTTCACGCCCGAAGGCGGCGTGGACAAAAAGGCTTTTCTGGAACTGGCCGCCTGGACCATCGGCCAGGGCGTCGGCGGCATCGTGCCTTGCGGCACCACCGGCGAATCGCCGACCCTGTCGCATGACGAACATCATCTGGTGGTCGAACTGGCGGTCGAGGCCGCCAAGGGCAAGGTGCCGGTCATCGCCGGCGCCGGTTCCAACTCGACCGCCGAGGCCATCGAGCTGACCCGCCATGCCAAGAAGGCGGGGGCGGACGCCGTGCTGATCGTGACCCCCTATTACAACAAGCCGACCCAGGAAGGCCTGTATCTGCATTACAAGGCGATCAACGACGCGGTCGAGATTCCGGTCATCATCTACAACATTCCCGGCCGCTGCGTGATCGACATGTCGGTCGAGACCATGGCCCGTCTGTCGCTGCTTCCCAACATCGCGGGCGTCAAGGACGCCACCAACGATCTGGGACGGGTGCTGAAGACCAAGCGCGCCTGCAAGGACGGCTTTTGCCTGCTGACGGGCGAGGATGGCACGCAATTGCCGTTCCTGGCCCAGGGCGGCGGCGGCTGCATTTCGGTCACCGCCAATGTGGCGCCCAAGCTGCTGAGCGACATGCATGCCGCCTTCGCCAAGGGCGACATCGTCAGCGCCATGAGCATCAATGAACGTCTGATGCCGCTGCACGAGGCCTTGTTCATCGAGACCAATCCGGCGCCGATCAAATATGCCGTGTCGCTGTTGGGCAAGGGCAGGCCCGACGTGCGCCTGCCGCTGGCGCCGATCAGCGAGGGCGCCAAGGAGAAGGTGAAAGCGGCCATGGCGCATGCCGGGCTGATCTGACCGCAAAGAAATGGCCAAGCCAGCGAAACCAACTCCGCCGCCCTCGGCCCAGAACCGGCAGGCGCGCTATAACTACGCCATCGAGGACAAGCTCGAGGCCGGCATCATCCTGGCCGGAACCGAGGTCAAGTCGCTGCGCCTGGGCAAAGGCAATATCAACGAAGCCTATGCCGGGCCGATGGGGGGTGAACTCTATCTCTTCAATGCCTATATCCCGGAATATCAGAACCGCTCGCCCTTCGGGCACGAACCCCGGCGGCCCAGGAAGCTGTTGCTGCATAAGAAGGAAATGCGAAAGCTGATGGGGGCGGTCACGCGCGAGGGCATGACGCTGGTGCCGCTGGCCCTGTTCTTCAATTCCCGCGGACTGGCCAAAGTGTCGATCGGCGTCGCCAAGGGCAAGAAGCTGCACGACAAGCGCGAAAGCGAAAAGCAGCGCGACTGGAACCGGGAAAAGGGGCGGTTGATGCGGGATAAGGGATAAGGAGCGAAGCGACTAGGCCCAGGGGGCCTCGCAAACCTCCTGGTTTGCGAAAGCCTAGGGGCGGAGCCCCGCCCGGCGTTTGAGGGATCGAAACAATGACCAGCGAGCTTGATGAAAAGCTGATCGCCGCCAAAGAGAAATGGGCCCGCGAGAAACGTCATCAGTCAGGGCCGCAGGGGGATTCAGCCGCCGTTGAGGCGGCGGCCAAGCTGGCCGCGAGGCCAGCGCCCGGCGAGGGGCCAACAAAAAACCGCCTGCCGCCGGGCCAGCACAAGACGGACGGCTGGCCGGTTCTCGATCTCGGCATGAAGCCTTTCGTGCCCTTGAAGGATTGGAGCTTCACCGTCACCGGCCTGGTCGAAACTCCCGTGACCTGGAGCTGGGAGGATTTCCAGGCCCAGCCGCAAGTCGAGATCAAGGCCGACATCCATTGCGTGACCAGTTGGAGCATGTTCAACGGCGTCTGGGGCGGCGTCTCGGCCAAGCACTTCCTAAGCGTCGTCAAGCCCAAACCCGAAGCCAAATTCCTGCTGTTTCGCTCCTACGACAGTTATACCACCAATGTGCCGCTGGCCCGTTTCGACGATGACGACGTGATGCTGGCCCATCGCTGGAACGGCCAGCCCATCGACCGCGATCATGGCGGGCCGATGCGCCCGATCATCCCCAAGCTTTATTTCTGGAAAAGCGCCAAATGGGTGCGCTCGGTGGCTTTCCTGGCCGAAGACCAGCCCGGCTATTGGGAAGTGCGCGGCTATCACAACGATGCCGATCCTTGGAAAGAGGAACGCTATAGCGGGGATTGAGTTTCTTGTCTCACAGCCGTATGAAGCGCCTCGTCCAAGGTGACAAGCGGCGTTTGAAGCCGCAGCGCAAGTTCCAGATAGGCCGCGTCATAAACCGACAACCGATGTTTCTTCGATAGCGCCATGACATGCTGGCTTTGCGGCTCGAGGTCGATGTGAATGGGCAGTTTTTCCAAATCGCTCAGGAACTCATCGGCGCTGGCGGCGCTGATCCGCTGACGGCGCTCGCCCATGACCAGGATATTTCTGATTTCGAACCACCACAGGGCCGGCCCCACGGCATGTTCCTGGAGGAGTCGGTCAAAGGCCTGATCGGCCGTTTCCGATTTTTCATCGGGAAAGCACCAGGCGGCGCAAATCGACGCGTCGATGACGAAGGTCATCAGCCTTTGCGCCCCTCGTCTCTGAGTTCCATGATTTCGGCTGGCGTCATGGGCGTCCGGGTCTGCCTTGCCCTTTTCATGCGGTCGATGGTGGCTGCCGTCACGGCGCTGTTCGCCGTTTCAAAGGGAACGATGCGGGCAATGGGCGTTCCACGCCGTGTGATGATGATGGTTTCACCCTTCTCGACGCTTCTTAGCAATTCGGGCAGATGGGTTTTGGCTTCATAGGCGCCGATGACGAACATGTGAGGCTCCAACAGACCGGTCTATAGACCAGTCTGTATTGCATATAGCCCCGCAGTTTGACAATGCCGACCCCAACAGGCTGGTATTGTTTATTGATTTATTTGGACAAAACAATAAATACGCCCGTTATCCGTCCCTGCCTTCCCGGCGGCGAGGCCGGAGTCATCGTCGGCACGGTTGCGCTGAAAGACATCGGATACAGGCGGGCGGCGTTGCGCAAGATGTTCGTGGCCAAAACCTATCGCGGCCAAGCCGGCCTGGCCCAGCTTCTGCTGGAACGCCTGATGGCGGTGGACACGAAGTTCTATCGCTACACCTGCTGAATGGCCGAGAGTTTCCAGTCGCCGGGATTTTCGCGCTGGCCAGAATTTTCGCGACGGAAGGTCCAGTATTCGGTGGCGTCGATACGCTCGCGGTCGCTGCCTTCGACGATTTTGCCCGAGGCCTTGTCGAACGTGTAATCGAGCGCCGAGAAGCGCAGCGAGACGGTGGCGAAGTCGGTGGCGCCCTCGCTCCAGGCTTCGGACAGATCGCCCTTGTCCAGCTTTACGCTGTCGATATGGTTTTCCAGGCCATCCTCGGCCAGCTTGGCCAGTATTTCCGTGAAATAGCCGTGCATTTCCTCGGTCGTGACCTTGCCCAAACCGTCAAGATCGCGCCTTGACCAGGCCGACTGCACGGCCTGCAGCGTTTGTTCGAAGACATCGAAATCCTGGGCCTGCAAGGCCAGGGAAATGCCGTGCGGCGGCGCAACCGTTCCCTGGCCCAAACCGCCGCCGCCGACGGGAGCGGATTCCGCCATCTCGAACGGCATCTGGGGGCCGCCGGCCATGGCCGGGCGCGCCGAGGCCGTCTGGGACCGGCGCTTGAAGAAGGAGAAGAGCAAATAGGCCAATCCGCCCAGCAGCGCCACTTGCAGCAATCCGCCCAGCATGCCGCCCATGCCCATCCCGCCGCCGAAACCGTTGCCGAACAGCATGCCGGCGATGCCGGCGCCGATCAGCCCGCCTGCCAGGCCCGAGAAGAACGAGCGCCCGGGCGACATCGGCGATGCCATCGGGGCCTGGCCGGGTTGCGCCTGCGGGGCGGCCTGTTGGGCCGGGCGCGCCGGTTCGGGGTTTGCGCTGCGCTCGAGCGGTTTGGCGGCCGGGGCCGATTGGGTGGGAGGCGGGGCCGAAAAGCTGCGCTGGCCGCGGCTGCCGCCGCTGAATCCCTTGCCGGCTTTGGCGTCGGCCAGGCTGGGGGCCAGAATCAGGCCCAGGGCCAGAAAGAAGGCCAGTGCTTTCGCGCTCAATTTCATAACGATTTTCGTCCTTTATAGTTCCGCCGCCAATCTGACCGCCGTCTCGAACATGGCTGGCGTCAGCCGGTTGGTCTGGGTGTTGTATCTGGAACAATGGTAGCTATCGATGAGGCGAATTCCAGAGGGCAGGACATGAATTTTTCCATGTCCGAAAACATGGGCGCTGGGCTTTTGCCCCAAAGCCCTCAGGCTGGCTTCATGCGAAATGCGCCCCAGGACCAGGATCGCTTTCAGCTTTGGCAGGGCGGCGATTTCCCTGACCAGGAAAGGACCGCAGGCCTTGGCTTCGGCGGGCGTGGGCTTGTTCTCGGGCGGCACGCAACGGACGGCATTGGTGATGCGGCATCCGATCAGGGTCAGTCCGTCATCGGGCCGCTGCCGGTAGTCGCCCCTGGCCAATCCCAGTTTCAGCAGCGTGGCGTAAAGAAGATCGCCGGCATAGTCGCCGGTAAAGGGTCGCCCGGTGCGGTTGGCGCCTTTCAAGCCCGGCGCCAGCCCTACGATCAGCAGGCTTGCATCCAATCCGCCGAAAGCCGGCACCGGCGCATTATGCCAGTCGGGATGGGCTCTTCGGTTGGCGGCGTGAAAGGCCGTCAGGCGGGGGCAGAGCGGGCAGTCCCTGGGCGGATCAAGCATTGGCGCCATGGATGGAACCCTTTTAGGGCTCCATATCGTCGTCCTCGTCGCCGTAAGGGGCGTTGGGGGTGGCGTGGGAAACGCGCTCGCGGTTGGGCGAGGGCGCGCGGGCGATCTGGCCGGTCAGATCCTGCAATTCGATAAAGACGTCGGCCTGGCGACGCAATTCGTCGGCGACCATGGGCGGCGAGGAACGGATGGTGCTGACCACGGTGACGCGCACGCCTTTGCGCTGCACGGCTTCGACCAAGCGGCGGAAATCGCCGTCGCCCGAGAACAGCACCACATGGTCGAGATAGGGAACCATCTCCATCATGTCGATGGCCAGTTCGATATCCATATTGCCCTTGATTTTGCGCCGTCCCTGGGCATCGGTATATTCCTTGGTCGGCTTGGTCACCAGCGTATAGCCGTTATAGTCCAGCCAATCGACCAAAGGGCGGATGGGCGAATACTCCTGATCCTCCATCAACGCCGTGTAATAGAAGGCGCGGATCAGGCGCCCCTTGGCGGCGAACATGGTCAAGAGCTTGCGATAGTCGATGTCGAAACCCAGCGAGCGGGCGGCGGAATAGAGGTTTGATCCGTCGATGAACAATGCCAGACGTTCCTGGGTGTAAAAGGTCATATGAGTATTCCTTCTTCAAAAAGAGCTGACTGAATGGTCCAGATTTAGGCGCGGTTGTAAGTCAATACAAGAGGAATTATTAGGGGCAAGACTCATTAACACCACGAGACGCGCTCTTGAAGGAAATGGCCGAATGAAAGGAAAAACGCGATGAGCGTATAGGGAATACGGTCGAGCGTTTTGACGCATCAGTCGGCCATTTCCTTCAGAGCCCGCAGGGACGCGGTGATTTTGCTGACCGAATACGTTGCTTGCCCCTTGTGGACGGCCAGTCCACGGCGGATCAAGCGCCTGTTCGGACAGCAAAATCCCCAGCGTCGCGTCCGTGGCGTTAATGGGTCTTGACCCTAGTCCGGCGGCTGGTGGGTGATGAACCAATGCTCGAGTTGGGCGTCCGAACTCCAACTCTTTTTCAGGAAAGCGATGATGTCCTTGACCTCGCCGCCCTTCAGTTTGGCGGTGGTCTTGCGCATGGTCTCGCGCAGGCTTTCAAGCTGCTTTTGCTGGTCCTCGGTCAGGTCTGGCCGTGGCTTGGGCGCGTCCTTGTCGTATCTGGTGCCCTTGGCCGATTCGACCAATTGACGGTCCGTCAAAAGATATTCCTGGCCATAGAAGCCCAGCACCGGCCCCTTCAGGGGAATGCCCTGCTTCGAGACATGGCATTCTGAGCAATGTTCGTCGAACAATTTCTGGCCGCGTCCGAGGTCGGCCGAGGCGGTCGAAATCGTGGCGTCGGGATTGGTCGCTCCCCGCCAGCCGACCCAAACCAGCATCAGCAGCATGACGATGACCATGACGAATCTACCGTCCATGCTGGTCCCCGGCATTGTCGGCGGCGATGGCCAGGCGGTTCATGAAGCGCCCAAAGCCAGCCCGCTTCACAGGCGTTTGCGCGAACAGCTTGCGCCAGCTTTCCTCATCCAGGCCGCGCCAATCGTCGATCTTGCCCGGAGGTTCGAAACGAGGTGCGAATTCATGATGCGGCGAGGGACTGGCGAATTTGTTCCAGGGGCAAACGGCCAGACAATCGTCGCAGCCGAAGACGCGGTTGCCCAAAAGCCGCGCCAAATCGGGCGGCACCTCATGTTTTGTTTCGATGGTGAGGTAGGAAATGCAGCGCCTGGCATCCATGCG
Organism: Rhodospirillales bacterium; assembly: GCA_016215555.1. GTDB lineage: Bacteria > Pseudomonadota > Alphaproteobacteria > Rhodospirillales > WMHbin7 > WMHbin7. The sequence goes on along the minus strand of JACRJC010000053.1, from coordinate 15,181 downwards.
GTAAGGCGTGATGGCGCCGGTCGGGCAGGCTTCGATGCAGCGGCTGCAACTGCCGCAATGATCGGCTTCGGGTTGGCTGGCGGGCAGATCGAGATCGGTCAGCACCGAGCCCAGAAACAGCCAGGAACCATGGGTGCGCGACACCAGATTGGTGTGCTTGCCCTGCCAGCCCAGACCGGCCCTGGCGGCCAGCGGTTTTTCCATCAAGGGGGCGGTGTCGGCGAAGAGCTTGACGCCGGCCTGGAATTCTTCGGCCATCCAGCGCGCCAGCGCCTTCAGGCGTTTTTTCATGACGTCGTGATAGTCACGCCCACGGGCAAAGACGGAAACCCGGGCGGCGTTTCGCTCGTCCAAGGGATTGGTCACGGGCGCATAGGACATGCCCAGCATGACGATGCTTTTGGCCGTGGGCATCATCTGCAAAGGATCCATGCGCCAGTCGGCGCGGTCTTGCATCCAGCCCATGCTGCCATGGCGGCCCTCGGCCAGATATTGGCGCAGACCGTTCTTGGCCTCGATTCCGGGATCGGGTCTGGCGAAACCCACGGCGTCAAAGCCCAGGGCCGAAGCCTTGGCTTCGATGGCGGGGGCGGCGGCGTTGGTCATCCTCGGCCCCGGAAATTGGGCACGTCCTGCGGCGGCGCCCAAACCCCTTTGGGCAAGTCGCCGGCCTGGAAAAAGACGTCGATGGGCATGCCGCCCCTTGGATACCAATAGCCGCCCAGGCGCAGCCACAGCGGCGACAGCAGCGCCATCAGGCGCTTGGCGATGGCGACGGTGCAGTCTTCGTGAAAGGCGCCGTGATTGCGAAACGAGGCCAGATAGAGTTTCAGCGACTTGCTTTCGACCAGCCAGTCAGCGGGCACATAATCCAGCATCAGATGCGCAAAGTCGGGCTGGCCGGTGATGGGGCATAGCGAGGTGAATTCGGGCGCTGTAAAGCGCACGGCATAGGGCGTGCCGGGATGCGGATTGGCCACCCGCTCCAGCACCGCCTGCTCGGGCGAAGAAGGAATGGCGGTGGCGTGGCCAAGCTGGGTCAGGCCGGAAGGCGTGTTGCTCATGCGCCGTAAATCCCGATATCGCCGTTTGCCTGGTCGGCTTTGAATTGCAAGACGAAGGCTTCGAGACGTTGTTCAGAAATGGCGTCCCTCAGGCCCTGCATCAAGTCCTGATAATAGGCCAGATTGTGCCAAGTGAGAAGCATAAGTCCCAGGATTTCCTCGGATTTGACCAGATGGTGCAGATAGGCCCGGCTATGGTCGCGGCAGGCCGGGCAGCGGCAGGCCTCGTCCAGGGGCCGGGGATCCTCGGCATGGCGGGCGTTGCGGATATTCACTTGCCCGAAGCGGGTGAAGGCCTGGGCGGTGCGTCCCGAGCGCGTGGGGATGACGCAATCGAACATGTCGATGCCGCGTTCCACCGCGCCCACGATGTCGGCGGGCTTGCCCACCCCCATCAGATAGCGCGGATTGTCTTGGGGCAGCAGCGGCACCGTGACATCCAAGGTCTCGAACATCGCTTCCTGGCCTTCGCCGACCGCCAAACCGCCGACCGCATAGCCGTCGAAACCGATGGCCTTCAAGGCCAAGGCGGATTGGGCGCGCAATTCGGGATAGACCGAGCCCTGGACGATGCCGAAAAGCCCGTAACCAGCTCGGTTTTGAAAGGCCTGGCGCGAGCGTTCGGCCCAGCGCATCGACAATTCCATCGAGGTTTTGGCGGTTTCGAAACTGGCGGGAAAGGGCGTGCATTCATCGAAGCACATGGTTATGTCGGCATCGAGCAGATTCTGAATCTCGATCGAACGTTCGGGCGACAATTCATGCGCGCTGCCGTCAAGATGTGATTTGAAGGTGACGCCCTGTTCGGTGATCTTGCGAAGCCCCGACAGGCTCATGACCTGGAAGCCGCCGGAATCGGTGAGGATCGGGCCTTGCCAATTCATGAAACGGTGCAGCCCGCCCAGCTTCGCCACCCGCTCGGCGCCGGGGCGCAACATCAGGTGATAGGTATTGGACAAGACGATCTGGGCCCCGCAATCGATCAGGGCCTGAGGCGTCATCGCCTTGACCGTCGCCGCCGTGCCCACCGGCATGAAGGCCGGCGTGTCGAAGGCGCCATGCGCGGTTTCGACGCGGCCCCGTCTGGCCTGTCTATCGGTTTTCAAAAGGGTGAATCCGGTGCTCATGCGGCGCCTTCGGGAAACAGCAAACAGGCGTCGCCGTAGCTGAAGAAGCGATAGCCGTTCGTGATGGCATGGGCATAGGCCGCTTTCATGCGATCAAACCCAGCGAAGGCCGAAACCAGCATGAACAGGGTCGAGCGGGGTAGGTGAAAATTGGTCATCAACATATCGGCGGAAAGGAAATGATAGCCGGGCAGAATGAAGATATCCGTCTCGCCTTGAAAGGGAAAAACGCGGCCATGTTCCCGGGCCGCCGATTCCAGGATGCGCAAACTGGTCGTGCCCACCGCCACCACGCGCCCGCCTCGGGCCTTGGTCTGTTCGATGGCCGCCGCCGTGGCCTCGCCGACCTCGCCCCATTCCGAATGCATCTTGTGATCCTTTGGGTCGTCGGTCTTGACGGGCAGGAAGGTGCCGGCCCCGACATGCAAGGTCACCTGGGCCAACTCAACCCCCATGGCCTTCAGGCCATCGACCAGCGAGGGGGTGAAATGCAGCCCGGCGGTCGGGGCGGCGACGGCGCCTTCCCGCTCGGCGAAGAGGGTCTGATAGGAGTCATGGTCCTCGATTCCGGGATCGGTGGCCCGGCGCTTGATATAGGGAGGCAGGGGCATGCGTCCGATCCGTTGCAGACGATGGGCGAAGCTGGAAGCCGGCCCCATGAAGCGAAGCCCCACTTCGCCGCCGTCGCCCTTGCCGGAGACGATGGCCTTGAGATCGGGGGCGAAATCGACATGGTCGCCTTCTTTCAGCTTTTTGGCCGGTTTGGCGAAGGCGTTCCAGTCCAGTTCGCCCAGGCGCTTGATGAGGGTGATTTCGACCCTGGCCTCGCCGCGCTTGCCCACCAGCCGGGCCGGCAAGACCTTGGTGTCGTTGACGATCAAGAGATCGCCGGGGCGCAGATATTGGGGCAGATCGCGCACCTGGCGGTCGGCCAGACCGTCCTCGACGACCAGCAGGCGGGCCCTGTCTCTGGGCGAGACCGCATGCTGGGCGATGCAGCCCTCGGGCAGATCGAAATCGAAATCGGCTGTTTTCATAGAACGATGCTGTTGCGCCGGCGCGACAGCGCCTTCTCGATGACATTCTGTTGCAGTTGCGGCAGCTCGAATTTTTCCAGGGCCAGCGGATCGGCCCAGGCGATGTCGGCGGCATCGTCGCCGGCCACGGCCTCGCCCCTGATCCAGTCGGCCTCGTAATCGATGACGGTGAAATGATATTCGATGTCGTCATTCGCGTCCTTCTGGATCAAATCGACCACCGCCACGATCTCGCCCAGCTTGACCTCCAGCCCCGTCTCCTCCCTGATTTCCCGCAAAATGGCCCGATTCAGGCTTTCCCCGAGATCCTGCAACCCGCCCGGCAGGCTCCATTGCCCCTGGCGGGGCGGGGCGGCGCGCTTGACGAGAAGGATCCGGCCATCCTTCCAGATCACGGCGCCGACGCCGACGCGGGGATATTCAGGATATTGGCGGCTCATTGAGTCCTGTTCCTTGTTGGTGGATTTTGCGCTATGAATGTACATGAAAAGGCAGGGTTCTGGGTCTCATGACAAGCAAATTCGTCGAACGCAAGGTTTACTACCCTGGGCAGAAGGTATTCGCCGAGGGCGAAGAAGGCAATCGTGCCTATCTTGTCGAGAAAGGCATGATCGAAATCGTCAAGCGCGATCCCGAGGGCGAGAACAAGGTCCTGGGCACGATTACCGCCGGGGGCATTTTCGGCGAGATGGCGTTGATCGACAACCAGCCGCGCATGGCCTCGGCCTATGCCGCCAGCGAAACGGCGGTGACTATCATCCCCCGCCAGGCCTTCGAGGAAAAATTAAAGCATGCCGACCCGTTTCTGCGCGCCTTGTTAAGCATTTTCGTGCGAAATATCCGCAATCTGACGGCGGAGAAGCTGAAACGTGGCTGACGATTCCCAAGTCCAAGGCGAGCCGGAGGTCGTGGCAACCCCCTGGCATATGAGCCTGGCCGCGCGCCTGCGCGCCTATTTCTTCGCCGGAATCCTGATTACGGCCCCGGTTTCCATCACCGCCTATCTGGCCTGGCTGTTCATCAGCACCATCGACCGCGAGGTCAAGGCCCTGGTCCCCGCCGCCTATTGGCCCGAGCAATTCCTGCCGGTGGGCATTCCCGGCATCGGGGTCATCGTCGCCCTGGTCGGCCTGACCCTGATCGGCATGTTCACGGCCGGTTTCGTGGGCAGGGGCGTCAACCGCCTGTTCGATGCCCTGCTGGCCCGCATGCCGGTGGTGAACGGCATCTATGGCGCGCTGAAGCAGATTCTGGAAACCGTGCTGGCCAAAAAGTCGCAGGCCTTCCGGGAAGTGGTGCTGATCGAATATCCGAGGCCCGGCCTGCACACCATCGCCTTCGTCACCGGGCAGGCCGCCCCCCAGGTCGGCGAGGCGCTGGGGCAGGGCAGCGAGATGCTGTCCGTCTTCGTGCCGACCACGCCCAATCCGACCTCGGGATTTCTGCTGTTTCTGCCAAGGGCCGAGGTGATTACCCTGCCGATGAGCGTCGATGACGGCCTCAAATACATCGTCTCGACCGGCATCGTGCTGCCGGGGAGGTAGGGGGGGGGATGCCGCCCGTAATTGTCGAAGTCGAACCGCTTGAGAATTTTTCGTTGCTGTTGACCTTTAACAATGGCGAGCGGCGCGTCTTTTCCGTCGCTCCTTACCTCGACAAAGGCATTTTCCCCGAATTGCGCGAGGCTGGCTATTTTCGCACTGTTCGCGCCGAGAATGGTTTTGTCTCCTGGCCGCATGAGCAAGACTTCAGCCCGGATACGCTGTATCTGAAAAGCGAGCCCTATCTGAGCCGCAAGGCGGGGTGATTTCTTCTCACCCTGGGATCGTCGTGTCAGGGATGTGAGTTTATGTAGTTTCATAGTTCAAAATCTGGTGGGCCTTGACGGGGTGACGTATCGGCGGTCTTGTTCCTAACTGATTGGCGGAACGTATTGGAGGGAAAGCGTGACCAGAACCATCATAAGCACAGAAGAGAATAACGAATTGCAGCGGCTCTACTCGGAGTATGTGATAGCCGTCAGGAATGCAGGCGCCATTCTCGCTGCCCAGGGAATGAAGTCGCCAGAGTTTCTGGCCGCAGACAAAGTGGTTGGAGGCATCTGGCGTCGTATCCGCGAAATTCTCGGTGACTGAGCTAGTGCCTGGATGGTTTGAAGGCCAACCAGCCCTAAAGGCAAGAAATTATGGGCATCGACCTTACCTGAATTTTCCTGACGGAACCTCACGCCTTCCGGAGCCTGCGGAACGCAGGCGTCTCAAAGGGCGATATCCGCCCTCATATCCTCCTCATCCTTCGAGACGCGCCCTTTCAGGGCACCCTCAGGATGAGGAAAATTGCCTTCCAATTACCCACTCCTTAAGGTCGCCACCTGGGCGTCGCGGGCGAAGAGATACAGCAATGTGCGAAGAGCCTGGCCGCGTTCGCTTTCCAGCTCGGGATCGCGCTCCAGGATCAGCTTGGCGTCGTCCCTGGCGGCGGCCAGCAGATCGGCATGATGGGCCAGATCGGCCATCTTGAATTCCGGCAGTCCGCTTTGGCGCGTCCCCAATAATTCGCCGGCCCCCCTCAGGCGCAAATCTTCCTCGGCGATCACGAAACCGTCCTCGGTTTCGCGCATGATTTTCAGGCGCGCCTTGGCGGTTTCGGTCAGCGCGCCGTACAGCAACAGGCAGACGCTGGCCCGCTCGCCGCGTCCGACGCGCCCGCGCAATTGATGCAACTGGGCCAGGCCGAAACGCTCGGCATGTTCGATCACCATCACCGTGGCTTCGGGGACATTGACGCCGACTTCGATCACCGTGGTGGCGACCAGGATATTCACCGGCCCCTCGGCGAATTGGCTCATCACGCGGTCCTTTTCCGGCCCTTTCATGCGCCCATGCACCAGCCCGACATGGCCGGGGAAATGCTGCTCCAGGTCTTGGAATCGCTCCTCGGCGGCCTTGAGATCGATTTTTTCCGACTCTTCCACCAAGGGGCAGACCCAATAGACCTTGGCCCCTTGCGTCAATGCCCGGGTGATGGCCGCCGTCACCTCGGAAGCGCGCGACAGCGGCATCGCCCTTGTATCCACCGGCTTGCGTCCGGGCGGCTTTTCATCCAAGCGCGAGACATCCATGTCGCCGTAAGCGGTCAGCGTCAGGGTGCGCGGAATCGGGGTCGCGGTCATCACCAGCACGTCGCAGGCCTTGCTCTTGCCCGACAGTCCCAGGCGCTGATGGACGCCGAAACGATGCTGTTCGTCGATGACGGCCAGGGCTAGGTCATTGAAACCCACATCCTCCTCGATCAGGGCATGAGTGCCGACGACCAGGGGAATCTCGCCCGAGGCCAGGCCATCCAGAATTGTCTGCCGAGCCTTGCCCTTGTCCCGGCCGGTCAGAAGCGCGATGGACAGGCCCGCCGCCTCGGCCAGCGGCAGCAAAGTGGCGAAATGCTGGCGGGCCAGGATTTCCGTGGGGGCCATCATCGCCGCCTGGGCGCCGGCTTCGACCGCGTTCAGCATGGCGAACAGGGCCACCACCGTCTTGCCGCTGCCGACATCGCCTTGCAGCAGGCGCAGCATGCGGGACGGTTCCATCATGTCGGCCAGGATTTCCGAAACCGAGCGCGTTTGAGCGCCGGTCAATTCGAAGGGCAGGGCTTCTTTCACCTTGCGTCTTAAGGCGCCGTTTCCGGCAATCGAACGCCCGGCCAGCTTCTTCATCGACCGGCGCACCAAGGCCAGGGCCAGTTGATTGGCCAGCATTTCGTCATAGGCCAAGCGGGTGCGGGCAGGCGTCAGGGCGAACAGGTCGGCCTCGCTCTCAGGGGCATGGGCGGTCTTCAAGGCTTCCTCGAAGCCGGTCCAGCCGTTCCTGGCCTTCCAGGGCCCGTCTTCCCATTCCGGCAGTTTGGGCAGGCGCTCCTGCGCCGCCTGCACAGCCTTGCGCAGGGTCTTGGGCGGCAGGCCGGCGGTGAGCGGATAGACCGGCTCGACGGCGGCCAGCTTGTCCAAATCTTCCAGGGGGCCGATATGGTCGGGATGGGCCATCTGCAATTCGGCCCCGTAATGCTCGACCTTGCCCGAAACGACGCGCACGGAATCGACCGGCAGCGCACTGGCCAGATGATCGGTATGGGCGTGGAAGAAGACCAGGGTGATGCGACCGGTCTCGTCGGCGCAGACGACGCGATAGGGGCGCTTGTGGGCCCCCTTGCCCGGCGGCGGCGGATGATGGGCCAGCACCCGCAAAGTCAGGGTTGCGATGCGTTGATCCGGGGCCTCGGCCAGCTTGGGTTTGAAGCGCCGATCAATGATGCCCACCGGCAGATGCCACAGCACATCGGCCACTTTGTCGCCCCCCAGCAGCTTGGCGGCCAGCTTGGACAGGCGCGGCCCCAGCCCCGGCAGGCGGGACAGGTCGGTGAACAAAGGGTTCAGGATCGATGGACGCATGGAAGCGATACGCAAATTGCTGTGGCGGTCGGGTTGGCATCAGACTATACCGTTGCCCGTCATGGATCATCGCAAAAAGCGCCTGCTGTTTCAGTCCCACCATCGGGGCATGAACGAGAACGATCTTCTGATCGGCCGTTTCGCCGAGGCTCATCTGGGCTTGATGGACAAGGCCGAGATGGACGAGTTCGAAAGCCTGCTTTCCGAGCTTGATATCGACCTTTTCGGCTGGATCACGTCCCAGCGCCCGGTCCCTGAAGATCGGCGCACTTTGCTGATGAAGAAGATTCAAAACTTTGTGCAAGACTTTGTAAATAAGTGATTAAGCTAAAGAACATCCTGGCCGGTCAGGCAAATCTCACCCTGGGCGGGGCGCCCGAGGGGTTGGAAGCGATTCTGCTCGCCGGGGCGGCTGCGGACGGGTTGGAAATCTTGCATGTCGCCCGCGACGACGCCCGTCTGGCGGCGCTCGAGGAAGCGCTGGCGGTGATCGCCCCCGGGATCGAGATTCTGGTCCTGCCGTCCTGGGATACCGTGCCCTATGACCGCGCCAGCCCGCATGCCGACATCGTGGCCCGCCGGCTGGACACGCTGGCCCATCTGGCGGCCCAGCCCCATAAACCGGGACGGATCGTGCTGGCCCCGGTTGCCGCCGTCTTGCAGCGGATGATGCCGCTTTCCAGGCTGAAGGGGGCCTCGTTCGCCGCCGCCAAGGGCGGGGGGCTCGACATGGCGGGTCTGACCGCCTTTCTGTCCACCAACGGTTATGCCCGCACCGAAACCGTGATGGAGCCCGGCGAATACGCCATCCGGGGCGGCATCGTCGATCTGTTCGCGCCGGGCTTTCCCGAACCCGTCCGCATCGATCTGTTCGGCGACGAGATCGAGCGCATCCGCTCGTTCGATCCGCTTTCCCAGCGCAGCATGGGCGAGGTGGACAGCTTCACCCTGTCGCCGATGAGCGAAGCGCCTTTGGATGCCGGCAGCATTTCGCGCTTTCGCACCGGCTATCGCGAGCTGTTCGGGGCGGTCTCGTCCTCCGATCCTTTGTACGAATCCGTGTCGGCGGGGCGGCGTTACGAGGGGTTGGAACATTGGCTGCCCTTGTTCCATGACGGGCTGGACACGCTGTTTGCCTATCTGCCCCAAGCCGCCGTGACCCTGGATTATCAGGTGGCCGAAGCCATCGAGGCTCGCCTGGCGATGGTCACGGAATATTTCCAGGCAAGGCTTGAACGCAGCGCATCCGAGGGCGGCATCTATAATCCGGTGCCGATGGAGCGCATGTTCCTGGATCAGGCGGAATGGGACCGCCATCTGAAAGGCCGGGCCTGTGTCGCTTTCTCGCCTTTCGCTCCAGCCGAGGGCCAGCGCGACGCCCAGGGCCGGATGGGCCATGATTTCGCCGAAGTGCGGGTCACACCCGGCGCCGATCTGTTCGCCGCCTTCAAAAGCTTTATCGAGGCCGAGCGCAAATCGGGCAAGCGCACCATCCTGACCGTGCAGGGCGAGGGGGCGCGCGAACGCCTGGCCCATATGCTGGCCGAGCACAAGGTGGCGGGCGTGGTCGGGGCGGCCAGTTGGGACGAGGCGGTCAAGGCCCCCCTGGGCAGCCTGCCGCTGGTTCTGTGGGGATTGGACAAGGGCTTCGCCACGCAAGGCCTGACCGTGGTCGCCGAGCCCGATCTGCTGGGCGAACGCTTAAGCCGCCCGGTGCGCAAGAAGCGCCGGGCCGAGCATTTCCTGACCGAAGCCTCGGCTTTGAGCGAAGGCGATCTGGTCGTGCATGTCGAGCATGGCATCGGGCGCTATGAAGGGCTGGAGGCCCTGACCGTCGGCGGCGCCCCGCACGATTGTCTGCGCCTAGTCTATGACGGCGGCGACAAGCTGTATGTGCCGGTCGAGAATATCGAGGTGCTTTCCCGCTACGGCGCCGACGAGGGGCTGGTGGCGCTGGACAAGCTGGGCGGCTCGGCCTGGCAGGCCCGTAAGGCTAGGCTTAAGAAGCGCATCCGCGACATGGCCGAGCAGTTGATCGCCATCGCCGCCGCCCGCATGGTCAGGAAGGGGGCGGTGATCGCACCGCCCGAAGGATTGTACGACGAATTCTGCTCGCGCTTTCCCTATGCCGAAACCGAGGATCAGTTGGCGGCCATCGCCGATGTGATCGAGGATTTCGCCGCCGGAAAGCCCATGGATCGCCTGATCTGCGGCGATGTCGGTTTCGGCAAGACCGAAGTGGCCTTGCGGGCCGCGTTCGTGGCAGCGCTGTCGGGCCGTCAGGTGGCGGTGGTGGTGCCGACCACGCTTCTGGCCCGCCAGCATTACCGGACCTTCAAGGATCGCTTCAAGGGGCTGCCGGTGCGGGTGGAACAGCTTTCGCGTCTGGTGCCCGCCAAACAGGCCACGCAGAACAAGAAGGATCTGGCCGAGGGCCGGGTGGAGATCATCGTCGGCACCCATGCGCTGTTGGCCAAATCGATCACCTTCAGGGATTTGGGACTGTTGATCGTGGACGAGGAGCAGCATTTCGGCGTCGCCCACAAGGAGCGCCTGAAGCAGTTGCGGGCCGATGTCCATGTCCTGACCCTGACCGCCACCCCCATTCCCCGCACGCTGCAACTGGCCTTGACCGGGGTGCGCGAAATGAGCGTCATCGCCACCCCTCCCGTCGATCGGCTGGCCGTGCGCACCTTCGTTCAACCTTTCGATTCCGTGCTGATCCGCGAAGCCCTGCTGCGCGAACATTACCGGGGCGGGCAAAGCTTCTATGTCTGCCCCCGCGTCGCCGACATCGACCGCCTGGTCGATCAGTTGAAGACCTTGGTGCCGGAATTGAAGCTGGCGGTGGCGCATGGGCAGTTGGCGCCCTCGGCCATCGAAGAGGTGATGACCCGTTTCGGCGACGGCGAGCAGGATATTCTGCTGGCCACCAACATCATCGAATCCGGCCTCGATATGCCGCGCGTCAACACGCTGATTATCCATCGCGCCGACATGTTCGGTCTGGCCCAGCTTTACCAGTTGCGAGGCCGCGTCGGTCGCTCGAAACAGCGCGGCTATGCGTACCTGACGCTGCCGCAGGGCCGCCTGCTCACCAAATCGGCCGGCAAACGCCTGGAAGTCATGCAGGCCCTGGATACGCTGGGAGCGGGCTTTACACTGGCCAGCCACGATCTGGATATTCGCGGGGCGGGCAATCTGCTGGGCGAGGAACAGTCGGGCCATATCAAGGAAGTCGGCATCGAGCTCTACCAGCATCTGCTGGAAGAGGCGGTGGCGGCGGCCAAGGGCGATGCGGTGGCGGAAGAGCAATGGTCGCCTCAGATCGGCGTCGGCACGCCGGTGTTGATCCCCGAGACCTATGTGGCCGATCTGGGCCTGCGCCTGTCCTTGTACCGGCGCATCGCCGATGTGAAGGAACGGGCCGAGATCGACGAGGTCGCCTTCGAACTGGTCGACCGCTTCGGCAAAATGCCCGAAGAAGTCGAGAATCTCTTGAATATCGTGGCCATCAAGATCGCCTGCCGTGCTGCCAATATCGAAAAGCTGGAAGCCGGACCCAAGGGCGCCGTCATCGCCTTCAGAAACAATCAGTTCCCCAATCCGGGCGGGCTGGTCGAACTGATTTCCCGCCAGGTAGGCACCGTCAAGCTGCGACCCGATCACAAGCTGGTGGTGATGCGGGCTTGGGAAGAGGCCGAGGCGCGCATCAAGGGGGCCGAGAAGATCGCGCTGGAACTGGCCCGCCTGGCCGAAACGGCGCCATAACCCCAACCATCGCCCATTAAATTTTGCCGAACGCCGTCCTTTTCGCTTTCCATCCCATCCGGCAGAGGGGAAAATCGGCCCCGAGACATCAAACCGACAAGGATTTCATCGATGCAGGTCAGCAAGGGAACCGTCGTCACATTGACCTATCAGGTCAGGGACATGGATGGAAACATGGTCGATCAGGGCGCCGATCCGATCAGCTATGTGCATGGCGGCAAGGATATCAATGTCGGCCTGTTTCCCAGGTTGCAAGAAGAGCTGGAAGGCAAGGAAGTCGGCGACAGCATCGAGGTCGAGTTGGACCCGCTGGAGGCTTTCGGCGAATATGACGACGAACTGGTGATGGAGGAGGATATCGAACTCTTCCCCGAGGGCGTCGAGGTCGGCATGGTGCTCGAACTCGAGCAGGACGATGGCGGACGCCAGCTTTTCCAGGTTGCCGAGGTGAATGAGGACAGCATCACCGTCGATGGCAACCATCCCCTGGCCGGCGTCTCGCTGATCTTCTCGGGCACGGTGCAGAATGTGCGCCAGGCCAGCGACAAGGAAATGAAAAGCAGCGTGCCCGAGGTTTAGGGGCGAAGAGTCTTTAAGGCGATGATGGGCGTTATGTTGGCCGCCTTGGCTTGCAGGCGTTCGTCGGCGGTAACGAGCGGCATGTCCAGATCGATCGCCGCCAGCACATAGACGCAGTCATAGACGGGGTGGCCGATCTCGACGGCCATTCTGACAGCGCGTTCCATGAGGGGGCGGGAGGAAATGATCTTGATGTCGGCGGATTCCAATAGGGCCGCCGCCGCTGCAGCTTCCTCGAGTGTCAGCGACTGGCGCTGATAGGATTTCCAAAGCACATTGGCGCATTCGGAACACCAAATGTCCGGCGCGAAAAGCCGGCTTTGGCGAAGCGTCAGCGCTTGCAGGCTGCCCTCTTCTTCAATCACCCATTTGATGGCGACCGATGCGTCAATGACCGCCGCCCCGGGAATCACCGTTCGTCGCGCCCTTCACGTTGAAGAATTTCCGATGGCGTATGGCGCCGCCCCTTGGTGGCGGCACGCAATTTCTCGGCCAGCGCCCAGAAATCCTGGCGGGGCTCGTTGGCGATGGTGTCGGTCAGAATCTGGCGGATTTCCGCTTCGGTCGAGCGGCCATGCCGTGCCGCCCGGCTGCGAAGCTTTTCATACACGCCGTCATCCAGATTGCGCACGTTCAATGCCTTTGCCATCGCCTGCTCCTTGATAGCGATGTTATCATTGATGGCAATTGTAGTGATATTCCAAAGGCAATCAAATGGAATTCATAATTGCCCTTTCTGGCGGAGTTGTAATATGTTAGATTGAACATAATAACGTAAATTGTCGCAGAGGTAGTGCGTGGGTGAAGGACAAAAAGATATAAAAAATCGTACTCTTTGGGTTTTAATTGAAGAGCGCGACAATATTAAGAATATTCAGTTGGCTGTATTTGGCGCGGCAATTGGTTTTATGATTGGTTATATAGCCAATGATTTCATAATCAGACACTTATTTCAATTGAGATTTGAGCATATTTTGAGTGTTGTTTTATTCTTCGCACTGACTCTTTTTCTCTATATTTCCCTGGGATATGTATGTCACAGGGGTGATATAAATCATATTTTTGCAAATATTCAATTTATATCGAATTTAAAGAGGAATGCGAATAATGAGCTAGTCTATTACAAAGTATTACATTATTTAGTTACTGGTTTTGTGTCCTTGTTGTTTGGTTGTTTTGTATTGGTTATATTTGTCGTAACTTCATTTATGCTGTTTGAATTCACGGTCATTCCTCTTGATGTCCTTGACGATAACGCCGTTAAAAAAACCATGTTTTCATGTTTTTAGTGGGAACGATATATGCAACATGGTTTGCAACGAGTTACTGGATAAACATAGAATTCCCTGATCCGATGGATGAATTGCCCCCGCCGGGTGAATCAGAAAATTAACCTTTAAGCCACCTTGAAATCCACGTGACGGACATCCGCCATCTGCAGAGAGGCGTCGAGGATTTCCATCGACACGATATGCCCTTCGGAATCGTAGTCCATGATGACGTTCGGCTTGCCCTCGTCGCTTTCCGCAACCGGCTTGTTCGAAAAGACCAAAGTCATGGTGTCGGTTTCGGGGTCGTAGGTGATGTTCATGACGCACCTGTGTATTTGGCGATCTTGCTGGTTCGGTAAACCGTGACCACTTTCTGTGGGCTGCGGTCGATATCGACAAAGATACGAAGCAAATAGTGCCTTGGCGGGTCACCAAAAGCAATCTCGCGTTGAACCACAACACGGCCCGGGCGAACATTGCGAACCAGGGATGGTCTGGATAGGCACTGACGAATGACGTCTTCTGGGATGTCCCGGCGCTCGGCTTCCCATTTGGCATGATCGCTGAAAATGGCGCCGGAAAAATCCATGCAGCCCTACTTCAACCTCTTCGCCATATCGACAGCCGCATAGGTCAAGATGGCGTCGCTTCCAGCCCGCTTGAAGGACAGCAGGGTTTCGGCCATGGCGCGGTCGCCGTCCAGCCAGCCATTCTTGTCGGCGGCCTTCAGCATGGCGTATTCGCCGCTGACCTGATAGGCCAGCGTCGGCATCTGGAATTCGTCCTTGATGCGCCGGATGATGTCGAGATAGGGCAGGCCGGGCTTCACCATCACCATGTCGGCGCCCTCGGCCAGATCCAGCGCCACTTCGCGCAGGGCCTCGTTCGAATTGGCGGGGTCCATCTGATAGGTTTTCTTGTCGCCCTTGAGCGCGTTTTTCGAGCCCACGGCGTCGCGGAACGGTCCATAGAAGGCAGAGGCGTATTTGGCGGCGTAGCTTAATATCTGCACCTGCTCGAAACCGGCGGCGTCGAGCGCGCCGCGGATGGCGCCGACGCGCCCATCCATCATGTCGGAAGGGGCGATGACGTCGCATCCGGCCTCGGCCTGGACCAGGGCTTGGCGGCACAGCAATTCCACCGAGGCGTCGTTCATGACGTCGCCATCCTGCCAGATGCCGTCATGGCCATCGCTGTTGAAGGGATCGAGCGCCACGTCGCAGATCACGCCCAGATCGGGATGCTTCTTCTTCACGGCCGCCACGGCGCGGCAGATCAGATTGTCGGCGTTCCAGGCCTCGCGCCCGTCCGGCGTCTTCAGCTTGGCGTCGATCTTGGGAAAGACGGCGATGGCGGGAATGCCCAGCTTCTTGGCCTCGCCGGCGGCCTTGACCAACAGATCGATGGACAGGCGGGAAACACCCGGCATCGAGGCGATCGGTTCTTGCTTGTCCTTACCCTCGATGACGAAGACCGGCCAGATCAGATCGGCTGGCGTCAGCACATGTTCGGCCACCAGTTTGCGCGACCAGGGATGCTTGCGCAACCGGCGCAGGCGAGTGGAGGGAAACGAGCCGGGAAAGGAAGCCATGGGACACTCTCAAAACGACGAAACCGGCGAAAGGTTACCCCTTCGCCGGTTCCTAATCACCAGATATTTTTGACGCTTTCGAGGCTGGGGATGGCCACCCTCGGCAACGGTCTTTCAACTGCCCTCCCTGTCACCCCCGGGCTTGTCCCACGGCTAAAATTGGCGATGCTATCGAAAACCGCAGGTATTGCGCCTCACATAGAAGAAACGGGCCTTCAGGACTTGAATAAGCGCCTCACCCTGAGGAAGCCGCGAAGCGGCTGTCTCGAAGGGCGAGGCGCTGCATTTTCCTTGTTTTTC
>JACRJC010000052.1 GCA_016215555.1 Rhodospirillales bacterium | reverse complement strand
GCCTATCCGGGCAGCACCCCGCCCATGGCCCCCAAGGTCGGTCGCAACGACCCTTGCCCATGCGGCTCGGGCAAGAAATTCAAAAAATGCTGCCTCAACTGATCGCCAGACCATAACCCGTAGCCGTCAGAAGACGCTTACACCTGATTGAACGCGTAACTTCCTTAAAGTATGGCGACTTTGAAGCCGCCTTTACGAGTCAGGCGGCCAGTGTCGCAGATAATATTTCCGCAACGCCCTCACCATCCCCATCTTTTGTTGATTCTAATGGCGAGAAGCTGTTGTCACTTGCTCAGGAATCTCCACGCGCAGCTATCCTTGAAGCGTGGTTACAAATTGAAAGGAAGTTGAATATTCTTGCTGACGATAAGCACGTTGATGCGAGCATACGTAGAAACTCAACTATACTGATCAACACTCTCCGCGAGACAGGGGCCATTTCCTCCGAAACCGAGCGGGCCTTAAACGGATTGAGACAATTACGGAACCTTGCCGTTCATGCGCCTGGCTATGAACTTTCCGCCCAAAAGGCGATTGAATTCGTCACTTTTTCAAGCGCTCTTCTTTGGACTATGAGCGCACCACCACCAGCAATTGGCTGAAGAACGGTAATCACCTGACGGTTCCGCTTTTGGCGGGTTTGGTTTAATTGGCCTTTTTGGTTGTCTATTTTTCACGGTTTGTTTCCTCTTTCTGGTTGGCCAAGACCATTTAACTCAAAAGGAATCAAAAAAAGCCGGAGCGTTGCCGCCCCGGCCCTTGTCATGCTCGAATTAAGTATACTGTCACCGGAATTGTTTAGCCACGGATCGAACGCACGAAACCATCGACCTTGGCTTTCAGATCGTCGGAATTGCCCGACAGCGACTTGGCCGAGTCCAGCACATTGCGGGCGGCCTGGCCGGTCTGGCCGGCGGCCATATTGACGCGCCCGATGGTGTCGGTCACTTCCTGGGTGCCGGTCGCCGCCTGCTGCACATTGCGGGCGATTTCCTGCGTGGCCGCCCCCTGTTCTTCGACTGCCGTGGCAATGGCGCCGGCGATCTCGTTGATTTGCCCGATAATTCCGGAAATGCCCTGGATCGCCGACACGGTTTCCTTGGTGGCGTTCTGGACGTTGGAAATCTGAGCGGTGATCTCTTCCGTGGCCTTGGCGGTCTGGTTGGCCAGCGACTTCACTTCGTTGGCGACGACCGCAAAACCCTTGCCGGCATCGCCGGCGCGGGCGGCCTCGATGGTGGCGTTCAAGGCCAACAGGTTGGTCTGGCTGGCGATGTCGTTGATCAGCTTCACCACTTCGCCGATCTTGCTGGCCGCCTGGGCCAGGCCCTGCACCATCGTATTGGTGCGGTTGGCCTCGTGCTGGGCGTTGTTGGCGATCTGGGCCGACTGGGTGACCTGGCGGCTGATTTCCGAGATCGAGGACGACAATTCCTCGGCCGCCGCCGCCACGGTTTGGATATTGACGGTGGCTTCCTCGGCCGCCGCCGCCACGGTGGTCGATTGGCGCGAGGTTTCCTCGGCGGTGGTGGTCATTTCCTGAGCCGTCGTCTGCAACTGGGTGGCGGAATTGGCGACCGACTGGACCACGCTCTTGACGTCGCGCTCGAACAGATCGGCCTTGCCGCCCAATTCCTTGGCGATGACGGCCGCCGTGTTGGTATCGACATAGACCGAAATGGCCAGGCTCATATCCAGCATGGCCACCTTGTTGATGGCCTTGATGATGTCGGCCAGCAGTTCCGGCTTCTTGCGGTAAGTCTGCACCGCCAGTTCGAACAATTTGGCCAGGGTGAAGCTGTAGCCGCCGATATACCAGCCCGGAGCCAGGCCGATCTTCTGGTGGACTTGGCCGATCACCGTCACCGAACGCATGTAATTATCGTCGAAGACGCCGGAAAAGACGCTTTTCAGCCAGTGGTCACGCTGGCGGGCGCGGGCATGGGTGATGGAAGCCTGACTGGGGAACATCTTGGCCAGATTGGCGTGCTGGGTGATATAGCTGTAAAAACTGTCGAGAATTTTGTCGATATTGGCGGACAGGGGGCCGCTGAACTCGCGCAGGCAGGCCAGGGTGCGGTCGTCGATTTGGAAATATTTGGCGCGCTCGCCCATGCTGGCGAATTCGGCATTTTGGTCGGACATTGCTCGTACCCCGAGTGAATGGTTGTTAAGGCTCGAATAACCGGATTTCCCCCGATTTCGAACCCTTGCTGCAGGAAGTGGCAATTACTTACCACAGTTACAATAAGGTCGCCAGAATGTCCTTATACAATATGTGGGTTATAATCCTAGAAGGCGGGTCTTGCTTGGCCCGGGCCCGGCCTTCGATTTTATCTGTTTACCCCAAGGCGCTTATGCTATAGGAGCGGGCTTCGGCAAGCGCGGCTTTGCTGGTGCGCGGGCGTGGCGGAATTGGTAGACGCGATGGATTTAGGTTCCATTGCCGCAAGGCGTGGGGGTTCGAGTCCCTTCGCCCGCACCACCATCGCTCAAGCCCCGCCCGAAACCGCATGTTCTCTTTCACTTCAAGGATTGGCAGTCGATGCAAGTTACCGAGACCAATGTTGACGGGCTCAAGCGCTCTTACAAGATCACCGTGCCCGCAGGACAGATCGAGACTTTGCTGGTCGGCCGCCTCGCCGAAGTCGGCAAGCAGGCCAAGGTGCCGGGCTTCCGCCCGGGCAAGATTCCGATGCCGATCCTGCGCAAGAAATACGGCCCGTCGGTGATGAGCGAGGTGCTGGAACAGGCGGTCAATCAGGGCGCCAGCCAGGCCGTAGCCGAGAACAAGCTGAAGCTGGCCCTGCGTCCCAATATTGAAGTGACCAGCTTTCCCGAGGGCGGCGATCTGGAATTCACCGTCGCCGTGGAAACCCTGCCCGAATTCACGCCCATGGATTTCAAGGCGATTTCGCTCGAGCGTCTGAAGGTCGAGGCCGGCGAGGAGGAAATCACCGAGGCGCTGGACCAGTTCGCGCAATCGCGTTCGACCAGCGAAGCCATCACCGAGGACCGCGCCACCAAGTCGGGCGACATCGTGACCATCGATTTCGTAGGCAAGCTGGGCGACGAGGCCTTCCAGGGCGGCACCGCCGAGGGCTACGAGCTGGAACTGGGCTCGAACACCTTCATTCCCGGTTTCGAGGACCAATTGCTGGGCCTGAAGACCGGCGTCGAGGTCAAGGTCAACGTGACTTTCCCCGAGGCCTATCAGAACGACAAGCTGGCCGGCAAGCCGGTGGTGTTCGAGGTCAAGCTGCATGCCATCAAGCAGAAGGTTCCGGCCAAGCTCGACGACGAGATGGCCAAGACCATGGGCATGGAAAATCTCGACGCCGTCAAGAAGGCCGTCAAGGAACAGATCGAGCGCGATTACGAGCGCCTGGCCCGCATGAAGCTGAAGCGCGCCCTGTTGGACAAACTGTCCGACGGCCATGATTTCCCGGTTCCTCCGGGCCTGTTGGATTCCGAATTCCAGGCCATCTGGAAGCAGATCGAGGAGGCCAAGGCCAAGGATCAGTTGGACGAGGCCGACAAGGGCAAGAGCGACGACGACTTGAAGGCCGAATATCAGGCCATCGCCGCCCGCCGCGTGCGTCTGGGCATCCTGCTGGCCGAAGTGGGCCGCTTGAACGACATCCAGATCCAGCAAGACGACCTCAACCGCGCCCTGGTCGCCGAGGCGCGTCGCTTCCCCGGCCAGGAAGCCATGGTCTTCAAATATTACCGCG
Organism: Rhodospirillales bacterium; assembly: GCA_016215555.1. GTDB lineage: Bacteria > Pseudomonadota > Alphaproteobacteria > Rhodospirillales > WMHbin7 > WMHbin7. The sequence continues at coordinate 14,734 of JACRJC010000052.1, read as the reverse complement.
AGCATCCCGAGGCTCAGGAAGCCCTGAAAGCGCCGCTGCTCGAGGAAAAGGTCGTCGATTTCATCTTGGAACTGGCCAGCGTCTCCGACAAGCCGGCGACCAAGGAAGAATTGATGAAGGAAGACGACGAGGCCCAAGCCGAGGCCAAGCCGAAGAAGAAAGCCAGCAAGAAGAAGGCCGAGGAGGCCTGAACCGATGACCGAGCGCGATCCCATCGACGTCCATATGAATACGCTGGTCCCCATGGTGGTCGAACAGACCAGCCGGGGCGAGCGGTCCTACGACATCTATTCGCGCCTGCTGAAGGAGCGCATCATCTTCCTGACCGGCCAGGTCGAGGATTACACGGCCAGCCTGATCTGCGCCCAGTTGCTGTTCCTGGAGTCCGAGAATCCCAACAAGGACATCTCGTTCTACATCAACTCGCCGGGCGGGGTCGTCACCGCCGGTCTGGCCATCTACGACACCATGCAGTTCATCAAGCCCGCCGTTTCGACGGTTTGCGTCGGCCAGGCGGCGTCGATGGGCTCGTTGCTGCTGGCCGCCGGCGCCCCCGGCAAGCGCTATTCGCTGCCCAACGCCCGCATCATGGTCCACCAGCCATCGGGCGGCGCCCGCGGCCAGGCCACCGACATCGAAATCCAGGCCCGTGAAATCCTGTCTTTGCGGGCCCGCCTTAACCAGATTTACGTTAACCACACCGGCCAGGCCCTCGACGTCATCGAACGGGCCATGGAGCGCGACAATTTCATGAGTTCCGAGGAAGCCAAGACCTTCGGCCTGATCGACCTGGTCTTTACCAAGCGTCCGGAAGGCAAGGACGACGAGTAAGCGCTTCTTGGCTTGTCAGCCGCAATGACCTATATATCCCATAATCTCCCGGCAAGGAGTTGACCATCAATGGCCCGCGTAACAGTAGAAGATTGCGTTATCAAGATTCCCAACCGTTTCGAGTTGGTGATGCTGGCCGCCCAGCGGGCGCGCGACATCTCCACCGGATCGTCGCTGACCGTGGACCGTGACAACGACAAGAACCCCGTCGTCGCCCTGCGTGAAATCGCCGACGAGACGGTCAGCCTTGAAACGCTGAAGAATTCGCTGGTGCAAGGCCTGCAGAAGCATGTCGAGAACGACCAGCCCGAGGAAGACAATCTCGAAGGCATGGCGGCCTCCGACATGGCGCTGGACATGGGCGAAGCCAATATGGACGAGGAAGTCGCCGAAGACGGCCTGACCATTGAGGAAGAGCCGGAAATGGCCGGCTTCGAAGACATCGCGCCGGGCGAGGAGGCTTAACCCCTTTCTCTGTGACAGCGGATGATCCGGCAATTCGAACTCGTCGAGCGCGTTAAGGCCTACGATCCCTCCGCCGACGAGGATGCCATCAACCGCGCTTACGTTTACGCCATGAAGATGCATGGCGCGCAGAAGCGGGCTTCGGGCGATCCCTATTTTTCGCATCCTATCGAGGTGGCGGGGATTCTCACCCAGTTCCATCTCGACGGCGCGTCCATCGTCACCGCCCTTCTGCATGACATCATCGAAGACACGGCGGGCACGCAAGAGGAAATCCAGAAGCTGTTCGGGCTTGATATCGCCCGTCTGGTCGATGGCGTCACCAAGCTGACGCGCCTGGAACTGACCTCGGACCAGGCCAACAAGCAGGCCGAGAATTTCCGCAAACTGGTCCTGGCCATGAGCGAGGATATCCGCGTCCTGCTGGTCAAGCTGGCCGACCGGCTGCACAATATGCGCACGCTGCACTACATCGATAAGCCCGAGAAGCGCAAGCGCATCGCCATGGAAACCATGGAAATCTACGCCCCCCTGGCCGAGCGCATCGGCATGCAGGAAATCAAGAACGAGCTGGAAGATCTGGCCTTCGGCGAGCTGCATGGCGATGTGCGCCAATCCATCACCACGCGCCTTGAATTCCTGAAGCAAAGCGGCGGCAATCTGATCGGCCATATCCTGGCCGAGCTGAGAGACGTCATGGACGGCAACAAGCTGAAGGCCGAAGTGTCGGGCCGCGAAAAGACGCCTTATTCGATCTGGCGCAAAATGCAAAGGAAAGATGTCGGCTTCGAGCAATTGTCCGACATCATGGCTTTCCGCGTCATCGTCGATGACGTCGATTCTTGCTATCGGGCGCTGGGCGTGATGCACAGCCATTATCCGGTGGTGCCGGGGCGCTTCAAGGATTACATCAGCCTGCCCAAGCCCAACGGCTATAAATCGTTGCATACCGGCGTGCTGGGGCCCGAACATCAGCGCATCGAAGTGCAGATCCGCACCCGCGAGATGCATGACGTCGCCGAGTTGGGCGTCGCCGCCCATTGGAACTACAAGAACGGCGGCCCCAACACCGATGGCCGCCAGTATCGCTGGCTGCGCGAATTGCTCGATATTCTGGACCACGCCTCCGGTCCCGAGGAATTCTTGGAACATACCCGTCTTGAGATGTTCCAAGACCAGGTCTTCTGCTTCTCGCCCAAGGGCGATTTGATCGCGCTGCCCCGGGGGGCGTGCCCGGTCGATTTCGCCTATGCCGTTCACAGCCAGATCGGCGACACCTGTGTCGGCGCCAAGGTCAATGGGCGCATGGTGCCCTTGAAATCGACCCTGAGCAACGGCGATCAGGTGGAAATCCTGACCTCGAAGGGCCAGACGCCGCAGCCGGCCTGGGAACGATTCGTCGCCACCGGCAAGGCCAGGGCCTGCATCCGCCGTTTCATCCGCAACCAGCAGCGCAGCCAGTTCCAGACCCTGGGCCGCGAGATCCTGGCCAAGGCCTTCCGCCAGGAAGGCTATGAATTCGCCGCCAAGTCGCTGGAAGGCGTGCTGAAGCAGTTCAAGGCGGCATCGACGGAAGACCTGATCGTCGAGGTGGGCGAGGGACACCATACGGGCCGCGAAGTGCTGCTGGCCGTCTATCCCGGCTTGAAGGAACAGCCCCACGCACCCAATGTCGTGCCCTTGCCCAAGCACAAGGACAAGTCGAAGACGCATTCCGGAAGGGCCGACAATGCCGTGCCCATCAAGGGGCTGATTCCCGGCATGGCCATGCATTTCGCCGGCTGCTGCCATCCGCTGCCCGGCGACCGCATCGTCGGCATCGTCACCACGGGACGCGGCGTCACCATCCACACCATCGATTGCGACATGCTGTCCAATCTGCAAGATCAGCCCGAACGCTGGCTGGACATCGCCTGGGACGTCGGCGCCGAAACCAAGGCCCACACCGCGCGCATCACCATGGTGGTGGCCAACGAGCAGGGCAGCCTGGGCACGCTGGCCACGGTTATCGCCAAGAATCTGGGCAACATCACCAATGTCAAGATCATCAACCGCTCGGCCGATTTCTTCGAATTGATGGTCGATGTCGAGGTGCGCGACCTGCGCCATCTCACCAATATCATCGCCGCCCTGCGCGCGACGCCGGAAATCAATTCCGTCGAACGGGCAAGAAGTTAATGGAGTTGTCATGTCTCTTTCTTACCAACGGCTGGGCATCAATATCGATCACGTGGCGACGGTGCGCAATGCGCGCGGGGGCCAGCATCCCGATCCCGTCGCCGCGGCCCTGCTGGCCGAGAAGGCGGGAGCCGACGGCATTACCGCCCATCTGCGCGAAGACCGGCGCCATATCCAAGACGACGACGCCAGGCGCCTGATGGCGGCCCTCAAGACGCCGCTGAACCTGGAAATGGCCGCCATCGGCGAGATGGTGGACATCGCCATCGGCTTGAAGCCGCATGCCTGCTGCCTGGTGCCTGAGAAGCGGAGCGAGCGCACGACCGAGGGCGGGCTTGACGTGGCGGGCGATCTGGCCCGTATTTCCAGCGTCTCGGCGCGCCTGAAGGCGGCGGGAATCCGCGTCTCGCTGTTCATTGAACCCGATCCCAAGCAGGTCGATGCGGCAGGCAAGGCGGGCGCTCCCGTCATTGAACTGCATACCGGCACCTATGCCGAGGCGGGCGGAGGCGAGGGGCCTGAACTTGAACGTTTGCGCGCCGCCGCCAAGCTGGCGGGCGAGCTTGGCCTGGAATGCCATGCCGGACACGGGCTGACCTATGCGAATGTGAAACCGGTGGCGGCCATTCCCAATATCGCCGAACTCAATATCGGCCATTTCCTGATGGGCGAGGCCCTGTTCGTTGGGCTGGAAGCCAGCATCAAGGAAATGCGCCGCTTGATGGACGAGGCCAGGGGGTAATAGCCCCGAACCCTCTGGGCAGCCTTGCCGGGTGGAGTCGGCTACTTGACATTGAAGCGCCGGACTGGCTTCATCGCCCCGCAAAACCCTAGGATCATCCGCCGTGGCATTCGATTTTTCCCGCTTTTTTCCCAACGCCCAGGCTCGCAAGAAGCCCAAGCCCGCCGAAGGCTCGTGGAGCGAGACCGTCAAGACCGTGCTTTATGCCGGACTGATCGCGCTGGGCATCCGCACCCTGGCCTACGAGCCCTTCAATATTCCCTCGGGCTCGATGATCCCGACCCTGCTGGTCGGCGACTATCTGTTCGTCTCGAAATTCTCCTATGGCTATTCCAAACATTCCTTCCCCTTCAGCCTGGCGCCCTTCAAGGGGCGCCTCTTCAAGAGCGAGCCCGAGCGCGGCGATGTCGCGGTGTTCAAGCTGCCCCAGGACAATAAGACCGACTATATCAAGCGCATCGTCGGTTTGCCGGGCGACCGCATCCAGATGAAGAACGGGCTGTTGCACATCAATGGCGAGGCCGTGAAGCGCGAGCGCGTCGCCGATTTCGTGTCCAAGGACGATCACGGCAACACGACGCGCATGATCCAGTATATGGAAACCCTGCCCAATGGCCGCGTCCATCCCATCATCGAGATCAGCGATCTGTGGCGCCTGGACGACACCGAGGAATTCCAAGTTCCCGATAATCATTATTTCGGCATGGGCGACAATCGCGACAATTCGCAAGACAGCCGCGTGATCGGCTTCGTGCCCTCGGAAAATCTGGTCGGCAGGGCCGAGTTCCTGTGGTTCTCGACCGACGGTTCAGCCAGCTTCTTCGAGTTCTGGAAATGGCCGTCGGCGACGCGCTTCGCCCGTTTCTTCCGCCCCGTCCGTTGATGAGCGGCGATCTCGAAGCGCGGCTGGGGCATCATTTCAAGAACACCTTCCTGCTGACCGAGGCGCTGACCCATCCCAGCGCCTCGCAGCCTTTAAAGCCCAGCTATCAGCGCCTGGAATTCCTGGGCGACCGCGTGCTGGGATTGGTCGTGGCCCATCTTCTGATCGAGCGTTTCCCGAACGAGGCCGAGGGCGATCTGGCCAAGCGTCATGCCCAACTGGTCAGCCGCGAGGCGGCGGCCAGGGCGGCGCGAGCACTTGATATCGGTCCCTTCATCAAATTCTCGAAGGGCGAGCTTGATGCCGGCGGCGCCGACAGCGCCTCGGCCCTGGGCGATGTGATCGAGGCGTTGCTGGGCGCCGTCTATCTGGATGGCGGCCTGGCGCCTGCCGAGGCCCTGGTTAGAAAATTGTGGGAGCCCATGCTGTCGCTGGACCTCTCGCCGCCCCGCGACGCCAAGACGGCATTGCAGGAATTGAGTCAGGCCCGATCCTTGGGCCTGCCGGTCTATCGCGTCCTTGACCAAAGCGGCCCGGCCCACGACCCCAAATTCGAGATCGAAGCGCTTGTGGGTGAAGAGAATGCCCGGGGAACCGGCAGTTCCAAGCGCGCCGCCGAGCAGATGGCGGCCAAAGCCTTACTGGAGAAAATGCGTTCATGACCAAAGCCGGTTTCGTCGCCGTTCTCGGCGCTCCCAATGCCGGCAAATCGACGCTGGTCAATCAGCTCGTCGGCTCGAAAGTGTCCATCGTCTCGGCCAAGGTGCAGACCACGCGCACCCGCGTGCTGGGCATTGTCATGCAAGGCGATTCCCAGGTCGTGCTGATGGATACGCCGGGCATTTTCGCGCCCAAGCGCCGGCTGGATCGCGCCATGGTGGCGGCGGCCTGGACCGGCGCCTCGGACGCCGACGTCCTGCTGCTGCTGATCGACGCCAAGAAGGGCTATGACGCCGAGTCCCAGGCCATCGTGACCCGCTTGAAGGAAGAGGGCAAGCGCGCCTATCTGGCCCTCAACAAGATCGACCAGATCGACAAGGCCAAATTGCTGAAGCTGGCCGAGACGTTGCACGGCGAGGGTTGTTTCGACGAAGTCTTCATGATCTCGGCTCTTTCCGGCGACGGCTGCGACGTGCTGATCGCCAAGCTGGCGTCGCTGATGCCGCAAGGGCCCTATCTGTTTCCCGAGGACGAATTGTCCGACATGCCCCAGCGCCTGCTGGCCGCCGAGGTGGTGCGCGAGCAGCTTTATCATCGGCTCTATCAGGAACTGCCCTATCAGGCGACGGTGGAAACCGAAGCCTGGGAAGAGCGCCGGGACGGCAGCGTCAAGTTGGACGTCACCATCTATGTCGAGCGCGACGGCCAGAAATCCATCGTCCTGGGCGAGAAGGGGGCGATGGTCAAAGCCATCGGCCAATCGGCGCGCCAGGAGTTGGAGCAGTTGCTGGAGCGCAAGGTGCATCTGTTCTTGTTCGTCAAAGTGCGCGAGAACTGGCAGGAAGACCGCGAGCGCTATTCCACCTGGGGATTGGATTTCGAGGCTTAGGCCATGACATTCCGCTTGCCGAATGCCCATCAGGCAATTATCGAAGATAACAAGATTATCCTGTATTTGCTGTCGGATACGCATCCGGTAGGTCGGGCCAAAGCGGCCTATTTCAAAAATTTCGGCTTTGGAGCGGAAGAGTGGGAACGTCTGCGCCAGGCCTTGCTTGATCATGCTGGAACAGGCCTGATTGTTACGAAAGCCGAGACAAAATTTGGGATGAAGTATATTGTCGAGGGGGAATTGTCCTGCCCGGATGGACGAAAACCAGTTTTGCATGCGGTATGGTTCGTGGCGTCCGGCGACAACAAGCCAAGATTGGTAACGGCTTATCCGGTTCGACGAGGCTGAATATGATTAAGGAACTCGATGTTGTCGTCTTGACCGAAGCGATCCCGGAAGCGGGATTGGAAGCGGGTGATGTTGGCTGCGTTGTCATGATTCACGAGGACGGTGCTGGATACGAAGTCGAATTCACAACTCTGACCGGAGAGACCGTGTCGGTCGTTACTGTGCCATCCCAGGCCGTGCGTCCGGTGGGGCACAAGGAAATTGCCCATGCCCGTTTAGTTGCTTAACTCCAGTCTGTCCCCATGGACTGGACCGATGACGGCATTGTTCTGACGACGCGCAAATTCGGCGAAAGCGGCCTGATCGTCAGCCTGCTGACCCGCGAACATGGCCGCCATGCCGGGCTGGTGCGGGGTGGTTCCGGCAAGCGGGCGGCGGGCATGTACGAGCCCGGCAACCTTGTCCAAGCGGTCTGGCGGGCTCGCCTGGAGGAACAACTGGGCTCGCTGGCCTGCGAGGTGCGCACCAACCATGCGGCCAGGCATCTGGCCCATCCGGCCCGGCTGGCGGCCCTGATTTCGGCGTTGTCGTTGGTCGAAACCGCCCTGCCCGAGCGCGAGCCCTATCAATCGCTGTTCGATTCGCTGTCGGCCCTGCTGGTCATCCTGGGCGAAGAGGGCTGGGAACAGGCCTATATCCGCTGGGAGATGATCCTGCTGGCCGAACTGGGCTTCGGAATCGATCTGTCCTGCTGCGCCGCCACCGGGGTTAATGACCAATTGGCCTATGTCTCGCCCAAATCGGGCCGCGCCGTCAGCCTCTCGGCGGGCGAACCCTGGAAGGACAAGCTATTGAAATTGCCTGGATTTCTTGTCGAGGAAGCGGGCGGCAGCATCGCCGACGGGCTGCAACTGACCGGCTTTTTCCTTGAATCTTGGCTTTTCAACCACTTAGGTCGTCCGGTGCCTGCCGCCCGCACGCGACTTGTTGACCGGCTGGGCTAAGACCCACTATATCTTGCGGCCATGAATCAGATCACTCCCGGCGGCGAGATCCGCGAAACCGGCCTGTCGGATGCGCTGAGCGAGCGCTATCTGGCCTATGCCCTATCGACCATCGTTTCGCGTTCGCTGCCCGATGTGCGCGACGGGCTGAAGCCCGTGCATCGGCGCATCCTGTACGCCATGCGCCAGTTGAAGCTGGACCCGGAAACCGGTTTCAAGAAATGCGCCCGCGTGGTTGGCGACGTCATCGGCAAATACCATCCGCATGGCGACGCCGCCGTCTATGAAGCCATGGTTCGCCTGGCCCAGGATTTCGCGGTGCGCTATCCGCTGGTCGAGGGGCAGGGCAATTTCGGCAATATCGACGGCGACAATGCCGCCGCCATGCGCTACACGGAATCGAAGCTGACCCAGGTCGCCAGCGCCATCATGGACGGGTTGGACGAGGATGCCGTCGATTTCAGGCCTACTTATGACGGCTCGGAATCCGAGCCCGTGGTCATGCCCTCGGCCTTCCCCAATCTGCTGGCCAACGGCTCGTCGGGCATCGCCGTCGGCATGGCGACCAATATCCCGCCGCACAATGTTGCGGAACTGTGCGATGCGCTTGGCCACATCATCAAGAAACCCTCCTGCCCGGTCGATGAATTGGTGGGGTTCGTGCGCGGACCCGATTTCCCGACCGGCGGCATTCTGGCCGAGCCCGGCGAAAATATCCTGGAAGCCTATCGTACCGGCAGAGGCGGCTTTCGCCTGCGCGCCCGCTGGGAGGTCGAGAAGCTGAAGCAAGGCCTGTGGCAGGTCGTGGTCACGGAAATTCCCTATCAGGTGCAAAAGGCCAAGCTGATCGAACGCATCGCCGGCCTGTTGTCCGAAAAGAAGCTGCCGCTGCTGGCCGATGTACGCGATGAATCGACCGATGTCGTGCGCGTCGTCTTCGAGCCCAAGAACCGCACCGTCCAGCCCGAAGTGTTGATGGAGCAATTGTTCCGCCAGACCGATCTGGAAACGCGCATCTCGCTCAACATGAACGTGCTGGACGCCGACGGCGTGCCTCGGGTCATGAATTTGAAAGAAGTTCTGCGCGCCTTCCTCGACCATCGCATGGTGGTGCTGGAGCGAAGGGCCAAGCATCGCCTGGGCCGCATCGAGCATCGGTTGGAAGTGCTGGGCGGCTATCTGGTGGCCTATCTCAATCTCGACGCCGTCATCAAGATCATCAGGAACGAGGACGAGCCCAAGCCGGCTCTGATGAAGAAGTTCAAGCTTTCCGACGTGCAGGCCGAGGCCATCTTGAACATGCGCCTGCGCGCATTGCGCAAGCTGGAAGAGATCGAAATCAAGCGCGAGCATGACCGCCTGAGCGCCGAAAAGGCCGAGTTGGAATCGCTGCTCGGCGACGAGGGCAAGCGCTGGCGGGCCATCGGCGCCGAAATCAAGGATATCCGCAAGAAATTCGGCCCCGAGACGGCGCTGGGCAAGCGCAGGAGCGATATTTCCGGACCGCCGCCGGTCATCGACGTGCCGATGGAAGCCATGGTCGAGCATGAAGACCTGACCGTCGTCTTGTCGGAAAAGGGCTGGGTGCGGGCCATGAAGGGCCATCTGGAAGACAATGCCGAATTGAAATACAAGGAAGGCGACGGCCCCGCCTTCATCCTGCCCGCCGCCACCACTTCGAAGATTCTGGTCTTCGCCTCGAACGGGCGTTTCTATACGCTGTCGGGCGACAAGCTGCCCAAGGGCAGGGGCCATGGCGAACCCATCCGCCTGATGATCGACCTGCCCAACGATGCCGAAATCGTCTCGCTGGTCGTTCATAAGCCGGGCGACAGGCTGCTTCTGGCTTCCGCCATGGGCCGCGGCTTCGTGGTCGAGGAGACCGAGGTGCTGGCTTCGACGCGCAGCGGCAAGCAGGTGATGAATCTCGACGATGGCGACAAGGCGATGTTCGCCGTTCCCGTCGATGGCGACCATGTCGCCATCATCGGCGAGAACCGCAAGATGCTGATTTTCCCGCTCGACCAGGTGCCCGAGATGGGCAAGGGACGCGGCGTCATCTTGCAGCGCTACAAGGACGCGCATCTGTCCGACTTGAAGGTCTTCGTCAAGAAGGAGGGCCTGACCTGGCTGACCGGCGGGCGCACCCGCACCGAAAGCGATCTCAAGCCATGGATCGGCGAACGCGCCCAGGCCGGACGCCTGCCCCCCAACGGCTTCCCGCGTTCGAACCGGTTCGATGGGTAGGGAATTCCTCCCTTGAATCACGCGGGGACTAGCCCAAAACTATAGCCATGGTTTCTGGCAAATCATCATGCCGGCGTTGGTTGGCGAATGGGCTTCTGGCCCTGGCGCTGGTCCTGTCGCACAGCCTGCCGGCCATGTCTGCGCAGCAACCGTCCCATCTCCAGCCTGTGCAGATGGATGACGGCCATTGCCATGACAGCCAGCCCGACCAAAAATCCGCCTCGCCGCATCTTGGCGCCGCCTGCCAGGCCTGCCCCGCATGGCCATCTTCCTGACCGAAGCGATGACGGTTCCCGCCGGTGTGTTCAAGGCCGGTTATAGGCCGATCCCCTCCGAATTCCGGTCGGGCATTTCCCTTTCCCTCGATACGCCGCCGTCAAGGCCTGCCTTCGTCGTCTAACCAATTTTCGAAACGACGAACAACGAGGATTTCATGATCGATCTGTCACGCCGCCAATTGCTGGCGGCCACGGCCATGGGTGCCGTCTGGGCATCCATGCCGACAAGGACGCAAGCGGCAACACCGATTCAACTGACCATTGAAAAGCGCACGCTTGAGGTCAAGGGCAAAGCGGCCAGCGTCTTTTCCATCCGCCAGCCCGACGGCACGCAAGGCCTGCGCGCCAAGGCGGGCGAGCGCTTGACTCTACGCCTCATGAACAAGGCCGGCGAATCCAGTCTGATCCATTGGCATGGGCAGACGCCGCCGGTGGCCCAGGACGGCGTGCCGGGCATCGGACAGGATGCGTTAAAGGACGGCCAAAGTTGGGACTATGACTTTCCCTTGCGTTCCGGCACCCACTGGATGCATTCGCATCACGGTTTGCAAGAGCAGCTTCTGATGGCCGCCCCCTTGATCGTGCGCGAACATGACAAGGATGACGTGCAAGAGGCGGTGATCCTGCTGCACGACTTCACCTTCAAATGGCCCGAGGAAATCCTGAACGAATTGCAAGGCGGTGGCGGCAATCATGGCGGACATACGATGCCTGTGCCCGCTCCCAGGCATGGCACATCGGGTCATGACCATGGAGGGCATATGGGTGGCCCTTCCGCCATGATGATGGGACATGCCAACGACGTTGAGTATGACGCCTATCTGGCCAATGACCGCACGCTCGATGATCCGGAAGTGGTATCGGTCGAGAAGGGCGGTCGGGTACGTCTGCGCATTATCAACGGCGCCACCACCACCGGCTTTACCATCGATACCGGCAGTCTGGCGGCAACGGTCTTGAGTGTAGATGGCAACGCTGTCCGTCCGGTGCTGGGCAAGACATTCCCGCTATCGATGGGCCAGCGCATCGATCTGTTGGTGGAGATTCCCAAAGAAGGCGGGGTCTTTCCGATCCTGGCCCTGCGCGAAGCCGCCATCGAACGCACCGGCATCCTTCTTGTCACCAAGGGGGCTTCGGTGAAGAAACTATCCGGCGAAGGCGGTGCAGCATCGAAGCTGCTGGATCTTTCGCTGGAACAAAGGCTGGTCGCGGTGACACCCCTGGCGGCCAGAAAACCTGATCGCAAGCTGGTGCTGGAACTGGGCGAAATCATGGGCAAATATCTATGGACGCTCAACGGCCAGGCCTATGGCCAGAATGAGCCCTTGAAGGTGAAAAAGGGCGAGCGGGTCGAACTGACTATGGTCAACCACACGATGATGATGCATCCCATGCATCTGCATGGCCATCATTTCCAGGTGGTGGGCTTGCAGGGAAAGTCGGTGAATGGACCGGTGCGCGACACCGTGATCGTACCGTCCATGATGGGCGAGGTGACGGTGGCCTTCGATGCCGGCAATCCCGGCCGCTGGCCGCTGCACTGCCACAATCTGTTCCATATGGCGGCGGGCATGATGACCACCGTCGATTATGTCTGAGACACAAAGCCCCGGAACCTTCGGGTTCCGGGGCGCAGTGTTAGAGCGACTTGTGATTCAACAGCGGCTGCGCCAGAACCTGGAACAGGCCTGACAGATGGAAGCTGGGAACGGGGATGTCGAGGGACATGACGTCGCAAGGCCAGCCGAGACTGACAGTGCAAGCCGAATCGACAAGGCCGAAGCTGTTTCTTGCATCAAGAACCAGAAGGTCCGGTTGCCAGCCCTGCAGTATTTCCGCCAGACCCTGTCGTCCGGGCAGGAAGCTGACGCAGGCATGGGCTTTTGCCGCTCCGATCAGGGACGCCATTTCGAACAGTTTTCGTTTGACGACGATTTCAAGGCGCATCTCGATTTCCTGCGGCGTCAATACCGAGAATTCGTTACTGCCATGGTCCCAATCGACGACATGTCCAAGGCCCAGCTGCGCGCCATGTTTTAGGGCCAGCGCTCCAGCCTGCCTCGCCGTGGCAAGCCCGTGCGTTGACAGGTCGGCGACGGAGAGGATGCGGCGGTATGTTTTCATTGGGCGGCATCCTGATCCATGGCCAGGGAAGGCTCCTTGCGTCCGCCCAGCCGGCATTCGATGAAAACATGCTGGCTGCAGCCTTTGCAGCGCTCCTGATCCAGTCTGGGATAGAGGTTGCGCAGAGCCAGGGTTTTGGAATGGAAGAAGTTTTCGCCGCCGATCTCGGCGTCGTAGCCGCCCCGGTGCAGGGTTTCGGCGACACTTTCCTTGACGTTGAGGAGCAGCAGCGCGCCGCCCCGCTTTCTGAAGCGCCCGGCTTCCAGGGCCAGGGATTCGGCGCCGGCGATATCGACGAAATTGACGCCCGACATCTCGATCATCAGGAATTTCTGTTCCGGATGGCGCTGTTCATAGGCGCGCAGGGTTTCCTGAAAATAATTGACGGCGCCGAAAAACAGCGATCCGTCGATGCGGATGATGCGCAATTGCGGGCATTCCGGCAGGGCCAGATTGGTGACGAACTTGCGTGAGGCGTGCTCGGGATCGGGCACCAGAATGCGGATGGTGGGATGCGAGGTGCGGTTGAGATAGAGCAGCAGCGACAGCAGCACGCCGGCGAAGATGGCTTCCTGCAATTCCAGGAACAGGGTCGAGCAGAAGGTCACCAGCAAGACGGCGCTTTCCGCCTTGCTGGTTCTCAATATCTGATGGATGTGATGCTGGTCGATCAACCCATAGGCCACCAGCATCAACACGCCGGCCATGGCCGCATTGGGCATATAGACGGCCAAAGGCGCTATCAGCACTACGATCAGGGCCAGCGCGGCGCCGGCGATAATCGCCGCCAGCGGCGTCTTGGCGCCGGAATCGAAATTGAGGCCGCTTCTGTTGAAAGAGCCGGTGGCGACATAGGCCGAAAAGAAGCTGCCGGCGATGTTGGACAGGCCCTGACCGATGAATTCCTGATTGCCGTTGATATGCTGGCCGCTGCGTACGGCCAGGGCCCGCGAGATCGACAGCGCCTCGGTCAGGGCGAACAAGGTGACGGCCAGGGCCGGCGAGGCCAATTGCTTCCAGACCGCGGGATCGAAACTGGGGGCCGACAACGGCGGCAGGCTGGAGGGCAGGGCGCCGACGGTGGGTATGCCTGCCGACCAACCCAGATTCAAGGCCACCGAGAACAGGCTGCCCAGCAGAATGGCGACGATCATGTAAGGGATGCGGGGAAGGAATTTCCTGACCAGGATGCCGGTCAGCAAGGTGACGGTGGCGGTGGCGCAGACGGCCCACGAAATGGCGGGCAGATGCGTGAAGAAATAGGTGAAAATGTCGATGAAATGCGAGCCTCTGGGAATCGGCAGGCCGAAGTAATTCTTGATCTGATTGGCCGCGATCAAGACGCCGGCTCCGGCGGTGAAGCCGATGACCACGGAATGCGAGATGAAATTGACGATCGAGCCCAGGCGGAACAAGCCCAGCGCCAGTTCCAACAGCCCGACCATCATGGCCAAGGTAATGGCCAGCTTCACATAATGCGCCGAGCCCGGCTCGGCCAGGGCGGAGAGCGACGAGAACAAGACCAGGGATGCCGCCGTGGTCGGGCCTGAAACGAGATGCCAGCTCGATCCGAACAGGGCGGCAATGATGGCCGGAACGATGCCGGCATAGAGGCCGTATTCGGGGGGCATGCCGGCGATGGTGGCGAAAGCGACGCCTTGGGGCAGGACGACGATGGCGCCGGTCAGGCCGGCCAGGACATCCGCTTTGGTGCTGTGACGGTCGAGAAGGGGGAACCAGGAAAGAAAGGGAAAAAGAGTCCGCAGCCAGCCGAGGCTGGCGGGTAGATGCTGCGACACGTTTGATCTTCCTTTAGAAAAGGCGATAAGGCCTTTGCCTTATGCTTTTCTAATATGATCCCCGCGCCGCCCGGCCCTCAATTGTGGGTCTTACTTAGGACTTATACCAGCTTGCAGAATGAATGACTCATTTCGCCGGAGCGATTTTTCTCGGGCAACAGGCGCGGAGCGCGCGGCTGTGTGGTTCACAGTAAGCGGTCCACAACACATTGTCCGCGAAAAATCGCCCGGCCTGCGGTGGGGCCAATCGCCATGCCGGGTTCGTTAGGCCGCTCGCGGGCTTTGCCCGCAAAACCAATGGGCCATCATTGACGGCACCCGTAGCCCCGCTACGCTCGTCGCG
>JACRJC010000050.1 GCA_016215555.1 Rhodospirillales bacterium | reverse complement strand
TGGTTTTGCCTCTATCATGGCCTGACGCTTGCCGAAGCCCTCGACGCCATCAAAACCGACGGCATCCTGCAGCCCGTGTAGCGCACCGGCCCCTTAATGGCTCGGCGGACTACCCCGACGCGGTGCTCACCGGATGGTTACAGCTGTTAGATATTGGCGCATTCGCTCGCACATCAATCCTAACAGAGAGTGGGTTATATATATATTGGGATAGGAAGTATGAAATTCCTGAGATGAGAAATCCAAATAGCAGGACTACCAAGGAAGCGGAGATCTGTGCCCAAAATTTATTATTTCCTTCCATCAAACCAAATATCTGCTCATAAAGCCAAAGCATGGCACTTATTATGAATGCGATCAGAACTGAGCCGCCTAGGTTGGCCGTAACATCAGTAAGCATGTCAGAAAATGTGAGGGTGCCTTTTATGAGGCTGGTGAATATGTCATTAAAGCTGAGAACTAAAAAAGAGTATGCGCCAATGCCAACAACAATTGCTCTAAACCCTCTTGAACGAAAAGATAAAATTACCACAAGGCTCGCCATTAGCAGAAACACCCATCTGAAACCTTCGCCAAGCCAAAAAAGAAGTTCTGGGAATTTTGTGACGCTTTCTCCGAATGCGGTTCCGTAAATTGTCGGCGCGGTGCTATTAAGGAGGCCTACGACAAAATGCTGAAGTGTTGGTCCTATGCTGAGTATTAGTGACATGCAGACAATTGTGGGGGCAACAAGGAGTGCCCACTCGCGCAAGCCAAACGTTAGGAGCGCCCCGAGCGCCTGAGCAAAAATCGCCTTAGGTTTTTGCATCAACGTTTTGCTCCAAATGGTAAGGGGGTGCCACATAATGTCGCAACCAACAGTGAATCTTATCTTTTAAGCGATTCCACCTCAACCCAACTTCTCCCTCAGCCTTTCGGCCAGCAGGTGCGTATAGCGCATGGCCATGTGCATGGTTTTGTGGCCGGTGATCTTGACCACCTCCATGGTTTCATAGCCCTTCTCGAAAAGACGTGATGTTGCCTCATGGCGAAGGTCATGGAAGCGCAGGCCCTCAATATTGGCCCGTTTGCAGACACGCCGGAACCGCATTTTAAGGACGTTCTGATCTATGGGGAAGACCAGGCCTTTCAGATCGTCTTCGTCCAATCCCTCTTTCAGTTCTTCAAGCACACGGATCGCCGTTGTGGAGAGAGGGACACCACGAAACGGATCTCCGTTCTTTTGGCCACGTAGTGTCAGCGTACCCCGTTCGAGGTTGACATCCTTCCAAAGCAGATTGCATAGCTCGCCCTGGCGCATGGCAGTCTCGATGGCGATGCGAACGATGGGGCCAAGCAATTTGTTGTCGTCTTCGTCGCAGGCGGCCAGGAGGCTTGCTTCCTCGTCCTTGCTATTGATGCGCCGGTCGCAGGGTGGGGGAGGCTTCGGGCGGCGGATCAGACTGACCGGGTTGTTGGGAATGTTGACCCCCCATTCCCGCCTGGCAGTCTCGATGATGGCGTGCCACAGATTCAGTTCCCGGATCACCGTGCCGGCAGAAACCTCGGCCAGGCGGCCATCGCGCCATTTGGCGAAATCATCGACAGTCAGGGCCGACATGCTGTTCCGGCAAATCGAATAGCGCTTCAGGGCCTTTATGCGGATGGCTTCCTGGTCTGCGCCCTTGTGGGTTGGGGTGATCTCTTCCAGGTAACGCTGGGCCATGTCGCCCAGGGTCTTGCGGTCGGCCTCCTTGCGGGAGACGAAAACCCGGTCCTTGATCTCGGTCTCGATCTTCTCGGCCCAGCGCTTGGCGTCGGCCTTTTTGGTGAAGGTTTTGGACTGGGGAGCAAGGCCCGAATGCCGGATCTTGACCTGATAGCCAATGATCTCGCCCTGGGCATTCTTGCGTTCAATAAAGGTGGCCATGACCGTCCATTCCAAGTGTCCCCTTGGAATGAATTGTCCCCGATTTGTCCCCAAAGATCAAGAAATGTGGCGTCCCCTAGGGGACTCGAACCCCTGTTACCGCCGTGAGAGGGCGGTGTCCTAGGCCGCTAGACGAAGGGGACTTCGCGGGCGCCGGCACTGACTACCCCACTAAGCCGATAAAATCAAGCCTGGGCAGGGTTGGCCGGGGGCTTGCGGGCAAGAATTACGCAGGAATTGCCGGCCCGATTGGCCGCGCAGGCCGTAGATGTCTCCCAAATCGCCCCCCAACCCCTTGAAATAAAATGAATGGACAGCAAGTAACAGGGATGAAAATATTGGCCAACCCGGTCTGAGGCCATCGCTTCCATGCGGATCCTGTTCGCCATCCACCAGTTGGACTTTGCCGACCACATTGCCGTTGCCTATTTGTCGGCGATGGCGAAAAGCCTTGGCCACGAAACCAGGCTGGTCATCTTGTCGGAGGCCGATCTGGCGGAAACGGTTGCGGCCTGGCAGCCACGCATCATCGCCTATTCCGCCAACATCACCGGTTATGCCGCCATGGTCGAGGCCAATGCCCAGGCAAGGAAGGTTCACGATTACATCGCCATCATGGGCGGGCCGCATCCCACCTTCACCCCCGAAAGCTTCCCCCAATCGGGCATGGACGTTTTTTGCATCGGCGAGGGCGAGTTGGCCTTCGCCGATTTTCTGAATCGCGTCGAGGCCGGACTTGGTTACGACGATGTTCCCAATCTCCTGACCGCCAAGGCCAGGAACGAGGTGCGGCCGCTGATAATCGATCTCGACAGCCTGCCCTTCCCCGACCGCGATCTGACCCTGGCCGATTCCTATCTTCGGGCCACGCCCAAAAAAACCTTCTACGCCACGCGCGGCTGTCCCTATAAATGCACCTATTGCTGCAATAATTTTTATAACGAACTTTATCGCGGCAAGGGGCCGGTGGTGCGCCGTTTCGGGGTCGAGCGCCTGATCTCTGAAATCGAATATGTTCAGGCGCGCTACAAGATGGATTTCGTCAAATTCGGAGACGACCTGTTCGCCATCAAGGCCGACGCCTGGCTGGAATCCTTTGCCGAACAGTACCGAAAACGCATCGGCGTTCCCTTCAACTGCTATCTCAGGCTTGACCTGGTGAACGAGCCCTTGCTGAAACTTCTGAAGGAAGCCGGTTGCTATTCGGTGCATCTGTCCATCGACAGCACCTCGGAATATATCCGCGAGCAGATTCTGGGGCGCGGCGGCCGCAAGGTCGATTATGTCGAGAAGCTGCGTCTGATCCACGGCTTTGGCATCAATAGCTGGGTCAATTTCATGCTGGCGGCGCCGGAATCGACGCTGGAGGACGATTTGTCCACCATCGCCATGAGCAAGGCGGGACATGTCACCTATCCGGCCTTCAGCACCACCGTGCCCATGAAGGGCACCAAGCTTTACGATTACGCCGCCCAGCACGGACTGATCGATCCCGAAACCCATGTCGGCGACATGAACGGATGCTCACGGCCATCGTCGCTGCCGAACATGCCGCAGCGTGAAAAGGACATCCGCTACAACGTATACCTGTTGGGAGCCCTGGTCGCCAAGCTGCCGGCGCCGCTGGACCGGCTCGGCCTGCTGCTGATCAAGCATGCGCCGCCGAACCGCTTGTTCGAGTCGCTGCGTCGCTGGTTCTACGTCTATAGCATCGAGAACCGCATCTTCCGGCTGCATCCGTGACGGAATTGAGATAACCTTCTTCAAGTTTGACACGGGCCATGCCAGGGGGGCATATGAGCAAGAGCGAAGCCAGCCAACGAGCCAGCGACCGCGAAGTCGTCATCTATCATATCGGCGGCGAAGGGGAATACGGCCCCGCGATGTGCGTGCTCAAACGCCTGGGCGAGCGCGTCCGCTTGGTGGTGTTCGAGGCCCGCCCCGGCACCGAGGACGACGAAATTTCGGCGCGCTTCAACGACAGCGGCATTCCGACGACGGTGGTCTATAAGGGCATCGACGAAAAGGCCGCCGTGAACGTGCCCTTCTACGTCAACAAATTCCCGCTCAGCAGCAGCCTGTTGGCCTGCTCGGCCCTGGCGGCGGAAGAGAATCCCGGCTATTCGCACTGTCATTCCTGGCGCCAGAATGCCGAACTGGACCATATGATTTCCGTCGAAACGGTATCGATCGACGACATCGTCGCCAGCGGCGTCGTGCCGCCCCCCGACATCATCAGCATCGACGCCCAGGGCGCGGAATTGCGAATTCTAAGGGGGGCCGCCAAAACCCTGAAGGATGTCCTGTGCGTGGTCACCGAGGTCGAATTCTACGAAATCTACGAGGCCCAGGGCCTGTTCGACGACCAGATGACGCTGCTGGGGAAGCACGGGCTGCGCCTGTTCGAAATCTTCAATCACCAATATTGGCATCCCGGCCCGGCGCTGGGCGAGGGATTTCTGACCGTGGGCGAGGCCGCCTTCATGCGCTATGCCACCAATCTGCCGGCCATGGAGGGCAAGCGCGGCTACGCGCCCATGGACTCGCTGGATATGGGCAAGCTGCTGCGCATGGCCATCATCGCCTCGTCCTTCAACGCCATGAGCTACGTCTATACGCTGGGCAAGGAGATCGAGCGTCGGGATCCGGTTCTGTTCGCCGGTCTGCACGACGACCCGCAATACCGCATCATCATCGATCTGGTGAACATGATGGATCCGCGCATGAGCCACTATGCCAAGGATTCCCTGTTCTTCATGAAGGCCATCCACATCGAGAAAAGTTAGAGCCAAAACTCATTTGCTGACGTTCTTGATTCGGCAAGCCTGATCAGAATCCGCCGAGTTTTGAACCGCCAAGGCACCAAGACACCAAGGATGGGAATTGACCTTGGCGCTTTCTTGGTGTCTTCGTGTCTTGGTGGTGAAGATAGCCAAGCCAATTCTGCGCGACTTGCTAGCGGAATATACCAGCTCGCAGAAAGCGCCAATTATCCTCGTGCTTCGAGACGGATGCTGCGCATCCTCCTCAGCATGAGGATAATCTTTTGAAATAAAGAAACAAACCTCATCCTGAGGTGCGAGCGGAGCGAGCCTCGAAGGATGGAGGCCGTGAGTCATTCATTGTGCAAACTGATATCATTGTTGGCTGAGACAAGCACCAATTGGGTCTTGGCCCTAGGGTCTTCTAAAAGGCCCGGCTTTCCCCGCCATCGACGGCGATGGCGGCGCCATTGACCAAACTGGCCCGTTCCGAGCAAAGAAAGGCGACCGCGGCCGCCACCTCTTCGGGCCGTCCCAGGCGGCCCAGCGGAAACTGATCGGCCAGATTGGGATCGCCGGCCAGGGCGGTTTCCCAGCCGGTATCGGGTATCATCACCGCACCCGGGGCCACGCTGTTGAAGGTGATGCCGTCGCGGGCCAGGCCGGGCATCATGCCCAGCGTTTTCATCATCGCCGTCTGGGCCGCCTTGGCCATGGTGAACCAGGGCCGCCCGCCGCCCTCGCGTCCCAGGCGCGAGGTAATGGTCACCACGCGGCCCCATTTTTGTGTGCGCATGAAGGGCATAGCCAGCTTGGTAAAACGCACGGCGGCCATGGCGTTCTTCTCGAAGACCTCGCTCCAGACGCGCTCTTCGGTTTCCTCGACCACGTCGCTGCCCCAGCGTCCGCCGCCGCCGACATTGTTGACCAGGATATGCAACGTGCCGAAGGATTCGATAACCTGGCCAAAACAGCGCTCGATCTGGCCTGGCTGCAGAACGTCGCATTCCAGGGCCAGGATGCGGGTTCCGAAAGCCTCCAGCCGGGCCTTGGCGTCGGCCCGCCTTGCTGGGTTGCGCGAGCAAATGGCGACATGGCAGCCTTCGCGCGCCAGGTCGATGGCCGTGGCCAGGCCGATGCCGTGGCTGCCGCCGGTGACGAGGGCGAATTTCCCCTTAAGGCCAAGATCCATGCGCTTCTCTCCCTAGTGCCCTGATCCAAACAGATGATTCACCGCTGCGAATCATCTGTTTGGTGAATCAGCGCACCAAATCAAATGTCGGGTGGACCGATTCACCAAACGAAGGTGCAAATCGTTGCACCTTCCGTTTGGATCGGACCACTAAACGGGACGCCAGATGACTTGCGAATAACCTTCGATGAACAGGCTTCCGAAATGCGAACGCTTGGTCTTCAGGATTTCCACCCGGCCTTCCTTGGCCAGCCGCTCCAGAAGCGTGGGAAAGCCTCGCCAGTAATTGCGCACGGCCAGAAATCGGATACCCGTATAGTCGATAATGTCGGCCTCGTCATACCATTCGCTGATCGGCTCGACGAAGACGCACAGCTTGGGGCGCTTGGCGAGGACGAAGTCGATGAAGGATGCGAAATTCTCGCCCGTCTGCTCGAGGGCGCCGACGGTCAGAAAGGCGCTGCCCTCGGGCACGTCCAGCGAGGCGTCGGGATGGAAGAAATCGAAGCGCCGTCCCTGGATCGGGCGGTTCAATGTCTCGCCCAGGCGGTTGGCGATATCGACCGAGGGCTGAGCCCAATCAAGTCCGGTGATGCGGGTCTGGGGAAAAAGGTCTGACAATTGCGCCAGATTGAAGCCCGAGCCGCAGCCGAATTCGAAGATCGAGGCGAAGCCTTTCAGATGCGTCTTGAACAGCCACAGGCGGAAAGCCGAATACCAGTTGCGCTCGAAATCCGGATCGCGGGTTGCGATGAATTGCTGGTCGAGACGCAAAGGCAGGCCGGGGCGGATATACTTGGGGGTCAGATCCTTGGTGTCGTTGGAGGCCACGAAGTCGGACAGATTTTCGCCCCAGCCCTTTTCCCAGCGCGCCAATCCCTCGGGCCCGGCCAGCGACAATTGCCCGGAATCCAGGCGCTTGATGACATCCAGCAACACCAAGTCGCGCTCGGCGCCGGCCAGGATGCGGTAGCTGAAATCATGCGCCCCGATGATGGCACGGACTTCCGGAAAGATATCGGCTTTGGAGCAGCCCCACAGGCGGGCGAAATCGGCCAGCTTCAGCTCATGCACGAAATCGTCCGCCATCAGAAAGGCCCCTTGAAGCGCCGCTCGTGGCTGTAGAAATCCTCGCCCGCCAGGTCGGTGGGCGACAGGCCCAGCTTCTGCTCGACGGCGCGGATGATGGTGACGGCATTGGGATAGAAAGCGTTCTCGAGCACGCGCACGGTGGGGCAGGGCACGTGCTGAAAGCCGATGCGGGTGACCGGCGATTTCAAGCGACCGAAGGCGCGTTCGGAAATCATGGCGGCGATTTCGGCGCTGAATCCGGCGAAGCTCCAGTCATTGTCGGCAACGATGCAATGGCCGGTCTTCAACACCGACGCCAGCAAGCCCTCTTCATCCAAGGGCGCGATGGTGCGCGGATCGACCACTTCGACATCGACGCCGCGGCGGGCCAGGATTTCCGCCGCCTTCAGGGCTTCGATATTCATCCAAGACGTGCCGATGATGGTGATGTCCTTGCCTTCGCGCAGTTTGCGCGACTGGCCGAAGGGAATGGTATAGGGCTCGGCCTTCACCTCCTCGTCGGCCCAGTAAAGCCAGCGATGTTCCAGCAGCAAGACCGGATCGTCGTCGCGGATGGCCGCCGCCAGCAGGCCCTTGGCGTCCGAAGGCGTGGTCGGCAACGCCACCTTCAAGCCGGGGATATGGGCGAAATAGGAATGCAGCGTCTTGCTGTGCTGGCAGCCCTGGCCCCAGCCGCGCCCGGCCACGGCGCGAATGGTCAGCGGCACCTTGACCTTGCCGCCCGCCGTATAGTTGAAGCTGGAGACCATATTGACCAGTTGGTTCAGGGCCAGAACCAGGAAATCGACGCGGATATGCACATGCACGGGACGCAGGCCCTTGACGGCGGCGCCAAGGCCGAAGCCGGTCATCGAATCCTCGGCGATCGGCGTGTCCAGGCAGCGCTCGGGGCCGAAAGCTTCCAGAATGCCGTTGGTGGTGCCGAAGATGCGCTTATGGTCGGGCACGCCGATGCCATAGACGAAAACCGTCGGGTCGCGCTCCATCTCCTGATGCAGGGCCAGGGCCAGCGCCTGTTCATAGGTCATTCGGCGCATGAGAAAACTCCGTGCGTCAGACGGCTGGGATCGGGCAGGCTGGCCGCCTTGGCGCGTTCGATGGCGGCCTCGACGGCCTGGTCGATTTCCGTTTCGATGGCTTGGGCCCGCTCGCCCTGGCCGCGGGCCAGAAGTTTTTCGCGCTGCAGCTTCACGGCATCCCGGGCCAGCCAGGAGTCGTAATCGCTGCGCGGCCGATAGCCGGCGTCGAAATCCTCATTGATGCCGACATGCTCGAGATAGCGGTAGCATTCGACGCGCAGGAAGGCGGGGTGGCCATGGGCGCGGATGTCCTGGGCGGCCTTCCCGACCGTTGCCAGCAGCGCCTCGGCGTCATCGCCGGAACCTTGATAGAAGCCGCAATCGAAGGCCTTCACGACATCTTCGATCCTGCCGTAGCCGTGGCGGCTGTTCTTGGCCGTGTGCACGGCCAGTCCGTTGTCTTCCAGAATGAACAGCAGCGGCACCTTGAACAGGCTTGCAGCGTTCAGGCTTTCCCAGAAGGCGCCCTCGTCCATCGCTCCATCGCCGAAAAAGACGCAAGTGATGGTGCTGCGGCCCAGCCGCTTGTTGGCGAAGGCGGCGCCGACGGCGACCGGCAGGCCCGAACCGACGATGGCGGTCGAGCAGAGATGCCCCTTGCCGGGGCAGGCCAGATGCATCGAGCCCGACTTGCCGTCGGCGGTGCCGGTGACCTTGCCGTACATTTCGGCAAAGAACAGGTCGAGATCGCCGGTGCGGGCCAGGAAGGGGGCATGGCTTCGGTAGCTGCACAGGATTTCCGCATCCTCGCCCAAAGCCTGGCAGACTGCCGCCGGGGCGGCTTCTTGGCCCATCGACATATGCATGGGCGTCTTCATGTCGTCTTCGGGGTAATAGCGCAGAATGGCCTCTTCCGCCCGGCGGATGAGATACAGTTTTCGATAAAGTTCCAGGCCCGGTTCGCTCATGGGGTGAATTTATCCTGTCAGGCTGGGGTGGGCAATGGCGTCTTTGGCGGCATGGACTGCGCTTCCGCTCTTACTTGCGACGCCAGCAAACCCTGCCCTTCAAGCCAGCTCAGATGGGCGCGCGCCTGCAATTCCGCCTTCATATAGGAAAGGCTGGGCGGGTTGGACGCCTCTTCGGGATCGGCATTGCTTTCCTCCAGCCATTGAATGTCTCTTCGTTTCCAATCCAGATCCTGCTCCCAGAATTTCAGCTCAAGCTCGCTTGCCATCATTTCGGCCAGCCGCCCGTCGTGCGACTCCGGATCGTATATGCGTCCGCGAAGGCGCTTAGCGGTTTCCACGCGCTCCTGAAAGGTCTCACAAAAGAAATCCGTCCAGAAGGGAAGGTTGCGCATGCGTTGGGTCCGCCCCTTGCCGCCGTTTTGCTTCATTTGGACGTCCAGGTAGATCAGCCGTTGCGCCAGTCTGGTTATTTCCTCCATCCAGCGGTCGCCGAACCAGTAGGGAAAATAGGGGGGGACCAGATAGCCCAGTTCGTTGATCCATTCCCCCGTCATCGCCATGATGAGAAGCATGTTCGGCAAATGGGGGTCTTGAACGCGTCCCAGCACCAGGCGGTCTGGATAGGCGGCGAAGGACTGCCGGATGGATTCGTCCCAGTGTCTTGTTTCCATCACATAGTCGTCGGCGACGGCCAGATAGATGCCGGCATTCGTGGCCGTGCCGCGCCATAGTTCGTTGAAGGCTTCGCCATGGGTTACCGGGCGGGGGCGAGCCAGGAAATTGACGGCAAAACCGGCCAGGGAGCCAAGATCCAGGCTCCTGAGTTCCTCAACCGTGGGGTCATCGTCATCGACATAGGCCCAAAGGTCGATCAAGTCCTTGCGCTTGGCGGTGCGGGCCAAGGAGGCCAGCATCTGAATGAAGGCGTCCGGACGCCCCCGGGTCAGCAGCATGATGGAAATGAAATCGGGATTGTCTATCGGCTTGGTCATCTTGGTCAGGATAACCGGGCCGGGCAATTTATCAACAAGGAAAGGCTTCCCGGCCCGGCAATAAGCCGCTAGGATTCAACCGATTCTTTCATACAGGGTGGCTCGGAATGCATCCAGGGGATATCGTCGCCAGCTTCAAGGAGCGCCATGTCGTCATTACCGGCGGAACGGGCATGATCGGGCGCTCAATTGCCGAAATGCTGGCCGAGGCCGGGGCCCATGTCACGGTGGTTTCGTTGGACAAGGTTGTCGTTCATCCCAAGGTCAGGCATGTCGTGGCCGACCTGACCTCGCTGGAGCGCTGCCTCGAGCTTCTGGACGGCGCCGACGATCTGTTCCATGTCGCCGGGGTCAAGGGCTCGATCGAGGTCACGCGCTCGAAGCCGGCTAGTTTCTTCGTGCCCTTGATGCTGATGAACACCTCGGTGCTGGAAGCGGCAAGGCGCAAGAAGGTCCAGCGCGTCGTCTATACCAGTTCGATCGGCGCCTATGCCAGCCACGAAATCTTCGTCGAATCCGAAAAATTGGAAGACGATTTCACCGGTCTGCCGATGGATATGTTCCCCGGTTGGGCCAAGCGCATGGCCGAGCTGCAGATCGAGTCCTATCGCATCCAGTACGGCCTGGAGAACATGGCCGTCGTGCGCCCCTGCAACGTCTATGGTCCGGGCGACAATTTCGATCCCGCCAACGCCATGGTGGTGCCGTCGCTGATGGCCCGCATCAAGGCCGGCGAAAATCCCTTGAAGGTCTGGGGCGACGGATCGGCGGTACGCGATTTCGCCTATAGCGCCGACGTGGCCCTGGGCGCCATTCAGGCCCTCTATCACGGCGCCAAGGGGCGCTATCTCAATCTGGGCGGCGGGCGCGGCTACACCATCAAGGAACTGGTGGAAACCCTGGCCAAGGTCACGAAGTTCGATTACGTCTTCGACGCCACCAAATCCTCGGGCTTTCCAAGAAGGGTGATGGACATTTCCCTGGCCGGCAAGATGATCGGCTACGATCCGCAAACTTCGCTGGAAGCTGGCCTGCGCGCCACCTGGGACTGGTATCTGGCCAATCCCGGAGAATATGTCCACAAGGTCAATTATTTCACGGGGGATTCGCCCTATGCTTGAGGGTAAGACCTGCCTGGTCGCCGGCGGCACGGGATTCATCGGCACCAATCTGACGCTGCGCCTGCTGGCCGAAGGGGCCAAGGTCAGGGCCACGGGGTTCAGCCGGAACATGCGCGTCGAACATCCGAATCTCGACTATCTGCAGGCCGATCTGACCGACAAGGCGGCCTGCAAAGCGGCCTGCCAGGGCGCCGATTACGTTTTCATGTCGGCGGCCAACACGGCGGGGGCCGCCGTCATGACCACCACGCCTTTGGTGCAAGTAACGCCCAACGTCATCATGAACACGCTGCTGCTGGAAGCGGCCTACGAGGCCGGGGTCCAGAAATTCCTGTTCATCTCGTCATCGGCGGCCTATCCCCCCAATGGCGACCAGCCGGTACGCGAAGAACAGATGTTCGATGCCGATCCCTATCCGCCCTATCACGCCGTGGGCTGGATGAAACGCTATGCCGAGATTCTGTGCAAGACCTACGCGACCTGGCTGAAAAAGCCGATGCCGGTGGTGGTGGTGCGCCCCGGCAATGTCTTCGGCCCCTACGACAAGTTCGATTTCGGCAAGTCGCATATGATGGCGGCGCTGCTGCGGCGCGTCGCCGAGCGCCATGCGCCGCTGGAAGTCTGGGGCACCGGCGAGGATGTGCGCGACCTGATCTATATCGACGACTTCATCGACGGCTTGATGCTGGCCTTCAAGAAGGATGCTCCCTATTACGAAGTGAATATCTGCACGGGAACAGGCGTTTCGGTCAAGGACGTCCTGGCCGCCATGATCGAGGTCGATGGCTTCAAGGATGCCGATGTCCGTTTCGATCCCACCAAGCCGCAGATGGTGCCCAAGGTCCTGATCGACGCCAGTCGGGCCCGGCGCGATCTTGGCTTCGAACCCAAGATTCCGCTTAAGGAGGGAATCAGGCGCACCCTGGCCTGGTTCAGGGAAAATTACGCCGCCTGACACCATCATCCTGGCCGGTGGGCGGGGAACAAGGCTGGCCCATCTGCTGCCGGGCTTGCCCAAACCCTTGGCGCCGGTAGCGGGAAGACCCTTTCTGTTTCACTTGCTAGATTTTCTAGCCAAGGCAGGCATCCAGCGCGCAGTTCTGTCACTGGGCTACGAAGCCTCCCAGATCGAGGCTGCCATCAAGCCCTATCACCGCCTTCAGCTATCCTGCGTCACCGAACCGGCGGCACTGGGCACCGGGGGCGGCCTGCGACATGCCCTTGACGCCACGCAAGGTGAAACGCTGTTGGCGCTGAACGGCGACAGCATGACGCCCTTCGATCTGCAGCGCTTTCTCGATTTTCACAAAAAGGGCGGCTGGCAAGTCTCGCTGGCGGCCGTGACCTTGGAGGATTGCGCGCGCTTCGGCAGGCTGGATATGGCCGATGACGGAGCCGTACGCGCCTTTTATGAAAAACAGGCTGGCGGAGCAGGGATCATCAATGCCGGAATTTATCTGGTTGAACGCGGCGTGCTGGCAGATTTGCCTGAAGGCCAGTGCCAATCTTTCGAACGTGACGTGCTTGAGCCCCTGTCGAGACAGGGCCGGCTAGGCGGCTTCCTATGCCCCGGCCCCTTCATCGATATCGGAACGCCGGAATCCCTGGCCAGCGCCGAAAAGCTCGTTCCCTCCATCATGGACAGGATCGGGTCATGAGACGCCAGGGCCGCATCACGGGCTATCACAATTGGGGCGAACATGTCGGCCATGTCCGAAAGCATGTCGATATTTCGCATCTGTGGCGGCCTTGCTCGGATCAAGACCATGTCTTCGCTTTCTCGGATTACTCGCTTGGCGACGCCAAACAGTCGTTCGACCATGGTTTGTGGGCGGTACAAGGAAACGATATACGGGCCTTGTGCTCGGTCTATGAGATTGACGGCAAGCTTTCTCAGAGCACCAGCCTCCTTTCCAATAACGACGACATTCTGATTCACGAGACTTTCTGGCTGCCGTTTCTTGAAGGCAGCGGCTTTATCCAAAAATTGGATTGTGCCGCCGGAACGGCGGTGATTGATGACTTTCTTTATGGGCAGATCGATGAATTCGGTATGCCCTTGCTGTTCTTCACCGGAAATGAAAATTGGGGTCATTGGATCATCGACGTTTTGGGAAATCTTCTGGCCCTTGAATATTTCCCGGAACTGGCCGACAGAAAAATCCTGTTCAGTCTGTTGACGCCAGCCCAGATGGAGTGTCTCGACCTGATTGGGATCGCCAGGGAAAGAATCATGTATCTGCCCGCGCCTTCGGTTACTACAAGCTCGATTCTGTTGCGCGATGCTGTCGTCACCAGCCCGCCGCCTGAAAGCCTGATCTATCCCTGGCTGTCGGAAAAAATGCGCCGAGGGGCGGGCGGGCCCTCGCCCTCGGCAAGCGATCGGATTTTCCTGAGCCGGCGACGTTATTACCCCTCGCATCGGATTTGCAATCAAGACGAGGTCGAGCGCCTGTTCGAAGACCGGGGATTCCATATTCTGACCCCCGAAACCATGAGTGTTGCCGATTACGTCCGCGCCGTATCAAGGGCGCGCATGATCGCCGGGGCCTCGGGCGGAGCGCTTGGCAATTTTCTGCTGGCGCCCACAAACTGCCTGCAGATTCACTTGATGCCGGATGACTTTCGGAACAATTTCTCCGGTGGTTCCGTCCTTAACCGGAAATTCTTCGGCAAATATTACTACCCGCTGCTGGACCGCATGACGATGGTCTTCGGCGACACCGCCAATCCGCTGTCGCAGGCCTTCGCCAAGGAAGGAGGCAATGGCGTCATGGGGCTGGATCTGCCGCCCGTCTTCGATTTGAAGGCGCTTGATCATGCCATCATGATGGCCGAGAAGCGTCTGGCCATCGAAGACCGGCTATCTCGCTAGGTCTGTCCCGGAATCCCTGGCCGACAGAACCGGATTCGTCACCGGCCAGAAAATATTCAAGGACGGATCGTTCCACAGCAGCGTGAACTGGCTGGCCCGGCTGTACTGCGTCGTCTGCTTGTAATGAAAGATCGCCTTGTCCGAGAGAACGACATGGCCATTGCCGAATTTCGGCGGAATCAGCACCTGCTGGCGGTTGGATTCGGAGAGGGTGAAGCCCTGCCAGTGCCGATATTGCGGCGAGGCGGGGTCGTTGTTCACCACCACCAGATAGAAGCGCCCCAGCAGGCAGGAGACCAGCTTCCAGGTTTCCTGGTCGCCATGAATGCCGCGCAGCACATGGCGCTCGGACCAGGAAATGTCGTCTTGGATGAAATCCTGGCGGATTCCGGCGGCATGGTAGATGTCGCGGTTGTAAAGCTCGATATAGCCGCCCCGGAAATCCTCGAAGACGGTGGGCGGCGTGATGAGCAGAACCCCGTCAAGCCGGCTATTCTCGATCTGCATATCCATCAGCGCGTGACCCCATAGCTGGCATATTCCGGATCGTAATGGATGATCGTGCTTCCGCTCCAACTGAAGCGGAAGGGCACATTCAGCAAATCGATCAACGCCCATTTGACGTCGGCGCGCCGCTCGGGCGGCACGAAGAACAGCATGAAACCGGACTCGCCGGCCCCCAGCAGCTTGCCGCCGACGGCGCCGGCGGCCCGGGCCTTGTCATAGATGCCGTCGATGACCGGATTGCTGACCTGGGGGCTAAGGCCGCGCTTGATTTCCCAGGCCTCGTTCAGAAGGCGGCCGAATGAAACGATCGGTCCATCGCCGGCCAGCACATTGACGGCTTCATCCACCATCTGGCGCAGGCGCGACAGATCTTCCTTGTGCTTGGGAAGGTTGGCGACCACGGTTTTGGCGATTTCCGAGGCCAGGCGGCTGGTCCCGGTATAGAACAGCATCAGATGGCCTTCCAATTCCTCGATGCGGGTCTTGGGCAGGATCAGGGGCTCGACGCGGATATTGCCGTCCTGGCCGAAATCGATGCGGTTCAAGCCGCCGTAAGCCGCCGCCACCTGGTCTTGCGAGCCCACGGTTTCCTTGAGCACGTCTTGTTCCAGGCGGATGGCCTCCAGGGCCAGATCGTGGCGCTCGGTCATGCGGCCCTGCAGCCCGTGCAGCGCCTTGACCAGGCCGACGGCGAAGGAGGAACTGGAACCCATGCCGGTGCGGGCCGGCAGATCGCCCTGATAATGAACCTCGACGCCTCGGGAATCGTCGAAGCCCAGTTCGGTCAGGGCGCCGCGCACCAGGGGATGCTGGATCTCGTCCAGCCCGCCCACGGTCTCGATCTTCGACCAGACGACGCGATGCTTGCAGTCGAAGAAGGGCGGGAAATAGCGGCAGGTGACGTAGCAGTATTTGTCGATGGTCGCCGACAGGACGGCGCCGCCATGCTCCAGATACCAGGACGGATAGTCGGTGCCGCCGCCGAAGAAGGAGATGCGAAATGGAGTCTGGGCGATGATCACGCCATGCGCTCCCGCTTGATTTCGTTGCGGTGATAGTCGAGCAAATCGCCCAGGGTCTTTTCCATGGGGATGACCGGCGCCCAGCCGGTGGCGGCCTGGAATTTCGAAATGTCGGGCACTTGCAGCGTCACATCCGAGGGACGCAGGCGCTTGGGATCGACCTCGTGCGCGATCTGGCAGCGGGCCATGCCCTTCAGGCATTCCAGGATCTCGCCCACCGTGACCGTGCGGGTGCCGCCGATATTGTAAACCTCGCCGGCCTGGCATTTTTCCAGCAGCAGCCAGTAGGCATGCACGGCGTCGCGCACATCGGCGATGGTGCGCACGCTGTCCAGATTGCCGACCTTGACCGGACCCGTCTTGATGCCGGACTCGATCTCGGCGATCTGGCGGGCGAAGGTGCTTTCGGCGAAGACGGCGCCGCGCCGGGGGCCGGTATGGGTGAACATGCGGGTGCGGATGGTCTGCAAACCCCAGGACAGGAAATATTGATAGGCCAGCATATCCTCGCCGGCCTTCGAGACCGCATAGGGGCTGGCCGGGCGCAGCATGTTGGTCTCGCGGATCGGCAGTTCGCTTTCTTGGACCTGACCATAGACCTCGGACGACGAGCAGATATGGATGCGCGGGTCAAGCCCGGCCAGCCGCACGGCATCCAGCAGATTGGCGGTGCCGATTACATTGTTGGACAAGGTGTCGGCGGCGGCGTGGAAACTGACCGTGACATAGGATTGCGCGGCCAGATGGAAGATCCAGTCGGGCCGGCATTCCTTCAGCACCGTGACCAGCGAGTTCAAGTCCTTAAGATCGCCCAGATGCAGACGCAGCTTGTCTTGGACGTGGCGGATATTGTCGAGCGGGCTGCGCCAGCGCACCAGACCGTGCACTTCGACGCCGGGTTGGTGGGCCAGGATATATTCGGCCAGATGGCTGCCCACCATGCCGGTAATGCCGGTAATCAGAACGCGCAAGCTTGGGCCTCCCCTTTTTCCGTCCCTAGCCGGGCGCGCCTGACGGCGCTTGGCCGCCGCCTTGATGGCGGCTTCCCACCAAACGCCGGCAGGGCGCTTGATGGGGTAAGAGGGGCCTATAATAGCGTTCTTACGCCTTGCCGTTCCAGCGTTTCGCGGCCTTGGCAACCCGTTCCCCCAGCAATTCGGCGGTTTTCAGGTCGGCCGGCGGCGGCGCCAGTTCCGGAGGGGCGTCGGAATTGGATTGCGCCATGGCGCCCAGGAAGCTGCCCAGGCGGTTGATGTCCTCGACACTGCCCTTCGAACTATTATTGCCCGGCATCAGGCCGGTGCCGACCCAGATCATGCTGTGCTGGGCCGCGAAGACGGCCAGTTGGACCAGGCTGTTCAGCTTGTCGCCGCTTTGGCTGCCCGAATTGGTGAAGCCGGCGGCGATCTTGTCCTTCCAGCCCTGGCTGAACCAGGCCTTGGAGCTGGCGTCCATGAAGCTTTTGAAGGGGCCGGACAGGCTGCCCATGTAAGTGGGGGCGCCGAAAATGATGGCGTCGGCGGCGGCCAGATCGTCCCAATGCTGGTCAGCGGCATCGACGGAAATCAATTGAGCGCTGACGCCCTCGACCGAACCGGCCCCCTTGGCGACGGCCTGGGCCTGCTTGGCGGTATGGCCGTAGCCGGAATGATAGATGACGGCGACTTTGGTCATGTGTTGCTCCTAAAGGTGATGATTCCCTGCGATAGAGGTAACAATGGGGAGCAACGGAAACAATCCATCTTGAATTCACAGATAAGTTGCATATCATGCAACAGTATGGATCGTCTGACTCTTTTGAAAAGCTTCATCACCGTGGCCGATCTGGCCAGCTTCTCGCAGGCGGCGCAACGGTTGGGCCTGTCCAAATCCCTGGTCAGCCGCCATGTCTCGGGCCTGGAAGCCGAGCTGGGGGTGCTGCTGCTGACCCGCACCACCCGCCGCCTGGCCTTGACCGAGGCGGGCCGGGCCTATGCCGAGCGCTGCCAGCGCATCCTGGCCGATCTCGAGGAAGCCGATCAGGCCATCGGCAATCTGCAGGCGGCGCCGCGCGGACGGTTGAAGGTGACGGCGCCGATGTCCTTCGGCGCCTTGCATCTGGCTCCCGTTCTGCCTGCCTTCACCGAACGCTATCCGGACATCCAGCTGGATCTGGCGCTTTCCGACCGCATGGTCGATCTGATCGAGGAGGGGTTCGATCTGGCGCTGCGGGCTGGCCGCATGGGCGATTCCTCGCTGATCGCCAAGCGCCTGTGCCCTATCCGCCGGCTTGCCTGCGCCAGCCCGGCCTATCTGGAAAAGCACGGCGCCCCGGCCTCGCCCGCCGACTTGTCTAGCCATCTTTGCCTGTCCCATTCCGAACTGGCGGTTTCGGAGTGGCGTTTCATTGACGCCCAGCAACGCCTGCAGACCCCCGAGGTCCGGGGGCCGGTGCGCATCAACAATGGCGAGGCGATGCGCCATTTGGCCCTGGCAGGGGTCGGCATCGTCTATCTGCCCACCTTCTTCATCGGCCCCGACATCCGGGCGGGCCGCCTGATTTCCCTTCTGGAATCCTTCATTCCTCAGGATTCCGCCCTTTACGCCGTCTATCCCCATGCCCGCCATCTGTCGCCCAAGGTGCGGGTTTTCGTCGATTTCCTGGCCCAATCCTTCCCTTCGCCGCCCTATTGGGACGAAGGGCTCGGCTAGGGCTTGATTTCAAGACCGGTCCAGGGTAAACCCTGCCTTCCCCGAAAGGGGCAGGCCCTTTGCGACCCCATCGTCTAGAGGCCTAGGACACCAGCCTTTCACGTTGGTAACACGGGTTCGAATCCCGTTGGGGTCGCCATGCCTTCGCATATTGCCGGGAATTTCCTTCATACTTGCCGCAAAGAGGGATTATGGGCGCTGACCGGTTCCTTGCCGCCTGCGGGCTTGAACGACTCCGAGGGTTTTTCCTGGCCTTCTTGCCTCGGCGCCGCTTGCCGCGGGAAAGCCTGCGCCTTTGACAAGTGATTGAAATAAGGCGGAAATTTCAGATAAGGCGGATTTTCGCCGGTCTTTCATTTTCTAGCCGGGGCTTTTGCGGCTAAGCTCGGGCCCGGAGCGCAGGATGGTCGTCTATCGGGGTTTGCCGCCAATGAATCATGGTCCTTCCAGAATGAAGCCGCTTAGAAACGGCAAGCCCTCGTCGCTGCTGTACGAATTGCCGCCGCTGGGCATGGACGAGGATGCGCTGGCCCTGGACATCCGCCGCTATTTCGGCAGCTTTCTGGGCCGCGACAAACATTGCCGCTCGTCGCATTACCCCTACCGCGCCTTTGTGCTGGCGGTGCGCGACCGGCTGATGGAGCGCTATAAGCGCACCCGCATCGCCTATGAAAAGGCCGATGCCAAGCACGCCTATTACCTGTCGCTGGAATTCCTGATCGGGCGCAGCCTGGGCAATGCGCTTTTGAATCTCGGCCTGACCGGCCCCGGAACGGCGGCGATCAAGCGCCTCGGCCTCGACATCGAGGAACTGATCGACAATGAGCATGATGCCGGGCTGGGCAATGGCGGCCTGGGCCGCCTGGCCGCCTGCTTTCTGGATAGCTGCGCCACCCTGCGCTTGCCGGTCATGGGCTATGGCATCCGCTATGAATACGGCATGTTCCGGCAGAACATCGAGCAGGGCCGCCAGGTCGAGGAGCCCGACCATTGGCTGCGGGACGGCAATCCCTGGGAACTCGAGCGTCCCGAACATACCAAGCGCGTCCAATATGGTGGCCGCACCGAACATGTGCAGGATCCCAGGGGCCGCATATTCGTGCGCTGGGTGGACAGCAAGGACGTGCTGGCCGTGCCCTACGACATCATGGTTCCGGGCTTCAAGAACGAGACCGTCAATGTGCTGCGGCTGTGGAGCGCCGCCGCCACCGACGAATTCGACTTGGGCGAATTCAATGCCGGCTCGTATCCTGAATCGGTGGCGGCCAAGAACGCCGCCGAGAACATCACCATGGTGCTTTACCCCAACGACGCCAGCGAGAACGGCAAGGAACTGCGGCTGCGCCAGCAATATTTCCTGGCCTCGGCCAGCCTGCAAGACGTGATCGAACGCTGGGAATTGCACCATGGCGACGATTTCTCGTCATTCGCCGACAAGAACTGCTTCCAGCTGAACGACACCCATCCCAGTTGCGCCGTGCCGGAACTGATGCGCCTGCTGATGGACGAGCAGGGACTGGACTGGGACGAAGCCTGGATGATCGTATCTAGCACCATGGCCTATACCAACCACACGCTGCTGCCCGAGGCGCTGGAAAAATGGCCGGTGCGGCTGTTCGGTCAGTTGCTGCCCCGCCTGCTGGAAATCGTCTACGAGATCAACGCCCGCTTCTTGAATGAAGTGTCGCGCCGCTGGCCGGGCGACAATGAGCGCCTGGCCCGCATGTCGCTGATCGAGGAAGGCGACGAGCCCCAGATCCGCATGGCCTATCTGGCCATCGTCGGCAGCTTCTCGGTCAACGGCGTGGCGGCGCTGCATTCCGATCTGTTGCAAAAAGGCCTGTTTCGCGATTTCTACGACCTCTGGCCCACGAAGTTCAACAACAAGACCAATGGCGTCACCCAGCGCCGCTGGTTGGCTTCGGCCAATCCGGAACTGGCGGCCTTGATTTCCGACAGTATTGGCGAGGATTGGATCACCAATTTGGCCGACCTCAAGAAGCTGGAAAACTTTGCCGACAAGGCCGAATTCGCCAAACGTTGGCGCAAGGTCAAGCGCTTGAACAAGGAACGCCTGGCCGAGCTGGTCAAGCAGGACTGCAAGGTCGTTTTCAATCCCGACGCCCTGTTCGACGTTCAGGTCAAGCGCATCCACGAATATAAGCGCCAGCTTCTGAACATCCTGCATGTGATTCATCTTTACGCCCGGCTGAAGAACGGCGAGACCGCCAATTGGACGGACCGTTGCGTGCTGATCGGCGGCAAGGCCGCCCCCGGCTATGTCATGGCCAAGTGCATCATCTCGCTGGTCTGCAAGGTGGCCGAGGTGGTGAACAACGATCCCGACATCAATGGCCGTCTGAAGGTGGCCTTCCTGCCCAACTACCGCGTTTCGGCGATGGAGATCATCGCGCCGGGCACCGATCTGTCCGAGCAGATTTCGACCGCCGGCAAGGAAGCGTCGGGCACCGGCAACATGAAATTCATGATGAACGGGGCGGTGACCATCGGCACGCTGGACGGCGCCAATATCGAGATTCTGGAAGAGGCGGGCCTGGACAATTTCTTCCTCTTCGGCCTGACCGCCGAACAGGTGGAGGCAGCGCGCAGGAACTACGATCCCGATGCCATCATCAAGTCCGATCCGGATCTCAAGCGGGTGATGACGCTGCTGGAATCGGGCCACTTCAACCGCTTCGAGAAAGGCCTGTTCGATCTTATCATCGCCGCCATCAGAAGCCCCGGCGATCCCTGGCTGGTGGCGGCTGACTTCCGCTCCTTTATCGACGCCCAATCCAAGGCCGCCGACGCCTATCGCGACCAGAACCGATGGACGCGCATGAGCATCCTGAACGTGGCCAATTCCGGCAAATTCTCCACCGACCGCACGATGGAGGAGTACAACGCCGAAATCTGGAAGTTGGAGCCGGTGACGGCGGGTTAGGCAATCGCCTGTGTAAGCAGCGGGTGCGACGGCTCAAGAAACGGATCGACGACGGTCGTGCCCTGCCATGTGAATCCATGCTGCATGTCTTCGGAGAGAAGCATCCGGCATCCATTCTCGGCGGCGATGCTTAGGATCAGCGCATCCCAGATCGAAAGGCGGTGGGCAAGGGCCAAATCCAAGGCCGATTGAAAGGCCGTTGCGGTGGTTGCGCAGGTGGAAAAAGCGTCCTGCCAGCAGATAATGGCGTCCCTGGCTTGTTGGCTTGAGCGCTTCATTTTTGACGTCAGGACGCGAAACAATTCCCCCAGCACCTGCACCGGCACCAGAACGCCGTTTGCCGGCAGGGCCTGAAGCAGTGCAAGTGACCGTTCCTGGCGGGACTGGTCGTTCACGCCCTCGGCATAGGCCAGGATATTGGTGTCGAGGCCTACGATCACGCTTCATCCTCGTACAAGTCGTCACGCTTGAAGCGCAGCCCCATGACGGGCTGGGCGGAGAGATGCTTGAACAGTTTGGCGCGGGCGTGGCGTTTCGACACATCCAAGGCAGGCGTGGCGGGCTGGATGATGGCGACCGGGCGACCGTGCGACGTCACTACCACGCTTTCACCTTCCTGCACATTGCGCAGCAACTGCGAGAAGTGCCGATTGGCCTCGGCGGCGGATACATGGCGCATGAATACCTCAAGTAGTTAATCTCACTACAATATAGCCAGGCGCTGGAACGGGCAAGGAAAACAAAAGGGCCGCCCTCCCGCCGCGACAAAGCTGAAACTAAAGAAGGCTTGGAATATCCCGGTAGCCGCTGAGGACACGGACGATTTCCAAACTTGTCCCCTGCCTGTAGACGATCAGGTAGCGAAGAACAGGCCAGAATAGAACGGGCTGGGTCGTCAGACCGGATCGCTGGTGCACAATGCCTGGGGCGGTGGCAAGTCTGGCGAACGCTTTATCGAACCTGTCGATCAAACGGCCTGTCGCCGCCGGGTCGCTATCGGCAACAAAATTCCAGATGTCGATTAAGTCCTGCCGCGCCGCTGGGGCGACAACAAAATCAGGCATGGCGCCTTTGATCGCTCATGCTCTTTAGTTCGGCCAGAACTTGCGATCCATCCAATCCCTGGCCGGCATCCAGTTGATCCAGCCCAAGCTGAATGGCCTCGCGAAGCCGGTCCTCCCCCTCGTGCGAGGAAAGAGATTTCTCGCTTTCCAATTCGCTCAAGATCAGGCTGGCCACGAATTCCTGCATGTCGTCAGGTTGGCGCTGCAATTCGGCCAAGGCTTTCTCAAGCATCTTGTTCATGGTGTCATTATAGCTTTGTCCGACCCAAAACAAAAGGGCCGCCCCGAAAGGCGGCCCCGTTGTTTGATGCGCGTCCGCCCACCGGCCGCCCCACCAACCCCGGTGTGCGGCCGCGTGGGTGGGCGTGGATTTTAGAAGTCCATGCCGCCCATTCCGCCCATGCCACCGCCCATGCCGCCCATGTCGGGCATGCCGGGGCCGTCCTTCTTGGGCCTTTCGGCGATCATGGCTTCCGTGGTGATCAGAAGACCGGCCACCGAAGCGGCGTCCTGCAGGGCGGTGCGAACGACCTTGGTCGGGTCGATGATGCCCGACTTGATCATGTCGCAGAAAATGCCCTTCTGGGCGTCGAAGCCGTAGTTGGTGTCCTTGCTTTCCATCAGCTTGCCGGCGATCACGGCGCCGTCTTCACCGGCGTTTTCGGCGATCTGGCGAGCCGGGGTCTGCAAAGCGCGGCGAACGATCTCGACGCCGACCTTCTGGTCGTCGTTGGCGGTCTTGATCTTCTCCAACGAGCGGACGGCGTAGAGAAGCGCGGCGCCGCCACCGGCGACGATGCCTTCCTCGACGGCGGCGCGCGTGGCGTGCAGCGCGTCGTCAACGCGGTCCTTGCGTTCCTTCACCTCGACCTCGGTGGCGCCGCCGACCTTGATCAGGGCCACGCCGCCGGCCAGCTTGGCCAGGCGTTCCTGCAGCTTTTCCTTGTCGTAGTCCGAGGTGGTTTCCTCGATCTGGGCGCGGATCTGCGTGCAACGGGCCTGGATGTCGGCCTTCTTGCCCGAGCCATCGACGATGGTGGTGTCGTCCTTGGTGATGGTGACGCGCTTGGCCTGGCCCAGCATGGTGAGATTGACGCTCTCCAGCTTGATGCCGAGGTCTTCGCTGATCACCTGGCCCTTGGTCAGGATGGCGATGTCTTCCAGCATGGCCTTGCGGCGATCGCCGAAGCCAGGCGCCTTGACGGCGGCAACCTTCAGGCCGCCGCGCAGCTTGTTGACCACCAGGGTGGCCAGGGCTTCGCCTTCAACGTCCTCGGCGATGATCAGCAGGGGCTTGCCCGACTGCACAACCGCTTCCAGCACCGGCAGCAGGGGCTGCAGGCCGCTAAGCTTCTTTTCGAAAAGGAGGATATAGGGGCTCTCCATTTCGCAGATCATCTTGTCGGCGTTGGTGATGAAATAGGGGCTGGTATAGCCGCGGTCGAACTGCATGCCTTCGACGACGTCGAGTTCGGTTTCCAGGCCCTTGGCCTCTTCCACCGTGATCACGCCCTCGTTGCCGACCTTTTCCATCGCCTTGGCGATCATCTTGCCGATGTCTTCCTCGCCGTTCGACGAGATGGTGCCGACCTGGGCGATTTCCTGGCCGGTGGTGATCTTCTTGGTGCGCTTCTTCAGGTCTTCCAGCACAGCTTCGACCGCCAGGTCGATGCCGCGCTTCAGATCCATCGGATTCATGCCGGCGGCCACCGACTTGCAGCCTTCGCGCACGATGGCCTGGGCCAGCACGGTGGCGGTGGTGGTGCCGTCACCGGCGATGTCGTTGGTCTTCGAGGCCACTTCGCGCACCATCTGCGCACCCATGTTCTCGAACTTGTCGGCCAACTCGATCTCCTTGGCGACGGTCACGCCGTCCTTGGTGATGCGAGGAGCGCCGAACGACTTCTCGATGACGACGTTGCGGCCCTTGGGGCCCAGCGTCACCTTGACGGCGTCGGCCAGGATATCGACGCCGCGCAGCATGCGCGCGCGGGCATCGGTCGAAAATCTAACTTCTTTGGCAGCCATGTGGGCTCGCTCCTTACTTTTTCTTGGCGGTCGAGGTTTCGATCACGCCCATGATGTCGGATTCCTTCATGATGATCAGCTCTTTGCCGTCGAGCTTGACCTCGGTGCCGGACCATTTGCCGAACAGCACGCGGTCGCCGACCTTGACGTCGAGCGCAACCAGCTTGCCGTCATCGCGGGCACCCGGGCCAACGGCCAGAATTTCGCCCTCTTGCGGCTTTTCCTTGGCGGTATCGGGGATGATGATGCCACCGGCGGTCTTCTCCTCCTGCTCGATGCGGCGAACGACGACGCGATCGTGGAGCGGTCGGAACTTCATGGGTTCTTTCTCCGTCTCAATTGAAAAGTTAGGATACGCCGGCCTGTTAGCACTCTGGTCCGGCGAGTGCCAACCAGATAGTGCAGGACCCGCCCGCTGTCAAGCGCCTGGGGATAAATAGGGTGAAATCGGCATTTGATTAGAAAGAGCTAATTCTCGCCTTCGAGCCCGGCATCGTCTTCGCTGCCCAGATGGCGGCCCTTGCGGAAATGCCGGTACAGATAGACCCCCATCGCCGCCGAGACCACGAACAGGGCCAGGCTGAGGCCTGTGCGCAGGCCGCTATCGACCTGGATGCCGCTGCCAAGCAGAACGAAAACAAGGGTTTGCGGGATATAGCCGAGCGCCGTTCCGCCAAAGAAGGGCAAAGGCTTGATGCTGGAGACGCCGGCCGCGACATTGGTCAGCAGATTCGAGCCCAGGGGCAGCAGGCGGATCAACAGGGCCATGCTGAAGGGATTGCCGGCCAGAAAACCGTCGATCCTTTTCAAGCGCCCGCCGAACCAGCGCTGAACCAGGGACCGGCCCAGATAGCGGGTATAGTAAAAGCAGCCGAAACATCCCAGCATCGAGGCCAGCATGGCCCAGCCCATACCTTCCAGAAAGCCGAAGGCATAGCCGCCCATGAAACAGACGGCCTGGCGGGGAAAGCCGGCTCCGACCAGGATCAGGCCCGCCAGCAGATAGACCATCTCGCCCTTGAGCCCCTGGCCCTTGACGGCGGAATCGACCCAATGTTCGGACAGATCGGTGCCAAGGCCCAGTGATTTCAAGGCGTAGCCGGCCAGTACCAGGGTCAGGATGAGAATGCCGCCCTTGAGCAGGACCTTGCGGGCCAGAGCGGCTTGGCTC
This sequence comes from Rhodospirillales bacterium, assembly GCA_016215555.1. Classification (GTDB taxonomy): domain Bacteria; phylum Pseudomonadota; class Alphaproteobacteria; order Rhodospirillales; family WMHbin7; genus WMHbin7. Next base: position 13,002 of record JACRJC010000050.1, on the reverse strand, counting down.
ATCGGCCTTCGACTTCCGTGACCTTGGGGGCGACGGGGCGCTTCATCAGCCACATGACCCCGAACAGATCGACGATGCCCACCCACAGCCGGTTCCAAAGCCCATACTTTGACATGCCGCGCTCGCGGGGGCGGTGATTGACCGGCACGCTGACCACGCGCCCGCCCTGGCGGATCATTAGGGCTGGCATGAAACGGTGCAGATGGTTGAAATGGGCCATGTCCAGGAAGGATTGGCGGGGAAACAGCTTCAGCCCGCAGCCGGTATCGGGCGTTGCGTCGTTCAGCAGCGACCGGCGCACGCCGTTGGCGACCCTGGATGAGAAACGTCGAAACCAGGTGTCTTGGCGCTTGGCGCGCTGGCCGGCCATCATGACCGGGCGACCGTCGCCCGGCAGAACGGCCAACGCCTTGATAAGGTTCGGGATGTCCGCCGGGTCATTCTGCCCGTCGCCGTCCAGGGTGGCGATCCAGGGATAAAGCGCCGCCTTCACGCCCGAACGGATGGCGACACTTTGGCCAGCCCCCTTGGCATGGCGCACAATGACCAGATTGGGAAAACGGGCCCTGGCTTCCTGCAGACGCCGCCAGGTGGCGTCCGAACTGCCGTCATCGACGAAGACCATCTCGAATTCGACGACGCCTTTCAGGGCCTTGTCGATTTCCTCGATCAGCGGCACCACATTTTCGTCCTCGTTCTGGGCTGGCACGACCACGGAAACCTGGCGGCAGGGGGGAGGCGGGGCAAAGAGGGGGGGCAGCTCTGACATGATGCGGCGCATTATCCAGAGTGCCGAGCATTTGGCAAGCTGTGGCTGATGCTCTATAAAGAATTATGAGTGACCCCATGACTGATATGCGCGATGCGGTGGCCGAATGCGCCGTGCGCGGCAAAACCCCCCACCTGATCCGGGTTGGGCGTGGATTGTTCAATGAATTGAAGGACAAGTACTGGATCGCCCAGCGCCCGCCCGATGATGGGGGGATCGCCCCCGACCTGTGGTTCTATCAGGGCATCCCGGTCGAGCCCGATGAAGGCCTGTCGGCCCGCGATTTCCGGATGACGGTGCTGTAAAGGCGATCTTTGCCGCCCATATCCCTATGATCCGGCGATTAAGGGACGCAGATGATGAACCTGACACCCATCGATTTTTATAGCTGGGCCACCCCCAACGGGCGCAAGATCTCCGTCGCGCTCGAGGAAATGGGCCTGCCTTATACGCTTCACAAGGTGGATATCTCGAAGGGCGAGCAGTTCGCCCCCGAATTCCTGGCCATCAGCCCCAACAACAAAATTCCCGCCATCTTCGACCCCGACGGGCCGGGGGGCTCCTCGATCTCGGTCTTTGAATCGGGGGCCATCCTGATCTATCTGGCCGAGAAGAGCGGAAAATTCCTGCCCAAGGACGAGCGCGGACGTCTTCTGGCGCTGCAATGGCTGATGTTCCAGATGGGTGGGCTGGGGCCGATGCTGGGCCAGACCCATCATTTCCTGCATTTCGCGCCCGAGAAGGTGCCCTATGCCATCGACCGCTACAAGGCCGAGGCGAAGCGGCTTTATGGGGTGCTGAACAAGCGCCTGGGCGAGGCCGATTTCCTGGCCGGCGATTATTCCATCGCCGACATGGCGGCCTATCCCTGGATCGCCGTCCATACCCACCAGGAGATCGTGATTTCGGAATTCCCCCATGTCGCCCGCTGGCTGTCGGCGGTCGGGTCAAGACCGGCGGTACAAAAGGGCATGGGGGTGGGGTAAGGGAATTGCCCCATGTTTCGAGACGGGCCTTCGGCCCTCCTCAGCATGAGGCGAAAAATTCCTCACCCTGAGGAGCGCGAAGCGCGTCTCGAAGGGTGATGACTAGCAAAGTTTGTCCTTGCGCTGCATGAGGCGAAAAAATCCTCACCCTGAGGAGCGCGAAGCGCGTCTCGAAGGGTGGTGATTAGCAGAGTTCGCCCTTGCGCATGGCAGCGCGGAAATCGGCGGCACCCATGTCGGGTTTGTCCTCACCCTTGGCCCTGATGTCCTCCATCGCCGCCACAAGCGCAGCGTCGGTTTTTGGATAATGAACGATCCCCCGCGACGCATCCCCTTTGGCAAAGGCAATCGCGTCTTCCAGCCCGTGCATGATCTTCGTCCCGGCAGAGTTCAGTTTTCTTCGTTTCATTTCAAAACGCTTTCAAGAAGAGTTTTCTTAAGCCCATCCACTCCAATCCCGAAGCTGGCAAGGATTTGGATTGCCACCATACCAAGGGCTAGCTTCGTCCCCCAATTTCCAAGCACTGTTCCAGAAGAACCCGCCATTTTCATGACGAACTCGCGCAGGGCGTCTTTTGCCAACGACGACTTCTGTTTTTCTGCTTGCGTATCAGGGAGATCGACAGCCCCCTTGAGGTCTTGAAGTGCTGCAATCAATCGGCGGATTTCTTCAAGAAATGCAGCATCGCTGCCAAGGGCCAGATCGAAAGCTGGTGGTTCGTTGCGTCTCGTCGTCGCGGCTTCAACGTTCTCGCTGAGGGCCTGAACCAACGTGTCGATTTGAAGGACGATGATTTGGCGGGCTGGACGTAAAGGAGCTTGGACCTCCTCGTCTTCCAGGATAGCTAAAAGGGGTTCGGCCGCCTTTGCAAGAATATCGAGATTCTTGCTGTCTTCTGCGTTCGGAACGGATTCTAGATCAGAGGACGTTTTCAACTGCTCGCGCAAATAGCGCAAGGTTTCGATGGTGCGTTCCGGATTATGTTTCTTCGAAAGCTCGATCAGGACGGGGTCGGTGATGTTGAGGCAGTCTGAAAAGAATAGTCCTCCACTCTTTCTAGCGCCTTCCTCCAGCTTGCTAAGTCCAGCCAAGGGGCTTAGGTCGGCAACCAGAGTGCGGGAGACGCTGAGCCTTCGCAGCTTCGACAACCCGGACAGAGGGTCGAGGTCGGTAACCATGGTGGAAGAGAAATTTAGGCCTTGCAGATTCGCCAATCCGGCAAGGGGGGCTAGGTCGATGACCTGTGTGCGGGGGAACCCAAGGTCATTCAAATCCTTAAGCCTAGCTAAGGGGGTAAGGTCAGTGATCTGCGTGCCAGCAAAATAAAGGTTTTGCAACTGCACAAGCCTGGTAATTTCCGGCGGCAGGCGCTCAAGGGCATCAAGATTTGAGAGGTCAAGTACAGTATCTTTGCGTTTGAAAGCGTTTGAGATACGCTGTTCAGCCTCTCGGTACGCCGCCACAGAGTCCGGGCTCCAATTTTCCTCTTCATTCTTTTCCCTCCGAACAAGTTTTCCCCTCTCATAATTATAGAAAATGAAAGTTGGCAAACGTGACAATGGGCGTAAAACTTCAGCGTCATCAAATTTAGTTGATGCATCGATGATGACACTGCCTAAGACAACCTCATCTTGGAATTTGGCCTGAGAAAAATCTGTCCCTCTCAGGTCCGCGCGGCTAAAATCACTTTTCGTAAGATGTGCTCGTTTAAAATCAGCTTCTCTTAAATCAGCACCAGAGAAGTTGGCAAAACTACAAGGAATTTGTCCGAAGACAGCGCCGCTTAAATTGGCGCCGCTGAAATTTGCATGCGCGATTTTTGACTTAACAAAGATGCTGCCTTCTAGATCAGCACTTTGGAAATTAACTCTTTCAAGTCGCGCATTTGTGAAATCGCAATTCCGAAGTGAGCGGCCTGAAAGATCGGCGCCACTTAAGTCAGAAGAATGATGATCCTTCTCGCCCCTAATGATCCGAGATAAATCTTCTTCGTCGGCCACTCCGTCCCCCATCGCGTGAGTCCATCGCGAATCTACACGCTGACATTGACAGCCGCAATGGGCCGCGCTTATTTCTTCACGGCATCCAGGCGGATGGTCACGCTTTTCTTGATCGGGCGGAAAAAGCGACCGCGCTCGGCCTGGCACCAATCAAGGATTTCCGGAATGTCCGAAGTGTCGATTGACTCATCAGGCATGGCTGCCAAGGCAGCCAGTTTATCCTGTGTCGTCCTATTTTTAGACGTTGTTTTCTTCATCTCGCCATCACCCCCCAACCAGTCTTCTTTCCAACAGTGTGCGCATGTCACGCCTTCCGTCGGCGATCAGATAGATGAAAACCGTCTTGCCGATGACGCGATAGATGATCCGATAGGGTTTGAAGAAAAGCTGTCGGTAATCCTGGATGCCAAGGGCGGCCAGCTCGCCGGGAATGGCGCCGCGCTCTGGCGCCTCGGCCAGGCTTTCGGCAATATCCAGCACCTGATCCAAAAGCCGCTCGGCATTGGCCGGAGAGTCATGCCGGGCCAGGTAAGCGTGCAGGTCTTCCAAATCCCTTTGCGCCCCGGCGGTCAGGCGCACATCGAAACGCATCAGTCCTTCACCAGATTGGCGCGCAGGCGGGCCACGGTATCGGCCAGGGGGGTGGTTCGGCCTTCCTCGATCTCGCGGTTGCCAAGGGCCAGAATCTTCAAAAGCGCCATCGTCTCCTGGGTTTCCTCGAAACTGGCGACGTCCTGGATCACCGCCTTGGCCTCGCCGTTCTGGGTGATGACAAGGGGGGTGCGGTCCAAGGCCAGTTGGTCCAGGACCTGGGCGGCATTGGCTTTCAGATAACTGATCGGCTTAATATGTTGGGCAAGGCTCATGGCGGCATCCCTCTGTTTGGACCAAATTTAGTCCTAATTCGGTCGTGCCGCAAGGGTCCAGGAAGCCTTACCCCCCTCCTTGTCGTTGACTTCCCGGTCCCGAACCGCTATACGACCGGGCTCTAATTTAAGGAGAAGTTCCGTGAAGCGCACTTTTCAGCCCAGCAAGATCGTCCGCGCCCGCCGCCACGGCTTTCGCGCCCGCATGGCCACCGTCGGTGGCCGCTGCGTCATCAACCGCCGCCGCGCCAAGGGCCGCAAGCGGCTGTCGGCCTAGCTTTCCATGAGCAAGCTCGGCCGCTTGAAGCAGCGGGCCGAGTTCCTGCGACTGGCGGGCACCGGCCGCAAAGCCGCCTCGCCAGGCCTGGTCCTCCAGGCTGGTCCCCGTCCTGATCAGGGCGGGGTTTTCGATTCCCAGGCCCTGCCCCGGACCGGCTTCACCTGCTCGCGCAAGGTGGGCAATGCGGTGGCCCGCAATCGGGCCAGAAGGCGCCTCAAGGCCGCCGCCGACCGGATTTTCCCCACCCAGGCCCGCGAAGATTACGATTATGTGATCATCGGCCGGCCCGAAACCCTGGTCCGGCCCTTCGCTCTGTTGTTGCAAGACCTCGCTTCGTCGCTTAAACGTGTGGGCGCCTTGAAACCCGCCGACCCGTAAGGATCCATGAGCCCGGCCGCCCACCTTCTGAAAGTCCTGATCCGCGCCTACCAGCTTCTGATATCGCCGCTGCTGGGGCCGGCTTGCCGCTATGCGCCCTCCTGCTCGGCCTATGGGATCGAGGCGTTGGAAGTGCATGGGGCGGCCAAGGGCGGCTGGCTGGCCGTCAAGCGCGTCTGCCGCTGCCATCCCTGGGGCGGGCACGGCTATGATCCGGTGCCGCCGAAAAACAATGTTCTCTCTTCGAGGAAACCCGCCGATGTCCGATAACCGCAATATGATCCTGTTCGTCGTCTTGACGGCGATGGTGCTGGTGGCGTGGGAGTTCCTGTTCGGCAGCCAGTTCAAGCCCAAGGAAAGCGCGCCTCAGGCGGTGGCGACCCAGACCGCCAAGGCCCCGGAAGCCTCGTCCCTGCCCACGGCTTCGGCCCCGGCCCCCGCAGCCTCGGCGTCAACCGCCGCAGCGCCCGCCATCCTGCCCGAGCTGCTGCGCGCCAAGGCTTTGAGCGAAGCGCCGCGCCTGCGCATCTCGACCCCCAAGCTGCATGGCTCGATCTCGCTGATGGGGGCCCGGCTCGACGACATCACCCTGGCCCAGTTCCGCGAATCGCTCGATCCCTCAAGCCCCGAGATCGTGCTTTTCTCGCCCCCGGGTTCCGCCGCCCCCTATTACGCCGATTTCGGCTGGGTGGCGGTCGGCGAGGCCAAGCCCAAACTGCCCACCCCCGATGCGATCTGGACGGCCGACGCGGCGACGCTGGAGCCGGCCAGACCGGTCACGCTTTCCTGGTCGAACGGCGAGGGCCTGACCTTCTTGCGCAAGATCGAGGTTGACGAGGACTATATGTTCACCGTCACCGACAGCGTCGCCAATGACAGCGGCCAGCCGGTCGGTCTGGCGCCCTATGGGCTGGTGTCGCGCACCGGCAAGCCGAAGCTGGAAAATCTGTACATCCTGCATGAAGGGCCGATCGGCGTTTTCGGCGGCGCTTCCAAGGAAATGAAGTACGAGGATCTGGACAGCAAGGGCGAAGTCTCGGAAAAGAACGTCACCGGCGGCTGGGTCGGCATCACCGACAAATACTGGCTGGCCCTGGTCGCTCCCGATCCCAAGGCCGAGGTCGATGCCCGCTTCCTGCATCGGCGCGCCGACCAGCACGACAAATATCAGACCGACTTTCTGGGCCGCGCCCAGAATGTGGCTCCGGGCGCTCGGGCCGAGTTCAAATCCTATCTGTTCGCCGGCGCCAAGCATGTGCGCATGCTGGATCAGTATTCCGAGAAGCTGGGCATCGCGCGCCTGGATCTGGCCATCGATTTCGGCTGGTTCTATTTCCTGACCAAGCCCTTCTTCTACATCCTGCAATGGCTGCATGGACTGTTCGGCAATTTCGGCCTGGCCATTCTGGGCATGACCGTGATCCTGCGCGGCTTGATGTTCCCGCTGGCCAACAAGTCGTACAAGGCGATGAGCAAGATGAAGGCCCTGCAGCCGCAGATGAAGGAGCTGCAAACCAAGTTCGCCGACGACAAGAATCGCCTGAACCAGGAGATGATGGCGCTTTACAAGAACGAGAAGGTGAATCCGATGGCGGGCTGCCTGCCCATCTTCATCCAGATTCCCATCTTCTTCGCGCTGTATAAGGTGCTGTACGTCACCATCGAGATGCGCCAGGCCCCGTTCTATGGCTGGATTCACGATCTGTCGGCGCCCGACCCCACCAATCTGTTCACGGCCTTCGGCCTCATCCCCTGGAGCCCGCCCGCCTTCCTGATGCTGGGCGTCTGGCCGCTGATCATGGGCATCACCATGTTCTTGCAGCAGAAGCTGAACCCGCAGCCCGCCGATCCGGTGCAGGCCCGCATGTTCATGATTCTGCCCTTCGTCTTCACCTTCATGCTGGCCAGCTTCCCGGCCGGCTTGGTTATCTACTGGGCCTGGAGCAACGTGCTGTCGATCATTCAGCAGTGGGTGATCATGAAGCGCATGGGCGTGAAAGTCGGATAGAGATGGACGAGGCGGCGAAGCCCGATATCGAAGCCGGTCGGCTGCTTTTCGCCAGGCCCTGCCGCTTCGTCAAGGGCGTTGTCGCGGTGGCCGGACTGCCGCCCGAGCAGGGGCTCGAGATCGCCTTTGCCGGGCGCTCGAATGTCGGCAAATCGTCGCTGATCAACGCCCTGGTCGGGCAGAAGGGCCTGGCCAGGGCCTCGAACACGCCGGGGCGCACCCAGGAAATCAATTTCTTCGACCTCGACGGCCTTCTGATGCTGACCGATCTGCCGGGCTACGGCTTTGCCCAGGCCCCCAAGGACAAGGTCGATGCCTGGACGCGCCTGATTAAAAACTATCTCAAGGGCCGCTCGGTGCTGCGTCGCGCCCTGCTGCTGATCGATTCCCGCCACGGCGTCAAGGATGTCGACCGCGAGATCATGAAGCTGCTGGATAGCTCGGCCGTCATCTATCAGGCGGTGCTGACCAAGGCCGACAAGATATCGGCCGCCCAGCTTGACGCCGTGACCGAGGGCGTGGGTGCAGAATTGAAAAAGCGTCCCGCCGCCCATCCCGTCATCCACGTCACCAGTTCCGAGACCGGTTTGGGCATTGCCGAACTTCGGGCCGAACTGGCAGAATTGGCCGAATTCAAGACAGGAGCCGCCCCATGACCAGCCGCAAGACCGATGCCGGCATCAAGGATGTTCACGCCAATGCCAAGGTGCTGTCGGAAGCTCTGCCCTATATGCGCCGTTTCGCGGGCGAAAGCTTCGTCATCAAATATGGCGGCCATGCGATGGGCGAGGAGCATCTGGCTCAATTGTTCGCTCGCGACGTGGTGCTGCTGAAACAGGTGGGGATCAATCCCATCGTCGTCCATGGCGGCGGGCCGCAGATCAACAGCATGTTGAAGCGCCTGGCCGTGCAGAGCAATTTCATCGACGGCCTGCGGGTGACCGACCAGGAAACGGTGGACGTGGTCGAGATGGTGCTCTCGGGCTCGATCAACAAGCAGCTAGTGACCGCCATCAACGGCCAGGGCGGCTTCGCCATCGGCTTATCCGGCAAGGACGGCAACCTCATCAAGGCGCGCAAGTTGAAGCGCACCAAGAAGGATATCGACACCAATGTCGAGCAGATCATTGATCTCGGCTTTGTGGGCGAGCCTTCGGAAATCAATCCGCATATCCTGGATTTCTTCGCCGAATCCGACATCATCCCCGTGATCGCCCCCATCGGCGTCGGCGAGAAGGGCGAGACCTTCAACATCAATGCCGATACCGCCGCCGGCGCCGTGGCCGGCGCCGTAGGTGCGGCGCGCATGCTGATGCTGACCGATGTTGCCGGCGTGCTGGACAAGGATGGCAAGCTGATTAGCGAGCTGACGCTGGGCGAGGCCAGGAAGTTGATCAAGGACGGCACCATCAGCGGCGGCATGATCCCCAAGGTGGAAACCTGCATGCAGGCGGTGGAGGGCGGCGTCGAGGCCGCCGTTATCGTCGATGGCCGCGTCGAACACGCCATCTTACTGGAAATCTTCACCGAAAAGGGCGCCGGGACGTTGATTAAAAGGGGATAGGGGTTTTGTACCCGCTCCTTGCCGTTATCGCATAAATGCGATCAATTCCTCGCCCGATGGACTGGCGGGATGTTTCGTTATGAGAACTCAGTTCAGAAAACTGCAGGAAGAATGGATGACGGACCCGGCATATCGCGTCGCTTACGATGCGCCGGAGCCGGATTTCGCACGAGCAGCCTGTTAAAACGATCACAGCTAGCCGTTTCGCATGTCGTCGTCGGGGGCGCTTTGTGGTGGGGGGTAACCCAGGCCGCCGGTCAGCCGGCCGAGCCCGCCGCCCTGGCCCTCGAAACGGCCCTATGGATTTCGCCTGACCCGCACCGGCAGCCTAGCCGAGATCGCCCTGATTGCCATCCTGGGGGCCGGGTTGGGGGCTCTGGGAGCCGAAAACGGCGATTTAGCCAAGGCGGGCCGCGCTTTTCACAAGGTTTTGAGGGAAGTGGAATCCCGTTGACAAGGCAAATTCCCAAGACTATGTTCCGCCCTCTCGTGGCGAGCCCGTGGCGCGAAGCCAACGGACATGTGTTCGTTGGCTCAACGCGCCACAAGACGTTGAGTTGGGTGGGCCGATTCACCGGATAAACGATTTCTCTTTGGAAATCGCTTATCCGGATCGGACCACCGGGTTTGCCGCGCATACTTATATTGACAGGTGGGTCATGTTCGCAGTGGTCAAGACGGGCGGCAAGCAGTACCGGGTCGCCGAAAACGACATCATCACCGTGGAAAAGCTGGTTGGCGAGCCGGGGACGGTCGTCACCCTGGACCAGGTTCTGATGGCCGGCGGCAAGGTCGGCAAGCCCCTGGTCGCGGGCGCTACGGTCGCCGCCGAGATCGTCGAGCAGACGCGCGGACCCAAGCTGATCGTCTTCAAGAAGCGCCGGCGCAAAAGCTCGCGCCGCAAGAATGGTCATCGCCAGGATCTGACGACGATCAAGATCACCGGCATCAAGGCCTAAAGCGCCTTTCGGAGGATTTAGAGATGGCACATAAAAAGGCAGGCGGCAGTTCGAGAAACGGCCGCGATTCGAATGCCCAGCGCCTGGGCGTCAAGCGCTTCGGCGGCGAGGCCGTTCTCGCCGGCAACATCATCGTCCGTCAGCGCGGCACCCAGTTCCATCCGGGCGCCAATGTCGGCATCGGCAAGGACCATACGCTGTTCGCCCTCATCAACGGCAAGGTGGCTTTCGCCACCGGCCTCAAGGGCCGCACCTTTGTCAAGGTCGAAGCCGCCGAGTAACGGCTGTCGTCCCGCATGTTGCAAAGGGGAAGGCGCCGCCTTCCCCTTTTTGCTTTCTGGAAATAAACTGACGCCATGAAATTCCTGGACGAGTGCAAGATCTATCTGCAAAGCGGCGACGGCGGGGCCGGCAGTTGCTCGTTTCGGCGCGAGCGCTTCATCGAGTTCGGCGGACCCGACGGCGGCAATGGCGGCAAGGGCGGCGACATCGTCTTCGTCGGCCACGCCAATCTGAACACGCTGATCGATTTTCGCTATCGCCAGCATTTCAAGGCCGAGAAGGGCCATCACGGCATGGGCCAGAACCGCACCGGCGCCGGCGGCCTGGGGCTCGAGATCGCGGTGCCCATCGGCACCCAGATCCTGACCGAGGACAAGGAAGAGGTGCTGGCCGACATCACCAAGGACGGTGAGCGCGTGCTGCTGCTTCGGGGCGGCGACGGCGGTTTCGGCAATGCGCATTTCAAAAGCTCGACCAACCAAGCGCCCAGGCGCGCCGACGACGGCTGGCCGGGCCAGGAATTGTGGGTCTGGCTGCGCTTGAAGCTGATCGCCGATGTCGGGCTGGTCGGCCTGCCCAATGCCGGCAAATCGACCTTCCTGGCCGCCACTTCCAGGGCCCGGCCCAAGATCGCCGCCTATCCCTTCACGACCTTGCATCCCAATCTGGGCGTCGCCCATGTCGATGAGCGCGAATTCGTGATCGCCGACATTCCCGGCCTGATCGAGGGCGCCCATGAAGGGGCTGGCTTGGGCGACCGCTTTTTGGGCCATATCGAGCGCTGCCGGGTGCTGCTGCATCTGGTCGATGCCACCGAGGAAGATGTCGGCGAAAGCTGGCGCACCATCCGGCGCGAATTGAAGGCCTATGGCAACGGGCTGGACAAGAAGCCCGAAATCACGGCGCTGAACAAGATCGATGCGCTGACGCCAGAAGAGATCCAGGCCAAGCTGGCCCAGTTGAAGAAGGCGTCGCGGCGAAGCGTGCATCCCATCTCGGGCGTCTCGGGCGAAGGCGTCAAGGAGGTGCTGCGCCTGCTCGACCAGAACATCCAGAAGGCCAAGGCCAAGACCGGCAAGCCCAAGGAGAAGGCCTATGAAGCCTAATCCGCTGCGGACAGCCAAGCGCGTGGTGGTGAAGATCGGCTCGTCGCTGCTGGTCGATGACGCCAGCGGCCATGTACGGCGCAAATGGCTGGAAACCTTGGCCGACGATATTTCCAACCTCAAGGCGCGGGGCTGCGAACTCATCGTCGTGACCTCGGGCGCCATCGCCGTCGGGCGCCGCCCGCTGGGCTTCAAGCCTGGCCCCTTGAAGCTCGAAGAGAAACAGGCCGCCGCCGCCGCCGGACAGATCCGCTTGGCCCATGCCTATCAGGAAGCGCTGGCGCGCCACGAAATCGTCGCCGCCCAGGTGCTGCTGACGCTCGACGACAGCGAAAACCGCAGCCGGTACCTGAATGCCCGCAGCACCTTGATGACGCTGCTGGCCCAGGGTGCGGTGCCGGTCATCAACGAGAACGACACCGTGGCGACCCAGGAAATCCGCTTCGGCGACAATGACCGGCTGGCCGCGCGCGTGGCCGAGATGGTGGGCGCCGACGTGCTGGTGCTGTTCTCGGATATCGACGGCCTTTACACCAATGATCCGCGAAAAAATCCCGACGCCGAATTTTTGCCAGAAATCCACGAGATCACGCCCGAAATCGAAGCCATGGCCGGCAGTGTTGGTTCCAGCGTCGGCTCCGGCGGCATGGTCACCAAGCTGATCGCGGCCCGGATCGCCATGGGGGCGGGCTGCCGCATGGTCATCGGTCTGGGCCATGAATTGAATCCGCTGGCCGCCCTGGAAAAGGGCAAGCGCTCGACCTGGTTCATGCCCTCGTCGGAACCCAGGCAGGCCCGCAAAAGCTGGATCGCCGGCGCCTTGTCGGTTTCCGGCACGCTGGTGCTGGATGACGGCGCGGTGGCGGCGCTGGCCAAGGGCCGGTCCCTGCTGCCAGCGGGCGTGGTGGCGGTCGATGGCCAGTTCCAAAAGGGCGATTGCGTGGCCCTGGCCGACAAGGCCGGTCGCGTGCTGGGCCGCGGCCTGGTGGCCTATGACGCCGACGACGCCAGGCTGATCGCCGGACATAAAAGCGGCGACATCGAATCCCTGCTTGGCTATCAGGGCAAGGAAGAGCTGATCCACCGCGACGATCTGGTGGTTGAATAACGGCGCTTGATGTGCGATGCGACAAATACTCATTATTTAATGTGTTTCATAAATTAATTTGTGTTATAGCCGCATTAATATATGATAACCTCATGACTTATGACGAATTCCATAGACAAGTCGGAAAGGCAGGCATGACAATCCGCCAGTTTGCCGACTTGATAAAGATGAACAGTTCGTCTTTAAGCAACTGCCGCAAGAAAGGCAGCGTGCCTTCTCATATCGCCGTCATTGCCGCTTTGATGGGTGAGATGGCGGAGCATAAAATTGATCTTCAAGCGGTTATCGCACAAATCGATATTGAGCCAAAAAGACCTCGCGGCGCAGGCATCGGAAAATTTGGTGGGCACAAGAGCATGGCAAGTTCGCCCTGCATCAGGAGAGAAACGGCATGACCCTCGAAGATTCTCCCTCAGTTTCGGAATTTTTTGGTAAAGCCAGAGGGTGCAATGCGGGCTCAAGTGCGCAACCAAGAACGTTTCAACGACTTGTAAAATGGTCGGCAGGTTCTTTAGGAACTGGCAACAAGCTAATCCATGGCGATAATTTAAGGGCACTAGCAGGCTGCTGAAAAACCCTCCCTGATCGGCCTTTCCATTCGTTTATGACCGTCATTTCGATGATTTTGGCGCTGGACGAGGCCGCCTTTCGCCGCCTTTTTGGTTTATTTCCGTTCAATCGGCGGATTTTGGACG
>JACRJC010000051.1 GCA_016215555.1 Rhodospirillales bacterium | reverse complement strand
GCGTCCAAAATCCGCCGATTGAACGGAAATAAACCAAAAAGGCGGCGAAAGGCGGCCTCGTCCAGCGCCAAAATCATCGAAATGACGGTCATAAACGAATGGAAAGGCCGATCAGGGAGGGTTTTTCAGCAGCCTGCTAGACCAGAAATACCAGTGTTTCAAGATATTCTGCAAATCCAGTGATAATTTCATTCAGCGCAACCTATAATTGTACAATCGCCACAGCATCTGCCGCGTATAAGTTTGCTAAGGCTTGTTGTTAGTTGATCTGCGCGTGTAATAAGCTGCCTCTATACGAGCGCTCCCCATATTGGCCCCAATCCCCATTGAACCCTGCCTCCTCTGTCTGCCATAATCCATCCATGTCCACGCTGCGCAAGATCGAGAACGACCCCACCGCTCTTTCCGATGCCGAATGGAAGGCTATCGAGGAAGGAAGAGCCGATGTTGCCGCTGGCCGGGTTGTCGATCACGAAACCGTGGCCAAATGGCTGAAGACCTGGGGCCAACCTGACCAGCCTCCGCCGCCCTATAGCAAGGGATGATCCGGGTCTTCTGGACCAACCGGGCGCTGGCGGATATAGAGCGTATCTGCGCCTATCTTCGTGAACGCAATCCCCTGGCCGCTATCGCCGTTGCCGAATCCCTGTTTTCAGCCGGGAACAGCCTGTCTTCGCTGCCACGACGCCATCCCGAGCGATCTGCCCATTACCGTGAGATGATCGTCTCGCGCTATCACTACATCATCCGCTATGAGCTGGTGCCGGAAAAGGCGAACCCCAAACGTCAGATCGTCCATATCCTTTCCGTCTGGCATCCGGCGCAGGATCGCTAAGCGCCCCCGGTGCCAGCGCGCCCAAAACCAAAGGGCGCATCAAGTGCGGCCTGAATGCGTCCAGACATGCTATAACCGCAAGGACGCAATTTCTGGAACGGCACCATGTTCGAAACGCTGATCTACAAGCCGGCGGACGGGGTGGGCGAGATCCGGCTCAACCGCCCCGCCTGTCTGAACGCGCTGTCCTTGCAATCCTATGCCGATCTGGGGGCGGCGCTCGAGCGGGCGGATGCCGATGCGGCCATCCAAGCGATCCTGATCGCAAGCGAGGGACGGTCCTTTTGCGTCGGCGCCGACATCAAGGAATTCCAGGCCAGGCCGGAAAGCCAAGGGGCGCTGATCGCGGCCGAGCAGGATCTGGCTCGCAAGCTGGCGGCCCTGTCCAAGCCGGTGGTGGCCGCCATTCGCGGTCCTGCGCTGGGGGCGGGGGCCGAATTGGCGCTGGGCTGCGATTTCATTCTGATGGCCAAGGGGGCGCGTTTCGGCTTGCCCGAGATCGGGCTTGGCAATTTCCTGGGCGGTGGGGCTTCGCACATCCTGCCCCGTCTGGTGGGGCTTGCCAAGGCGCGCGAGATGGTCTTTCTGGGCCAACTTGTCGAGGCCGAGGAAGCTCTGGCCATCGGTCTGGCCAACCGCTGTTTGCCGGTTGAAACCTTCGAGGAAGAGGCGAGGGCCTTCGCCCGCCGCCTGGCCGCCCAGGCGCCCTTGCCGATGCGCCTGGCCCGCGAACAATTGAACCGGGCCGGCGAACGGTCGTTCGAGGCGGTTCTCGCCGCCGAGGCCGAGGGCATGGCGCAATGCCTGGCCAGCCGGGATTGGCAAGAAGGGCTGCGGGCGTTGACCGAGAAGCGCCCGCCCCGCTTCAAGGGCGACTAATTCTTTTCAACTGCAGCCCTTGGGGCGCGGCAGGCCGGCGATCTTGTTGCCCTGCTTCAACAGCCCATGCGGGAAGAGCTGATACAGATATTGCTGGCTGGCCCTGTCGGCGCCGAATTTTTCCTTCATCAGCTTCATGAAGACGCGCTGTTCGGCCACCGTGCCATATTCGTCGAAATAGGCCCGGCTTTCGCGGATGACGTCCCAATGTTCCGGCGTCAGATCCACCTGTTCGCGTTGGGCGATGGCCTTGGCGATGTCCTCGTCCCATTCCTTGATGTCGTCCAGCCACCCCGCCTCGCTGACGCCAATCTGGCGCCCGCCCACATCCATAACCGGCATAAGTCCCTCCGCTGCATATTAGATAAGCAACATATGATGTGGGGTGCCGTTTAGGAAATGCGAGAGGGGGGAAGCGATTTATTGCCCGGCCACGGCGTTGGCGAACAGGCGCATCAGCTCGGACTGGCGGTTGACGCCGGTCTTTTGGAAGATGGTGCGCAGATAGGTTCTGGCCGTATTCACGGTCACGCCCATCGATCCGGCGGCGTCCTTGACGTCGAGCCCGGTCGCCAATTCATGGGCCAGGCGGGACTCGGTGGGGCTGAGGCCGAACAACTGCTTCAAGGCATCTGCGCTGGGTGCTGCCTGGGCGTCGATCAGGCGGACGAACAGAAAGGCCGCCGCATCCGAGCCGGGCGGCGGCGGCGGTTCGATCAGCGCCGAATAGCGCTCGCCGTCCTTGCCGGCCAGGGCCTGTACGCTTGGCACGGCGCCCCTGGCGATGCCGGTGATGGCCTGGTGCAAGAGATGGGTCTCGCTTGGCGTCATGGCCCGGCAGATGCCGCTGGCGTCCAGGCATAAGGGATCCTTCAAGGCCAGCAGTTCGGCCCCTTTGCGGTTGGCGAAGAGGATTTTTCCGGCGCCATCGACGGCCAGGGCGGCCAGGGGCAGGGCGTCGAGCGCGGTTTGCGCGTAGCGCCCGGCCTCGTTCTGGCCGGCGGCCTCGGCGACGGCTTCTTCGATGCCCGAAGCCAGCGCCGAAGCCGGGCAGGGCTTGGTATAGTAACGGAAGACCTTGATGGTGTTGATGGCCTGCATGGCCGATTGCATGTCGCCGGTGCCGGTCAGGATGATGGCTTGCGACTCGATTCCCGCCTTGCGCAACGCGCTCAGCAATTCAAGCCCACCCATTTGCGGCATGCGCAGATCGGAAACGATGACGTCGAAGCGGCTGCCGCGGGCCGCCGCCAAGGCCTCGATGGGATTGGTCATGAAGGTCATGTCCCAGTCGGCGGCATGGTTGCGCAGGCCGCGACGGATGCCGTCCAGCAAAGCCGCTTCGTCATCAACGAACAATATCCTGGGTTTGCCCCGGTTCATGGCCCATCCCTTATGGCTTACCCAAGTGTAGTCACTGCTTTCTTCGCCTTCAAGCGCTACCCCTCTTCATATGGGGATATCGGCAGGTTTGAAATGGATTGAAAATGACCTCCATCGAACGAAAGGCAATCCCGCCTCCTGCCGCAGGCTGGACCCCAAAATCGGGCCGGCGGCAGGCCAGAAGCACCGGAGTTCGGTCATGTCGTTTCGGATCAACCTTTTCAGAGCGGTCAATGCCCTATCATCGGCTGTCGATTTTGTCGGCGTGGACGATGCCATGCATGGCAAACGGGTTGGGATCATGGCTTGCCATGTGGCCGACCTCCTTGGCTGGGCAGAGTGGCGCCAGCGCGACCTGCTTTACGCCTCCTTCCTTCATGATTGCGGAGTCTCCACCACTGAGGAGCATGGACACCTTGTCTCCGAATTGGAATGGAGCAATGCCCAGGGTCATTGCCTACGCGGAGCGGCGCTCTTAGGCGGCGTGCCGCTGCTGGCGCATTTGGCTTTGGTGGTGCGCCATCACCATACCCGCTGGGCCGAGTTGCAAAAACTGGATTTGGCCGAGGGGATCCGCGAGATGGCGAACCTGATCTTCCTGGCCGACCGCCTGGATGTCTTGCGCGCGGCCTCGGACACCAATCAGGCGATGACGCGAAGGGACGACTTCTTCAAGACCTTGCGCAAATATTCCGGGCTTCTGTTCAAGCCGGAATTCGTGGCCGCGCTGGAACAGGCGGCTGCCAGCGAGGCCTTCTGGTTCGACCTCGAGCCGCAGAATCTGCAGGACCATATCCTGGAGATGTCGGTGCGCACGGATGCGGCAGTCATGGATTTCGAGGATCTGAAAGCCATGTCCTTGATGTTCGCCCGCATCGTCGATGCCAAAAGCCCCTTCACGGCAGAGCATTCCATGAAGGTGGCCGAATTGTCGCGTTTCATCGCCTCGGGCATGGGGATGAGCGACGACACCTGCGATGAGCTGGAAATCGCCAGCTATCTGCATGATCTGGGAAAACTGCGCGTTCCCGACGCCATCCTGGCCAAGAACGGCCCTTTAAGTGATGCCGAGCGCCTGGTCATGAAGCGTCATTCCTACGACACCTACGAAACCTTGTTCAGACTTCTGGGCGACCACCCGATCGCCCGCTGGGCCTCGTTTCACCATGAAACATTGACGGGAGAAGGATACCCCTTCCATCTCAAGGCGCGGCAACTGCCCATAGAGGCACGCGTCCTGGCGGTAGCCGACATCGTGCAGGCGCTGGTTCAGAACCGGCCCTACAGGCTGTCGCTGCCGCCGGACGAGGTGAGAAGGATCGTCGGCGAAATGAAGGATGCGGGACGGTTGGACCCAGTCGTCGTCGGTTTCTTGAACGAGAACCTGCTGCAATGCTGGGCCATTGCCGGCGGCGGACTGGAAGAAGGGCGTTTGGCGGCGGAATAACTCCCCCAAGGACAACGTCGCCAAATGCCGGCGCGGCGCAGAATACGGAGGTGCGGGATCACTTCGGCTCTGCGCCGCGTTCCTTTTTTAGGCACCTCGTCGTTTGATGTGGAATTGGGTTTTATTATCGACATAATTCTTTCCTCATCCTGAGGGCGGCCCTGAAAGGGGCGCGTCTCGAAGGATGAGGAAGCCGCCAAGCGACGCTCTCGAGATTGGAAAAACTCAGCGTCTGTTCTTCGCCCCATCTTTCGAGACGCTTCGCTCCTCAAGATGAGGCGTAAGAATGCAACAGCAGACTTGAACCTGACAGCCGAGGGTCAGCCCGGGCTCGACGGATTGTGGTATCCGACAAATTCCACTTCCAACGTCGAAGAGCCCTTTTTATGACCCCTTCGCAGTGGGCAGGATGTTTTTCAATTCCGCCCAGCCCGGGGCCGCCGGCCCCTTAGCCGGCTTTTTCGTCTTCTTGGCGGCGGCTTCGATTTTGGCGATGCGCTGCTGCGTTCCCGGATGGGTCGAGAACAGCGACGTGGTTTCCGAAGCCGATTGCGGATAAAGGCGCATCAGAGTTCTGAAGAAGTCGTCGGCCTTGGTGGGGTCGTAGCCGGTACGTCCGAAGATGGACAGGATATGCTGGTCGGCCTCGAATTCGTTGGTGCGCGAATAGCCGTTCAAAACCAGCGTATAGAGCGGCGCCTCGACCGCCGACAGCACCTGCGAGGTCAAGCCGCCGCCGCCCAGCCAGGCCGAAACCGCCTCCTTGCCCAGATCGCCGATGCTGGTCAGCAAGGCCTCGTTGCGGATCTGGGACAGACTGTGGCCCTTGTCGGCATGGCCGACTTCATGGGCGATGACCGAGGCCAATTCGTCGGGCGCCACGCAGTTCTTGACCAACTCGGAATTGATGGCCAGCTTGCCGCCCGGCAGCGCCCAGGCATTGACCTGATCGCTGTTGACCAGCGTAATTTCCCAAGGCAGGCTTTTGCGGTCGGCGGCGCCCAGCAGGGGCTCGGCGAATTTTTTCAGCGCCTCTTGCGCATTGCGGTCGGGATAGGCGCCGCCCGATTTTTCCAGCAATTGCGGGTAGTAGGTTTGGCCGAGTTGAATCTCGTCGCCTTCGCTGGCCAGATAGGCGCTGCCGACCTTGGCCGCGCCCTGCATCAGCTTTTCGAAATTGAACTGAGCCTGGGCGGGCAGGGCCAGGCTGGCGCCGGCGACGGCAAGACCGGTCAAGAGGGCTCGGCGATGCATGATCGAACTCTTCCTTTCAAGCATGAGGATTAGGCGGCGCCGCGTTTCAGAATATCCATGGCGGCGTTCAATTGGCTCATCCGCTGATGGCTGCCGTGGCTGCTGTCGGGATGATGGATGGTGGCCAGCATGCGGAACTTGGCGCGCAGCGTGCGGTCGTCGGGCCTGGATGCGGGTGGATAGCCCAACACATGCAAGGCTTCCTCGCGGGTCTGGACGCCGTGCGGCAAGGGGTCGAAGGCCAGCGTGCTGATGATGGCGCGCAGCCGCTCGACCTCCTCTATATGGCGGGCCAGTTCGGCGGGATCGGGGCCGGGCGGCGGGGCGGGGGGCGGCGCTTCCTCGACCTTGGGCAGGGGCTTGCCGTCATCGACGCGAACGGCGATCTCGCCTTTGTCCATCTGCAGGGCCAAGGCCAGGGCCTTGCGAATGAAGGGAATGGAATGGCCGGGCGTCATGCGCACCTGCAAGCGCGGCTTGCGCCGCCAGGGGCGCCCCTCGGCGGGGCCCGATTTCAAGATCACCGTTTCGCGGTCGCCGGGCGGCGGTTCGCCGGGATCGGGCTGCGCTTCGATGGTCTGGGCCGGCACCACCAGCAAGACCGAGCGCGCCAGATCGCCGACATTCACCTTGCGGGCGCTTGCCATGGCGTCGATGGCGTCCCTGAAGGCGCTGGAACAGGTAACGGTGTAGGAATGCTTGTGGTGCGTGGGTTTGGCATCGATCCTGGGCTCGGACGGCTCGGATTCGGCTGTCGCAAAAACCGCGCCGTCGGTATCCTTGGGGGCATCACTCATGCAGGGACAGTTCTCCGGTCTATTCAAACCCCTTGGACCAACAATGTCTTGTTGTCTCCCCGGGACATTCTAACTACATCTGCGGTAATTCAAATTGGAACCTTTTCCTCCTCGCCCTAACTGCGCTTGATGTTGTAGGACTGGGGTCGCCGTCGTCACGATTTTGAAACGATCCGCGAGCGAAAGGGATGGCTGCTGAGTCCTCTAACTTCGCGCGAGCCGGTTTGGCGCCGCCTTTCTATGCAAAGGACGAGACTTCCTATAAATTGAAGCCAGTAAAATCTATCATCATCGGGGGGCCCCCATGAAGCTCAAACAATATCTGTGGACCGCAGCCCAGGGTTTGGCCGAGGCCGACAAGGATCCTGCTTTGCAACAGCCGCAACTGGTTCTCTATTTCGCGTCGCCCGGCTTGCTGAACGATGGCCAGCGCTACCAGGAACTGCGGGCGGCGTTTCCGGGCGCGCATCTGATCGGCTGCACCACCGGCGGCGAAATTCTTGGCGAGGAAGTTCTGGACGGCACCATCGCCGTCACCGTCATTCAGTTCGAGCAAGGCAAGATCGAGGTGGCTTCGCATGCGCTGACCGAGGGCGAGAATTCCCGCGTCGCCGGGCGCGCCATGGCGGCGCGCTTGAGGCATGACGGGTTGAAGGCCGTGTTCATCCTTTCCGATGGCACCAAGATCAACGGCAGCGATCTTGTCACCGGCGTGCGCGAAGTGGTGGGCGACCAGGTCATCATCACCGGCGGCCTGGCCGGCGACGGCGCCGACTTCAAGCAGACGCTGGTCGGATGCGACGCCCAGCCGGCGGAAGGCATGCTGGCCATCATCGGTTTTTACGGGGCCGTGAACATCAACCATGGCAGCTTCGGCGGCTGGGATCGTTTTGGCCCCGAACGCATCATCACCAAGTCGGAAGCCAATGTGCTGTTCGAACTCGACAACGAACCGGCGCTCGACCTTTACAAGCGCTATCTGGGCGAAGAAGCCCAGCGCCTGCCCGCCAGCGCGTTGCTGTTCCCGCTTTCGGTGCGCTCGGGGGCGGACGACAAGGGCGACGTGGTCAGAACCGTGGTCGGCATCGACGAAGCCAAGAAAGCCATGATCTTCGCCGGCGACGTGCCGCAGGGCTATATCGCCCAGTTGATGCGGGGCAATTTCGATCATCTGGTCGAAGGCGCCCAGAAGGCGGCGGAGCAGGCCGGCCAGCCACCGGCCGCCAGCCTGGCGATCTTGGTCAGTTGCATCGGACGCAAGCTGCTGCTGGAACAGCGCATCGTCGAGGAAGTCGAGGCGGTGGCGCCGGTTCTGGGCGCAGCGGCAAGGCTGACCGGCTTCTATTCTTACGGCGAGATTTCGCCGCACGGATTCACCGGCAAATGCGAATTGCACAACCAGACCATGACCATCACGGTGATTTCGGAAAACTGAGGAAAATTCGGATGGCCTGCTCGACATGCCGCTTCTGGGGCAGCGCGCCCTTGCATGCGGGCCAGGATTTTCTGGAAACCAATAGCGGACAGCGCGTCTGGGCGATGTGCCGCATCCGCCCCCCGGTGGTGACCGACGCCGACCGGCGGCGTGTCTGGCCGATCACGCGCTATGACGATTGGTGTGGGGAATATGCCATCAAGGCCGAAGAAGATAACGGGTGATCCCGCTTTTCGTTGACGGACCAGTCGGTTAATCCCAAGGACCGGGAATTCCTATTCTTTGCTTGCGTGAAAGGCGCTTGCATATCGGTATTTGCTTGCCGATTTTGTCGTAATGTGATACAGAATATCAAAATACACAAAAATATATGTATCAAAAACGTCAAGGAAGCAAGGAAGGCCCCCATGCCCAACACCACCGCCCAGGCCCGGCTGCTCGGCCAAGATGTGCGCACGGTTTCCACCTACTGCTATAACTGCGTGGCTGGCCCCGACCCCTTGAACGTCACCGTCGTCGATGGCGTGGCGACGGAAATCACCCCCAATTTCCAGATGGCGGGCCTGCATCCCGCGGGCGGCAAGCCCTGCGTCAAGGCCTATGGGCTGGTGCAGAAGACCTATAATCCGCACCGCATCAAGTCGCCGATGAGACGCACCAATCCCAAGAAGGGCATCGGCGAGGATCCCGGTTTCGTGCCCATTTCATGGGACGAGGCGCTGGACGCCGTGGCGGCGAAACTCAACGAGATGAAGGCCAAGGGCAAGGTCGATGCCACCGGCATGCCGCGTCTGGCCGCCAGCTTCGGCCATGGCGGCACGCCGGGTTTCTATATGGGCAGTTTCAACGCTTTTCTGGGCGCCTGGGGCTCGGTCGATTTCAGCTTCGGTTCGGGCCAGGGCGTCAAATGCGTCCATTCCGAACATCTGTATGGCGAGCTGTGGCACCGCGCCTTCACCGTGGCCGCCGACACGCCGCGCGTGAAATACCTCATTTCCTGCGGCACCAATGTCGAAGTGTCGGGCGGCTCTTGCGCCGTCATGCGTCAGGCCGACGCCAGGGTGCGCGGCATCAAGAAGGTGCAGGTCGAGCCGCATCTGTCGGTGACCGGCGCCTGTTCGGCCGAATGGGTGCCGATCAAGCCCAAGACCGACCCCGCTTTCCTGTTCGCCCTCATCCATGTCATGTTGCACGAGGAAAAGCGCGACCGTCTGGACATCGACTTCCTTTGCAACCGCTCGAGTTCGCCCTATCTGGTCGGCCCCAACGGTTGGTATCTGCGCGATCCGGAAACCTCGAAGCCCCTGATGTGGGACACGGTTTCCAACAGCGCCAAACCTTTTGACGCGCCTGGCCTCAAGCCCGCCCTGGAAGGCCGCTTCACGGTCGTCAAAGCGCTGGAAATCGGCGTCGATGACGAACGGCAAGTTCTGGAAAACGCCCAGGGCGTCACCGCCTTCACCAAATTGGCCGATCACATGAAGTCTTTCACGCCCGAATGGGCCGAGAAGATTTGCGACGTGCCGGCTGGCACCATGCGCCGCATCGCCACCGAATATCTGGACAATGCCTGCATCGGCGAAACCGTCGTGATCGATGGCGTGACCCTGCCTTACCGCCCCGTCGCCGTAACCCTGGGCAAGACCGTCAATAACGGCTGGGGGGCCTATGAATGCTGCTGGGCCAGAACCCTGCTGGCTGTGCTGGTGGGGGCCTTGGAAGTGCCTGGCGGCACGTTGGGCACCACGGTGCGTCTGCATCGCAACCACGACAACCGCCTGAAAAGCGTCAAGCCCGGCCCCGACGGCTTCATGGACTACGCCTTCAATTCCACCGCCAAGGAGGATTGGAAGCCGGAACCGACGGGCCGCAACGCCCACAAGCCCCTGGTGCCGCTGGTCGGCGATTTTCCCTGGAGCCAGGCCCTGGGCCCCACCCATTTCGCCTGGATGTTCATGGAGGAAACGCCCGACAACTGGCCGCGCGCCGACATGCCCGATCTGTGGTTCGTCTATCGTTGCAACGCCGCCATTTCCTTCTGGGACACGCGCCATCTGTCCGAGACCATGGCCAAGCTGCCCTATATCGTCGCCTTTGCCTATACGGTCGATGAAACCAATTGGATGGCCGACATTCTGCTGCCCGAGGCCACCGATCTGGAAGGGTTGCAGCTAATCCGGTTCGGAGGCTCGAAATTCGTCGAGCAATATTGGAAGCATCAGGGCTACATCCTGCGCCAGCCGGCGGTGGATCCCCAGCATGAATCGAAGGACTTCACCTGGATCGCCACCGAGCTGGCCAAGCGCACGGGCATGATGAAGGAATATCACGGCGCCATCAATCGCGGCCTGTTGGGCGCCCCCTTGAAGGGCGAGTCCTTCGATTACACCATCGCCGACGAAGAGCCGCATGCGGTCGAAGACATCTGGAACCGTGTGTGCAAGGCCGCCAGTTCGGGCCTGGACGGGCAGGAGCGCGACCTTGACTGGTTCAAACAGAACGGTTTCGCGGCCACCTCCTTCCCGGAAGTGGATTGGTATCTGCTACCGACGTTGGAAAAACATGGCCTGCGCTTCGAACTGCCCTATCAGGAACGTTTGATGCGCGTGGGCGAGCAGCTAAAGCGCCGCTTGCATGAAAACAATATTCACTGGTGGGAAGAGCAGCTCGAGGAGTATCAGGCCCTGCCGGCCTGGCACGACCATCCGGCGCGCTGGGAGCATGAACTCGAGCGCAGAGGCGCCAATCCCGCCGACTATCCTTTCTGGCTCCTGACCACCAAGAGCATGCAGTATCACACCGGGGCCAATGTCTCGATCCAGCTCATGCATGAAGTGGCCAAGAATCTGCGCGGTTTCGGCGGCGTCATCATGAACGCCGGCACAGCCCGTGATCTGGGCATCCAGGATGGCGACATCGTGGAACTATCGACCGTCGATGGCGTGACCAAGGGGGCGGCGATTCCGGTGCAGGGCATCCGCCCCGACGTCATGGTGACGGTGGGCCAGTTCGACCATTGGGCGACGCCCTATGCCAAGGAGATGAACGCGCCTAGCATCAACACGGTCGCTCCGATGGCGATGTCGCTCACCGATGCCACCGGTTCGGGTTCCGACGTCTGCCGGGTGGCGATCAGGAAGCTGTAGATTTGCGCAGGGCGAAGACTTCCTTGGCCGCGAACAGACCGTTCAGGGCGGCGGGGAAGCCGGCATGGGTAATTGGGGTCAGAGTCGATTTTCCAGCAGCAGCGGGCCACCTTGTCTGGCTATGACAATCGCATGGCCAGCCTCAGGGCCGAGCAACGATCATTGCAGGCCGAAACTGAGCGCCTGACCGCCACCATTCCCCTGATGCGCCAACGCGTCGAGGCCAAGGAAGGCCTGGCCGACAAGGGCTATTCGTCGCGCCTGCAGGCCATCGAATTGAAAGAAGGCCTGCTCGACCGCGAGCATGAATTGGATTCGACCCGCGAGAAACTGAAGCGCTCGGCGGCCGATCAGGCGCAGGCGAACGAGGAACGCAGCCAGGCGGTGGCGAAGTTCAGGGCCGAGACAATGGCAGAACTGGCCGAGGTGAAAGACAAAGCCAGCGGCAAGCGCCAGGAGTTGGAACGCGCCCGCCAGTTGGAAAGCGGCTTTAGCATCCTGGCCCCTAACGATGGCATCGTGCAGCAGTTGGCGGTGCGCTCGGCGGGCGCCGTCGTCACCAAGGGCCAAACCGTTCTCGTGGTGGTGCCGGAAAACGAGGCGCTGAAAGTGGAAGCACGGCTTTTGAACAAGGACGTGCCCTTTGTTGAAATCGGCCAGCAGGTGGAGGTGAAGATCGAGGCTCTGCCCTTTACTCTGTATGGAACGGTGCCGGGCACGGTGACGAGAATCTCGGCGAGCTCGGTTGACGAAAGCAATCCCAGCCAGAACGACACGCCGGGCTCGGCGCCCAAGGCCCGCACCACGCCCGACCAGCGGCCCTATGTGGTCGAGGTGAAGCTGGACAAAACCCAAGTGCCCGTCGGCAGTGGGCGCATCGTGACATTGATCCCCGGCATGAACGTGACGGCGGAAATCAAAACCGGC
Source organism: Rhodospirillales bacterium (assembly GCA_016215555.1). Lineage (GTDB taxonomy): Bacteria > Pseudomonadota > Alphaproteobacteria > Rhodospirillales > WMHbin7 > WMHbin7. The sequence goes on along the minus strand of JACRJC010000051.1, from coordinate 1,822 downwards.
CAACGGCGGGTGATTCAGTATCTCCTCGATCCGATCCTGAGAACGACGCAGGAGAGTTTTAGGGAGAGGTGAGATTTACCACGGAGGGCGCGGAGGACGCAGAGCATGTTTCTCCTCATTCTGAGGAGGGCTGAAGGCCCGTCTCGAAGAATGAGGAACCCCAAAGGCCGGCTCGAACCATGTGGTTATCAAGCTGCTTGGAATACCGATTGTCTTGAATTGACATGAATCAACGAACAACCGAGGTTGAATATGCGGCATTTCTTAATGGTACTTTTCGGCGTTGACTCTCGCTTTTGCGCTGCTAAAGTCCCTACACAAAATAAGCCTAAGCCCGGGATCGAATGCGCTCGAACAGGGGAAGCGCATGGGCGGTAAGAGTAGCGTTGAGGGGAAGCCCGTCCAGGCTTCGGCAGGGGGGAAACCTGCGTCAAGGAACAGCAAGTCACCCGCAGGCGCAGGGCCTAGCGGGCGCGAAGCGTTGCCGCCGTCGGCCCCTACGACTGAGATGCCCGACCCGCTGGACGGCAAGGCCTTTGCCGCCCCCAAACCCGCTAGGCTGCATCTGGGCGGCGTAACCATTCGCCTGGCCCGTGACGATGCGGATACCGAGGCGATGATCGAGCTGGGCCGCCTGCTGCATGCCGAAAGCCGTTTCAGGCATCTGCCCTATGACGAAGCCCGCCTGCGCGAATTAGGCAAGCTGGGATTGGCCAAGGGCAATCCCGGCCTGCTGATGGCCGAGCGCGGCAGCAAAATCGTCGGCATGGCGGTGGTGATGCTGGGCGAACATTACTTCTCGAAGGCGTTGGCCGCCACCGTGCAACTGATCTATGTGACGCCCGAGGCCCGGGGCGGAGCGGCAGCGGTGAACCTGCTGCGCGCCATCCGCCGTTGGTCGGCCCAGAACAAGGCGGTCGATCTGCACATCAACGTCACCACCGGCATCGATGCCACCCGCACCGACCGCTTCCTGCGCCACATGGGTTTCAAACAAACCGGCGGGAATTATGTGCTGGAGGGCGTGGGGGGATGAGGTTGCGTTTCGCCGTATTCGGGATGCTGGTAATTCTGTTTGCCTTTTTGCCGCAGGGGTTCGCCGCCGCACAGGTATCTAGCGAAGGGTTCGATGATCCCGATGTGTACCCGCCAAAGACAAACCCGGAATATTTCATGGGGATACGGGCAGGCGCACCGACCGCCGGGCCGGATGTCTTCTATCCGTTCCATCTTTGGCTTAATGAGAACGATCAACTGTGCAAGACGTTCGATGGCTCGAATTGGGATTTCAAGAACCAGAAGTTCCGAAAAGACAACGGCGTTTCATTTCCCGAATGGAAAAGGGCCTACAATGTCGCTGGGCCAGACGGAAAAGATGGCGAACCGATTGAAACCTATTATGCCATGATCGAGGCGATCAATGGACATGAGCCGTTTCTAGCTCTCTCACAATTCTATTCAAGTGTGCAGACATTTCAATATGTTTATCTTTACAGCCTAAACTTAGAAAGCTTCGAGAAAAAAAAATGGTTTATAGGGAACAGAATTCCAAACTTATTTGCAGAAATATTTGATGAAATATACACAAATGAGAGTATACAGTCGATGGAGCACAAGGCAATTTCATTTAAGAAAACACCAAATAGCAACAAATCATTTGATGCTTCGTTCGCCTTAAAATCCATTAGCAGGCTGCTGAAAAACGCCTCGCATTGAAGCCCTGGTCGTGATTCACTTTTTGGAACGGCCATGGGGTTTTGAGATGCGCGGATCGGATCAGCAAAGCGGCAGCCTTTTCAGTTATGTCCATCTTGAGGCACGG
>JACRJC010000049.1 GCA_016215555.1 Rhodospirillales bacterium | reverse complement strand
TTGATTGCCGACATAGTTCTTACCTCATGCCTTCCGGAGGGCCGAAGGCCCGTCTCGAAGGATGGGCATCGACAAAATGCCCCACCCTTCGAGACGCCTGCGTGCCGCAGGCTCCTCAGGGTGAGGAATCTTGTTTACCCGTTTCCATTTGCAGCGTCGAGGAGCCTAATTTTTCCCCTCGCTCAACAGCGCATTGGCGATGACCAGCTTCTGGACTTCGCTGGTCCCTTCATAGATGCGAAGGGCGCGGATTTCGCGGTAGAGACGTTCCACGGCCACGCCGCTGACCACGCCCAGACCGCCCCAAATCTGCACCGCCTGATCGATGACTTTCTGTGCTTCCTCGGTGGCGAACAGCTTGGCCATCGAGGCTTCGCGGGTCACGCGTCCGCCCTTTGTGTCCTTGGTCCAGGCGGCGCGGTAGACCAGCAGGGCGGCGGCATCGATGGACAGCGCCATTTCGGCCAGCTTGGCCTGGGTGATTTGATAGTCGCAAAGCGCATTGCCGAAGACCTGGCGCGACTTGGCGCGTTTCAACGCCTCCTGCAAGGCCCTTCTGGCAAAACCCAAGGCCGCCGCCGCCACGGTGGAACGGAAAACATCCAGCACCGACATGGCGATCTTGAAACCTTCGCCGGGCAGGCTGAGCAGCGCCGAGGACGGCACCCGGCATTCTTCGAAGCGCAGCTTGCCCAGGGGATGCGGGGCAATGACGTCGATGCGGCTGGCCACCTTGAAGCCCGGCGCATCGGCTTCCACGATGAAGGCGGCCAGACCCTTGGCCCCCGGCGCATCGCCCAAACGGGCAAAGACGGTATAGAAATCGGCGATGCCGGCATTGGATATCCAGGTCTTGTCGCCGGTGATGACGTAATGATCGCCATCCTTGACGGCGGTCGTGGTCATGGCCCCGACATCCGATCCGGCATCGGCCTCGGAAATGGCGAAGGCGGGCACCAATTCGCCCTTGCCGACCTTGGGCAGATATTTTGATTTCTGCGCCTCGGTGCCGAACAGCGTGATGGCGGCGCTGCCCAACCCTTGCATGGCGAAAGCGAAATCAGCCAAACCTTCGTGGCGGGCCAAGGTTTCGCGGGCCAGGCACAGGCCGCGCACGTCGAAACTCGCCGCCCGGCCGCCATAGGCGGCCGGGACGCAAGCCTTCAAGAACCCCTGCTCGCCCAGCGCCGTCACCAGACGCCTTGCGGTCTTGTCCATCAAATCGCCTTCGCAGGCCTGATGAGGGGCGATGCCTTCCAGTTCCCGATGCGCCCAATCGTCGATGGCGCGCGCGAATTCACGATGCGTGTCGTCGAGAAAGGGCCAGTCGAGGAAGGTTTTGTCGGTCATCAATTGCCTTCGAATTTGGGGGTCTGCTTGGCGACGAAGGCATTATAGGCGCGTTCGAAGTCCTTCGTCTGCATGCAGATCGACTGGGCCTGAGCTTCCGCCTCGATGCATTCGTCGAGCCCCGCATTCCATTCCTGCACGATCATCTTCTTGGTCATGGCGTGCCCGAAGGTGGGACCGTCGGCCAGGCTTTTGGCCATTTCCTGGGCCTTGGCCAGCACGTCATCTGAACTGAACAGCGCGTTGTAGAAGCCCATGCGCTCGGCCTCCTCACCCGGCATGACGCGACCGGTCATCAACAGCTCGGTGGCGCGGCCAAGCCCCACGATGCGCGGCAGCAGGGTGCAGGCCCCCATGTCGGCGCCGGCCAGGCCCACGCGCACGAACAAGAAGGCGACCTTGCTTTTCGCCGTGCCATAGCGGAGGTCGGCGCCGCAGGCCAGCATGGTGCCGGCGCCGGCGCAGATGCCGTCGATGGCGGCGACGATGGTCTGGGGGGCGGCTTTCATGGCCTTGACGACGTCGCCGGTCATGCGGGTGAAATCCAGAAGCTCGGGCATGTCCATCTTGACCAGGGGGCCGATGATTTCATGCACGTCGCCGCCCGAACAGAAATTGCCGCCCTCGCCGGTGATGACGATGGACTTGATGTCGGGGCAATAGACGAGGTCGCGCAATGTGTCGCGCAGTTCGCCGTAGGATTCGAAGGTCAGGGGATTCTTCTTCTCGGGCCGGTTCAAGGTGATGGTGGCCACCTTGCCATCGACGCTCCAACCGAAATGCTTGGGCTTGAAATGGCTGGCCGGGAGTTGCTTCAACAAGGACATGGTTCTTTCCTCTTTGCTTGAGTATCGATCAACCGGGAATGACCAGGCCGCCATTGACGCTGAGAACCTGGCCGGTGATGTAGTCGGCGCGGTTGCTGGCCATGAAAATGACGGCGTCGGCGACTTCCGAAGGCTTGCCGAAACGCTTCATCGGGATCGCCTTCAGGAAGGCTTCCAGGAATTTCTCGGGCTCGGAACGCAAAAGCGGGGTGTCGGTCGGGCCCGGGCAGACGCAATTGACCTGGATATTGTGGCGCGCCCCTTCGCGGGCCAGCGACTTGGTGAACGAGATGGCGCCGCCCTTGGCGCCCGAATAGACGCTTTCGCCAAGCGAGCCGACGCGCCCGGCATCGGACGCCACGATGACGATCTTGCCCGATTTCTGCTCGATCATGGACGGAAAGAAGGCGCGGGCCATTTCGATGGGACCCATCAGATTGAGCTTCACCACTTTCTCGATGAACTCGTCGGAATTTTCCACGAAGGGCTGGATATGGCCCCAGCCGGCGACATTGGCCAGAACGTCGAGCCGGCCCTTCTCGGTCAAGATACGGTCTCGGCAGTGATGGATCGAGCTTTTGTCCGTCACATCCAGCTTCACGAAATGCGCCTTGCCGCCGGGAACCGAGGCCGCGGCCTGCTTGCCCGCCTCTTCATTGAGGTCGCCCAGATAGACTTCGGCCCCCAGGGCGGCGAAGCCTTCGACCGCCGCAAAACCGATGCCCGAGGCACCGCCAGCGACCAGCACGATTTTGCCGTCGAACTTCATGCTTATTTCTCCTTGTTGAGGAAGGTTTCGACCCGACGCCTGGTTTCGGGCTCGGATTGCAGCAAGCGGCGCGTGGCCGCCAATTCTTCTTCATAGCCGTCGCGTTCGGGATCGAAGACGGCGGCGATGCAGGATTTCGCCTCGGCCAGGGCGGCACGGGGCAATTGCGAAAGGCGAAGCGCCAGGGCATCGGCAAAGGCCGCCAACTCGGCACGAGGCACGGCCCATTGCGCGACCCCAAGTTCCAGCGCCGTCCGGCCATCCAGAATCTCGGCCCCCAGAATCAGACGTTTGGAAATGGCGGCGCCGACCAGCCGGGTCAGGCGCTGCGTGCCGCCAGCGCCGGGGATGAGGCCGAGATTTGTTTCCGGCAATGCCAGCTTGGCTTCATGGGCGACGACGCGCAGATCGCAAGCCAAGGCCAGTTCCAAGCCGCCGCCCATGGCGGCCCCGTTGATTTCGGCCAAAGTGACGACGGCAAGGGATTCGATGCGCTTCAAGACATTCTGGATATTGCGGATATCCTCGATCTGATGATCAATGCGCTTGGGATCGATGAAATTGGCCCGCATCTCGGCCAGATCGGCCCCGGCGCAGAAAACCCTGAGCGCGCTTTTGAGATGGAGGACGCCGACATCTTTTGACTGTTCGACACCATCCAAGGCCCGGTGCAGGGCGGCGATCAACCCCGTGCCCAGGGCATTGACCGGCGCATGATCCAGGATCAGGCGGGCCACGCCGCCGTCGATTTCAAGCTTCACCAAACCCTCGGCCATTGATGGCTCTCCAGTCGCAATCCTGCGCATCCCCAAACTGAATGGATATTCATTCAGTCGCCCTTGGGTGTCAAGAGGGGTTTTTTGGCGCCCAACCCCGCGCCGGATTTATGTTAGAATAGGCCGACTTACGCCCCATCAAGGCTTCGAGGCCCGTCATGACCAACACCTGCAAGATCGTTTTCATCGGCGCCGGCAGCGCCTCGTTCGGCGTCCACCTTTTCCGCGACCTGTTCCAAAGCAAGCAGTTGGCCGGTTGCACGCTGACCCTGGTCGATACCAATCCGGAAACGCTGGAACGCATGTATGGGCTGGCCCAATATATGAACAAGCGGCATGGGGCGGGCATCCTTATCGAGCGCACCACTGATCGCCGGGCGGCGCTTCGGGGCGCTCATTTCGTACTGAACTCGGTGGCCATCGACCGCACCAGGCTGTGGCGGATGGATTTCGAGGTGCCGAAGAAATACGGCGTCCGCCATACGCTGGGCGAGAATGGCGGGCCGGGCGGTCTGTTCTTCACCATGCGCACCCTGCCCTTGATTTTCGATTTCGTGCGCGACATGGAGGAACTGTGCCCCGACGCCTTCTTCCTCAATTATTCGAACCCGGAAAGCCGCATCGTGCTGGCGCTGGGCAAATACAGCCCCATCCGCTCGATGGGCCTGTGCCACGGCATCTTTCTGGCCCGCTGGTATATCGGCACCATCATGGGGATGGCTGACAAAGAGCCGGAACAGAAACTGGATCTTTGGGCGGCGGGCCTCAACCACTTCCAGTGCGTGATGCAAATCCGCGACCGCGAAACCGGCAAGGACATGTATCCCTTGCTGCTGGAAAAGGACAAGACCTTCGATCCCAGCCTGCAGCCCCTGACCCGCAAGATGATGCGCGCTTTCGGCCACTGGATCACCTGCAGCGACGATCATATGGGTGAATACATTCCCTATGGCTACGAAGGCGGCGAGAAAGGCTTCGATTTCGACGGCGAGGATAACTGGCGGATCAAGCTGCAAGGCATCATCGACGATGTGGTGGCTGGGAAGCAGCAGCCGCCCGACGAATGGAACACGCTGTCGGGCGAGCGCGGCATCGCCGTCATCGAAAGCGTCATGCACAATCAAAAACGCATGATCGAATCGGGCATCGTCTATAACCGGGGCGTCATTCCCAATCTGCCAGCCGATCTGGCGGTGGAGGTGCCCATCGTCGCCGACGCCGCCGGGCTGCATCCGGTCAGTTTGGGGCCGCTGCCCGACCCCATCGCCAAGCTGATGACCATGCAGGCCAGCGTGCAGCAACTGGCGGTCGAGGCCGCCGTGCATGCCTCGAAGGAATTGGCGCTGGAAGCCTTGCTCATCGACCCGGTGATGAACTCGACCAATGCCGCGCACAAGATTCTCGACGAATTGTGGGAAGCCAACCTGCCTTATATCAGGAAGTGCGTTTAGAGCGGCTCACACACATTTTGCGCGGATTTCCAAGATGTTGTGACGTGGGGAAGGCGTCCTGTTTTCGGGCTGGTCTGCGCGCAGTTTTCAAGATACCATACAGCCATCCGTTCGGTGCCTAAGCGCCCTGGTGCGTGGAGGAGAATCGGGAATGCGGTGAGATTCCGCGACGTGCCCAGCGCTGTGTGGGGGACCGTCAGACAAAGGCCACTGGCTGAGGCTGGGAAGGCGTCTGTCCGGGATGAACCCAAGTCAGAAGACCGGCCAAACGGAGATGGCCCTGCCGGCGTGGACAGCCGGTCGGGTGAACGCCATCACAGGGGAATGATGATGGATCACGATCTTTTACCCGCTATGCCCATGCCCGTCGATGAACGCCGCGGCGTCTACCGAGCAATTCTCACCCGCCGCGACACCAGGGGAGAGTTTCTTCCCGATCCTGTACCTGATGAAGTTCTTAGCCGCATTCTCGTTGCTGGCCACCATGCCCCTTCGGTCGGCTTCATGCAACCCTGGAGCTTCGTGGTGATTAAGGCCGATGAAGTGCGCCGCAAGATCCATGATGCTTTCCTCAAGGCGCATGAGGAAGCAGCTTTGATGTTTCCACCGGACAAACAGGACTTCTATCGAGGGCTGAAACTCGAAGGGATTATGGAAGCGCCGGTCAATATCTGTGTCACCTGTGACCGGGAGCGTGCAGGACCAGTGGTCATCGGCCGGACCCATATCCGGACCATGGATCTCTACAGCAGCGTGTGTGCTGTACAGAATCTGTGGCTTGCGGCTCGCGCGGAAGGGCTTGGACTTGGCTGGGTTAGCATTTTCGACAACACAGTGGTCCAGCAGGCGCTGAACATCCCCAAAGGGATCATCCCGGTAGCCTATCTGTGTCTTGGCAAGGTCCGCGGTTATCATCCCCGCCCGGAACTGGAGACCGCCGGATGGCGGTCCCGGTTGCCTCTACAAGATTTGATTCATTTCGACCAGTGGGGTCAGCAGCATGTCCAGGATGGATTGATTGAGAATATACTTCGCGATCAGATGACGGCGAGGAAAGGAGAACTTGATCCTGCGTGATCGAGGTCAGCAATGGAGTGGCTGCCCGGCTAGAGCAGATCGGAAGAAACCTGAGCCGTTTAATGGCTCAGGTTTCGCGCGCGAATCTGCTCTAATCGGCCAGGATCATCCGAGGCCCCTGGTGGTTGAGAGGCGGACCGTTCCAGACCCCGCCTTGGCCCTTGGCGATCAACGTCTGGCGGCGCTCTTCATACAGGCGCAGCACATCGGGTGCGGCCAGTTTCTCGCGCTCGGTCATCGAATCGACGTCCTGTTCCGGCGGCGCCGTGAATTTGGCGCGCTGGCGGTCGAAGGCGTTGCCGGGATAGACCAGGTGATGCACGGTTTCCAAATCCGTGCGCACCTGGGTGAAGAAGGCGATCAGAAGGCCGGAATAAAGCGCATCCTCGGCATGCAGGGCCTGGAAGGGCGGTTCCACGAAGAAGCCGCCGATGAAATCATGCACCCGCCGACGGACGGCGCAATTGATGACGATGCTGTTGGCGATGTTGGTCTTCCAGCCGGGATGCACGCTTTCGTCCAGACGCACGCCGGTTTTCACGAAACCGGCCGTTGGATGCTGGTCCAGAAGATCAAGGCAGACGGCGATGTGCAGGGGCAAGAACAGGTCGTCGCCGTCCAGATATAAGATGACCGGCGCCGAGCCCGCTGCGGCAGCGGCGTTGCGAGCCGCCCCCGGCCCCTTGTTGGCCTGGCCGAGCAGCTTCACGTAAGGCCTGCTGGCGGCGAAGGCGGCGATCAGATCGAAGCTGGCGTCGGTCGAGCCGTCGTCGATGACGATGACTTCGACCAGCGCTTGCGGACCGCGCAAGGCCTGCAGATAAGCGATCGATGTCTCGATGCTTTCCAGAGCGGGAATGATGGTGGCTGCGCAGTTATAGGCGGGAACGGCCACTGTCGCCAGGGCCGGTTCCCCCATAACTCACTTCTCCATCAGATCCTGGACGTAGCGCGGCAGCGCGAAGCTGGCCACGTGCAGATCTGGCGTCCAGTAACGGGTGGGAAAGGGATTGGCGTCATAGCGTTTGCGGATGGTTTCGGCGGGAAGCTTGCGATAAGTCGCTTCCTGCGTCGCCCAGCCCAAGGCCATGAAGCCGCCGACATAGGTCGGCACGGCGGCGACATAGAAGGCGGCGTCCTTGAAGTGTGGCTTGCGGCGGTTCTGCGTATCCGTCAACTCGTCGCCCTGCATGAAGGGCACGCCGTTCTGACAGGTGAAGATGCCGCCCTGCTTCAAGCGCTTGGCGCAATTCTTGTAGAAGGATTCGGTGAACAGAACCTCGCCGGGGCCGGCGGGATCGGTCGAATCGATGATGATGAGGTCGAATTTCTGGCCGTCCTCGGCCATATATTCGACGCCGTCCTGGATCACGACCTGGACGCGCGGATCGTCATAGGCCCCGGCCGAAACCGAGGGCATATGCTCGATGCTCATATCCACCACGCCCTGGTCGATTTCGACCAGCACGGCCTTGGTCACCTGCTTGTGCTTCAGCACCTCGCGCAGGATTCCGCCGTCGCCGCCGCCCACCACCAGAACGTCGGTGGCATTCCCATGAGCCAACATGGGAACGTGGGTCAGCATTTCGTGATAGACGAATTCGTCGCCCGTGGTGACCTGGATGACGTCGTCCAGCACCATGACGCGGCCGAACAGCGGGTTTTCGAAGATGACCAAGTGCTGGTGGTCCGTCCTGGCCTCGAAGAGTGTCTTCGTAGCCAGGAAGGTTTGACGCCAACTCTCGTAGAGCTTCTCGACGATCCAGGCGCTCACGCCAGGATGCCCCGTTTCTGCTCGTTCACCACGACGCGTTCGGGAGAAAAGGCCCGCTTCAGAATGGGAATCGACTTGTAAGGGTCGCATTCGCCGCACATGAAGATGTCGAGCGCAGCGAAGTTGCGCTCGGGCCAAGTGTGGATGCTGATATGCGATTCGGCCAGCACCAGCACGCCCGAAATCCCGCCGTTGGGCGAGAAATGGTGCAGATGGCAATGCAGGAGCGTGGCTCCGGACACTTCCGCCGATTCGCGCAGCGCGCTTTCGGTAATTTCCAGATGATCGAGGTTTGTTGCACCCCAAAGATCAATAATCAGATGGGTGCCAGCAAACTTTACGCCGTTTTTCTCGACGTAATAATCCTTGCTGTTATCGACGACGGGCCAAAGATGACACTCCTTGGCCTGATGCGACTCGGCATAGGTCATGTGATAAACGGCGTCTTGGGTATCCCTCGGATTGACTTCCGAGTTCATCCCCAGCCGGGCAAGGGCGACTTTCGTCATCATCCCCACTCCTAACCAGTAGATGGACCAGAAGAAGAAAGGAGGGCACCGACTGGCATCCCCCGCCTTCTCGCGACAACTCTTCTTTGGCCGAGGCCAAAAAAAAACCCCGAACCCAAGCCACCAATGGAAGCCCGCTGTTCGGAAAGCGTGGTCAGTTTATAGCACTCAATTTTTCATCGCGCAAGCGCTGTCGATAGCCTGACATAAATGTCTGAAAGTTTTCAACTTCCTTAATCTTTGCGGCCACCATCTCGGTTGAGATTCCCTCGGTGCCGGGCTCGTAGGTCAGCAAGGTGAAGGCGTCCTTATAGGGCGTGATTTCCATATAGGGCAGGAACTGGCGGCGCACGCGGGCCAGGCCGCGATCATCCTTGGCCAGGATCAGGGCCACGGCCTTGTTCAAAATGAAGCGGGCTTCCTGGTCGGTCAGCTTGCCGCCCTTGGCCGCCGTCAGCTCGGGCTTGGGCACCAGGACCTCGAAGGTGTTCACCACCTCGGACCAGTTCTGCTTGTTCCAATGGAACTCGGCCTTCAGCAGCAGGGCCTGGCGGTTGGTGTCCTCGCCCAGAAGCGCTATGGCGTCGGCCAGCTTGTCCTGCTCGGCCATGGCCTGGGCTTTCAGATAGCGCCGGTTTTGCTCGAGCTCGGCCGGGATGCCGGTGGTTTCGCTTTCGGCCAGGGCGTCCAGGGCGGCCTGGGGATTGCGGTTCAGCATTTGCAGCAAAGCGTGGCGGAAGCCGATGCGGGATTTCTCCTCGCCCTGCAAACGGAAGCGGACTTGTTGGCGCAAGAGATCGGCGGCGCGGTCCAATAGATCGATGGCGGCCAGACGGTCGGCCAGTTTGCGGATCATCTCGTCGCCCTTGGGGCCGACCGGCGTCAGTTCCTTGAATTCCTCGAACAAGGCGATGGCGGTGAAAGGCGGCAGCTTGTCGGCCTCGCCTTCCTGGAACAGTTTCGAGAAGACGTCGCTCATCTGGGCGGCGACGGGCTCGATATCCTTGGTCTCGCGGAAATTGGCGGCCAGTTGCTTCAAGGTGCGCAACCCGTTGCCATAGTCCTTTTCCTGGAAATACAGCTCGGCCAGGCGTTTCAGAAGCTGGTATTCGAAATCGTCGCCGCGCCAGGCGAAGCGCAGGCGCTCCATTTCCTGGATGGCCTGGGTTCTGGGAATCTTGTTTTGCTTGAGTTCAAGCTCGACCCGGGCGACGCCGGCCCGCGAGCGTTCCCAGCGGCCCTGGCTGTTCTCGGCCTCTTTGTACTTCGCAAGGGCTGTTTCGGCGGCGCCGGTCATTTCCTCGAACCGGCCTTCGATATAAGTCAGGCGCGCCTTCTCGGAATTTGTGGAGACCAGGGGCTTTAGGATGTCGAGCATGCGGCTGGCGGTCAGATCGTCGGCGGCATCGACGGCGGCCTGGGCCGACAGTATGCCCAGGCGCAACTGCAGGGCCGGCGGATAGCCGCCCAGGAAGGCGCCGCCCTCTTTCAGGGCGTCATTGTAATGGCCGGGATTGTAGGCCTGGTCGGCTTCGGCCAGGGCGCGCCAGAAGCGGGCCTCGGGCACGCCGGACAGGGCCGGGCTTTGCAAATCCTCGATGGCCTCGTTCGAGCGGTGCGACAGCACATTGGCCGCCCCCCGGGCCGCCTTGTAGGGCGGGGTCTCGGCGAAATTGGGATCGGTGACGGCGATGGTGCGCAAGACGCCCAGAGCCTCGGCGCCCATGCCCCCGGCGATCAGGAAGCGGGCCAGGGCCAGGCGGGGCTGGGTGCGCGATTCGGGCGGCGTCTGGCCCACCACCTGCAGCAGGTCGCGCATGGTTTCGTTGGTCTTGGCAGGGTCGCCCTGCATCCATTTGGCGACGTTCATGGCCGTCATGTCGGCTTGGCCGATGGTTTGTCCCGAGGCCCTGGCCAAGCGGTCGGCGTCTTTGGTGAAACGCAGGCCGCCGGCCTGGCGGCTGATCTCGGCGCCGTCGCGGGTGGAGCGCATATCAAGACCGTCGGCCTTCTTAACAGCGACGATGCCCTGGGCGGTGGTCAACAGCGTCACATCGGGCAGATCGCGCCTTGGGGCGACGCCGGCGCCCAGGGGCATCACCGGCACCACAAATAGCTGATCGCCGATTTCGGCATCGACGAAGGGAATGACCGATCCCGCCTCGTTAACCTTCATGGTGATGCGCGGCCCGACCACGCTTTGCTCTTCCAGGCGGATGTCGATGGGATTGGCCGGCTTCAGGGGCCGTTTCGACAAGTCGAGAATCCACAACAGATTCTCGCGCCGGATCGAGGGATTGTAGCCGGGCTGGGTGACGATGCGCACGATGGTCACGGTCTTGCTGGGCAATTGCTCGACCGAGGCGACGACACCGGCGCCCAACTGTTTCAGCATGCGCAAATCGACTTCCTGGTAACGGTCGAACAGCACCCACAGATAGCCCGAGCGCCTAAAGACGGCGGCGGCGGCGGGCTGGTTCCAGGTGAAGGCCAAACTGGCGGTGGTGCCGGGCGTGTTGTCGGCCGGCGCGCCTTCCTCTTCGTCCTCGAAGCCCTGGACAGGGGGGAAAGGCAGAGGCGTAGGCTGCATCGGCGCCGTCTCGCCGGCGGCGGGAGCTGGCGCAGGCGTAGCTGGCGCTGCGGCTGACGGAGGTGCGGGAACGGGCGCAGGGGCAGGAGCAGACGGCACCGCCGCCTGCTTGGTCAGTCCGGACAGATCGGTGGGCATGCCGCGGTCGGCGATGGGGGCGGTCCGCGCCACCGGCGGCGGCGCCGGCTTTTCTGGCGCTGCGGTCGTTTTGGCGCCGCCAGGGCCTAGGATATCGACCACGACCTTGGGGCCGCTGGTGAAATGGCGCACACGGGCGTTCTGAGGGGCGAACAGGGTGACGATGGATTTGCCGCCGCCGCTTTGGCTTTCGGCGCCGCTGATGAACAAGGGCAGATTGGCCCTTAGGCTGGCGTCATCGAAGCGGGCCTGGCGGGCGAAGGTGATGGTGACCACTTCGCCTTGCTTGGCGACGTCATAGGCCACCGATTGCGGCCAGTCGAAAACCAAGCGGCTGAAGTCGTCGTGATCGCCGATGCGGATGGGGACCGCATCCGTGCCTTTGGCGGTGGGGGAAGGCTTGGCCGGAGATGGCGACTTGAAGGCCTCGGCATTGCCGCCGCCCTTGGCGGGCAGCAGGTCGATGACGGCCGACGTGCCCAGCGAGAAGCTTTTCACCTCGAAACGGCCGGTCAGGGTCAGCGTCGCCGTCTTGCGGACGCCATCCATGCCGGCGCTTGAAACGATGCCGTCCAGCGACGACAGCAGGGTTTTGGGATCGCCCTTGAAGGGCTGATCGAAGCGCACGATCAGTTTCTGGCCGTCCAGGCTGGCGCTGAATCCGCCGGCCTCATCCTGGTCGAAAACGATGCGGGCGTAATCGGCATGCTTGGCGCCTCTGGCCTGCGCCGGTAGGGCGTCTTGCGGAGCGAGCAGGCAAAGGACCGCCAGGGCGGCAGGAAACCAAAGCCGCCGGCGGCGATGAATGGGCGCGGGAAAAGCCCCAGGCATGGGGCCTCAATCGAAGCTGGAGAACAGAGCGTCGATATCGTCTTGCTTATTGGCCTTGCCGGGAGTCTGGGGTCCGTTCAGAAGATCCTGCTCGCCTTCGCCGCCATGGGTGAAGAAGGCGGGCTTCTGTCCGTCGGCGGCTTTCGGTTCGACGGTTTCGCCGCCCAGGGCCTTGACCAACGATTCGATCTTGTCCTCGATATGCTTGAGCGCCCGCACCACCTTGGTGATGCGCTGGCCGGTAATGTCCTGGAAATTGCAGGCTTCGTAGATGCGGGTGGTCAGTTCGGAAAGTTTTTGGTTGATTTCCTCGGGCGCTTCGGCGGCGACGTTTTCGATCGCCTCGACGGCGTCCAGGATGTCGTTGGTCGCACTTTCCGTCGCCTCGACGATGGCGTCCAACTCGTCCGAGGCCGAGCTGATGAAATGTTCCTTGATGTCTTGCGGGCGCAACTGGGCAATCTCGGCCTTGGCGGCGCGGATATAGGCCGCCAAGCCTTCCAGTTCCTGATAGATGCGCAGATCGGCCGCCGTCAGGTCGCCCTTCAGACTGTTCAACAACGACTGAACCACTTCCCCGATTTCATCCACCCGGACAGTGCCGCCGGAAGATTCGCGAATCTCGTTCAGACGCTGCTCGAGATCGCGATCGACGGCCTTGCTCGGCATGGAACTTCCCCTGGATGCGTGACCCGCCTCAGAAGTCGCCCAGCACGCTCGACATCTTGGTCTTGAGCGTCTCGGCGTTGAAGGGCTTGACGATATAGTTCGAAACCCCGGCTTCCTTGGCGGCGATGACGTTCTCCGACTTGCTTTCGGCGGTCACCATGATGAAGGGCACGCCCTTCAGCTTGGGATCGGCGCGCACTTCCTTCAGCAACTGCAGGCCGGTCATCGGTTCCATATTCCAGTCCGAGATGACCAGACCGTAAGGCGCGTTGCGCAGAAGCTGCAAGGCCATCGAACCGTCGGTGGCTTCATCGACATTCATGAACCCGAGCTGCTTGAGAAGGTTGCGCACGATACGCAGCATCGTCTTGTAGTCATCGACGATGAGGACCTTCATGTTTTTATCGACAGGCATTCATAGCTCCTATCGGATGCTGTGATTGATCATAATTTCCCCCCCATTTCCCCAGGAAGGGCTGATAACGGTATTACGTGTTATTATTCAAGGGCGCAAGCATTTTTCGAGCTTTAACTTGCGCGTCTATCACCCTGAAAGACCAAGATTAGCCGCCGGTCGCCGGTCCGGGGCGGGGCAGTTTGCGCCGCTCGGACAGTTGGAAGGTGATTTCCTTGGCCTTCTGGGGGCTGACATTGGCCAGAACGTCGGCGGCCTTCTTTTCCTTCATGCGCTCGATGACCTCGAGCAGGATCGGCATGTCGAGTTCCTCGAAGATTTTGGCCGCGTCCTTGGGTTTCATCGATTCGTAGATCTTGACCAGGCTGCGGATCTTGACGTCTTCCTGCTCGTCGTATTTCAGCAGCAAACCTTCGATAGTGCTTTGAACTTGTTTCATTTCCGCAAGTTTTTTGGTCAGGCGGGCCTCGGCCGCCTTGGCCATGTCCTCGCGCATCTGAAGTTCCTTGGCCCGGGCCTCCAACTCGTCGCGGCGGGCCGACAGCTTCTGCAGGACTTCCAGCTCGGCCGGGGTGTAATTGGCGGGTTCGCCCGTGGGAATGGTGTGGGACAGGGCGTTTGCCGCCGCCGGCGGGGGCGGGGCGGGTTCGGGGCCGGGCCCCGCCGGCGCCGATCCGGAGGCCGGGGTCTGGGCCGTCGGCTGGCCTGGAGCCGGCTTGGGCTGGACCGGGTTGGGTTGCTGGGCCTCGACGCTGGCGGTCAGGGAAATGGCGGGCGGGGCCTTCGAAAAACCGTCGATCAGCCCCCCCAATTTAACGGTCAGGATGACGCCGCCCAAGACGATCAGGATGGGCAGCAGACGGAGCTTTTCGAAGAGCGGTTTCATGGTCAGCGCGCCGACTGCAGGGCGCGCAGCAGGGCGCGTTCGGCCTCGGAACGGTCATCCATGTCGTCGGCGGGCATGCTGAAACCACCATCAAGCCGGGGTTCCTTGCGCTGCGGCTGGGCTGGCGCCGGTGCCGGGACTTGGCGCTGAGGGGGGGCTGCGGCCGCACGCGGCTGGGGGGCGGCCATGCGCGGTTGGGGCGCCGGCGCCGGTGCCGGAGGCGCTGCGGGCGCCGCCGCCGCGGGCTGGCTGAAAACGGGCCTGGCGGCGGTCATCGGCCTGGGGGCCGAGGGCAGGCGGGGGGCGGGGGTTGGCTGCTGGGAGCCGCCCATGGTCTCGCCCCTGGCCATGCGGACCGAGCTTTCCAGGCGGTTGGCCATGCTGTCGCTGCGGTCGATCATGAAAGCCAGATCGTCCTTTAGGCTGACCGCCTTTTCGATGCGGTCCTCAAGCTGGGTCTTGATGTCGTCAGCGGTCTTGCGCAGGCGCGGGATGCTGGCTTCGGCCCGTTGCGTGGCTTCGTTGAAGGCGTTGATGACGCGGGCCAGTTCGTCCTTGTTTGATCGCAGTTGGGTCAGGCGTTTGTTCAGCATCACGGCATAGGCCAGAACGGAGCCCAGCAGCAAAATCAGAACCAGATCGAGGACGATACCAAGCCAGGACATGTCAGGAGCTCCCTTGGGGCTTTTTCTTGGCCGCTTCGACGGCCGAGCCGCGGCCCTCGATGCGGATCGCCATATGGTGGCTCTTGCGGCCCATGCGGCCATAAAACATCTCGACGTCGCCGCAATGCAGATCGACCAGCGAATCCGGGCTGGCGTTGAGCATGATGCGGTCGCCGATCTTCAAGTTCAGCACTTCGCGCAGGCGCATGGTCTGGACGTCGAGAACGGCGTTCAGATCGACGTCGGTGATCCACAATTCCTCGGCCAAGTGGGTTTCCCAAATCGAATCGCGACCGAACTTCTCGCCCATGAACATCTGCAGCAGAAGCTCGCGCACCGGTTCCAAGGTGGCGTAGGGGATCAGCAGTTCGAGGCGCCCGCCGCGGTCTTCCATGTCGATGCGCAGCTTGGCGACGATGGCGGCGTTCGAGGGCCGCGAGATGGTGGCGAAGCGCGGATTGGTCTCCAGGCGGTCGAAGCGGAAAGTGACCGGCGACAGCGGGTCGAAGGCCGCCGACAGGTCGGAAAAGACGACATGGACCATGCGCTCGACCAGATTGCGCTCGATGGTGGTATAGGGCCGGCCCTCGATGCGCATCGCCGCCGTGCCGCGCCGTCCGCCCAGAAGCACATCGACGATGGAATAGATGAGCGAGGAATCGACGGTCAGCAGGCCGTAATTGTCCCATTCCTCGGCCTTGAAGACGGCCAGCATGGCGGGCAGGGGGATCGAATTGAGGTAATCGCCGAAACGGATGCTGACGATGTTGTCGAGCGAGACTTCGACATTGTCCGAGGTGAAGTTGCGCAAGCTGGTGCTCATCATGCGCACCAGGCGGTCGAAGACGACCTCCAGCATCGGCAGGCGTTCGTAGGACACCAGCGCCGAATTGAGAATGGCCTGGATGCCCGACTTTTCCGACGAGGTCTCGTGGACGTCGTCGAAGCCCAAAAGGCTGTCGATTTCATCTTGGTTGAGCACGCGGGTCGATTCGCGTCCGCCGCCGGCGACGTCGCCGCCTTCTTCGCCCAACATGGCTTCCCATTCGGCTGCCGCCGCCGAGTCACCCTCTCCGCCGCCTTCGCCGCCGCCCTCGGCTTTCTTGTCGCCGCCGCCTTCATCTTCGTCGCCGGCCATGGCGGCCCATTCGGCCATCAGGGCTTCTTCGTCTTTGTCGGTGCGGGGCTCTTCATCTGCCATGGGGATCGGGTCCGACTACTGGACCAACATCTCCTTAAAGAGGACGTCATTGACCTTGGTCGGCTTGACGGCCGCGTTGACGCGGCTCAAAAGTTCTTCGCGCAGGCGGTAGACGCCGGCGGCGCCCTGCAGATCCTCTACCCGAAGTTCGCGCAGATAGACCTGAAAATTATCGACAATGCGCGGCATCTGCTGCTCGATGCGGGGCTGATCGAGGGGATTGGACAATTCCAGGCTAACCCGGATTTTGAGGTAGCTTTGGCGCCGGCCGGGCGAATTCAGATTCACCAGCATGTCGGGCAGATCGTAAAACACCGACTGGGCGACCGCCTCGCCCGGCGCGCCATGTCCGCCAGAGGGGGCCGCACCATGCTCCTCCTTGGGGGCGCCGCCGCCGACCATGGCCAGGATGGGATCGGCCAAGCCGGTGAAGTAGGCGCCGGCGGCAATGCCCACGACCGCCACCAGGGGAACGGCCACCATCAGGATCAGCTTCTTGGAGCCGCCCTTCTTTTCGCCGCCGCCTTCCTCGCCGCCACCTTCTTGTTCTTCCAGGTCCTGAACCATGTCGTCTCCATCTGAGGCGGGGCCAAGGCCGCATCCATCTAAGGCGATGCTAAGGCCTGGCCGGTTAACATAAGGTAAGTGATTGGCCCAACATACCAACTAGCCCGGCAAAGCGGCAAGAACTGCCCGGCAAGCCCTGCCCGCGACTCGGAGGGGGAAAAGTCGGGGCTGGCAGCCCCCAATAAATATACTTATAAATCATATGTGTAGCAGTTGGCATGGGGCGTGCAAACTAGGTGGCGTAACACACGCAACCCGGTTTGGGACGCTTCGGTCATGGAAACCACTTCGTTCGTCGCCCTTTCCCGTCAGGCCGCCCTGTGGCGGCAGATGGACATGGTGGCCAATAATTTGGCCAATATGAACACGCCGGCCTTCAAGGCCGAGAACATGATGTTCCGCGACTATGTCTTGAAGTCGAGATCCGCCGACCGCCCCTTCGGCGACAAGACGGCCTATGTCCAGGACGTGTCGGTCTACCGCAATATGAGCGAAGGCGCGCTTTCGGCGACCGGCAATCCCCTGGACTTGGCGGTCAAGGGCGATGGTTTCATGGTCGTCGATACCCCCCAAGGGGCGCGCTACACCCGCAACGGTCATATGCGCCTGGATGAAGGCGGCCAGATGGTGACCGCCGACGGCTTCCCCGTCCTCTCGACCACCGACCAGCCCTTTTTCTTCGCCCCCAACGAACAAAGGATATCGATCGCCGCCGATGGCACGGTTTCGACCGAGAACGGTCAGGTCGGCAAGGTCCGCGTCGTCCGCTTCGAGAACGACCAGGATATGCGCAAGACCGCGGGCGGCCTTTTTCAGACCGACGCCCAGCCCCAGGATGTCGACAAGCCGCAGGTTCTGCAGGGCATGATCGAGGAATCGAACGTTCAACCGGTCGTGGAAATGACCAAGATGATCCAGGTGCAACGCAGCTACGAATCGGTGCAGCGCATGATCGAGAATGAACATGATCGCGTGCGCAAGGCCATCGACGTGCTGGGCCGCACCTCCAGATAGATAGACTAGGAAAGGAACGACGCCATGAGGTCGCTCAATATCGCCGCCACCGGCATGCTGGCCCAGCAGACCAATGTCGAGGTCATCTCGAACAACATCGCCAACATGAACACCACGGCCTATTCGCGCAGAAGGCCCGAGTTCAACGACCTTCTGTACCAGAATCTAAGGCGCGTCGGCGCCAATTCGTCGGACTCGGGCACCATCGTGCCGTCGGGCGTGCAGTTGGGCCTGGGTGTTCGCACCGCCGCCGTCTACCGCATCACCGAACAGGGCAGTCTCTTGAACACCGACAACACGCTTGATCTTGCCGTGCAGGGCAAGGGCTATTTCCGGGTCACGCTGCCCAACGGCGATTCGGGCTATTCCCGCGACGGCTCGTTCCAGCTTTCGGCCGACCGCCAGATCGTCACCCATAACGGCTACACCGTGACGCCTGGCATGACCATTCCGGCCAACGCGGTCAGCGTTTCGATCAATGCCTCGGGCCAGGTTTCGGCCAAGATCGACGGCCAGGTGACGCCGCAGGTGATCGGCCAGTTCGATCTGGCCACCTTCGCCAACGAGGCGGGTCTGGAAGCCATCGGCGACAATATGTTCCTGGAAACCCCGGCCTCGGGCCAGGCCACGGTTTCGACGCCCGGCCAGTTGGGTTACGGCACCTTGCTGCAGGGCTTTCTGGAAACCTCGAACGTCAATGTGGTCTCGGAAGTGACCAATCTCATCAGCGCGCAGCGGGCCTATGAAATGAATTCCAAGGTCATCAAGACCTCGGACGAAATGATGGGTTCGGTCACGCAGCTCAAATAGTCGTATCGATAGAGGCTGTCATGTTGTTCCTTCGCTTTGTCCTTCTCGCGGTCCTGCTTGTCACGGCAACCTTCTCGGCCAACGCCCAGGATGCCAAGCTGGCCCTGCTTGCCGCCCCGCCGGCCTTGAAACAGCAGGCGGTGGTCGAAGGCGATATTCTGGTCCTGGGCGACCTGTTCGAAAATCTCGACGACGCCAAGGCCAAAAAGCCGATCGCCTATGCCCCCAAGCCCGGCGCCCGGGCGACGCTGGACGCCAACTGGCTTTATGCCGTCGCCCAGCAGCAAGGCATTTCCTGGCGCCCCAACAGCCTTTACGACCGCGTGGTGGTCGAGCGCGCCGGACAGTCGGTGCCGCGCGAAGCCATCGAAAACGCCCTGCTGTCGGCGCTGGCCCCTTACGGCGTGGCTGCCGATTCGGCGGTGGAACTGGCCAATCGCTCGATCATCCTCAATATTCCCGTCGATGCCAGGCCGGTGGTGGCCGTGCGCTCCCTCTCATACGACGAGCGTTCGCGCCGCTTCTCGGCGACGGTGGAAGTGCCGGCCAACAGCCCCCATGCGCTGCAGACCAAGGTCAGCGGGCGCGTGGTTTCGCAGATCGAAATCCCGGTGCTGATCCGTTCGGTCCAGAAGAACGAGCCCATCGGGCTCGAGGATCTGAAGATGGTGCCGGTCAGCAACGACATGGTCCGCGCCGACACCCTGACCGATCCCCAGCAGATCGTCGGCAAGGCGCCGCGCCGCTTCCTGAAGTCGGGGCAGACCGTATCGTTGCAAGACATCCAGCGCCCGGTGATGGTGCCCAAGAACAGCAGCGTGACCATGGTTCTGCGGGCCGGCTCGATGATGCTGACCGCCCAGGGCAAGGCCAATGAAGACGGCGGCCAGGGCGACGTCATCAACGTCACCAATACCAAAAGCAAAAGCGTCGTCGAAGCCGTGGTGATCGGCCAGGGCATGGTGACCGTGCGCCCGCAGGGCGCCCGGCAGATCAATTGAGAGCCAGGAGGCCATGATGAAAACCGCGTTCAGAACTCCCCTCCTGTTGGCCGCCGCCGGGCTTTCGCTGGCGGGCTGCAACACCATGAACCGCTTAAGCGAGGTAGGCGAGGCCCCCAAGACTTCGAAGGTCAATGATCCGACGCAGAATCCCAACTATCGCCCGGTTTCGCTGCCGATGCCGGCCCCCAAGACGGCGGCCGCCAACCCCAATTCGCTGTGGCGCCCGGGGGCTAGGGCCTTCTTCAAGGACAACCGGGCCGGCGAGGTCGGCGACATCCTGACCATCAAGGTCAGCATCAGCGACAGCAGCACGCTCAGCAACAAGACCACCGAAAGCCGGGACAACAGCGAAGGCACCTCCGCGCTCAAGCTGCTGGGTTACGAGACCCAGCTTTTCAAGCTGTTTCCCAATGCCGACGCCAGCAACCTGGCCTCGATGGGCAGCACGCACGACGTGACCGGCGACGGCAAGATCACCCGCTCGGAAGCGATCAACACGACCTTGGCCGCCGTCATCATCCAGGTGCTGCCCAACGGCAATCTGGTGCTGGCCGGCAAGCAGGAAGTCCGGGTCAACAGCGAACTGCGGGAACTGACGGTTTCGGGCATCGTGCGACCCTCGGATATCGACTCGACCAATACCGTCAGTTCGGAAAAGATCGCCGAGGCCCGCATCACCTATGGCGGTCGCGGTACGCTGTCGGATCTGCAGCAGCCGCGCTACGGCCAGCAGTTGTTCGATATCCTCTTCCCATTCTGATTTGATGAATTCTAAACTAGGCGGCGCCAGGGTTATAGTCGGTGCCGCCTAGCCCTTGTGAAAGAGTCTTTCAGAATTCACAAGCACCTGGAATCTTGATAGTCTAGCTTCATATCCAGGGGGTTCCCTCGCCACAACCGCATTATTGGGAGATCAGTGATGGCCAAAGTCCAGATCGAGAAATTGACGCGCGGGGAAGAGGATGCGCTGGCCTTGGCCCGCTCTGCCGTGCAGATCGTCAAAGCACGCAAGGTCGGCGGGGCCGAGCTGACCAACGCCCTCGACAACAATCTTCAGCTTTGGGTCGGCATCCGCACCCTGATGCAGCGCCCCGAATGCCAGTTGCCCAAGGATGTTCGCAACAACCTGATCAAACTGTCGCAATATGCCGCGCAGAAGACCTTCGAAGTTGCCAACGGCGTCACCGACGATATTCTGAACAGCCTGATCAATCTCAATCTGCAGATTTCGGAAGGCCTGCTTGAAGGCGTCACCGGCCAGCGCATCCGCGAAAAGGCCTATAAGCTGTGGGAAAAAGATGGCTGCAAGCCCGGTCGCGATCTTGACCATTGGCTGCGGGCGGAATACGAAATCGCCCATGCCGCCGACTACACCAAGGCGCTGAAGGAATTCGCCCGCATCATGGGCTCGAAGCCGATCGTCGAACATCAGAAGGCCCAGGCCAAGAAGCCGGCCCCGGCCAAGAAGGTGGCCCCGGCCAAGAAAGCGGCTCCGGCCAAGAAGGCGGCTCCGGCCAAGAAGGCCGCTCCGGCCAAGAAGCCCGCTCCGGCCAAGAAGGCGGCTCCGGCCAAGAAGCCCGCTCCGGCCAAGAAGGCGCCTGCGAAAAAGAAGAAATAGGCCCTCTTTCGGGCTGAAAGCGAAAGGGCCGGGGATTTCCCCGGCCCATTGTTTTGGGGAATGCGGCTTTATACCTTTCACAAGGGCTGCTACTATGATTCCCATGCGGAGGTCGACATGGGACATCTGGACAGAATTACCCAACAACCGGAAGTGATGGGCGGCAGGCCGTGCATCCGGGGCATGCGTGTGACGGTCGGCATGGTCGTCGGCCAGATCGGCTCCGGGCACAGCGTTGATGAGTTGTTGGCAGATTTTCCCTATCTCGAGCGCGAGGATGTCCTGCAAGCCCTTCTTTATGCCGCATGGCGTGCCGAAGAGCGCGAAGTGCTGTTGGCAGGTGAATGAAGCTTCTTATCGACATGAACCTGTCGCCGCGCTGGGTAGCGCGTTTGGCGGCTGATGGATTTGATTCAGTTCACTGGTCTGAGATTGGCGCCGCTTCGGCCACCGACCGGGAAATCATGTCCTATGCCGCCAGGGGCGGTTATATCGTGATGACGCATGATCTGGACTTTGGGGCTATTTTGGCTGCAACCAAGGGAAAGAACCCCAGCGTCGTGCAAATTCGGTCGCAAGAGATAAGCCCCGAAATCATAGGCGAAAAAGTTATTTCCGCCTTGCGTCAGATGGAAGCCGAACTTGCTGACGGCGCCTTGTTGTCGATTGATGCCAGTAGCCTGCGCTTGCGTGTGCTGCCGTTGAAATAGACGTCTAGCGCATGATCGTTTAACCCCGAGTCACCTGGGTGACTTGGGGTTAAACGTGAATTGTTCGCAAAACAAATTTCTAGAGCAGATTCACGCGCGAAACCTGAGCCGTTTAATGGCTCAGGATTCTTCCGATCTGCTCTAGCAGGCTGCTGAAAAACCCTCCCTGATCGGCCTTTCCATTCGTTTATGACCGTCATTTCGATGATTTTGGCGCTGGACGAGGCCGCCTTTCGCCGCCTTTTTGGTTTATTTCCGTTCAATCGGCGGATTTTGGACGC
>JACRJC010000048.1 GCA_016215555.1 Rhodospirillales bacterium | reverse complement strand
ACCCGGCAAGCCGCATCGACGACCTCTTGCCTTGGAACTGGAAATCCGGCGCCGCCTTGGACAGAAAAGCGGCATAAACTTGGCGGCGATATGCCGAGCCCCATCAATCGTATGCGGTCGCGTAGCTCACCGGATGGTTACATCAGGATCAGTTGTCGACGGTGATCGCCGCCAATTGGCATGCGGGGTGAGTGGGCCAGAACCCGTTATCTGCAGCATGTATTTGCGTGCAGTTCAAAACATCAGAAACAGTTGTTGTACACCGTGATTCCTTGGTTGTTCTGGAGACTGGCAAGTGTTTCGACGACTTCCTTGTAGTCAGGGTGGTCTGGCGAACAAACATTGATTTCACGCTTCTCGTCGTCCGAATAATTCATATCCATATTGAAGGAAATGCGCTGAAAAAAAACGGCATCCACACTGAAGTCAACGGCAAGCTGTAAAAACTCACGAATTTGTCTGAAGTTCTCTTTCTGGACAAGAAAATTGAAGTATAATTTTCCAATCTTACCGGTTTGACGCTGACGCTGCATGAATTTGATGTTTTTTATGAGGCGAGTCCAGCTGCCTCCAAGCCGGAGTTTCTCATACGTCTCTTTATTGGCGGCATCTATAGACAATGATATGTAGGCAACGGGGATGCCGCTGGGCTCGAAAATCTCCTCCCATTTCTTATTGGATAAAAGTTGTCCGTTGCTGATTAGGCCATATCTTAATCGCGGGAAATCCGTGGCACTCAGACTTTTCATGAAGCTGGTCATTGCCTTGCTGGCCAGAACTTCCCCGCTTGCCATGAGGTGCAGCGCCTCGCAATTTTGAAGAAGTGGCCTGATCTTTGCTTCGAGCAACTCCCTCAGCTTTTCGCTTTGTTCGCTGTTTTTAATGTATTTTGATTTTCTGCACGATTTGCATACGAGATTGCAGCTTCTATCAAGTTGGATGGTGATGCTGGTGGGCATGTAACTCAAGTTGCAGTCATCGGTATCTCCGATCCATGAAGAAAACTGTTCACGCGCGACAAGAACGGAGTCCTGATCCGGTATTTTTCCTTGTTTTGCCTCAGAGAGAAAATAACATAAATCATTGCAATATTCAAAATCACCACAGGATACGGAGCGTCGGAATCTTCTTGCGCGCTCTCCGTTCCAGATACTATCGATGTCATCTTGGAATATATTTCCCAACGCATAACCATTAGTGAACAATGGGCAACAGAAAAATACGCGCCCGTCAAACTGTATATCAAAATTTTCGAATGGTCCGCGGCAAGCGTATTTGCGCATTCCTTCAAGTTTGGTGTTGGAGACGAATATTCCATCCACTGAAAATCTGTTGGGATATCCATAAATGTCCGGATCAAAAGCCGAGCCGTCGCAAACAACGCGCAGAAAATGCCCGCAATCTTCTACGGATAGAATTTTTCTTTGTGACCAATTCTCAAAATTGATGCAGGCCCCTGGCTGCAAAATACGTTTTGCACGACCAATATTGGCAATCGCAAGTGCGGCACAATTCGCATCGGAAATGGCAACGCCTTTATAATACTCGCCACCAATGTTTATGTTGCGCGGGGTGTAATGCGCGCTTTCGGCAACGTCGATGTCAGCAGCTATGCGGATCTCATTCGGCCAGCCGACAGTGCTGCCATCTAGCGGTGCGCCGTTCACAAAGACAATCAACGTGTTTTCATTTCCTGGTGATATGCCGGTGACAAGGCGTTCTTGCCCGTCGCAGAATGTTACCGCCGGAAAGGTTGTGAGTATCTTTCGCAATTGTGGGGAGTCACCAATCAAAAAGGCAGATGACCATTCTGCCGCAACTCCATTCCTCCAATTGTGATCCGAAGAAGGCAGTGGACTAACGAATATCTGATGACTCATACCACACCACGCTGATGCTGCCGAACTCTGGGTAAAGAGCTTCCGTTAACTTCATAACGTTCAGACTGGGCTTCTCCTGCCATAGGTTTGGCATGGGGTTATCTACAATCGTCAATTCCACGGTCTCTGACTGACTTGCCACCACTGACGATATCGCAATTTAAGATAGAATCTGGGTTGAAGGAAAGGCCTAACCCGGATTATTCACAGTCGGCCTAATTTTTGATGGCGGATGCGGTGTAATCCGTTGAAGTTGTGGTATAATACGTTATCGAGACGCTATCCACACTCACAACGAAAACGCCACACCCGCCATGGATGAGAATAGCCTTCTTCCCTTCGATCTTCCAGCCGTTTGCCGCAAGAAGGTGACGGCTTCTTTTGGGCTCCTCGAAGTTTCAAGTGGATTTGAAGAGTTGCCCGTGCGGGGCTGCGATCAGGTAGATCATGGTCAACGGCCCGCATAATGCGGGCCATAAACAAACAAAGCGGCTGACCGGGGAAATGTCCCCAGGTCAGCCGCGACTTTGTGATCTGAATGCCCGAAGTCAGGCCGTGCTTGCGTACAAGATTGCCTCAGCCTCCCTTCTTCGAACCAGCCCCGGAAGTTTGCGCCCACTTCCCCAGACCCATTTCCCGAATTCCCCCGGCACATCGGCATGCTCCTCGCGGTTGACCTTACGCCGCAGGGTGGAGCGTTGCAGCGCCCCGCCGCCCAGGTTGAAGGCGAAGGACGTCAGCGCATCGAATTGCCTGTCAGTCAACGGCACGGCGATCAGCCGCAGGACAGCCCGTTCGACGACGGCGACGTCGCGCCGCAGCAGGGTCTCGGCTTCGTCTTCGGCAACCGGCGGGGTGGCGGCCGTGACGGGTTGGCCGTCGCGGCCATGGATCGCACCCCAGCCGATGGTCCACCATCCGGCCGGGCACAGATAGGGCTTGGCGCTGAATCCTTCGAAGCGTTTGATCAACGCCAGCCCGTCTTCAGTCATGCGGCGCATGGACTCAGGCCTTCCGCATCTTCTGAAGAGTCCGATTTCCAAACCAGAAGCTAAGCGTGGCGGCGAACAGGGCCTGGGTTTCCGGATCCCAGATCTGCGGCAGGGCCTGGGCCAGCAACACACCCTCGACGGCGATCAGCAGGTAGAGGGCCGAACCCTTCACGCCAGCGAACAGTGCGAAGAAGGCATAGGTGATGACCGGGCGCACGGAACCCGCCAAGGCATCGACCCAGCGCACGCCGGTCGGTGCCAATGTCTTGTAGAGCGCCTGGGATTCGGCAATGTCGGCCTGGACGTTGATCTCCTCCAGCCGCTGGACATGACCCAGCTTCTGCATTTCCATCTGGCGGTCCATGATCGCCAGTTCGTGCTTGCGGTCCTGATTCTCGCGGAACAGTTTGAGCAGGTCGGGAAACAGGCTGGTGAGAAAGCCGAGGGCGGAGCCGAGCAAAGTCAGCATGGGATGTTCTCCATGAACGAAAAAGGCCGCCAAATGGCGGCCAGAGGGAATGGAAACGGAAGGTAGGATTATTCAAGCGGCATTTGTCGCCGCTTGATCGCGGGCAAGGCCCGCGAGCGAGCCTCCTGGCGAGCGGGAGCCTAGCGCCGGAGGCGCGCCCGGCGCGTGAGGGCGTCACTGATCGCGAGCGATCAGTGACTATTGAGGTCTTCAATCCCGACCTTGCGCTCGGCCCAGGTCTGAACGGCGGCGATGGTGCGCGGGCCGAGATAGGAGACAGCGGCGATGAATCCGGCCGCCGTCATGCCGGTGAGATTGAGGTATTCGGCGGCGCCCCCGGCGACCACGCCCATGCCGATGGCGATCATCAGCTCCCACGCCAGTTGCAGCGACCAGAAGCGCCGCTGGCCTCTGCGGACCAGATCGGCGTGATAGAGGCTGCGACCGATCAAGGCCCACCAGATCGCCCAGGCGAATCCCACCAGCGTGTGTTGCATCTCAGGCGGAAGATTGCGCCACATTCTCTTTCTCCTAATTAACATGGACCGCTTCATGCTCGCCGACACAGGCGATCTCGACCCGCTCGCCTCTGGGACGGATGGCGAGAACGCGTGCGAGCAGACTCCAGGCCTCGCCGGGGCCGAAGGCGTAATGGGTGCGCTCGGCCTCGCCGCCGACATAGGGGGTGAAGCCCAGCGGTGTTTGGGGGACGGCTTTGAACTCGTCCTCGCCGGGAATCACCGGATAGGGACCAGCGATGGAACCGTCGGGGCGGCGCAGCGCCATGTAATGGCTCTCGCCCTCGGTCCATTCCAGAGGCTCGGAGGTGACCAGAACTTCTCCATCCCAGCCGGTGATCTCGCCGCCCTGGCCCCATTGCGGCATGTCGTGGACCAGCGAGACCAGATCGCCATAGGTGGGAATCAGCCCCTCCAACTCGGTCTGGAACGTGATGAGCTTTCGCCGGTAGCGGTTGGCGGCGGCCATATAAAGCCCCTCACGCAGGGCATGGTCCTTGCCGGTGCAGCCCATGAGCTGGAGGCGGGCGGGTTTCTCTTCGGCGGAATCGGCCAACTTGGCGGTCACTTCGTCGGGCCGCCAGGTGCGGGCCGAGAAATACTCCACCGTCACCGCGTCGGCGGTCTCCTCGCCGGGCATCACATAGCGGATGCGGAAACTCCTTTTGGCGATGTTGCGCGGCCCGAACAGGGCGACCGGCAGGCTCTGCGGTCCGTCGCGCACGATCCGCACCACGCCGCCCTGCTGAATGGGCACGGCGCGCCCGCAGCGGGAGATGCGGGTCAGGGCCTCCCACACGGTCATGGAGGTATCGAACACCCCGTCGAAATGATCGCCCCGCTGCTCCCACAAACCATCAAGGGCCGACAGGCTGACCAGATCGATCCTGGCGTCGGCCAGTTCCCCGCCATAGTCAGAGCGGCAGGCATCGGCAAAGGCCCAGGCGATGGAGCGGGTGGGCTGCGGAGCCGACCATCCCCCTTGCTCCCACACCGGCAGTTTGCGCGTCACGATGCAGTTGACCATGCGCGACGTGCGCCCAGAGAGATTATCGGTCGCCCGCATACGGATGGCGAGCAGCGTCACCTGCCCGTAGTCCGGCTCGTCCTGAAGCCAGGCCCTTAAGCCTGCCCAGCGGATTTCATGTCCGGCGCGGGACGAGGTGTCCTTGTTGTCGGTGCGCTTCATCCGCACCTCGTAGCGGCCCGGCGTTACGGCATATTTGTAGCTGAGCCGGATCGGTGTGTTGCTGGCCGCCGATTTGCTTTCGGATGCCAGTTGAACCCAGTCGCCCAAAGCTAGGCCGTCGTCGTCGATCAACCGCGCCTCGACCACCCAACTGATGGAACGGCTGTCGAGATTGCCGGAATCGTTGGCGTAATAAAGACCACGGGCGAAGACGACGTCGATGCCGATATGGCTGGCGGTGGTTTCGGCGCTGGCCGAAACGAAGGGGCCGATCCAACCCGTCTCGCCGGAAACCAGCTCGTTGGGCGCGGTCAATTCCTGCCCGGACACCTCGGGCGCCGTGGTCACCGAGGGATCGAACAGGGTGACGGCACCGCCTGGCTCGACGATCTGGTATTGAACCTCGGCGAAATTGCCGATGTCGGTGTCTTCGATGCGCAAAGATTCTAAGTCGTAAAAGCCCTGGCCGATCACATGAAGCTGATGCAGATACTGCTCGTTGCCCTGATATTCGTACCAGGGTTCGGCGGCCAGATCGGGATAGACCAGATGGCGGCCATAGATGACGGGGATGGGCTGGCCCAGGCGCGCCTGATTGCCCTGGGCTTGCAGCGAATAGGTGGGGCTGGGGCTTGGCGGGCTGCCGATGCTGCCCAATCCCCAATCCGCCGAGGGGCGCGACGGGCTGGGGGCGGGCACCAGCGCGTTGATCAGGGCACCCCCCGCCAGATTGACCGCACCCGAGATGACGCCGCCGAAAATCTGCCCCCAGGTGACCGAGCCGAAGGCGGCTCCCCCGGCCTCAAACCCGAAAGCACCGGCCAAAGCACCTCCGAAGGCGGCGCCTGCGGCCATGCCCGCCACCATGACGGCAACGGTCAGCACCGTGCGCAGCGGATTCTTGCCCCCCCCGCCGCCGCCACCCCCGCCGCCATGCGGCAGGGCCAGGAAGCAAACCACATCGCCCGAACGGATCACCAGCACCGACCAATCAGCGCGCAGCACCGCCAGGCCGTTGACCAGGCAGATGGTGGGTTGGGGGAATTCGGCAATGCCCTGTCCATCGAGCCAGCCCCGGATGGTGACAGGGTGCTTGACCGCCATCAGCCGCCGGTCACGCTCGGGCCGGAAGGCGTTGCGGACCATGACAACAACGCCAGGACGGGTCACACACGGTCTCCGATGAATCGGTAATACCCTTCGACCCGCCAACCATGGGCGGTAAGGCTGGCAGGCGATTGCGCCACCACGCCCATGCCCTGGATGGCGTGCAGCACCTTGCCGCCATCCACCGAAAGCCAGACGCCGACATGCACCGGATGGCGGGCTTGGCGCATCAGCACGCAGTCGCCCTCAAGGGGCGCCACCACCGCTTCCCAGCGCCTGCGCTCGGGATGGTCGCGAAAGTGCCTGGCGATGGCGAACAGGTCCTCAGGGTTCGGGATGGCGGGCAGATCACGACCGAAGCGCTCCCGTTGCACATGGCGCACCAGCGCCCAGCAATGGAACGCATCCGGCCCATCCCCCGTGGCGGACCACGGCAGGCCGATATAATCGGATGCCCAATGCATTAGCGTCGCAGCCCCGGATATTTCTTGATGGTGTAGATCTGGCTGGGGAAGGCCTTGTTGCCGATGTCGAGCACCCGCGCCCTGCCAGTGACGCGAAACACGTCGACCTCGACCTCGGACAGCGTCATGACCAGCGGCGGGTCCATCTGCGGCCCATTGATGTCGGTCGAGAGATAAGGCCGGTAAGTGACCTCGATGGCATCCTGGCTGACGGCGGCGGCATCGAGATGCTTGGTGATCTCGCGGCCCACATTGTCCAGCGTCACCACGATCTCGGGCACCGGGATGGTATCGACCGGAGGCAGTTCCAACTCGAACCCCAAGGCCACGAAGGGCACCAACAGACCGGCATCCCTGGCCGCTCCTGCCTCGATCCTGGCCACCAGCCCCACCTTGCGCCGCGCCTTCTCGTCAAGCTGATCCAGCACGGCCTGAACCTCAGCCCCGCGAAGGTTCAACCATGTCGCCGTGTCCTCGTAATTGCGCACGACGCGGATCGGTTTGGGCGCTCCATTCTCGACAAAGCACGGGTGCCAGATTTCCAGCGTGTGCAGAACAATGACGTCGGCGGGCGCCGAGGCATAAGCCTCGGCAAGTGCCGCCGAAAGGGACGGATCGGGCATGGTCAGATTTTCGGGATGGCCAATTTGATCGCCGCGACTTCCGCGTCGTACAAATCCAGGGCTTCGGGCTTGCCATTGCGCGCATCCTGTTCGGCGGCACGCACGCTTCCGTCGGGCCAGCGGGACAGAATGATCATGCGCCGCCGCTTGGCCCAATTCCCGTCATCGGGATATTGAGCAAGCAGATCGATCAGCCATTGTTCCATATCGGTCATTCCGCGTAGAGAGCAGGCGCCGCGATGCGCTGCTCCTTGCCGTTGAGGGTCTTGATACGCATTGTCATCGACGCGCCGCTGGCTTGGCCACCCATATTGGCTCTGGCTTTGACGATGCTGTAAGAGCCGCCGTAACCGGCAAGGTTGGCGAGCGTCGCCAAGGTCCAGTTTGCGCCGCCGTTTCGGGATAGCTCGACAGTCAGATCAGTACCCAGAACAGCGTTGCCGCTATCGTCCTTCCACAGGAAGTAGGCGACCATGAAAGCCGGAGGTGAGGAAACGGAAACAGAATTTGGCGGTGACAGGGTCATGTCGCCGCCAGCGTTGAAATAATAACCGGGGGTGACGGGAACTTGTTCATAGAACGTACATTCCCCAACCATTTTCTCGCCCTGCGAACTGGTCAGTGAAATCCAGTGATATCGATAGGCGTTTGACGTCGTGACACCTGAAGAAACATCAAGCTGCTGCTGCACGCCTGGGCTGTTTGGAATTCCGGTGACATCGTAAAGTCGGGTTCCGTCTGCGGCACTGCTTGGCAACGCATTCGAGCCATAAAGCTCGACGGTGATGGTCGAGCCGTTGTTGCCAGACCAATTTTGGTTGTACTGGCTGTCCAGGACAAATCCGTCTATGACTTTCGTCGTCCCCGAACCCCAGTCTTTGCCAAGCCACATGGGACTTGCGTTCGTTATGCCGATAGCCGATGTCGGCGAGCCGGTGTTGATCCCATCGAAGGCGTTTGCCGCGGGGTAGTCGGTCCGAACGTTTCCGCTAATGACGCTTCCCGACGTCCGGCCAACAAGATTGTGCGGCGAGCTGCTCATGGTTTCGCCCGTACTTGTCGTTCCCCAGCTATCGTCCGACAGTTCCCATTGGTAGCCCTGAACAAGAGCGCCGCTGATGACGCTGGAACTGAGCATCAAACGTAGATTTGCAAGTGCTATCTGGTCGCGGGCGGTTTGATCCGCCGTTGAGATTCCTGTCAATCCCGATCCATCGCCATCGGCGCGCAAAAGACCGCCCAAGCCACCTGCGGCTGCGTCAAGACCCGCCGCCGTTCCCAGGACGCCGGATGCGATGTCGGCGGCCTGGATCTTTCCGCCGCCCTTCAGAAGTTTGCCGGTGGCACCATCGAAACGAACAAGATCGCCATCGGCAGCGCTGGTAGGGCCGGACACGTCGCCGCCACCGTCTGAGAATTCATAGGCGGTGCCGCTTTCATTGACTCGGACGCTCATATGGGCGTTGGCAAGCGCCGGATCAGGGATCTTTGCCGTCCTGGCGGCGGCATCCAAGGCGCTGCCTTCCGCCTGGCCCGCGAAACCGGCGGCGGCACTTGCGCTTGCGGCGGCATCTGCCAGTTTCTGGTCGAGTTCTACCCGGCTGGCGCTGATGGCCGCCTCGTTGTCGGCGATCGATTTAGCTGCCGACTTGACTGGCCCGCCTTCAGTGGCGACCGTGGTTGCGACATCGCCATGGACGATCTGGTGTAAGATTGCGCTGTCCGCCGTCACTTTGGCGACGGCGGCATGAAGATCAGATTGCAGGCTCATGGGTGTTACCAGGAAAGAGGGTCTGGAAGATGGGCATGGAGCAGAGAGTGAAAGGTGCTGACGTCTCGGATCAGCAGCCCGAGGTCGCTTTCCAAAGCCAGAGCAAGCTCGTCCTGGCTCAGCGTCGGGCGCTCGCGGATTTCAAGTTCGGAAGAAATCTCCCACAACACGCCCCCCATCAGCTTGGCGTCGAACTGGCGGGTGAAGCGCGCCTCGTGCGTGACAAGGCCAAGCCCGCCCAGCAGCGGAATCTCGAACCATTCGCCGCCCTCCTTGGCCTGCCAGCGATACCAGGCTTCGAACAGGGCGAATTGTTCCCGCTTCATCAGCCAGCGCACCGCGATGCGCGTCGGCACGTTGGTGAAGCGCTTCCTCTGCCTTGCCGGTCCCGCCTCCATCTCGGTGCGCAGGATCGCCTCGCCCGGACGGATTCCGTACCCCTGCACAGTCGGCAGGGGCAGGGTTGTCGGCCAGGAGAGGGGCATGGGCTTCCTATGCGGGACTTTCCCTGCTATGGTAAAAGCAGTGATTGGCAGACGGTTGCGCCATGTGCAGTTATCCTGACGCTGTCTGCCACAACCAAATCAGTTTTCTAGGTAGTGCGTTCGTCGAATGGGGGAGGGGTCCATGGTGAAGGTTGCTGATAGCGCCAATAATGACGAGCAAAAACGGCTCCTTGAAATTCTTGTCAACAGCACTGTGCTTTCATCTGACGACCTTAAATCCCTTCTCGTTGCGATGGACAATTTTGACGTAGTTGCCAAGGTTTTTCTGCTGGAAGGAGTACCCTTCGTGTTTTCCAGCAGTCCGATGAAATATCTTATTTTCAGGGAGCAGGTCGCAGACCGGTTCGAAATAGGCTATCAAGACGTTTGTATTGTTGGCAGTGCGAAGCTAGGCTTCAGCCCGTCTCCCCATAAGTTCGGAAAACCCTTTGCTCAGACGTCGGACGTTGATGTTGTGATCATATCAAGTGAGCTGTTTGACAAAGGCACCCATGACCTTTTCAAATATCTACATGGCGTTGGACCGGCGCTAAACTATACGTATACACAACCGGTTAACGTTGACCCGAGGAACTGGAGAACTCACAAGGAAGCAATTCGCAATTTTGTCTACGAGAACTTCAACCCGTCTCACCTGCCCGATGACAGTCCCCTGCGCACCCACATTTTTTCGAGCATCTCCTCAACTTCAGCACTATTTCTAGCTCTCGAGCCACAAGTCTTTGTGTCGAAGATTAGGTGCCGTATCTTCAGGCATTGGCGCGCTGCCGAGGCCTATTATGTGAACACCTTGAGGCAGCTGAAGAAGCAACTTGCATCTGACGAAAGTGCGATTAGTGAGGCCTCTGATATGGATTTGGACGATGCCGACGCGGCTGCTGCAGAGTAGTTTAAGCACACAGCAATAGCTACCTGTACGTCCCCGCCGCCGGGTTGAGGCCGTAGCGGCGTTCCAATGTGGGGGCGAGACCTTCGCCTCGGCCGATCTTGCGGCTCATCATCATCTCCATCTGCTCGACGAAGACATCGATCAGGATTTCGCCCGCGGGTCCGCGTCCGGTTTCGACGCGCGGCTGGGCGCCAGGGACCGAATTGGTAACGGTGGGCTGCACGACCACGGTAACACCATTGCCGCCTTGCGAAGTGGTAGCCAGATTGAAGCGATGACGGGGATCGTCCCTGGTCAACATCTCCTCGCCGCGCAGGGCGATGATCGGCACTTCGTTCCCGCCGATCAGCCCGCCGCCGTGATAACGTTCGGCATTGCGAAACAGACTGGCATCGGCTTGGCGGGTGGCAAGCGCATCATGCCCGATGACGCCCCCTGAATGCGCCACCATGGTGTCGGTTTGCAGGGGGAAGTCGCCGACCGGAGACGAGTTATCGAACAGTCCCGACAATCCGCCGCTCAAGGAACCGAACAGGCTTTCCAGAATGCCGCCGATGGGCTTGGCGACCGACATCCGCCAGGCGGCGCGCAGCGCCTCCTCGGCGATGGTGTTGAAAAGATCGCCAGCCTGAAGCTTGCCGGTGGTCGCCCATTTGACGAAAGCGTCCTCGCTGGCCTGAAGCGAGCGCGTCGTGGCCTGTTCGGCGGTGCGGGCGGCGTCGGTCGCCTCATCGACATAGTTGCGAACGGCCCGGACAGCGCCATCCTGCCATTCCTTGGAGGCCGCCAGTTTGCGCCGTTCGGCCTCTTCGACCGCCCTGGCATAGGTCTCCTGGTCAAGGGCGGCGTTGGAGAGCAGATTGTCCAGTTCGGCCAGAACGTCGCGGTATTCCTCTTCCGCCGTCCGGTGGCGCCGGGTGATTTCTGCGCCCTTCTCACGTAGCTTGGATTCTGCCTCAAGCTCCTGGTTAAGCTCTTCAATCGCCTGCTTCTGGCCGTAAAGTGCGCCCGCCAGCCGTTCGACTTCCGTCCGCTGCTTTTCCGTAGCACCTTCGGGAAGGCGTGACAGGGCCTGATCGACGAAGGCCTGCCTGGGATCGCTGGCCCCCAGAAGCTGGCGCTCCAGATCGGCGACAAGTTTGCGCGCTTGGTCGCTGGATCGCGCCGCAGCTTCGCGGATCGGTTTCTCCACCGCCTCGATCTTGCGCGCCGCGATGTCTTGCAGAAGGGCGATTTCCCGGTCGATGTCGGCGCTGTCGATGCCCGGCTTGCCGCGCTTCTTTTCGGCAGAGGCGATGTCACGGGCAAGCTGACCGTTGACAGCAGAGATTTTTTCGGCAGCATTAACCGCCGCCTTCACCTTCTCGGCTTCCAGCGCCTTGATGCGCGCCGCAATGGTCTCGGCGTTGCGTTCCTGCTCGGCTTCGCGTTGGCCTTCCCTGGCCTTGTCCGTGCCTGTCTCGAAGGATTCGACCTGCTCGCGCCCCTTGGCGATCAAGCCGTCGATCTCGTGGTTGAGGCGCTGGGCGGTCT
Source organism: Rhodospirillales bacterium (assembly GCA_016215555.1). Classification (GTDB taxonomy): domain Bacteria; phylum Pseudomonadota; class Alphaproteobacteria; order Rhodospirillales; family WMHbin7; genus WMHbin7. The sequence goes on along the minus strand of JACRJC010000048.1, from coordinate 48,721 downwards.
GCTTCAATTCATCGAGGCGTTTTTGTGGAGCACCAGCCGCCTGATATTCGGCGATGCGTCTTTCCACATCGGCCAACTGGCGGGACTTCTCGGCCACTTGGGCGGCGATGTCCGGCCCCTTGAACCAGCCCTTGATGTCGTCGAGGGTGGCGGTGATGCCCTTAAGCGTGGTTTCGACCACGCCGCCCACGGCTGGCGTTCTGGCTAGTTCCTCCAGCAGATTGCCCCAGGCGGATTTGAGGTGATGGACGGCGCCGGTGAGGCCGCTGGCTTCCGCTGTACCCGCTCCGCCGACCTGGCGTTCCAGAGTTTGCAGGATCAGCGTCTGGGCGCCCGCCACGTCGCCCGCCTCGACCATGCCAGCGATCATCTCCCGCTGGGTGGCCGAGAAGGTGACGCCGACCCGTTTCAGGGCGGTCACGCCCTCGACCGGGTCTTCCAGCGCCTTGCCCAACTGCACCGCTGAGGAGCGCAGATCCTGCCCGAACACCGCCGACAGATCCTGCGCCGCCTTGATGGCGCGAGCAAAGGTATCGCCCGAGACCGAGCGGAAGGTGGCCAGCACCGAAGAGGCGTCCATCACCCCTTCGGCGGTGGCCATTGTGCTGGCCTCCATGGCATCGGCCAGATCGTTCAGTTCCTGACCAGTGAGACCCGAGGCATTTCCGGTGGCCTTCAGCACGGCCTCAAGCCGCAGCAGCGACTGCTGGGCGGTCTCCATTTCCTGAAGACCCTTGCCCAGGGTCATGAACATGCCGCCCAGGGCAGCGCCCGCCGCCAGGCCGACCGGCCCCAGGCGCAGCATGGCGGAGCCGACCCCGCCCAGATTGCCCGCGAAGCCTTCCAGATGCGTACGAGCAGCCAAGGTGACTTCGTTCAGCGCCAGCAGGCCGCGCGAGGCAGGCTTGGCGGCATTCTCGATGCGGGCCAGCGCCCGGCTGCCATCGTCGCCCAGTTGGGTCAGGGCGCGCCGGACCACCTCGCCGTCGCGCACGGCAAGGCGGATGGTCAATGCTCTCTCGGCCATTAGCTGCCTTCTTCGCGTTTCAGACGGGCAAGGCCCTCAAGCAGCCCAGCCTCTGCCTCGGGCAGCAGGTCGGCGATGGCGGCGACATCGAAGCCAAGCGCCTCGGCCATTTTCAGGGCGACGCCCATGTCGATGCCGAGAATGCCGCCACCGGGGGCGAAGCGAAGCTGACCGGCAACGCGCAGCAGAATGTCCCAGACCTGCCAGCCGGATTCCGTCAGGGGCTGGTTTTGACGATAGGGGCAGGCGGCTCCACAGTTTCCATCGCAGGCTTTGCAATATCCTGGGCCCCCGCCGAAGTGCCATGCGGCGCGGGCCCGGATGCGTTTCCCTCGGCGGACCGTTCTTCGAGCGGGGAGAGATAGCGATGATAGAACAGCGCCGCCAGCAGGGGATTCTCGTCGATGAAACCGGCGATGGTTTCATCCGTGACGGCGGCGTCAATGCCCTCCCACGCGATGACGGCATAGAGGGCGAGCCCCTTGATCATCAGCGCCCGCATCAGGCCGCGTCGAACCGATGGATCGCCCGCGTCGAGACCCTCGGATTCCGCCCGGTGCTCGGCCCAGTCGTCGAAAACCTTTTCGGCCTGAGCCTGGATCATGGCGTAAGAGGGTGTGGTGATGGGGCGGACCTTGAGCCGCACCCCCTCGGTCAGATCGAGCCAGACCGGCTCGCGGTTGCCCAGTTTGATCATCAATAGGTCTCTACATCGTTGGTGAGGGTCACGGTCATCATCCGACTAGCAACCGTGTTGTTGGCGGCGCGCCAGTCGAAGCTGGCCTGGATGCCGCCGGGACCTGAGATGGCCCGCTTGGGCTTGGGCAGATAGACTTCGTGGGCCTCGATCACCAGCTTCTCGGCGGCCGAGATCACGTAGGCGAATTCCAAAGCCACCGGATCGCCCGAGGTCGCCTTGTCCAACAGCGCCGTGTCGGCGAAACGGACCTCGATCGCGCCGGTCAGGGCGGCGATGGTGGGATCGGCGCCGTCGATCTTGCCGTCCGAGCGGATGGTCTCGATACGCTCCAGATTGTTCGTATAGGTGAGATTGGCCCCGGTCAGGTTGGCCAGCGCGGCACCATCCAGCTTCACCTGTCCCTGGAACTGGCCGAAGCGTTTGAAAGGGAGTGTGGCCGGAACCCCGCCCTGGCTTGTGTTGTTCCTGGTCTCGCCCTGGCCGATGGCGTTGAAAGTGGCGTTGGCATGGCCCGAGCGCTGGAAATTCATCTGAAGGGAATTGAGGCGCACGCCGCCGATCAGGAAGAAGGCGGGCACTTCGGGCATGCCGATTTCGATGGAAAGGCTGGGCAGCGCCATGGCGCCCGAGCCGTAGACATGATCGTAGGGGCCGGTACCGGTGCTGGCCGGTGGCCCCAGCAGCGCCTTCAGCCAGTTCCCGAAATATCGCAGATCGACCGGCGCCACCACGTCGCCCTCGACCTTGATGACATCGCGGGAAGGCGCTGCCGGATCGCGCCCCTGGCCCAGGATGTCGCTGTCGATCAGCCCCTGCTCGGAGCCCAGCGAGGAGGAGACGAAGGGGAACTTGACGAACCCCGAAGCCGGGGGAACGCCATACGCACTTTCGAACGCGGCCAAAAAGAGGGCGTTCGCGCCATAGGCACGGGCCATAGCAGACTCCAATTTTGTGAAAGTTCAGGCCAGCGGGTCGCTGGAGGCGTAATGCAGGGTCACGGTCACCACGGCGCCTTTGAGGCCCGCAGCGCCGTCGATGGCGAGATCGCGGGTCTGGGGTGCCGACCATTCGATCCAGTCGACAAGACCGCCCAAACTGCGGTCGGCGGACAGAGCGGTTCCCAATTCAATAAGCAGGGCGTCGAGGGCTGCGGCTGCTTCGCTGGCTGGCCGCTGGACGACCACCTCGATCTCTGCCTGGTGCTGCCAGAGATAAGTGACCGGCGAGAGCAGCACCTCCGGTTCGCCCGGGTCGCCGTCCCGCAAGATGATCAGCCCGCTATCGGTCACCTTCTCGGGCAGCGGCTCTTCCCGTTTGACGGCAGCGGACGGAACCTGCTGAATTTGCAGGAATAATGCCGCCAGCACCTGTTCACGAAGGCTGGGCATGAGGGCTCCCGGTTAAGATGTTGCGGAGAATCCAGTGTGTTTCTCCGCACGAGATGCGGAGAACGGCGTTGCAAGCCGCGGAGAATAGAGCTAGATTCTCCGCAAGAGATGCGGAGAAAAAGCCATGTACATCTGGCAGGACGACGACTGGCCGAAATTCACCTGGGATGCCGAAGCCCTTCTGGCTCCCCTGGCCGAAGCGCGCCACAAGCAGGGCCGCCTCTTGGGTCTGATGCAACGGCTGGGCTTCGATCTTCAGATCGAGGCTTCGTTCCAGGCGACCGTCGAGGACGTGATCCGGACCTCGGAAATCGAGGGCGAGAAGCTCGACCCGGCCAGTGTGCGCTCCTCGGTGGCGCGCCGTCTTGGCCTGCCGGACGCTGGCCTTCCATCATCGGACGCCAGGGCGGAAGGCGTGGTGGAGATGATGATGGACGCCATGCAGAACCATGCTGGTCAACTCACCGACAGGCGCTTGTTCGCTTGGCATGCGGCCTTGTTTCCTACTGGCCATTCCGGCATGCGCAAGATCGTCACCGGCGATTGGCGCGACGACCGCGACGGCCCCATGCAGGTGGTGTCCGGCCCCTTGGGCCGCCAGAAGGTGCATTACGAAGCGCCGCCCGCCAAACGCCTCAAGGCCGAGATGAAAAGATTTCTCACTTGGTTCAACGGGTCCGACACCACAGTCGGCTCTGCCGACAGAATATTTAATCGGCCCGCCATCGGCGGGATGGACGGCCTGCTTAGAAGCGGCATTGCGCATCTCTGGTTCGTCACCATCCATCCCTTCGAGGACGGCAACGGACGCATCGCCAGAGCCATCGCCGATCTGGCCCTGGCCAGAACCGAAGGCACCGGGAAACGCTTCTACAGCGTTTCGGCGCAGATCCAGCGCGAACGCAGCCGCTATTACGACGTGCTGGAGCGGACTCAGAAGGGATCGCTCGACGTTACCGCTTGGCTTGTCTGGTTCATGTCCTGTTTCAGCCATGCCGTCGATGTGGCTGAGGAAAAGAGCCAGTCCGTTCTGCGTAAAGCCGAGTTCTGGCTGCGTTTTTCTGAAGAGCCTTTGTCGGTGCGCCAGAAGACGATTCTCAACCGCTTCATGGATAGTTTCGAAGGCAATCTCACTGCCCGAAAATGGGCGGCAATAGGCAAATGCTCGGTCGATACCGCCAGCCGCGACATCAACGACCTCTTGGAACGAGGACTTCTGGTCCGCAATCCGGGCGGAAGCAAGCGCACCAGCTTCAGCGCGGCGGGATTTGAAACAGGAGCTCCGTCCGACGATTAACCTGTCGGTTCGCGCCAATTGCGGATCACCAGCCCCGGTAGGGCGGCAAGCCATTTGTTGGCGGTACCCCCGACGTCGAGGCGCTTTCGGATGCTGACCTGGGACACCAGGATGAACATCGGCACCGAGACCAGATCGCGCCCTGATTTGAGAGCCGATGCGCTGGCCTTGGCGAAGCCGCCCCGTTTGCCGGTGCGGGCGCGCTGGTTCTCAGCCACTAACAAAGACGGCCCACGTCGGCGATAGACGAACTTCAGCCTTGCGCCGTGCATGCGCTCCCACAGGCCGGGTGTCATCTTTTGACGTCCGTCGCCGTACTTACCGGCAGCCGGTGTGGGGATGGCCAGCCATGTGCCGTTCCTGGAGCGGATGACCGCCCCTTCCTCATAGGCCCGAACGATGCCGGGCGCCTTGCTGAAGATAAAACCAGCCGCCCGCAGGCTGTTCTGGCCTTTGGGATAGACCTCGCCCCGCCAAGTGTTGGCAAGCCGCTGACCAAGCCCCGCGCCGACGATCTGTTGGCGCAGGTCCAGCTTGAGCCCCTCGGTCGCTTCTCGGATGCCAGCCGTCACCGCCGCCTCGCCAGCCTTCAGTTCCTCGGCCAGAAACTTGCGAAGATCGCCCTGGAGAGCCGCTTTCAGCCTCATGCCGGTCTCGTATCCAGATTCCAGATCAACCGCTCGGCGTCGCGCTCCGGCTCGCCCTGGACGATGAAACTCTCGCCGTCTAGCGTGATGCTGTCGCCCGAGGCCGGGTTCGGAACTTCCGACACACGGACCTCGAACAGCGCCGTTGTGGTATGGACAGCGATGTCGTGAAAATCGACCTCGCGGTCCGGCCTGCGGGTTATCGCCCGAACGGCAACCCCGTCGCCAATCCCGCCCGCCCGGTAAAGAACCGTTTGAGCGATGTTGGGATCGGCGAAGAGATCGTCGATGGCGTCCTTGAATGCGCTCATCAGTTCGAACTGAAAATGCGCACCGCGAGGCGCGGCCGCTTGTTGACCGGCAGGATCGAGGCCTCGGTCTTGACGTCGATGGCGCTGCCGTCGTTGCGGGCAATCTGGCGGGCATACATGGGCAGACCCACGGTGTTGACCGTTTCGATCAGATTGGCCGGAGCGCCATAAGTCACGAAAGTATCCATGGTGCCCAAGGGGAAAGCGATGCCTTCGCCTGCCGGGATCAGGGTTTCCGTCGCACCTGTAGAAAGGGTGACGGTGGCGTTGTACTCCTCGAACAGGATGCCTGCGAAGGGGAAACGGCGACGCATGTCTTCGCGAAGCGGCTGGGCGCCGGTTGAGGAAAAATATTTGTAGGCATCTTCGACCTTGGGGTGGGAGATCAGCTTGTCGAAGAATTCCGGCGCGACGATGGCCTGCACGCCGGTCATGGTCTCGCCCTTAAGCTCGACCTCGACCTTGCGCAGCACATCGCGCACCTTGGCCTGGACGTTGGTGCCTGCGGTGCCGAGCGCAAAATCCACCGATAGCTGCTGAAGGCCGAACTCGGTGAAGTAGTTGTAAAGTGTCGCCCCGGCACCATCCTTGACGATGCCCCTGAGCGCGTTGATCTCCATATATTCGCGGGTCTGGGCGTGCTTGGCCCGCATGCGGGTGAGCTTGCGTTCCATCACGGTGGCCAGCGGATCGGCGGCGTCGGCCACCCCGAAACCGCGAACACCCTGGATGTCCTGGGGCGTGAGGACGTCATCATGCGGAATCCAGGGCACGGTGAAGGAACGCATGGACTTGGAATCGCGATTGGCGACGGTGGCGGCACCGCCCAGCGGCACGGTGGGCAGAAGGTTCAGCACCCCCTCGGCCTGCTCGATGATGGAAGAGCGCTGGGTGATGCCTTCGAACCTGAACAGGCCCATCTGGCCCAAGCGCGTATAGATGTTGGGCAGGATGTTGATGGCCTGGGTCATTTCGGCGAGCGAATAGCCGCCCGCATCGAAGGGATTGGCGATGACGGTCATGGTGGGTTTCCTTAAGCAGTGGTTCGAGTGACAAGGCCGAGGGCGACCAGTTGCGTCTTCTTGGCGTCATTCTCTGCCGCCTGATCGACGGAGGCGTCGAAGACGAGGGCGGCTTCGGACAGGATGACCGGGCCGCGCGCCGCGATCAGGCCGGTGGCGTCGCCCGAGGATGCATCGACCGCTTCCAGAAGAACGGCGACGGCGCTCTCGGCCCCTTCGTCGCCGACAACTTCGGCGGCGGGCGAGAGACGGTATTTGCCGGAAGCAGTGATCCTGCCCAGAACCGCGCCGAGGGGATAAACGGTCCCGGACTTGAGGGTCACAGCCTCGCGGTTGAAGCTGGCATTGAGTTCGAATTTAAGAAGATCGCCCAAAGTGGGCGCGGCAACGAGAACGGGCATCGACAAACTCCCTTATTGACGGCGCGCCGCGGCTTCGCGGGCGCGCTTGACGATGGGGCTTTCGGAAGCGCCCATGGCGGGCGCGGTGGCGACCAGATTTGCAGCGTCCGAACGCCTGGCCAGTTCTTCGAGCAGCGTGCGCCGCAGCGCATCGGGCCTGATCCCTTTGGCCATGGCTTCGGCCACGTCGAGCTTGACGCCGAGACGCGAGCCCTGTGCTGCCACGTCCGCCAATTCGGCAAAATCGGCCCGCAGGCGCTTCTCTACCGCCTCGCTGTTATCGGGTTGGGTCACGGGCGGAGCCTGCGGCTTGTCCGGCTCGGTGGGGGCTTTGGGCTCGGGTGTATCGTCGGTCTGCATGGCGGTCTCCTTTCGGATGAGAGAGGGTTGCGCGGCTTTGCCACGTGACAAAGATTTGCGGTGAAGATCATTAGCCAGATCATGGGCCGCCTGACGCAGCGTTGAGACCCGGTCGGCCAGCCCGGCTTGTACGGCCATTTGACCGCGATAGACGCCAGCCTGGGTCGCGCGCACCGCTTCGGGCGAAAGTTTGCGCCGATCCGCCACCAGGGAAACAAAACGTTCGTAAAGGGCATCGACGTCGGCCTGGATGTCGGCCCTGGCCTCGGACGACAAGGGCGCATGCGGATTGCCGTCGGTCTTCTTGCCGCCCGCCTGGATGAAGGTCCAATTCATCCCGGCTTGGCGGTCGGCGTTGCTTTCATCGACATGGACGGCGACCACGCCGATGGACCCGGCCTCGCCGGTCTGGGTGACGGTCAGGACGTCGGCAGCGCAGGCGACGGCATAGGCCGCCGACAGGGCCGCCTCGTTGGCGACCGCCCAGATCGGCTTGCCGGTCTGTTCGCGGACAGAAACGATCCGATCCACCAGATCGAACAGCCCGCCGACTTCGCCGCCCGGGGAATCGATGTCGAGCAGCAGGCCCCGCACCCTTGGATCGGTGGCGGCGTTCTCAATGGCGTCGCCGATGTCGCCGTAGGAGGTCAGCCCGCTGGCGGCGGCGAGATAGTTGGATCTTGCCACCAACGTGCCGACCACCGGAATGACGGCGATGCCTTCATGGGTGATCTCGATCTCCCTTGCCGGAAGAGGCGACATGTCTTCAATGGGCGCTCCACCCAGTCTCGGGCCGATGATGTTCAGGATCACGTCCAGCTTGGGTTTTGCCACCAACAGCGGTGTGGCGAACAGCCGCGAGGCGATGTGGGGCAAATCGGTCATTGGTTTCTCAGGATGCGGGCGTTTCAGGCACGGCAATGGCCGGATCGGGCGGGTTCGAAGGCTGTTTGCCGAAGACGAGGCCGAGGGATTTTTCCCGCGCCTTGTCTCCAGCGATTTCGGCATCCACCTGCTCGGCGTCGAAACCGCGCTCGGCGATGGCCTGGCTGCGGCTTTTCAAGCCCGCATCGATCTGCTCGATCTCGGCACGGGCGTCCTTCAGGGGATCGACCCATTCCCAGCGCGGCGGCAGCCAGGAACAGGCAAGACAATCCGCCCGCTTCGTCTCGTAGCCGGGAATGGACAAAGCGCCGGACAGCACCGCCGCATCCATCCAGCGCCGCCAGACCGCGCGGCACATCTGATGGACCAGAACAGAATGCTGCCAAGCTTCGATCCGGCGGCGGAATTCCAGCAGGGCCAGCCTCGAATTCGAGTAATTGGCCTTCAGCATATCGTTGGACAGGTAAGCGTAGGGCACGCCCAAAGCAGCGGAAATCTGCAACAAGGTGCGGTACTGGAAGGCCTCGTAGCTGCCTCCTACATCGGCAGGCGCAGAGGTCTGGATTTCCTCGCCCGGTTCCAGCATCACCACCTGACCGGGCTGGACGTCCATGTTCCGCTCGCCGTCAGCACCCGTTTCTTCGGCCATGTCGAAGGGTTCGCCGGGGCTGGGCGTTGTCACGAAAAGGGCGTACATGGCCGCCACCTTCTTGCGGTCCAGTTCGGCGTCGTCGTACTGGTCGAGCAGAAATAATTTCACGATGGCGGGGGCAAAGCGAGAGACGCCGCGCAACTGACCGGCATCCACCGGGTCCATGATGTGAACGACTTCACTGGCCGGAACGCGGACGGTTTCTCCTGAGACGCCGGGATCGGTGACGTCGCCGGGATGGCGGCGAAGAAAGTGATAGGCGACCCTGCGCCCGATGCGGTCGAACTCGATGCCCTGGCGGATGCTGTTGCCCGAAGGAAGTATCTCGTTGCGGGACAGCGGCAGCATCTCGGAGGGGATCATCTGCAATTGCAGCGGCACCGAAAGCCCATCCTCGGGCCAGCGCGGACGGAAGCGGAAGAAGACCTCGCCCGCGATGAAGACTTCCCGGGCCGCCCTTCGCTGCTGGCCGTAGAAATCGGTGAAGCCCTCGGCGTCGGATTCGTCGGTCCAGGAAAGCCACAGCTTCTGGATCGCGGGTTTGAGCTTCGCATCAACCACCAGCGACGAGGGCTTGATTCCGGCCCCGACCACATTGCCCGCCCAGCTTTCGATGGCGTTGGCGGCATAGCCGTTGTTGCGGATCAGATAGCGGGCACGCGCCGTGATGTCCGGCCCTGCGGCGGTGATCAGCGTGTTGAGATGGGCCCTTGAGGGCAGGAAGCTTTTGAGCCGCCGGTTGGCCTGTCCCGCCTCGAAGCCGCCCCCGAATCCACCAATGAAGGCACCGACACGACGGCGCAGGGACGTCAGCATCACAAGCCCTTGCTAGCCGAGACCAGGATGCGTCGGCGCGGACCACGGCGTTCCTGGGAAGCGATGCGCCGCTCCAGATCGGCCAGCACCTTATCGGCCTGGGCCAGATCGTACTGGACACTGCGCTCGCCGATGCTGACCCGGCTGACAAGGGAATTGCGCCGTGCCAGCACGCGCTCGCGCTCGGCCTTGAGTTCGTCGAGGGTCATGGTTGGAAGCTCTCAGCTTTCAGCGATCAGCCGTCAGCCCATATAGCTGGATTGAAAGACACGCCGACCCCGCCGCACGGGACGGCGAACCTGACCGGCGGATTGCTGAAGGCCGGTCGCTGACGGCTGATCGCTTTCTTCCGACTGCCTCTCGGCCACCCCCACCTGCCGTTCCAGATCGCGCCACTTGCTTTCCGCCCAGCGGTCGGCGCCCAGAATCCACACGGCGGCTCGGGCATAGACCCGGCAGTCGAGCGCCTCGTTGCGCTCGCGCATCTTCTGCCAATCGAGCCTGGAGAAGCCGCGCTTGCCCTTGACCGTCACCAACTGCTCGGCGACCAACTGTTTGCACCATTCGGAATCGGCCCAGGATGGCAGATGCACTGTTCCGGCTGGCCAACAAGCCCCCGCCGTCAGGTCTTCGTCTGTTGGCCGGTCGAGGCGAAGGAAGCGGTAGGTTTCCGTCTTGAAGGTGGAAACCGCCACCGTCCACAATTTAGCCCCCCGGCGCAGCTTCTTGCCGTCTTCGGTGGCGTCGACATAGGTGGGGCCGTTGACCGGACTGGGCCGGTTGAATCCCGCCAGCCCCTTGATGGGGGCGACTTGTCCAAAGCCCGCCTTGCGCGCCCAGGCATAAACAGCGGAGGTTTCAAAACCGGTGTCGATGGCAAGACGGGCCAAGGTCATCGCGGCCCCATTCTCATGTGGCCAGATTCTGGACAGAACGGCGTCCATCGCTGACCAGGATTTGGGATTCTCTGGGCCGGTCTCGATCACGATATGATCGACCAGCCAGCTTTCCAATCCACGGCCCCAGGCCCAGACGTCGATCTCGATGCGGTCCTTCTGCACGTCGGCCCCGGCGGTCAGGAACAACCCGCCCGAGGGGACCGCGCCGTTGGGCCAAGTCTCGCGCCGGTCATAGATCCGCTGCCAGTCCGGCGCCTCGCCGCTTTCCGTCCAGGTTTCGCCCAGCATGGTGTTCTTGAACGCCTTGATTGCTTCATCCGATCCTTGTGCCGCCTCCCAGGACCGGGCGATCCGTTCCCAGGACAGCCAGCCCACCGGCGAATACAAAGCCGACAGATGAAAACCGATGGTTAGCGGATCGGCGGAGGTGGCGGTGGCCCGCCAGTCGCCCGATTCCAGCATGGCGGTCTTGTGATGCTCGGCGATACCCTGCTCGCAAGCCTCGCAAACATAGCTCACGGTCTCCGGCTGGCCCTTCTCCCAGCGCAGGCGCTCGAACTTCAGCCACTGATAGTCACCGCAATGGGGACAGGGCAGGAAGAAGCGGCGCTGGTCGGAAGCCTCGTATTCCCGCTCGATGCGCGATATCCCCTTGATGGTCGGCGTCGAGACCAGGAAGATCTTGCGCCGATGCGCGAAGGTGAGTGAGCGGGCCTCGGCCAGCGTCACCGGATCGCCTTCCTCGTCGGCGGACAGGGGGTAGGCGTCTACCTCATCCAGAAACAGATAACGGGCCGGGATTGAGCGCAGGCCCACCGCCGAGTTGGCCCCGGTCAGAATCAGGATGCCGCCCGCAAAATCCTTGGACAACACCGTGTTGCCCGAATCCTTGGCCCTGGATGGGCGGACCCGGTCGCGCAAGGACGGGCATTCGTCGATCAGGGGATCGATGCGCTGGCGCGACGCCCGCTTGGCCAGTTCCACCGTCGGCTGGACGGCCAGCATGGGGCCGGGGGCCTGATGGATGACGAAGCCGATAAAGTTAAAGCCACCTTCAGATGCCCCGATCTGAACGCCCTTCATGAAAACGATGCGCTGGGCCGGATGGCCCGGCGACAGGGCGTCCATGATGTCGCGCATATAAGGTGTTCGTGCCGTGCGGTAACGCCCCGGCTCGGCGGCAGCGCGAGACGACAGCATCCGGTGTTTGTCGGCCCATTCCGAGACGGTCAGCAGGGGATCGGGACGAAGTCCATCCTGCCAAGCATTGACAATGTGCTCGGCTCCCTCGAAGACAAGTTCCATGACTGGTTTACCTGAAGTCTGGACGGATTTCGCTGAGCTCGTCGAGATGGGCACGAACCTGTGTCTCCAGAATCTTCTGCACAACCGAAACCTCGACGCCCATTTGCGCCGCCATCAGGGCGGCGACGCGGGCGGGCCAATTAATCCAGGCGTCGCGTTCCTGTCGGGCCAGCTTGAAAACGAGATTCATGGCGCTGGCCCGCTCCACCATCTCGCTTTTCAGGCGCTGCACCTGGATGCGGGCGCGCTGCGCCTTGGCGATCTCGTGGGCGGTACGTGCCTGGGCAAAGGACATGCCGGGCGGTGACGGCGGATCGGCGGACGCAGCCGGTGAAGGCGGCGGAGATACGACCCCGGTCGGCTTCGTTGAGGGTTTCGCAGCCGGAGCCGGACGCTTCGCGGGATCGCTTTGCGCCTCCCAGGCGGCATCTGCCTTTACTGGATCGATGGTCCCGTCCGGCTCTCGCGGAATGCGGCCCGCCAGCACCGCCTTGCGCACGGCGGTATGGCTTACGCCTCGCTGACGCGCATAGGCGCGGACGGACATCATGGATCGCAGAACCTTGTCAAATCAGAAACAATGCCGCAAAGAAAAACCGCCGGAGGCAACCCCGGCGGTTTTAGGCGTGGCTACGGTCACGTCAATCGGCAGCTTGGTCGATGCCGGTGATGTAGGGATCACTCAAGCCGTCGTCCTTCTTCCAATCGAGCGCAACGCCTGAGAAGAACAAATCCAAGGCCGACGCTTCTGCTTGCTCACGATCGTTCGCATCAATTCTGACGGCCACGCTTTCTGTGACGTCTCGGGTAAGAATGATGGTGAAGGCCGACATCGATCATTTCCTCCCGGCAACGAGGCCAGCCTCGAAAGCCGCTTCCAAGGCCTCCTTGATCGACCAATCCGAGAGGTCATGGAAATCGAGGCTGTCGCGCTTGCGTGCTTCCAGAGTCTCAAGGCCGAGAATCTTACTGGCGATCTCTCGGATGATTCTGTCGCGTTCGATCATGGCTCAGCCCTCTGTCCGGCAACGGTACACCCGGCCGCGACAATCGACCTTTTCCGAGGTCACGTCGAGGCCGAGCTTCTTCTTAAGCCCACCCGCAATAGCCCCGCGTATCGAATGTGATTGCCAGCCCAAGGCGGCGGTGATTTCGGCGATGGAAGCTCCTTCAGGACGCTTCAGCATTTCGATCAATTGGCTTTGTTTGCTGTTCTCTCGCGGCTGGCGGGAAGAGGGTGCGCCTTTCGATTCATCTTTTGCTTTCGCTTCGCGGATCGGTTTCCTAGGCGTCTCGACGCCGACGGCGCGCAGGCCGTCATTCGTCGCCACTAGAAAATCTCGCTTGCGTTTGGCCAGCCCAGTGTTGAGCAGCCCGTCCACCACCTTGACGGCGGCGCCACCCCTCAGATTGGCGGGCAGGATGACAATGCGGTCTTCGCGCAGGGCAGCGCTTTTCAGAAGCGATTGCTGAGTCGGGGTCAGTTTGATGCTCATGTCGATCTCCTCAGGTGTCGGCACCGCGGCTATCGCGGCGCTGCTACCACCCGAAGCCCCGCCGGGCGAACCCGATCGGGGCCCGGGGAGAGAACCTGTTCTTCAGGCTGCCTTGATCTCACGCAGCGTGATCCGCACCCAATTCTTCCAGGCGGGCTGGGCGAAGCGGGCGGCGAGATGCTTGGCGATGGTCTCTTCCGAAATCGGGCCGCATTGAATGAAGCTGAGATCGTCGGCCAGATGGCGTCCGAAGCGGTGATCGAGCAGGTCGCGCGTTTGCTCTGGCTTCAGCTTGAAGGTTTCGGCCAGAAAGCGGCTGGCAACCTGCCAGCACAGTTCGGCTTCGTAGCCGCTTCTCTGAGAAGTCCCCCAGAAGCCCCATTCGCTATTTGCGGTCGGGAGGACTGTGTCGTTCGTCATGGCGTCATTCCTCACCTTGAGGACGGCCATGAAGCTGCGTCTCTGACTCGGCGCCAAGGAACCGCCTTGCATCGTAAAGGGCTGCCCACATGGCGCGGTCGTCGGCGGGGCCGTCGGTCGCCTCGATCTCGGCGGCTGCGGCATCAATGGCGCGCAGCAGCTTCAGCATCTGGGCGTTGGCTGTGCTAAGGCGTTCGATTTCGGTCATGGCGTTCTCCGTTGCGGTGACGCCAGTTACGCTCTTGTCAGCCACAACATCAACGACATAAGCGGATAACAAGAGTGCTTTGTTTCAGGCGTTCGGATCATTTCATGATTCGGCGTCGGCTGCTGCGTTGTTCTTCTGGCGCTTGGCGACAAGATCGTCGAAGGCGCTGCCGTCGGATTCCAATTTCGCCTTGCCGCCGGTCAGCTTCTGCCAGCGTTCCAAGATAACGTCGCAATAACGGGGATCGATTTCGACAGCGAGGCAAATGCGCCCGGTCGTTTCGGCGGCGACCAGCGTGGTGCCGCTGCCGCAGAAAGGTTCGTAGATCGTATCGCCTTCGGCGCTGTTGTTGAGGATGGGGCGGCGCATGCACTCCACTGGCTTCTGGGTGCCGTGGACGGTCGCCTCGTTCTCCTCGCCGCCATGACCGATGGTCCAGACGGTGGACTGGTCGCGCGCCCCCTGCCAGTGACCGGTGCCGTTCTTGCGCACGGCGTAGAGGCAAGGCTCATGCTGCCAATGGTAATCGCCCCTTCCCAGCACGAAGCGGGGCTTGGCCCAGATGATCTGAGCCCTGATTTTGAAGTCGTTGGCTTCCAGGCTGTCGGCCACGGTCTTGGCGAAGATCGCCGCGTGCCAGACATAGGCCACCTCACCCGGAAACAACGCCCAGGCCTCCTTCCAGTCGGCGCGGTCGTCGTTGGCGACCTTGCCGGTGCGGGAAGTGGCCGAGACGCCAGCCTCGTTGCGCCATTCCGGCTCATACCGCACCCCATAAGGCGGATCGGTGACCATCAGATGCGGCGCTGTCCCGGCCAGCAGGCGTTCGACATCGGTGGCGGAGGTGCTGTCGCCGCACAGCAGGCGGTGCCTGCCCAACTGCCACAAGTCGCCTGGGCGCGTCACCGGATCGGCGGGCGGCTCCGGGGCTTCGTCTTCACCGGCATCGCCCTCCCCATCGCCCTCATCATCAAGGGGGGCCATCAACGCTTCCAGCTCCTCGTCAGAGAAGCCGATCAAATCCAGATCATATCCATCGGCATTCAGCGCATGCAGTTCCGCCGCCAGCAGTTCATCGTCCCAACCCGCATTCAAGGCCAGCTTATTGTCGGCCAGGATGTAGGCGCGGCGCTGTGTCTCGGTCAGATGGTCGAGGATCACCACCGGCACCATCTTCAGGCCCAGGGATTTGGCTGCGGCCAGTCGGCCGTGGCCTGCGATGACATTGCCCTGGCTGTCGGCCAGCACGGGATTGGTCCAGCCGAACTCGATGACGCTGGCGGCGATTTGGGCAACCTGGCCGTCGGAGTGGGTCCGCGCATTATGGCCATAGGGGATCAGCCGGTCGACCGGCCAGTGCTCGACCGTGTCGGGAAGCGGATGGGTCATGATCACTTTCCTGCGTTCTGAATGCGTCTGCCGATCCAGGCCATCACCGGCACGGCCATGGAATTGCCCAGTGACCGATAGCGCGGGCCGTCGGGACAATCCTTGGCAGCCTTCCGCCGCCAGGGGATCTGGGTGTAATCGTTAGGGAAACCCTGGAGTCTTTCGCATTCGCGGGGCGTCAGGCGCCGGACGGCAAGACCGGCGATAACGCCGTGGGTGTGTTCCCGCGACAGTGTCGGCGCAGGATCATTCTCGTCGCCGATACCAAGCCCCTGGCGGTTCATGACATCGTGCTTTTCCGCATCCCGCAGGGCATTGCGCAAATCCAGCGGAACGGTGATGGCCAATTGACCGCCACCATTTTCCCTGCCTTGGGCGTTCATCGCCCGCAACGTGGGAGCGACACCGTCTGTGGTGACGGACTGAAATCCAGCGCTGGCCTTGCAGTCGAACGCCACGTAAGTCTGCTGTTTTGTTCCTGGTTCCGCCGCCAGGGCACCTGCAACTTCCAGCGTTCGAACCTCGTCCCGTTGGTTCTGGGCAAAAGCGACATAGCTGCGGCTTGAGCCGCCGCTGGCGGCCCTGAGGCTGACCAGATTGTCGGCATCGACCTCAGCCTGGGCACCTCCGTCGCGGCCACGCAGATTGAACGCTACGGCATGCGGCTTGCCCGCCTGCAATGTGAACATGGGATCACCATCGCTGCCGATGCCAATCCCGGCGCGGGGATCGCTGGTGCTGACGCCCGTGCGGGCGCCCGCTTCCTGAATGGGAATTGCCACCGACTGAATCTGTCCGCCTCCGCTTGGCGATTGCTTGGTGAGGGTGAAGGCCAGATCGGAGGAAAATTTTGGCGTTTGCTCCGTCGAAAGCGCCACCGGAACCAGAGGTGTGCCGCGCCCGGTCCCGTCCTCTGAAGCATCAAAGCCTTCGCCCAGCAGCGAAAGGGTGACCAGGGTGTCGATGTCCGGCCGGTGGGCAAGGTTCGACTTGGCCCGCAGGCTGTGGGCGACAAAGGTCTCGGTCTCGAAATCCATCCGACCGCTGGCCGAGGTGCAGGCGTTGAGCGCCGTGGCGACTTCGATGGGGCCAGAGGTGTTGTTGCCGCCGAATGCTTCCGCGATCAGTCCGCCACTGGTGGCGAAAGACGTTTCGCCGCTTCTCCCAGCGCGGCCATCAAGCGTGGGGGCAACAGTTTGTTCCGTTTCGCGGCGCGGCGGATGATCCCGGCGCACGCCTTGGCGCTCAAGAAGTACTTGGACGGGATCGGCCCGGTCTCCAGCACCTGCGACAACGAACACACGGCGGCGCCGTTGGGCCAAGCCGAAATATTGGGCGTCGAGGACGCGCCACGCGACTGTGCGCGCGGGTCCAAACACAACACCAGCGTCCGGCCATTTTCCCCCTGGCGGGAGCAGCGGACCATCTTCTCCGGCCAGTCCGCCCAGAAGGCATCCGAAGGCGTTGTCGCGGGTGGACAGCACTCCGGGGACGTTTTCCCAAACAACCCAAGCTGGATCGACGGCATCGGCAAGTTCCACGAATTTAAGGGCAAGGTTGCCGCGCGTATCGTCCAGCGACTTGCGAAGACCCGCCACCGAGAAGGCCTGGCAGGGCGTTCCGCCCACCAGCACGTCGATCTTTCCTCGCCACGCCGTGGCGTCGATAGCGGTCATGTCGCCGAGATTCGGGATGGCCGGATACCGCTCTGCCAGCACGGCGGCGGGAAACGGCTCGATCTCGGCGAAAAACGCTGGCCGCCAGCCCAAAGGCTCCCAGGCCACTGTCGCCGCTTCGATTCCCGAACACACCGAACCGTAAACCAGCCCCTGGGCGTGCGGCAGCGGGCCGAGCGCCGGGAAACCCGGCTCGGAAGAAGCGACCGTCATGGCGGTGGAAACCTGGATCAGGTGGAAACTGGAAACCCGGCTGGTTTCCAGAGGGGTGGTTTCCACCCTGGTTTCCACGCCACAAATGGTCAAAAGGCGCGGAAAGCCTGGGCTTTCGGCTCCTTGAGTGGAAACTGGAAACCTAAGTGGAAACCCAAATTTTCAGGCTGTCGGTAGCGATCTTTTGCGCTGTTGCCGCCAGCATACCCTATCGGCCACGGAGGACCCGTGGCTTTTCAATGGGTTGAATGCCGTTTGGCCTTCTGTGCCGGGGTGTTGCGCCCGCTTCAATTCCAACCTTGCAGCGATCCTAGCACAGGAAGCCGCATCTGTTGCATGGTCCGGTGTTGCAACAGTGTTGCATTGAATGTGTTGGAATTTCAGTGTGTTGACTTTGCGGCTATGTCCATCAAGGCTATTTGGCCTGCTTCTCCACGGCCGACAGCGGCAGGAAGAGGCGGCGTGTTTCTTCGGGCAGCGGGATGAAGCCGAGATGCTCATAGAAGGCGTGGGCGGCTTCGTCCTTGGCATCGACCACAAGGGCGTGGATGGCCAACGAAGCGCTGGCGCGAACGATCCGCTGGACGGCGTCGCCGACCAGTGCGGCGCCAAGACCTTGTCCGGCCCATCGCCTGTCAACCGCCAAGCGGCCCAGAATGGCGACCGGCACGGGATAGTGCGGCAGGCGTTTGGCTAAGGTCGTCGGCAAGGAATCGCGCGAAACGCTGCCCGCACTCAAGCTATAGAAACCGACGATCTCCTGGCTGCCTTCGGGCAAGGCGACGAAGACCCGCGTCACCCGGCGGCGCACGTCTTGACTGGCCTGTTCCTTGAGATAACGATCCAGGGCTTCGACGCCGCAAGCGAAGGGGCCGCGCTCGTGATGCGCCGCCAATGCCTCGATGACGAAACTCACCCGCCGACCGTGCGGCGGATCAGGCGGTCATGGGCCTTGAACGCCTTCTGGATGCGCTTGGTGCTCTTGGGTGGATTGACCAGAGCATCGTGAAAGACGTCCCAGTCGCGCTGGCCCAGCACGATCTGCTCGTGTTCGCGGATGATCTGGCGGGCAGCATTCAGCACGCTGCTGACCGCGAAGGCCGACACCGTGCTGTTGGCGAGTGCTGCGGCGCGTTCGATGGTCTGCTTGGTGTCATGGTCGATGCGGAACTGGACGCGCTCGACCTTGGTGTCGTGGACGGTTTTCATCGGGCTTCTCCTGTCCAGGAAATGTACGCCATTCTGGCTCACAAAACAAGAGGGGCAGGAAGGGGGTGGCGGACCGCCTTCCTTGCCTCGATGGCGTTGAGCCTGGCAGCGATGATGACCATGGCGTAGGTCCAACGCCGCCAGGCGGTGGTGCGGTCGATGCCGTATTGGTGGGCGATCACCTTCCAGGGCCGTTCGCAGGCCCTGGCCCAGACCAGCTTGGCGTCCTCGGGTTCCAGCCAGCGCAGCCACAACATGGTGGCATCCATCTGGTCGATGGCGGCGGCTCTCGGTGGTCCCAGGCGGGGGCGTTCCTCTTCCCAGCCATAGGCGTCCCAGAAATCCCGCACCATTGGCGGCCAGGTCGTGAAGAAGCCCCGCACCTTGACTGGCGGCAGTCGCTTCAAGGTATCGGCGGCCTCTTCGAGATAGACCGCCACCATCTTGGGCGTCCAATGAATGTCAAACATGGGCGGCCTCCCGGGGCTCGGTGCCGAAGAGCTTGACGCCCAGTTGCTTGACCAGTTCGCGTTCCGGCCAAGTGAGGCGCTGATCGGCGAGATCGACCACCAGGATGCCCTGTTCCTTCCAGCCCTGACGCTTCATGTCGTCGGGGGAAACGCGCTCGCCGCCGAAGCCTTTGGGGAAATATCTCATCGCACACCTCCCGCGGTGTCGATGGACCAGAGCAGGAGGGCGATGGCGTCGGCCTCGTTGTCGTCGACCGGATTGAACCCACGCGATTTGACGCTGTCGATCACCGCCTTCTTGTCGGCGTTTCCCTTGCCGGTGACATGGCGCTTGATGGTGGCGACGGGCACACCTTGGTAGGGAATGTGCTTCTGCTCACACCAAGCCGATAGATGCGCCAGGAAGCCGCCATAGATGTGCGCGGCATCGGTGCCTGCGTGTCGGCGCACTTCCTCAAAATAGACAGCCGAAAGAGCGGGTGCTTGGCGCAGCATCTCTTCCAGCCAGGAGTGGAAGCGCAGGAAGCGGATTCCACCTCCTTCGTATCGACCCGGCTTGAACGCCACGGTGCCGGACACGATGATTCCATCGGCCAGGCGCACGGCCCAGCCGGTGGTGGTCCCGAGATCAAGGGTGAGAATGGTGGTCATGGGGAAGGCTCACAAAATCTGTGGGCCTTCGGCTTTGGTCGAGGTGAATTCTATCGGGCCTGGAATCTGGGCTCAAGGGAAAAGCGACACCACCCAAATAGATCGTAGCCCCGGGTAAAGGCAGATACCGAATCCACAAAGCACCAAAGTTGGTGACAGAATTTGCACTGTAAAGTCATATGGATAGGGTGATAATGCGGCGACGATGGTCACATGTCACCAACAGGGGGACAACTCCTATCTGGCCGAAAATAAAAAACGCACCATCACTCGCAGAGTGCTGCGCTAATAACTATTTTAGCGGGAAGCTTTTTCTCTCACGTTATAGACTCTTACCCCGTTAGTGACCACAAATGGTTGGCGATCAAGACGGTCATCGCCTTGATCAGACAGATAAATTCCGGTCACCAAGCCCTCGCCGAGGTTGGTGACGGGTTGGTGACCAGCACAGTACAAGCATGGAAAAGGGAGATGGGTCGCACATGATTCGCCATCAATGCCTTGCTGTCTGCGCTTAAGATAGGCTTTCCAATAGCGGGGTGCCCTCACGCCGCGCTAACAGCCCGGTAAATCGTTTTGGTAGAACTTATCTCGATGATTCGCTATGAATGCAGACGAGGCTTACTCTTTTGAAGCTCTGTACATCCATAGGCCGCCAGTATGACGACGCTCCCGGCAGAACCTACGCCAATCGCCGACCTTACCTTCGACGCCTTGGTCGACGTTCTCGTCGCTGGCGAGACGGTACTGATTGCTGGAACGGGAGAGGTTTTTCAACTCGCAACAGACAGTCGCGTTGCCCTGGCTTTCTATCGTCGAGACATGAAATTCTGGGGGAAGTACAACGTCACAACCAAAGAAATCGAGCAACTTCTTGAGGCGCTGAAGGCAGCCAAATTGCCGACAAGATCTCGGTCATCGGCAATCGTGCCCGGCGCCAGTCGATGGAGGTTGAGGAAAGTCACGGCTCATCGATTCGCTGGATTACATCGCCATTGTAACCCTGACGACGGCTCCCCTCCGCCACCATTTGAGTGGGAACTTGACAAGAATCTATCAATCATTTGGGGCTTCAATGGGGCTGGTAAGAGTTCTTTGTTGTCGGCGATTACCTGGTGTCTAACGGGGCGGGCTCTGCGGTCGCACAAGATGCCGTCCCATGTGCATGAACCAATGATGATCGAAGTCCCGTCGGAGCGGGCGGAAGCCCCCTCAGAAACTAATAGAGCGGCTGATGAGGGAGACGGAGTTGATATTTTGCCCGTTCCCCCAATTGTGCCAATCCCTTCAACTACGGAACTCGATGCGCTCAGCGGAAAGCCGATCACAGACGACACCTGGGTCGAACTCGTCCTCGAGCCGGTTAAAGGCGGAAACCCTATCAGAGTCCGACGTAACTTGACGAAGACGAAGACTGGAAAGTACATAGCGGATGCCACCGGACTGGATAGCCTGGGCCTGACTGAGCTTGCCCTGCAAGTTGGAACAATCATGCCGTCAATTGCAGCCCAAATGCGCTTTGACGAACCGACTGAACTTGGCAAGTCCGTGGCGGAGTTGACGGGGTTGAAGCCGTTTTCCGAATTCGGCAAGCGGTGTCCACGGGTCATTGAACGCCTGACCGACCGCGAGGTCAAAGATTCCGACGAACGGAAGTCCAAACTAGTCGTTAGTTTTCGGGAGAAGCTGGATCACTACCACGATGCGATCTCGGCACACGCGTCACTGAAGGCTATTGATGACCTCATCCTACCCGGCACATCGGTGAAGCCAAGCTGCCGAGAGAGAATTATAGCGGCAAAAAACGTGACCAATACTGCCTCCGAGCAAGTGCTGGTATGTTTCGACAGCATCCTGCGGAAACGCCCATCACTTGACGATGAAGCCAAAGTCGATGCTCTGCTCGCGGCCATTGAGTCAGCGGCCAAGGCGCTGGGGGCAGCCGAGTTGAAAGTTTTGCCGACTGCACACACCCAACTCGCTCCGCTCAAAGCCTTGTCCGAAAAGTCCGCGGACATCGAGACGGCGGAGAAAATGATTGTCGCAATCATGTCAGAGGCTGAGGAATTGGCGACACGGCTGGCGGATGCCGAAAAGGCCAAACGCTGGCAACTCTATGCTCGAGTAGCGCAGTGGCATCAACACCACCACCCCGATGAACCGTTCGAGAAATGCCCTGTTTGCTCGACATCTCTTTTGGAAGTTCCTGAAGATGCTGCGCTCGACACAGGCGTCGCTGAAGCGCTGGAGGAATGCCGCCGATCAGCCACTTATCTGACCAGGACGGTCAATGAATGGGAGAAGGAAAAGGCCGAGACCCTGCTCGCTACCCTCCCGAAGTCTGTGCTGAATGTGATCGATCATGATTGGTCTAAGGGTTTGACCCTGCTGTATGAGCAGGTGCTCATCACTGAAATGCTGGGAAAACCTGAATTCGGTCGTGTGCTTGCACCGTTGATTGAAAATGCCGGCACCCTATGGATGGGAATTTCAGCCAGCTTGCCGGAATGGAACGCACCGGAACAGCCGAGGTTACCGGTCGTGTTTCCTGCAACCCATGAACTGGAGCTGACGTTGGGGAAGGTCGCCACTGTGCTATCGGTGGCACGGTTCCGTCACGAACATCGGGACGGATTCGATGGTGTTATCCCTCAAATCGTCGGAAAATTGCAGGCTGGGGAGGTTGCCCTGCCGGATGCTGAAGACTTGGCTAGCTTGCCTTTGCTACGCCAGTTATTTCTTCTGCGCCAAGCCGCATCCGCGGCACGCCCTGCAGCCAAGGCCACCGCGCTTCTTGATGGTCTCATCGATCTGCTGGACAAATGGGAGGCGGAGGGCACCCATGTAATCGCCTTGGGACAAGCTGCCACTGCCTTACAGCCGTTCTGTCGCTTTCCAGAATTGGTCGAGGAGCAAGTAGCCGGCCTACTGAAAGAACTGGCGAGAGGAACGGAAACTTGGGTAGGGCGGATATACAGGCCGCATTATCTTGGGGGGCCGGGTTTTGCAGGCTTCGGCGAAGGTGATGGGACCGCGTTGGACTTGAAGATCGCCTTCGGTGGCACCATCGCCCCCGCACATCAGGTGCTCAATTCCTCGGCCCTCCGAGCACATGTTTGGGGTTTCCTGTTGGCTCTCTGGGAACGGGTGTGGGCCAGCCGTGGTGGGCTTGCTTGCGTCCTTCTTGACGATCCGCAGGGGCTGTTCGATGCCATGAACGTCGAAAACATGGCTGCAGCCATTCCGAACATGCTGACGGCCGAAATGCACCCGATTATAGTCAGCAATGACAATCACTTCGTCGCCATGGCAACAGCATACCTTCGCGAACGAAATGCCCTTGTGGGTTCTGCTCTGCTGCAGCTATCACCCATCTCGTCCTCGAAGCTTTTGGCATCACTAGTTCCTCTGGTCGAGAAGCTCCGGGAGGAGCGTGCCCGATGGCGTGAGGATGAGAACGACGTGGGCAAAGCCCAATCATTTGTGGAACCTGTTCGCGCCCATGTAGAAACGCGGTTATGGGATCTCCTGGCTTCCGATCCGAAGCCAATGTTCAAGCCGACGCTCGCGGACTTGCTGGGGCGAATCGCTAACGCTCGGGGTACCGGTCAAAAGCCATTCAACGAGGAGCCATTCAATCTCCTTCTGAACTACACGGCACTCCAACCAGCCAGCGATTTCTACAAGGTACTCAACAAGGCCCACCATCGTCCGCGTGATATTACCCCGGTGGACGCGAAAACTGTCGATGACCACTTCAATTCGGTTGAGAATCTGATCGACGCTTGCGCAGGCGCATATGCTCGCTTCCTCGGGCGCCTCCCGGACGACCGCCATGCGGCGGTTCCCACCAGCCCACCGTCAGCGCCGCCATGTCGTCCATTGCCAAGCCCGCCGTTGCGGGTATTGCCTCCCCTGGCGGCGCGCATGGATTTTACGGCTGTTGCCGAGTCCAATGTAACCACCGAGATGTGGGATCCAGCTGAATTTGGTGACATTGCCCTCTTCGGCATCGGGGCTCATACCCTCGGCACCGCGTGCCTGATGGGGCAAACGGCAATCGTCGATGCAGGCATCGAGCCCAAAGGAGGTGATCTCGTCATCTGCCAGCTTGGCACAAACCATTTCGCCCGCCGACTTGGTATCGACTGCGGCGATCCCGCGCGGCTGATTCTCGAAAGCATACCGTCGGCGACCAGCCGACTGCCGCCCACACATATCGTGCCACGTTATGCGACTCGCGCCATGAAGATCGTAGGCGTACTGTTCGATCAGAATGGGGGCATCCATGGCGAAGCTGCTCTAATCGAGGTTTCCGATATCTTACGATCACTGCGTGCCATCGCGCCGGTCGTGGGGGCCTCTGCCTATCCAGTCGCTCCCGAAGGAAGTCGTGTTCTCCTCACCCCCGTGGATGTTTGCGACGAATCCGAATTAGCCCTGTTGGAAGGACGCATTGTTGCAGTAGCAGCATCGGACTCACCTGATACGCCGGACTATTGCGCCGGCTACCTAAAGCGACTTGGACCGCCGTTGGCAGGGTTCCCCGCCGTCAGGATCCTGGAGAACATCGGCTTGTTGGGAAATAGTCTCCATGTCCATTTCCCATCCGTGGGAGATAGTCCGTCTGCAAGTATAGCCTCAGTTCGGCAGATGTGGCGGGTCAACGGGGTGCTCTATTGAATTGGGCTGGGTTGGATATCCCATACCTTTGATTCCTCAGTGCGGGAGCACCCGCTCCGGGTTTTTGACAAACGTCAGCATGAATCCCAGACGTCATCGGGAATACCGCCACTCCCTCAGACCGCCGCTACGCTCGCCAATCCTCGTCTGATAGCGCTGCCAACCCCTGGCCTTCAAAAAGGCGGTGACCCGCATCTGGTCGCCTCGCGTCCAGCGTCCCGGCTCGATGCCGATAGCCTGCTGAAGGATTTCGGCCACGGACACATCGGTGAGCGGCGTTGTGCGGGCGGTTTCCTCGTCGCGCCAGTCGTCGTAAGCGCCATAGCCGTAATTGATGCGGCGCTTTTCAAAGGCCAGCCAGTGGTCGATCAACCCATCCCAGGCGTCGGTCTGATAGCGTTCTTCCTGCTCAGCCTTGGCCAGCGCTATCAATTCCGGATCGTCCAGCCACCAGATGCCGCCCTGCTTATAGATGGCCACGGCCTCGGCCCAAAGCTGGTCGCGATCACGGCGAAGTGCTGCGAGGTCGATGCGCCCGCAACGGATCGGCCAGAAGCGCCGGTTGCCGGTTTCGTCACGGAGATAAGTATCGGGATTGACGCTACCGGCGAAGACGCATTGGCGCGCCACATCGACGACGTAGCGTTCATAGGGCGGACGGTAGCGGTCGATGGTGCGGGTCAGGAACGATTTGATGCGCGAAACCTCGGCCCTGCCGATGGCGTCCAGTTCGGCGATCTCGATGATCCAGACGCCGCGCATCTGCTGGGCGGCATCCTTGCTGCCGATTTCGGCCAGTTCGTCGGTGAACCAATCCTCCCCTGCCAGCACTTTGAGGGCGGTTGATTTCTTGGCACCCTGCGGGCCTTCAAGGATCAGCATATGATCGACCTTTGCGCCTGGCTGCATGATGCGGGCCACGGCAGAGATCATCCACAGCGAGCCAAAGGCACGATTGAGCCGGGTGTCTTCGGCACCAAGATAGGTGTTGGCCCAGCTTTCTAAGCGTGGGACGCCATCCCATTGAAGACTGGTCAGATACTCACGCACCGGATGAATGCGGAAATCGCGGGCGACGGCACCGACGCTGCGGGCCACCACGCTGGGGGCGACATTGATTTCACGGCGCTGGAGCCATTCGGCGCAACGGACATCGTCTGCGTCGGACCAGGGTCGTGGGATGGCTGCCTGACTATCCCAGGGAAGCGGGCGGTTGACGATGATCTCCTGGCGGAACTCGTCGAAGATCAATGTTCCTGCGAAGGCTTCGTCGTTGGAAAGGGCTGTAATGACGTTGGCCTCGTTGCGCTCGGGTGCGCCGTCAGCGCCGGTGCGAATCTGGCTGAACCAGGTTGGACGCATGGCGGGGGTACTGTAGGGGCCTGCACGGCGGCGCAGATCGCGGATTTGCTTTTCCGTCACAGACACAGGGATCCGGGTGGTGGCCTTGATGCCCACCAGAACCTCGCGTTCCTCCACAGGGTCGAGGCGGGAGCGAGCAAGCTGGCCAAGCAGACGGGCGAGCTCGCCCATGTCGGGCGGAAAGGTCAGTTTCAGGGCGGCGGCGCGCAGCTCGTCGAAACCGCAAGGAAGAGCTGGCGCCTCGACGGAAGCTTCGTCCGCTTCTTCCTCACTATTATAATGTGCGGCAACGGCACCTTTTCGCAGATCGTCGTTGAAATCGTCGCCGTACAGTGGCGAAACGACGGCGGATGGAATGTCGGCAAGGTTCAGGCGGTCGGCCAAGGCAGCGGCGGCTTGCAGACCGGCTTCACCGGCATCGGCAAAGATGGTGACGCGCAGAGTACCTTCGGGCCATTGCCAATCGCGCAGATTGCCTGCCGACAGGGCTGCCCAGGTGGGAATGGCGAAGATGGCCCAGGCCGACAGGGCGGTTTCGATGCCTTCGGAGATGCCCAGATGCCCATCGACCAGAACGGGAGCCAGGCGAACCGAGCCGCCCGCAATCGGCCCCAGCATCTTCTTGCCGGGCGGAGCCTTGCTTGAACCGTTCTCTTGCAGGAAGGTGCGGTGAATGCCGCCGGTGGGATGACCGGCCCCGTCCCGGACAATGGCCACCAGACCTGGCCAGCCGCGCTTTGCCTCGAAATCCGTCAAGTCGTCATGGAACAAAAGATCGGGCGATTGGGGATCGCCGACGCCGCGGTGGCGCAGATAGGCCTCGCCAATAGTCCCGGCCAGTGGGGCGCAACCGCCCAGGATGCGGGCGACCTCCAGGTCGTGCGTCGGCCTTTGGACGGTTGGACGTGGAGGCGAGGGCTGATCCATGCGGGCCAGCCGGGCGGCTTCCTCAAACAATTCCCGGTCGGAAAGACCTGTCGCGTGGTGAATCAGGTCGATGGGACCGGCGTTTTCCCCCGTGGCGTGGTCGAATCCCCAACCGGCATGGTGACCGGACAGATGGATGATACACGATCCTTCCTTGCGGGGTGGACGCCCGGACAAATCGGCGCAGCGTAAGCTCTTGCGATCCGGCGACAGACGACCATGCACAAACAGGCCGGGCAGCCAATTGGGTGCAGTTGCCGCAAGACGGCTGCGGATTTCGGGCAGGTCGAAGCGGGCGGGCGGTTGCCAGACATCGTTGAGGTCGATCATGCGAGAATCACCAGCCCCCTTTCGGCCCGCGTAATGGCGGTATAGAGCCAGCGGCGGCGATCCTGCTCGGTGCGGCCCAGCCCGTCATCCCAGACGACGACATTTTCCCATTGCGAGCCCTGGGCCTTGTGACAGGTGATGGCCCAGCCGAAGGTGGCCTCGGTCAGTTTCCTCTTGTCGCGCCAATCACGGTCGTGGCGATGGGGATCGAGGGCGACATGGTCCTCGAAATGTCCCTTGTAGAGAAGCAGGCGACCGGGTTTGCCGTTTTTGTCGGGTGGCCCGATGGGCGTTCCCTCCTCATCCGTGACAATGGCCGAGAAATAGAGGCTGCCTTCATCGACGATGTCGGACAGCGTTAGAAACATGCCGTTAATCAGGCCGAGGTCGTTCTGGTTCTTGAGGCAGATGATTTTCTCGCCCGGCCCGGTCGGCAGTGCCGAACCGCCGAAGTTTGCGGCGCGGCGAAGCGCATTGTTGAGCTGGAAACGGGTGGCATTCCTGCCGCAAATCACCTGGCCGCCGCGCAGGGCCTGATCGGGGGTGACATGGGCCATGCGCATCTTCCAGGCATGATCGTCATATTGGCCGAAGCCGATGGGCTGGCCCTCGCGGGCCATGGTGGCAAGCCGGATGATGGCGCTTTCGGCGGCCTGGCGATGGATTTCCGTCAGCATGATGTCGGGGGCTTCCTTGGTGAAGGCGCCTTCTCCCTTGATCGGGGGCAACTGGCCGGGATCGCCCAGCACCAGAATGGGGCGCTTAAAGCTCATCAGGTCGCGCGCCATCTCTTCGCCGACCATGGAAACCTCGTCCAGCACGATCAGTTTGGCAGTGGCGGCCGGGCTGTCGGGATTGAGGGCGAAGCGCGGCTTTTTCATGTCGCGCACCGCTTGGCGCATAGCCTCGATGGCGGCCTCGGCGGCGGTGCGGTCGAAGCCGGTCAAAGAGCGGGCATCGATCTCGGCCTGAGCGATCTGCTTCTGCGCTTCCTCGATTTCCTCCAGGGTGGCTTCGATGACACTGTAGATCAGGCTGTGGATGGTCCGTGCTGGTGTGCCTTTACGCCGCAACACCAGAGCGGCCTTGCCGGTGAAGGTGGCGGTGACCACGCCGGGGCGGTCCTCGGCATGGGGGCCGAGGCCCAATTCCTCAAGCGCGAATTTCAGCACCGTCGATTTCCCGGTGCCTGCGAAACCGAACAGGCGGAACACCTGCTGGCGTTCCGTTTCCGTCTCGAACCATTCCTTGATGGCGGCGATGGCGCGGGCTTGCTTGTCCGAGGGCGTGATGTCGGTCATAGGCTTCTTCCCCAGCAATGGTCCTGCCATGAACAGGGCGAATGCCACCCGCCTGCCGTCTTGCCGCCCCGGCAGACGATGGATGTCCGTTCCGCCGACGAACGGGGCAGCAGTTCCCGGGCTTCGCAGGCCCGCACCACTTGGACGGCGCGGTCGCTCATGGCCTGGGCAAGTGCTGCGTCGAAAGGCACCAGTTCGCAATGGATATCCCAAGTGTCGCGGTTGAGCGCGGTGAACAGTGCCGGGGCGGGCAGATCCATATAGGCCTGATAGAGGGCAAGCTGGGCGGCATAGACCGGCTTGGATAAAACCACGCCTCGCTTCACCACGTCTTTCCAGGACGCCACCCCCAGGGCCTTGTTTTCCCAAAGTGCTGGATACGACATGGTGACGGGGCCGGAGACGAGGCAGCCGTCGATATGTCCTTTGAACCTTCCGCCCAGGGCGGAAAAGCCGAACTGCCGACCATCGCGGCGTTCCGTACGCAGATCGAAACCGGCGGCCCGCAGCCATGCCGCCACCACGTCTTCGCCCCGGTGCCCGGCCTCGAAGATCCGCAAGGTGGCGGGTTCAAAGTCGCGGCCCTCGTCCTTGGGCACGGCAAGATAGTCGTATTGAATCTGGCGCAGGCATTCGCGGCCCAGCCCAGAGGCGCTGACATATTGACGGGGAACTTGCGCCCGGTTGCGCGCCGTCAGGGCGGCATCGATGGCGGCGTTCACCGCCATGGCAATGCCGGGATCGCGGTTGGGGGCCTGATACTGACAGCCGGAACCAGTGTTGAGGTCGAGCATGGCGGCCTCAAAATGGGATAGGGTCGTCGAAGGGCGTGCCGGAGCGCTCCATGACGGCGGCTTGGCGCTGCATGGACTCGACATAGCCGGTGACGGCGGCCTCGATCAGCCGATCGATCTCTTCCGCCGATCTGTTATGGAAAGGCTCCATCAGGCCCATCTCGGTCAGCGCCTCGGCGAAGGGCCGCCTTGCTTCCTTGATGGCCTGGCATTCGCGTGCGGTCTTGTCGATCATTCCGAAATTCCTTGTTGCAATGGCCGAGCCGATCTTCAAACAGCACATCGAGCAGAAGCGGTAATGCGGATAGCTCTCCCAGCGAAGCCTGTGGCAATGGCCGAAGCCTCTGGCCTCACGACCGCAGACGGCGCAAAGGGCTACCCCAGCAAGAGCCGCCTGATCAGGTCCTCTGGCGGCCATCCCTGTCGTTGCAGGCGCTCCGATTGCAGGACGATCCAGCGCGCGATGGCGTTGTCGGCCATCGCTTCGAGATCGGACATGGTCATGGCTCTGATGGGTTGATGCAGCCTTCCCCTTCCTTCGAGCCATTTGCCGATCGCCTTCGCCGCCTCGTGCGTCACATGGACCTGCCATTCATCGTCCGTCATGGTGGGAAGCCGCCCGCCCGCAAATGCCAAATTGGCAGGCGGCATCTCCATCAGCCATTTAGCCAAGCCGGACCAGAGGCGGCTGGCGGAGGCGAAGCGGGCGGGGGCTGTTGAACCCATGGAGCGCCGCCCTGCTGTTGCGACGCTTGAGCCGGTGCATTGTCCGTCGCCCAGGCCGGGGCGTTCTGCACCGCACTGGCGGCAGCGGATTTGCGAGGCTTGGCGTTGACCGGCTCGGGCTCAACCGCCTCGCCCTTCATGATCGCCGCGTATTGGGCCTCGTCAGGCAGCACCACGTTGGCTAGCCGATTCTGGTCGCGGTATTTGGGATCGCTGGCGGGCTCGACCATGATGCGGGCGGCAAAGGTGATGCCGTCCATCTGCTTCAAACCCTGGATCAGCCGCTTGGCCTTGGTCGCCTCGCTCATATCCTTGGGATTGAGGCCAAGGGCGCTGTCGATCATGGCGCGGAAAGACCCCTTGGAGATGTTCCAGCCCTTGCTTTGTCCCTTGTCGTCGAGCTTGCCACCGGCCACGGTGAAGTTCTGCCAGAACTTGCGGCGCACGAACGGCCCCTCGACCACGGTGAATTCGCAATCGAGCATCTTGGCGTCGCTCTCGGTCGAGCCTTTCAGCAATCCGGCGTCCATGGGCACAGAGCCGTTGACGCCGCCGGGGCGGATGGAGAGGCGGATTTTGGCGAAGGTGCCGTCGGGGATCAGTTCCCCCGAGGGCATCATTTGGGGCTGGGCGTCATTGAGATCGAAAGACATGATGGACTCTCCTATGGTCAGGCGGGAATGCGGTTGATTTTGGAAAGCAGGGTGCCGAGGTCAGGGGCCTCGGTCACATCCAGGCGGCCGGAACGATCCTTGGCGGGCAGCCCGAACGGATTGCCGGAGCGGCAGACGAGGCGTCGCTCGGCGGCCTTTTCATCGAGTTGCCAGTTGCCCTCGGCATCCCTGGAGAACAAGTGCATGGAAATGACCTGATCGACGATGCCGGGCAATTCGCGCCCCGCCTTGGACCCTTCCATCTGCGGCTGCCAACTGGTGGCATTGAACTCGTCGGTCACCTTCTCCAGAACGCCGACGAAGATCACCGTTTTGCCCGGCGCGTGTTGCAGATGCTTGAGCGCCTGGATCACCTCGCGGCCCAGCAGGCCGTAAGCGCCTCGCACATCCGGCTTGCCGGTACGCTCCGAGAAGGCTTCCGGCTGCTGCTTGGCGAAGGCCATGGCTTGGCGGGTGAGATCGGTGATGGAATCGACGAAGATGATCGGCATGGCGGCCAGGAACTCTTCGACCCCGCTGCCCGCATAGATCGAACGCACATGCTGATGATGCTGGGCACTGTAGAAGGCGTTGGGATCGACCGCCGGGTCAGGGCCACCGATCAGAACGGCGAGATCGCGAAAATCCGCAAAGCTGCGCACCGGGATGCTGGCGCCTTTCCAGTCCTGCACCGACTTCATGCCCGCTTCGAGGTCGAGGCAGGCGGTCTTGTCGGCAGGCAGGGTTCTCAAAAGCGACGTCTTGCCGCAACCGGGAGGGCCGAAGATGGCCACCGAGGTTTTGTTCCCGGCGGATGACAAGCGCTCGTCGGCGGTGATGATGCGAACGGCCATGAGATTCTCCATTTCAAAAAGGGGGGCGACGGGGCGTTGACCGGGCGCCGAAGGGAAGCCTGTCCGCCCTTGCGGAACGGACTGCCCCGTCGTTGTTTCAAGGCGATTGTGGTTTCAGGACAAAACTGGGCTTGCCGGGTTTCACCGTGCGGGCGGCTTCGAAAGCGGTGCGAATATTGGCAGGCCAGGCGGTGTATTTGCGCTCAGGCACCTTGAAGGCGGTCTCGACGTATTCGGCAGGATCGTCGCCAGCCGCGCGGATGCGCAGGACGGTGGCCGCCAACCGGTCCTGCTCCCACTCCACCTTCTTGGGCAGATCGGCCACCACGGTGATGCCTCCATCGTCGAAGCGCACCGTGCCGGTATCCTTGCCCTCGCGCTTGCGCAGCTCGGCGGCAATGGCTCCGTATTTGCGCTCCAGAGCACCGTCGAGCCCGTCCTTGGCAGCCTTGGCGCGGCGCAGAGCCTCGTCGGCTTCTTCCTGAAGCAAGGCCAGGGATTCTCCGGAAAGGGCGGCGATTTCGCCAAGGGACATGCGAGCCAGATCGGCAAGGCTTGGGCGGTTGGGGATTGTCATCGGCGGCTCCTCCGTTTTGCGTTGCCAGTCGCCTTAATGGCCAGATAGCTGAAATCGTCCTCGCCATTTCGCCGCTGGAGCAGGAACACCCGCTCGTCTTCGGCAGCCTGTTGAACGCGGGCCGCGACATTGACCAACTGGCGGCGCTGCACTTCCGGGAGGACCCTGGTGCTGGGCATCCGGTCGTGACCGAGATGACCGCAGTAATAGATCAGCACAGCGCCCGGTTCGGCGTCGGCCAGCCAGTCGCATAAGCCGTTCTCGTCCACCGGCAGCGAGCGGACGGGAACATCGGGCGGGTGGAAAGTTACGGTCATCTTCGTCTTCCTCTTCGCGGGTTATTGCCATGTACCGGCGCACTGGCCGGATCGTCCCAAGGGGGTGATGCCGAAGGCTCGAAGCCGCATGCGAAGTTCATGGAGCTGGCGAAAGAACTCGCTGCGCGAGAGGCCGGATCCGGCCAGGGCCTCAGCCCGGTCTTCATCAGCCAGCAGATGACAAAGACGGCGAAGCCCCTCGGGCAGGCTTTCCAGGAAGCGCTGAATATCAAGCCGCAAATGGATGGCGCCTGGACCGGCAACACCGCCAGCCCACCAGGCGGACAGACCGTCTTCGCTGGCCGGTTCGATGTCGCCCAGCGATCCGCCATGACGGAGGCGATGACGGACCCAGCGGTCGGCGGCATCCTGCCCGGCATGGCGGATCACCAGACTGGCAAAGGCCGACCAGGGGGCCTGTCCGTCGAAGCGAGGAGCCCGGCGCACCAGTTCCAGCAGCAGATCCTGGCGGATGTCATGGATGTCGCTGGCAGGCAAACGCAGGCTGCGGCCAATCCGCCGGGCACAGCGGTCGGCGGCGGCTAGGCCGGTTCCTGTGATGTCCTGGGGCGTGATTTGCTGTCCCGTTTGCATGATGTGTTCCGTTCCGTTGGGCGTTGATCGCTGACAGAAGGAAAGCACGGAGAACTTGGGAACATGGAGGCGGAAAGGGGCGGAATGGGGAATAAAGGCTGTTTCCGCCCCTGGTCAACTCCGCAGTAAACAAGGCGTTTTTATATGATTCTCGCCCCCGTTCCGAAATGCTTGGGCCGATAATTGCGCCCCATGAAAAGGACTCGACAAGCCCCCATGAATGGAACAATATGCGAACACATCCGTTAACGGATCAGTTAACGAACCCGGCAGGCAAGGAGCCGACGATGGCCGTCGTGACCGCAATCTTTCCCAGCGTTCCGTCCACCGGCGAGGCGCGCCCGCTGCCCGCCAACGCCATCTGGTCGATCGCCCGCGACGCGCGCCGCCAGATCTGCGGCGGCCTGTGGGCCAAGCCACTTCCGGCAGATACCGTGATCCGCCGTGTTGAGATGCTGGTGGCCAATGGAATCCGCCTCGTGCCGGTATGGGATTGCCAGAGCGAGGTTCACGATGAACAGGGGCTGCTGGTGGCTGGGGCCTGCGAATACGATCCCGACAGCCCCGAGAACATCTATCTCAGCCTCAATCCAACCGTGCTTGGCGAACGGCACGACCTTGCCGCCAGTACCGCTGCCCACGAACTGGGGCACGCCATCTTCGACGGTCCAGCGTCGGTCATGGCCTGCCGGAGCAAGTCCCGCCACGTCACCCCGGATGAGCGGCATTTTGATACGACGGGGCCGAAGAATGAGGAATATTGGTCGGAATATCGCGCCAACGAGTTCATGGGCGGTCTTCTGGCACCACCCGATCTGCTGCACCGCGCCATGGTGATGCAGGCCAGACAATTCGGTATTGCGCTGATCAACCGGTCCGGCCATGCCGGAAAGCCCGGCTATCCGGTGATCGACGGCTTTGGGTGGGACGCGGCGGAACAAGAAGCGCTGCTCGACGATCTGGCCGATATGTTCGGCGTGTCGGCGTCCTTCATCTGGGTTCGTCTTTGCAAATATCGTCTTGTCGCCAACCAGCAGCCAGGGAGGGTGTGATGCCGTTCGGAACCTACATCCGCACAAGGCGCAACGAGCTTGGCATCGGCCTCAACGACTTTGCCGGACGCCTTGGCGTTTCCCCAGCCTATTGGTCGCGCATCGAACGGGGCCGTGAAAAGCCGCCGCGCGACGAACTGATTGAGAAGGCATCAGCCATATTGGGGGTGCGTCTCGATGACCTGTTCGTCGCCGCCGAGCGGTTTCCGCCCGACATGCAACGCGATGTCGCTAAAGTCGTGCGCGCCTACCGCCGCCTGCGCGCCGTCGAAGGAGGATGAGAATCATGGCGCTTCCCAATATTGCTTATTTCACCGTGGCCGATCTGTGCGAGCGCTGGAGCATGAAGCCAGCGCATATTGGAACCTTGGTTCTTGAAGAGAAGTTGGTCCTGTCCGTCGGTCTTTCCGGCGTCGCGGTGGAAGTCGGCGAATGGATTGAGGTCGATACGGATCAGTGGCAACGAGCACCTGGCGGATTGAAGCGTCTAACCGGGATATACGACCTTAATCGGAACGACGCATGGGCGGTCATCAAACACGGCTCGCATGTCATCGATTCCGTGGAACCGGAAGAGCCGGATAGCTATATCGATATCCACACTTGGGGCGGAAAGACGGAATTTGTCGTCGCGTTGGACGATCTTCTTATCCGCCGCAAGGAAGTTGCGCGATTTGAGGCATGCAACGCCCAGGTGGCTCAGGACGCACCTGAAATCTCCATCAATCGTAGCGGCCCAGGCGCGCCCCAGAAATACGACTGGGATGGCTTTTGGATTGAGGCTTGCCGATATATTCACGAGGAGGGCATTCCATCAACGCAAGCGGCATTGGTGCGTGGCCTTCTCGACTGGTTCGATGCCAACGGCAAGTCTTCTCCCGATCCAAGCACCGTCAAGAAGAAGGTGTCACGATTGTGGAAGGCGCTTCACGCCTCGGCCGCTTCATCGTCCGGTGGAGGAAATCGGGCTGATTCGGCGGCGGCGTAGTTCACCCCCCTTGGGACGAATCGATGGGGACGCCGGTACATAGGATGGACAGGTTTCACATCCAGGTGCCGTCCGATGACCAACGCCCTTTCTCCCAACCGCATGACCGCCGCCGAGCGGCTGGATGAAGTGGCGGAGATTCTGGCTGTCGGCGTCATGCGTCTGGTGGCCTTGAAGTCCAGAGTTTTATCTGAGCAGTGCGGAGAAAGTTCCCTCGACTTCGTGCCCGACCAGAGCGGTCATGCGAACACCCTTTTGAAAAGGAGAATATCGCATGACCGATAACGCCGTGCTGGCCAGGCTGGCGGCCCTCAAACAGACGCCGACGCCAGAATTGAAAACCCTCTGGCGGGAACTGCACGGTAAAGAGCCGCCGCCCTATAATCGCCGCTTCCTGGAAAGCCGCCTAGCCTATCGCATCCAGGAACTGGCCTATGGCGGTTTGAAACCAGAAACCGTCCGCAGGCTCGAAGAACTGGCCGAGGATCTGGACGGCGGCAACGTGCTGAAACGCAAGCAGCCCGCCAGTAACCGACCCATCAGCGGAACCCGGCTGGTTCGCGAATGGCAGGGCGTCGACCATCAGGTCACCGTCCTGGATGAAGGCTTCGAATATCAGGGCCGCCCCTATAAATCACTGTCGGCAATTGCCCGGGCCATCACCGGCACGAGGTGGAACGGGCTAATTTTCTTTGGCCTCAAGAATCATCGCAAGGTCGCCGCATGAAAACCCCTCCTATCCGCAAGCTGCGTTGCGCCATCTATACCAGGAAGTCCTCGGAAGAGGGCCTGGACATGGAATTCAATTCGCTCGACGCCCAGCGCGAATCCTGCGAGGCCTATATCGCCAGCCAGAAGCAGGAAGGTTGGCTGCCTGTGCCCGACCACTACGACGACGGCGGCTTCTCTGGCGGCAATCTGGAACGTCCCGGCTTGAAGCACCTGCTGGCAGACATCGAGGCAGGCAAGGTCAATGTGGTCGTCGTCTACAAGATCGACCGATTGAGCCGATCCTTGATGGATTTCTCGAAGCTGGTCGAGGTGTTCGACCGCCACGGAGTCACCTTCGTCTCGGTGACACAGTCTTTCAACACCACGACCAGCATGGGGCGCCTGACGCTCAACATCCTGCTCAGTTTCGCCCAGTTCGAGCGTGAGGTGATCGGCGAACGCATCCGCGACAAGTTCGCGGCCAGTCGCAAGAAGGGGATGTGGATGGGCGGCAACCCGCCCTTGGGCTACGACGTTGTCAATCGCAAGCTGGTGGTCAATCAGGGAGAGGCCAAGCTGGTCCGCCATATCTTCGCCCGGTTCCTGAAAATCGGCTCTGCCACCCTGCTGGTCAAAGAATTGATGGCGGATGGATATCGCACCAAGAGCTGGACCACCCAGGGCGGTCGCCAGCGCGTGGGCCGGCCGCTTAACAAGAACAACATCTACAAGATGCTGAACAACCGGCTTTATCTTGGCGAGGCGGTTCACAAGGGAACAAGCTGGCCAGGCGAGCACGAGGCGATTATCGATTCGGCGACCTGGGACAAGGTGCGCGCCGTGCTGGCCGACAAGGCGCCCAACGTGCGCGCGGGAGCCACCCGTTCGGCAACGCCAGCGCCGCTCAAGGGCCTGATCCATTGCGGTCATTGCGGGCGGGCCATGGCCCCCACCTATACCAGGAAGCAAGGGCGTCTTTACCGATATTACACCTGCATGAAGGCGATCCGGTCCGGGCACGGCGAATGCCCGGTGCGCTCGGTGGCGGCGGGCGAGATCGAGGCTGCCGTCATCGGTCAGGTTCGCGCCCTGCTGACAGCCCCAGAAATCCTAGCCCGGGTCGAACGGTTGGCTGTGGGCATCCCGCCCGACAGCGTGCGCAGCGCACTTACAGACTTCGACCGGTTGTGGGACGAACTGTTCCCCGCCGAGCAGGCCCGAATCCTGGAGATTCTGGTCGAGAAGGTGGCCGTTCATCCCGGCGACGTCGAGATGAAGCTGCGGGTCGAGGGGCTGGCCAGCCTGGTCGCCGACATGAACGCCCAGCGCAAAAGGAAAGCGGCATGATCCAGCAGGACACACTGACCGTTCGTATTCCGATGACCATCCGCCGCATCGGCGGGCGAAAGCAGATCATCGTGCCCGAGGGCGAGGGCGTTGCAGAACGTCGCAGCGCCAAGCCCGACGAAGCGCTGCTGAAGGCGCTGGCCCGCGCCTTCAAATGGAAGCGCATGATCGAGGAGGGGCAGGTCCGTTCGCTGAACGAACTGGCCGAGGCCGAGAAGCTGAACGGCTCCTATGTCAGCCGAATCTTCCGCCTCACCCTGCTGGCCCCCGACATCGTCGAGGCCATCCTGGAAGGCCGCCAACCCCGTACCCTGCAACTGGCCGACCTGCTCGAAGACGTGCCAGTGGATTGGGGGGGGCAGCGGGAAGGGTTTGGATGCTGAAATGCTGGCAACAGCTGCTTTGCGCCCATTGCGGCTGTGCAGGTCGCGCGCAATGCCGATCCCAAGACCGGCCATCCGCTCAGATGGGTCAGCGCCACCACAGTAGAAATTAGGCATTGGTGGACTCCATCCTGCCGATCAGCGTCACCGACATGTCAATGCGCTTCAGTTGCTGGCGGAGCGGTGCGCAGTTCGGATAGGCCGCCTGCAGCTTCTTCTTCAGATCGCCAAGGAGCGCGATAAGGCCGGCGCGCGTCGCGGCCATCTTCCCAAAGGGGTCATTATCTTCGAGTCCGTTATAATAGACGTCGAAGAACTCAGGGCCTTCCATTTTCCCGCGACCAATCTCGAGGCTCATCCAGTCTTCGAGCGTCGAGCGCACGGAATTCATCCGATTATAGACGGCATAGGGCCGCTGCTTCGACGCGAGTGCCGCCTTGATCATGCGGCCCGCTTCGATATGACCCTCGATGCCCATCTCGCCCCTTGGACGACGACGTGAAGTTCCAACATTATAGCTGTAAGGCACAGATGTGGCGCTGGCAGTCGGGTAAATTGTCCCGCGACAACGGGCGCGACGCATATCCTGCGGCGTCTTCGCCATCGGACTGAGGAACGTCTCCCAGGACGCTACGGAATCGCCAGCCCAGTTTTCCGCAAGCAACGGCGTCGGCATTGCATTGATTTTCGCCACCAGGGCACCGAGATCGTAGCCTGTGTCATCGACCGTCGCGACATAGAGATCACAGCTATAGGGATTGTACATACCGGGCCAGGATGTCTTGGTGATGCGCCAGCCGTTGCGCGCGGCCCACGCGGCACGCTTTTCCTCGTCAGGTGCGCGGCCATAGGGCTCGTCGACAAGGATGAACTGGTTCATTGCCGGGTCAACCCAATAGGTCGAGTGATCCATCCCGGGTAGTTTGTCCATCGATTCCTTCGGATACGCTTTGCGATAGTCTCGCGAAGGGCGAAGGCCCGTCCGTTCCATAAAGCGCAGCGAGCGCTCGGCGGTGGAAAGGCGACCGCGCGCGTAACTCTGGCTAGGGGCGAGTGTATCGCAGACGAAGTGGTCGGCGGCGACCATCCGAAGATCGCCGAAGCCACGGACGGATTTGAGCATGGACTTACTGCATATGTCGAAGATGGGCTGCGACAATTCGATGCAAAGGGTCTCTCGACCAATCTTGTGGCGCTGGTCTTTATCGAGCCAATAGATGGTCAGGAGCACGTAAGGCCGCCTACCCCCAGTGCCGCGCAGGGGAAGCACACGCTGTGCATTACGATAGTTTGTATAATTGGCGGCCTTGGCCGCGATATCGAGCGCATCGGAATACTTAATGCCCTGCTCCTTGCGAAGCTGCGCTGCGAGACTTTTGATACCCCCAAGCGTCGTGGGGCGCACGTCACCAATCAACATAGCCATTCTCCTGGCCTGGATAAGCAAGCGTCACTCGCCAACCGCCCTCCCAGACCCGAATGTCTGTTGAAAGGTTTGTTTTGGAAA
This sequence comes from Rhodospirillales bacterium, assembly GCA_016215555.1. GTDB lineage: Bacteria > Pseudomonadota > Alphaproteobacteria > Rhodospirillales > WMHbin7 > WMHbin7. Next base: position 10,173 of record JACRJC010000048.1, on the reverse strand, counting down.
ACCAGGGTAGCGCTGCCAGCAGCTTCGGAACGGCGAGTGCCATGCTCCTACCAAGAGCTTGCTCTATATAGTTGCATGCTCAGAGACTGTCAATGGCGCCGATACGGCGCAGAACAAATAACATGTTGCTGCTGTGAATATGTGGGCGAATCGTTCCGGATTGACCTCGTCGAGACCACTCTCGATGACCGCCAACCCCGCACCTGCAACCGGCCGATCTGCTCGACGACGTGCCGGTGGATTGGGGGGGGCAGAGGGAGGGGTTAATCTCCAAAAAGACTACAGGACGTCAGGACATATTGTCGTCCAACCGGTCGCCTGTCCCGTCGAATAATTCCTTTCACTCCGGACCAATGTGAGCGAACCAGGTTCTTCAATTGTGTCAATACGTGGATGATTGAGGGTGAGCCTACGTCTATACGCAGATTTGCTTGAAAATTCTGCCGCAGTTCGTAGGGTGACCTCGTCATATCAACGAGGTGTGTCATGCCGTCGGATGCCAAGAAGAATATCAGTTTCAACGTGAGAATCAGTGACGGCCTGCATTCCGCTTTCCGGACGCATGTTAGCGGACGCGGAATGGATGTTTCGTCAGCAGTTCGTAGTCTGATGGAACTAGAGTTAGAACGTGGTATCTTGGGACATACTGAACACCCCTCAGCGCCTATCGAAGGCGTCAGCATCCCAATTTTGGAGTTTGAGACAAAGGATGGCAGGCGCGGCATACGAATCATTCCGTACCGCGCCAGCCCGGTTCTGGTCGTCATCGATTGTAGCGGAAGCGAACATAGACCAGCCCCTGCCCCGCGAGGACTGCATCCCCATATCGATCGCATCTTAGACCTGAAGGTCAACTTAGACTGGGACAGTCCTGAATATCGTACTGTCTGTCTCTCATTCGGTTTGGACCCGGACCATGGTCGTCCCATTTTCCGACCCGAGCACGCATCCCTTGGGGCGCATCTTCTCACTCGCGTGAACCTTGAGATTTCATGTTCGGACATAGCCGAGATTGGGCGGAGGGCATTCCTCTACGACATGATTGATCTGCTCCGCGCCGACATTCAGCCAGAGATCACTATTCTCGGACGAGTGCAGAGAGATATCGTTGATTACGAAGATGAGCCGATGATTGCCGATATGCGTGGAGCTACAAACGATATCGCGGAAGGAAGGTCTGGGATTCTAACATCTTCAGAAATGGTTGCCACCGCCATACGTTTTCTTCCATCTGAGGAAGGTAGGGGGTATCATGGGTCGTTCTATGGCTGGTATGATGATTGCTGCCAAGATGGCTGGTCCAACACCAACTACAACGACGTGCGTGGCGTTGCTCTCTACCCGGAACACGAAACGCCCTGGAACAAGACCGTCGTAAAGAGGTTGCGCGAGCAAGGTGTTCACTTTCTCACGCAGCGCGAGGCCGCCGAGTACATGCAACGCGAAGGGGCTCGGTGGTCCTGGATATATGGCTGTGGAGTTAACAGTCACGGTATCAAACCTCGCTCGCCTGAATGGTGGGAGAAGGTACTCTGGTGGGTGGAAATCACATTCCGTCGCCTCAGTGGGCAGTCTATTCGTGCCGTTGCTGACATGAGCCGCTCCGGCATCCGATCTGAACTGCAAAAAAGCATCCAGAAGACCGCCTGTTCGCCACGCACTGGTCGCTGAGGTTCTGCTGGAAACGCCTGTTCATGTTGGCAGTGTATGCGGGGTCAGACCTTGAATTTTGATATGAGGAATTTCGCCGCTACGCCCCGCAGCATTTCTTGAATTTCTTGCCGCTGCCGCAGGGGCAAGGATCGTTGCGCCCTGCCTTGGCCTGAGATTGCTGGGCGCCTCCCCGCCGAGCCTTCCAGAAGGCGTCAATCCCCGACACGGCTTCGGTGATGAAGGTGTCGGGATCGCCGCGCAGAAGCGCAAGCCCTTCTTTCTCCCCAGTTCCAAGAACGGAGTCGTCTTCATCGACAGCCAGCCAAGCCAGGATGGGCGCCATCATCAGGCAGGCGTCCTCGTCTTCGTAGAGTTCCTTCCAGGCAAGAGGGCGCATCTGCACAGCCTGCATAAATCCTTCCGCCCAATCGGCGGCAATGAGCGTTCCCTGAGCGGTCTCCAAAAAGATCGGCGCCAGTTCCTCGGGCGCTTCGGCCAAGCAATGGATGATCTCGTTGTAGCGGCCCATGATGTGGCCCAGAATCCGCCCGGCCTCCTCCTCGTTCTCAAATTCGGGCGATACGCCGCCCCAGACGACCGGCAGCCATTCGCTGGGCATGATCAATTCCGGGCCGATCGCGATTCCGGTCAGAAAGCCGTCAAGGTCCGAAATGAGCATACTTTCTTCGGGAGCCTCGTCCGAAATGAGAAAGTCGTCGAGTTCGTCGATATCGAATTCGAAGGGCGCAGTGGGCATGAAACCTCGATTCAGGCGGGGGGGCCGGGATCAATGGTATGTCAGGCCAACGGCCATGTCGATGTGGGGCTCCGTGCTGCCTAATCTCCGGACTGCGATTTTATGCCCCAGACTCTTTTCGCGCCCGCCTAACGCCACGAAAAGGTCAACAGCTTCGCGCCCCGTAACCTTCTGAATTTCCACAAAATCGAAAACCCGTACCTTCAAAGCGAAGTCAACAGCCTTTGGAGAAAAAGGGCTGGAGAGAAGGGGTTTTGGGAGAAATCGGGGCCAAGCAGGACCGCCAAGGTCAACGGCCAAGGCCCAAAAACCGCGCCAAAGCTGGGCTTTTCAGGCCCCTTCGGGCAGGCTAGAGAATGTCTGGATTCTGAAAATGGCGGAGAGAGAGGGATTCGAACCCTCGGTACGGGTTTACCCCGTACAACGGTTTAGCAAACCGTCGCCTTCAGCCGCTCGGCCATCTCTCCGTGGGGCCTGCTTCTAACCGACATAGGGCAAATCGTCAATGTTCTTGACCCTTGGCGGGCCTGACGGCGCACAGGGCATAGGGGCTCGGCATCAGGTTGGACGTGACTGTTTTACAAGGCGTTGGGTCATAATCCAGCCCATAGAGGGCCAGGATGGTTTGGGCAAAATCCCGATCCTTGGGCAAAATCAGCACGAACCGAAGATCGCGATCCAGATGCTTTAGAATATCCAGCCGGTGGGCGTTGAAGGGCTGGGACGGCGGTCGGGGGCCGGGAAAGCCGCTATCCAGGCGCAGCCAGCGCACTTCCTTGGGGAAGAAGGGGATCAGATAGGAGGTGGGCTCGCCGGAGGCGAAGAAAATGGCCGTGCGCTCGGGCGCTTCCAAGGCGGGGGGAGCGACCTCGACATAGCGGGACGTCCATGGGGTCCGCACCCAGTCGGCTGGTTTGGCGTAAAGGATGGAAACCGCCAAGGCGCCGGCAAGGGCGATCAGCTTCCAGGCATGGCCGCCGCCTAAGCGGTCGAGCAGCAAGACGATCAGCAACGGCGAAATCATTTCAATGCCGATGGCATAGCGGTAGATGGCGAACAGTTTCAGCCAAGCCGCATAGGCCAACAGCGCCACCAGGATCAGGTAAAGGCCGCCGTCCCGGTCCGTCAGGGCCTGGGGCGCCGGTATCGTCCGAGCCTTGCGCCGCCATAGGAGGCTTAATCCGGCCAGCGGCAGCAGGGCATAGGCGATGGGCAGGGCGGGGGCGCGAAACGCCGCCTCGCCGCCCAGCAGGGGATTGAGGAGAATTTGAAAGGGCCGCAACAGATAATCGAGAGCGTCCCTGGGCAGGAAGGTGGTGTCGCGAAATTCGTTGGCCGGAGCCCAGGCCGCCTGGAAAATATTGTTGAAATAGGGAAACAGCGGATTGCCGGTCAGTTCGGCCAGATGCAGGGCCCAGCCGCCGCCAAACAGGGCGAAGCCTGCCAGCACGCCCAGCCCGCAGCAGAAGGACAGCAGGAAGCGGCGCTGCAGGCTGCCGCCCAGAAACAGCAGGGCAAAACAGATGCCGACGCAATAGACGACCCAGGGCTGCTTCAATCCGAAGGCCAGGCCCACCATCAGGCCGGAAAGGGCGGCCAGCGGCAGGGCGGATTGCCAGGGGCCCTCGGTCAGCGTCCGGCGCTGGGCGACCACCAGCAACAGCGCGCCCAGGAAACCCAGACTGACGATATTGTCGTAAAAGACGGCGCCGATTTCGCCCAGCACGCCGCCGCCGGTCATGCCGGCCAGGGCCAGACCCATGGCCCAAAGCGTTCGCGGCCAAGGCGCAAGACCGGGCAGCAATCGCCGCGCCAGCAAGAACAAAAGCGGCAGATTCAATCCTTGAACCAGGCCCAGCAGGAATCCGGTCAGGCGGGCGGGCAGAATTCGATCGGCCAGATAAAAGGGCAGATCGACCAGCGGGTTGTAGAAGCTGGCCTTGTTGGCGGCCAGCAGATCGCCGGGCCGCCCCCCCTCCAGAAAGGCGAAGGCGTTGTAGTAATGGTAGTTGCGCAAGTCCCAATTGGCGTCCTGGCCGAAGAGCAAAATGGCCGCCAATCCGTAGAAGACGGGCGAGGCCAGGCAGAAAAGCAGGGAGATCCGGTGCAAGGTCATGCGGGCAGATACAGCGCGTCTAGCTGGAACAAGGGCTGGGCCAGATCGGGGAAGATATCGAACAAGGCGGCCACCGACAGATCGTGGCCGCCCAGGGCTTCAAGGGCGCCGATCAGCCCGGCTTGCGCTTCGTCCAGCAGGGGATCGCGTTCGCAGGCCTCAAGAAACAGTTGGGCCGCCGCCTCGAACCGGCCGTCGAGACAGGCCTGTCGTCCTTGCTCGAGCAGCGCCTTGGCCGGCATCGACACGTCAAACCGTGGACAGCGCGTTCTGCATGACCCAGGCCAGCGCGTTCAGGCGCGTGAAGCCGTCTTTCAGATAGGACCGTTCGGCGCGGCTCATGATCTTGGGATCGACGCGGTTGGACAGTTCCAGCCCGTTCTTGATGTCCGCCAGTTGCTGGCGGATCTGCAAGCCGATCATGAAGTCGTGCAGGCGCGAAAAGGCGTTCGCCTCTTCGTCGGACATGTGGCCGCCCTTGGCCAGCAGGGCCAGGCGCTCGCGGGTCGATTGAGCGTCGATACGGTGCTTGAGGGCCAGCACCCGCACGGCCCCCACCAGCAGCAACAATCCCGACAGCTTGATGTCGAAGCGGCCTTCCTGGGTCTTGATGCGGCCGAACAGGCCCAGCGGCGGGCGCATCTGGGCCGCCGACGAAGCCAGCAGATGCAGGAAGGGGCCGGGTTTTCCGGCCTTTTCCAGCAGATGGCTGCGGATGGGATCGGCCAGGCTTTGCGTACCGTAGACGGGCTTGAAATCGATGAAGATGTCGATGTTGAGAACGTCTTCGCCTTTGGCTTCGCGCATCCAGCGATCGATCTCGGCCTTCCATCCATCGGCGCTGCGCCGCCACTGGGCGTTCACGCACATGACGCCGCCCTTGCATTTGGGGACGCCGGCTTCGTCCAAAGTCTCGCAAATGCGCCTGCTGATTTCGGCATACCAGGGATCGGCGTCGGGACCGCCGTCATAGATGATGGCGTTGTCCTGATCGGCCTTGAACAGCGATTCGCCGCGCCCGCCCGAGCCCAGAATCAGCAGGCAGCCGGGGGCGGGGGGGCCGCCCCAGCCGTCGTCGGCCATGGCCAGCTCGGCCAGTTCGGCAGCCCGGGCCGTGATGTCGCGCAACACGGTGCTGACGACATTGGCGATGCCGGTGGGTTCGACCCCTTCTTCCAGCAGCGCCTTGGCCAGAGAGGGCACCTTGGCATGGGCCAGGGCCAGGGCCTGAGCGTCGGGGGCGCTGGCGATTTCGTCGCCCAGGGCCAGGGCGGAGCCGGCGCGCAACTTCAAGAGCGAGCGCGCCGAGACCATGCCGACGGCGCGTCCCTGACGATCGACCACGGCGAGATGGCGAATCTTCAAACGGTCCATGCGGCCCAGGGCCACGAAGATCAGGGCTTCTTCCTTGACCGTGGCGACCGGCGAACTCATGACGGCGCTTAGGGGCTGATGCATGCCGATGCTGCCGGTTTGCGCGACGGCGCGCAGAACGTCGCGTTCGGTGACGATGCCCAGCGGCAGGTCATCCGAGGCGGTGACCATGATCGAGCTGATGCCTTTCTCGGCCATCACCCGGGCCGCCTCGACCAGGGTCGCCTGCGGAGGGATTGTAACGGCCGGCGCGCTCATCACCTCGGCCACCTTATGGCGGTAGGGAAAGCTGTCGATCCGTTCCAAGGACGAGGTGTCGAGTTTCATGTGGCGTCTTTCCCCTTACCTCTAAAGCCCCCGCAGTATAAGCGAAGGATTGCAGCGCCGCTCAAGCAATTCGCGAAAAGTGGCGGCGCCGAAATGGATCAGGCCGCTGATGACCTCGAAATCGTCGCCGCGCAGCCTTTCATGAATCGGCAGCGAATCGTAAATGGGCTTGCAGCTCAGACTGACCTGATCGACCGCCGGGCCGGGCGGAGCCAGCCTGGCACGCCCCAAACGCTCGGAAAAAACACGCTTGGCCTCTGTAAAATCATACATCGTTTGCTGCGATGCAAGAATATTGTGATGGGTCTTCAGCAGCCAGGCCCACAGCCGTTCCTTGTCGATGTCGCTATCGGGGCGCAGATAGCCCTCGACGATCATCGTCAGGTCGGCCAGCAGCATGGCGAAGGCGCTCCAACGGCTTGTTTCCAGGGCTTCCAGGAAGACGGCCTCCTTGAAAAGGAGTTCGGCATTGCTGCCGGCCTTGGCATGGCAAAAGCCGGTCGTGGCGCGCTGAGCCAGCCGCGACGTCTCTACGGAGAGTAAAATTTCCAGGGCCTCGGGCCGATCGACCCGGGGAGGAAACAGCCAATTCATAATGCGCGACAACATGAGGTTTCTCTAAAGTTCGGGCGGGACTTGGTATTTCCCACAATGTCCGAAAGGTTGGGCGATTTCTAGTGCTTGTTAACGGGGGTGGCTCGTGATATCAACGTGGCACAAACAAAGATAACAAATGTCGCACTGAGGAGGTAAACACACTAATCAACGCCACCAGTCTGCCCGCGAAAAATGCGCGATTGGCTGGCTAACGATCACTTGAACAATTGCTTTTAACCGATCCAGGGCTTCGCTCAAGAGCCGTCCGGGATCACGAATCGAATCAACTTGAGTGGAGAAGGAGCGTCTCAAGATGTCAGATTTACCGCCCGAAAAAGCCAAGGCCTACTGGGCCAAGACGTCGGGGTTGATGTGGACGATGCTGGCTATTTGGTTTTTCTTCAGCTTCGTCGTTCATTTTTTTGCCCCCAGCCTGAACGCAATCAAGATCATCGGTTTCCCCTTCGGCTTCTACATGGCCGCCCAGGGTTCGCTGATCGCCTTCGTTGTGGCCATTTTCTGGTACGCCAAGCGCCAGAACGCCATCGACGAGGAATTCGGCGTCGCCGAAGACTGATACGTTTAAAGGAGACAACCTCACATGGCTGCCAAAAGCACGAGCTTTATCGACAACCTGGGCAAGATCTACACCTACTACACGGGTGGATTCATTGCCTTCACCATCACCCTGGCCATTCTTGAACAGTTGGGCGTTCCCAACGTCATCATCGGCTATGCCTTCGTCTTCCTGACGGTGGCGGTTTACGCGCTGATCGGCGTGCTGTCGCGCACGGCGGAAGTGTCTGAATATTACGTGGCTGGACGAGTCGTTCCCGCCTTCTACAACGGCATGGCGACGGGCGCCGACTGGATGAGCGCCGCCTCGTTCATCGGCATGGCCGGCACGCTGTACGTGATGGGCTATGACGGCCTGGCCTTCGTGCTGGGTTGGACCGGCGGTTACGTGCTGGTGGCGATCCTGCTGGCCCCGTATCTGCGCAAGTTCGGCCAGTACACGGTTCCCGACTTCCTGGGCGCCCGCTTCGGCGGCAACCTGGCCCGCACGGTCGGCGTGATCGTCCTGATCACGGCCTCTTTCGCTTACGTGGTGGCTCAGATCTTCGGCGTCGGCATCATCGCTTCCCGCTTCCTGGGCATCTCGTTCGAGATGGCGGTGTTCGTCGGTCTGGCCGGCATTCTGGTCTGCTCGATGCTGGGCGGCATGCGCGCCGTCACCTGGACCCAGGTGGCGCAGTACATCATTCTCATCACCGCCTACCTGATCCCCGTGATCTGGATGTCGGTAAAGGTGACGGGCGTTCCCATCCCCGAGCTGATGTATGGTCAGGCGTTGGAAATCATCGCCACCAAGGAACAGGAACTGGGCATCCTGAAGGGGCACGCCATGGCGTTTGTGAACGCCAAGGGTGAGGCCAACTTCACCGACGCCATGAACTTCTTCACCCTGATCCTGTGTCTGATGATCGGCACCGCTTCTCTGCCTCACATTCTGATGCGCTACTTCACCACCCCTTCGGTGAAGGCCGCCCGTCAGTCGGTGGGTTGGAGCTTGTTCTTCATCTTCCTGCTTTACTTCACGGCGCCTTCCTATGCCGCGTTCGCCAAGCTGGAAGTCTACCAGAACGTCGTTGGCCTCAGCATGGAATCGCTGCCGGCCTGGATTGCGAACTGGGGCAAGGTTGGTCTTGTCGGCGCCTGTGATGCCGCCAATGCCTCCGAGATCTACGCCATTTGTAAGGGTGTGGCCGGCAATGCCGACGGCATCTTGCAACTGGCGGAATTCAGGATCATGCCGGACGCCATCGTCTTGGCGACCCCGGAAATCGCCGGTCTGCCTTATGTGGTTTCGGGCCTGGTGGCCGCCGGCGGTCTCGCCGCCGCGCTCTCCACCGCCGATGGACTGTTGCTGGCCATTGCCAATGCGCTCAGCCACGACGTCTATTACCGCATGATCGACCCCAAGGCCGATACGAAGAAGCGTTTGGTCATCAGCCGCGTGCTGCTGATCTTCGTGGCTCTCGTGGCGGCCTATGTGGCGAGCACGAAGCCCTCGACCATCCTGGCGATGGTTGCCTGGGCCTTCTCGATCGCCGCTTCGGGCCTGTTCCCGGCGCTGGTCATGGGCATTTGGTGGAAGCGCACCAGCAATATCGGTGCGGTCACGGGCATGATCGCCGGCTTCGGCATCTGCCTCTACTACCTCATCATGACCCAGTTCTATGGCATGCCTTTGTGGTTCGGCATCAAGAACATCTCTTGCGGCATGTTCGGCATCCCCGCGGCGTTCCTCGTGACGTACGTGGTCAGCCTGGTCACGCCGGCGCCGTCCAAGGAAATGCAGGATTTCATCGACAGTATCCGCGTTCCCAAGGGCGATGTCCGTCTGGCCGATGCCAGCGCGGATATCGACCACTAAGCCTAAAAAGTGCTAATCTGGCGGGGCCCCTTCGGGGGCCCCGTTTTTTTCGAGTGGGTTTTGAATGCAAGGCAACGATTATTTTTTGAATTTCCTGCCCTTCTGGGTCGTCATGTACGGCTTGGCCGTGGTGGCCTGGACCTGTCTGGGCCGATTTATCCTGGCCATCTTCGTCAAGGATTCGTCGAAAAATTATATTCTGCGCTGGTTCGAGCGCCTGACCGATTGGCCGATCCGCTTCATCGCCCTGATCACGCCGCGCGCGGTCGCCCCCGGCTTGCTGCCTCTGGTGACGGCGGTATGGTTCTTTCTCTTCCGCTTCGTCGCCTATCTGGTCTTTGCCAATCTGGAGATGATTCCCCGCATGGTGTCGCCATGAGCCGCCAACATACGATGATGGGCATTCTGCTGGTTTGCCTGGGCAATGGATTCATTTCGCCCTTCGTCATCGTCGCCTATATGTGGGCGCCCTTCTGGTTTCCAGACATTCTTCAGATGAAGCAGGAATACCATCTGATCGGCTCGACCATGGTGGTGAGCGTGCTGTCGATTCTGCTCTCGGGCGTTCCGGCGGCATTGTTCGAACGCGTCACTGGCCGTCAGGACAGCGATTCGACGTCGCTTTACATCTGGCTGGGAACGGCGGTTCTGTTCACCCTGCCTGGGGCGCTGCGGTTTCTTTAGCCTGAAAAACGTCATGGCCGGGCTTGACCCACGGCTGTCCGGTTTAAATTCAGACCCTTCCCTTTTTCCTCATCCTGAGGAGCGAAGCGTCTCGAAGGATGAGGAAAAGCAAGGAAAATGCAGCGCCTCGCCCTTCGAGACAGCCGCTTCGCGGCTTCCTCAGGGTGAGGCGCTTATTCAAGTCCTGAAGGCCCGTTTCTTCTATGTGAGGCGCAATACCTGCGGTTT
>JACRJC010000047.1 GCA_016215555.1 Rhodospirillales bacterium | reverse complement strand
CCGACATAGTTCTTACCTCATGCCTTCCGGAGGGCCGAAGGCCCGTCTCGAAGGATGGGCATCGACAAAATGCCCCACCCTTCGAGACGCCTGCGTGCCGCAGGCTCCTCAGGGTGAGGAATCTTGTTTACCCATTTCCAGTTGCAGCGTCGAGGAGCCTCCATAATTCACTGGAAATGCCTGCGGAGTTTTCACGACTGATTTCACCACCAAGACACGAAGACACCAAGAATGCGCCAAGTTCATTTCCTCGCCTTGGTGACTTGGTGCCTTGGTGGTGAAAAAAACCAGCGAATTCCGATCAGGCTTGCCAGGTTGCGAACGTCATCAAAGGCGTCCCGAGCCAACTAACCCTCGATTCTCTCGATTTCCGACAGGCGCTGGGCGGCCACCTTGTGGATGGTGTCCTTCAATTCGGGATGGCTGTCCAGCAGGCGCTCGAAATCATCGACTTCCAGAGCCAGCAACTGGCAGGTCGAAACGGCGCGCACGGTGGCCGTGCGGGTGGTCTTTTCCAGCAACGCGATCTCGCCGAAGAAGTCGCCGGTCTTCAGGCGTTTGGGCGTGTCGCCGACATCGACCTCGACCTCGCCGGAAACGATCAGGAACATGGCGTCGGCCGGATCGCCCTTGCGCACCAGCCGCTCGCCCGGCACCGCCACCTTGGGCGCGAACAGGCCGGCGATGTCGGCGATGATCGAGGCGTTCAAGCCGCTGAACAGCGGCACTTTGGAGACCATCGTCCAAGTGATGACGAAATCGCGCTTCTTCATTTCCTGCGAAAAGGCCGAAGCCAGGATGCCGGCCGGCAGGGCGAACATGCACAGGCCCATGACGGCGGAAACGCCGCCCATCAGCTTGCCCAGCGGCGTATGCGGCACCACGTCGCCGTAACCCACCGTCGCCAGCGTGACCACGCCCCACCACATGGCCGCCGGAATGCTGCCGAAGACCTGCGGCTGCACCTCGCGCTCGAGGTAATACATGAAGGACGACATGGTCACCAGCAGCACCAGCATGACGATGCCCGCCGAAATCAGCACCCGCCGCTCGGCCTTCACCACATCGCCCAGCGTGTCCAGAGCCGCCGAATAGCGCAGCAGCTTCAACAGACGGGCCAGACGCAGGAATCGCAGCATGTCGGGGCTTAAGAAGACGCCCAGGAACAAGGGCAGGATCGCCGCCAGATCGATCAGCGCCTTGGGCGTCGCCATATAGCGCAACCTTCCCGCCACCGGATGATGGTGGAAGCGCTCGCGCGGGTCTTCGACGCAGACCCACAGCCGGAGCAGATATTCTAGCGCGAAAACCGCGACCGCCACGCTGTCGAAGAGATGCAGCTCGCGCTGCCAATCCTCGGTCAGGTCGGGCAGCGTGGTGGCGATCTCGACGCCGACATTGGCCAGGATCAGGACGATCAGGAAGGCCGACGCGAAACGGCCCAAAGGCCCCGTCCCCGGTTCAATGATTTTCCAGATTTGCCAACGCATACGGTCCAACATCTTGGGCAGTCTACCTAGGCCTTTTCAAACTAGCCAGTGTGATCCCCGCGAAAATCAGCGACAATCCCAGCCCATGGTAAAGACGGAATTCCTCGCCCAGGAAAACCACGGCCAGCAGCGAGGCGAACAGCGGCGTCAGATAGGTGAACTGCCCGGCCAGCCCGGCCCCCAGGCGGGTAACGCCCTCGTTCCAGCAGATATAGGCCAGCACGGAGGCGAAAACGGCAACATAGACGACGACGCCCAGATTGGCCCAATTCAGCGCCGGCGCCTGACCTTGCGCCAATTCGATCAGATGCAGGGGCAAAAGGCAGGGCGTGCCGATCAGCACCAGCCAGGTCAGCAGCACCAAGGGTTTGATGCCGGTGGGATGCCGGCGCAGAGCCACCGAATAGACGCCCCAGGACAGGGTCGCCGCCAGCACCCACAGATCGCCCGGCTGGAAGGCGAAGGCCAGCAGTCTGGCGGCGTCGCCCCGGGCGATCACCGTCAGCAGCCCCAGGAAGGAGACGCCCAACCCGGCCAGGGCCAAAGCGCCCGGCTTCTCGCCCAGCCAAAGCCAGGACAGCAGAATCGCCACCGCCGGCAGGCTGGAAGCCACGATCATGGCGTTGATGGCCGGAGTCGTCGATAAGGCCTGATAAAGCAGCGTGTTGTAGGCCGCCACCGAGGTCAGCGCCATGAAAACCAGAAAGGGGAAATGGCGCTTTACCTTGGGCCATTCGCCCATCAGCGAGCGGCGCGTCATCAAGACCAGAATCGCCGCCGCCAGCGCCCAGCGCCAGAAGGACAGCGCCATCGGCGGCATCGATCCATCCGCCAGCACGGACCGGCTGATAACCGCATTGCCGGCCCACATCAAGGGCGGCACGATCAGCAGAAGATAGTTCACAGCGTCACCAGCTTGGGCGCATGGCCGGTGGCCTTCAGGAAGACGGTCAAGCCTTGGGGCGAGATCAGCGTGCTGGCGGTGTTGACCAGCGGGTGAAAGGCCAGCAGGGGATCGCCCATCATCGCCTTATCCAACACGCAGATGACTTTCTTGTCCGTGTCGTTGGCCAGCGCGAAGGGCGTCACCGAACCCGGTTCGATGAACAAGGTGGCGCGCAGCCGGTCGGCGGAACCGAAGCTGATGCGGGCCGAGCCGATGCGGTCGGGCAGCGCCTTCAAATCCACCTTGCGGGCGATGGGACATGACACCAGCCACATCTGGCCCTTGGCGTCCTTCAAAAACAGATTCTTGCAATGCGTTCCCGGAATGCCTTTCCAGTGTTCTTCCCCGTCGGCCACCGTGAAAATGGGCGGATGGTCGAAGGTCTGGGCCTCGATGCCAAGGCTTTGCAGATAGGCCTGAAGACTGTCTTTGCTGTGCGGCTGGGTCATGGGGTCTTATAGCGGCAGGGATGTGCCCGGATCAACACCCCCTCACCCTAACCCTCTCCCCCAAGGGTTGGGGGAGAGGGGATTTGGATGAGATTCCCCACTTTATTCCCTCTCCATCCGCTTGCGGGGGGAGAGGGTCAGGGTGAGGGGGGCTTGGAACAGCTTCCCCATGACAGGCAACCGATATAATCTGTTCAGCCAGAAGTTGGTGTCATCCATCAAGGGGAGTGTCATGATGGCCAAGAAACCCGAAGCCGAAGCTAAGAAGAAAAAGCTGTGCTTCGTCATCGGCCCCATCGGCCATGAAGGAACTGAAACCCGCGACAAGGCTGATTGGCTGTTGCATTTCATCAAGACAACTGTTGAGCCTATGGATTTCAAGGTCGAGCGCGCCGACGAGATCAGCCACCCGGGTTCGATCACCCATCAAATCATCAATACTATCTACGAAGCCGACTTGGTGATAGCCGATTTGACTGGCCCCAACGCAAATGCCTTTTACGAATTGGCGATCTGTCATTCTGCGCCCAAGCCGGTCGTGCACATGATCGAAGAAGGGCAAACCATCCCCTTCGACGTTAGAGATCATCGGGCGATTTTCTATAGCCTCAGGAATCCTGAGAAAGTGGGCTTGGCAATGACGGAACTGGTGGCGCAGATCAAGGAAACCGAAAAGGCGGATTTCAAGGTTTCCAATCCGATTTCCCAAGCCCTGGCAATTAAGAAAATGGAGGCCTCGCCAGATGAACAAACAAGAATCATTGCGGGTATGAGCGAACGCCTGAGCTATTTGGAAGAAAAGGTTAGCAGGAATAGTATTGCAGACCTTATTGCCAGGGACGAATTTTCTGTCCCCTCACCAGTACCTTTTTCAGGAGGGCTTTTTGGGTCACCCGACAACAACCAAAACGTTGGTGGCCTTTTGGCCGAGGCGCTATTAGATACTCAAGCGTCCAATAAGCAGAAACTTGGCGCTCTTGGAAAACTGGCTGAATACAATAACAGAATTGCTGCAACAACAAAAATTGCGGCAAGAAAGAGGGTTTTGGCAGAACACAAGAAACGAACAGGGGAAGGGCATCCCTTCTATTCCAAGTTTGGCCAGGGTGAAGAAAACTAATCATCCATGTCTCTCCCCGACCTCCTTCTCGCCACCTTGGTCATGGCCATCTGGGGCTTCAATTTCGTCGTCGCCAAGGTGGGCGTGGGCGAGTTGTCGGGCCTGTTGCTGACGGCCTTGCGCTTCACCCTGGTGGCCTGCCTGCTGCTGCCCTTTTTCCGCCCCACATGGCGGGAATTGAGGCCCTTGGCCATTCTGTCCTTTACCCTGGGGGTCATGCATTTCGGCCTGTTCTTCGTGGGGCTGGAAGGCATCGACGCCACCACCAGCGCCATCGCCATCCAGTTGCAGGTCCCCTTCAGCGCCCTGCTGGCCTTCTTTTTCTTCAAGGAGAAGCTGGGCGTGGGGCGTTTCCTGGGCATGGGACTGGCCTTTGCCGGCGTCGTCCTGCTGGCTGGCGAGCCGCAACGCATCAATCTGTTCAGTCTGATCCTGGTGGTGATCTCGGCCCTGGGTTTCGCCCTCACCACCCTGGTCATGAAGCGGGCCGGCAACATCCATCCCTTCGTCATCACCGGCGGCATCTGCCTGCTGGGGGCGCCGCAACTCCTGGTCCTGTCGCTGATCTTCGAAGGCAACCCCATCCCCCGGCTGGAAAACGCCAGTTGGCTGGGCTATGGCGCCGTGGCCTATACCGCCGTCTTCGCCTCGATCGTCGCCTATACGCTGTGGTACCGGCTGGTGAAGCGCTATCCCATGAATGTCGTCGTTCCCTTCTCGCTTCTGGCCCCGGTGCTGGGTATTCTGTCGGGCGTGCTTTTGCTGGGCGAACCTTTCGGCCTGCATAAGGCGCTGGGGGCCGTCTGCACGCTGTCGGGCGTCGCCCTGATCCAATATCTTTCGACGCGAAGAATGGCATGAAGATCATCGGCACGCCCTCGCCCAATTTCGACGCCAGGCCCCAGGGCCAGGCCGTCGATATGCTGGTGCTGCATTATACCGGCATGAAGACGATGGACGAGGCGCTGGCCCGCCTGAGCGATGCCGAAGCCAAGGTCAGCGCCCATTACCTGATCGACGAGGACGGCGCCATCCATCGTCTGGTGGCCGAGGACAAGCGGGCCTGGCATGCGGGTGTTTCATCCTGGCGCGGCCATGCCGACATCAATGCCCGTTCGATCGGCGTCGAACTGGTCAATCCCGGCCATGAATTCGGCTATCGCCCCTTTCCCGAGGCCCAGATGGCGGCGTTGATCCTGTTGGCGCAAGGCATTCTGGCCCGCCTCGCCATTCCGCCCCGTAATGTGGTGGCCCATGCCGATGTGGCGCCCAGCCGCAAGCAGGATCCCGGCGAATTGTTCGATTGGCAACGCCTGGCGCAAGCGGGGATTGGGGTGTGGCCGAAAACCATTTCTCTTGGTCAGGCGGGACATATGGTCCCCCGCCTGTCCCATTACGGCTATGACATTTCGGACGCCGACGCCGCAATTCTGGCCTTCCAGCGCCATTTCAGGCCGGCCCGGACCGACGGCATCGCCGACGCCGAATGCGCCGGCATCCTTGACGCGCTCTTGAAGCTGGTTCAGGAATAGGGGGCCAGATGGCCAGATGACCGCTGCTTGCTTCGGCAAGGAGAGGAAAGTCCGGGCTCCACGGAAACACGGTGCCGGATAACGTCCGGCGGGGGCGACCCCAGGGAAAGTGCCACAGAGAGCTGAACCGCCGGCCCCAGGGCCGGCAAGGGTGAAAAGGTGCGGTAAGAGCGCACCGCGCGACCGGTAACGGAAGCGGCAGGGCAAACCCCACCGGGAGCAAGGCCAAATAGGGGCGGCACGCAGGTTTTCCTGCAGTCGGCGTTTCCGCGACCGTCGCCCGGGTCGGCTGCTTGAGGTGCCGGGCAATCGGCATCCTAGAGGAATGGTCATCCAGCGCCCGCAAGGGCGTGGACAGAACCCGGCTTACAGGCCATCTGGTATTATTTCTTAGCGATCAGCAGTCAGCAGTCAGCTTTTCGGGCTCTTCGACGTTTCATGTGGATTTGCCAACCCTTCATAGGCCAGTAAAAGCATCGTCATGCCCGGCCTTGAGCCACGGCTGTCCGGTTTAAATTCAGACCTTTCCCTTTTTCCTCATCCTGAGGAGCGAAGCGTCTCGAAGGATGAGGAAAAACAAGGAAAATGCAGCGCCTCGCCCTTCGAGACAGCCGCTCCGCGGCTTCCTCAGGGTGAGGCGCTTATTCAAGTCCTGAAGGCCCGTTTCCTCTATGTGGGGCGCAATACCTGCGGTTTTCGATAGCATCGCCAATTTTAAACCGGACAGCCGTGG
>JACRJC010000045.1 GCA_016215555.1 Rhodospirillales bacterium | reverse complement strand
CCCGGATGGGCCGGGCGCTTTTTCGGCGCAGCTTCGTCGAAGGGCTCAACCGTAGACCCCGCTACGCTTGTCGCCCTTCTCCTGCCTGCGACGAAAAATCGCTCCGGCGAAATGCGTCAGATTTATCGCAAGCCGCTCTAAGCCGTCTCGGCCTTTCCCAAGGTAAAGAAAAAAGTCGATCCCTGGCCGGGGACGGATTCGACCCATATGTCGCCATGCGAGCGCTCGACGATGCGCTTGCAGGCGGCGAGACCGATCCCCGTTCCCTCATAGGCGCCCGTCTTGTGCAGGCGCTTGAAAATGCCGAAGATGCGCTCGAAATACTGGCTCTCGATGCCGATGCCGTTGTCGAGAACCGCGAAGCGCCAGTGCTTGCCCTCGTCGGTCGCGCGCAGTTCGATCCGGCAAGGCCGGTCCGGGGAACGGTATTTGATCGCGTTGTGAATCAAGTTGCGGAACAGTCGCTCCAACTGCAAGGGATCGGCCATCGCCATGGGCAGGGGCGCGGCAATCGCGATCGTCGCCCCGCTTTCCCGGATCAGCATCTCCAGATCGCTGATTGCGGCATCGACCGCCTTGGCGCTGCTGGTCGCGGCCAAGGGCGTCTCGCGGTGGGTGATGCTGGCGTAATCGAGAAGGTCGAGAATGAGCCGGTCAAGGCGCTTGGCGCCGTCGCGGACCAGGGCGATGAATTCCCGGCCTTCCTGGTCGAGCGCATTCGTATAGCGCCGTTCGAGAAGGGTTACATAGGTCGAAATCGTGCGCAAAGGTTCCCTAAGGTCGTGGCTGGCCACATAGGCGAATTGCTCAAGCTCCTCGTTCGAGGCTTCGATCTGCTCGATATAGTGCCGGATGCGCTTTTCATCCTCCTTGCGGGAGGTGATGTCGCGCAGGATTCCCTCCATGCCCACCGGCTGGCCGTGCGCGTTCAAAATCAAGCGGACGCTGCCGGAAACCCATATGGCGCGCCCGTCCTTGTGCCGAAGTTTGGTTTCGAAGTCGCGCACCACGCCGTTGTTGGCGGCCATGGCCGCCTGGAAGCGTTTTCCGTCTTCGGGATCGGCATAGAAGGCGCCGGTCCGCAACTTCAGCATTTCCTCGACGCTGTAGCCGAAGACGCTTTCGACCGACCTTGAAACCAGAACGACGTTGCCCTTTAGATCGGCTCGGTAATAGACGTCGGGCATGCTGTCCAAAACGTCGCGCAACTCCTCAGCCGACTTGGGCAGAAGATCGGGATCGGTGTGGTCAGGCAGTATCAGATTCTCACCCTGCATTGCCGCCCCTGTACAATAAGGCGGACGAAATACTAGTTCAGAACCAGGGGCCGGAGAAACGAAATCTGCCTACCCATACGGCCTATCTCTTTTGGCCGGGTTTCAGATATTTCCCCATGGCTGGCGGTCGATCATCGGACGCATGGTGACGAGAGCGCACTTCGGCCATACGGCCAAGAAGCGGGCGGGCGAGATGGATTTGCGGAAGTCGACCGTGGGCTGAGGCTTTTCCTTTTCCCGCGTTTGGCGTATCATGGCGCCATGCTATGCACCGAATTGGAACATATCCTGGCAAGCCATACCGCTGAACTGCGCCGCCTGCATGTGGCCAGGCTGGATGCGTTCGGCTCGGTCGCACGCGGAGAGGCTGGGCCAGGCAGCGATATCGACCTGCTGGTCGAGTTTGACGAGGCTGTCGATCTGTTTGATTTCGTCGCCGTTCAAGACCGGTTGAGCGAGCTGTTGGGCAGCAAGGTCGATCTGGTCACCCGGCCCGCGCTGCATCCCCGTTTGAAGGACGGAATTCTTTCCGAGGCCGTGGCGGTTTACGGTTCTTCCTTCCATGCCGCCGCGTGACTGGCAGCTTCGCGTCGATGATATCTGTGAATCCCTGGACTTGATTCTGAGTTTTGCCGAAGGGCAAAGCCTGGACTGTCTTCAGACCGACCGCATGCGCTATGACGCCATTCTGCGCAATCTTGAAATCATGGGCGAAGCGGCCCGGCACGTCCCGGATGAGGTCACTGCCAAATATCCGGAAATTCCCTGGCAGCAGATGCGCGGGCTTCGCAATGTGCTGGCCCATGAATATCACGGTGTCGATCACGAGGTCGTCTGGCGGCTGATCGAAAAACGCCTGCCGGAATTGAAACGGATGATGGAGAAGGCGTTTCCTGACGGAGAGGATAAGGCCTGAATTCCGAATGCGGTCAATTCTATTATGGGGACTCCTGCTTTCCGTTCTTCTCGTCTTGATTCTTGGCGTGTCCTTTGTTGCCTGGTTCGTCTATGGCGCGCTTTTTGACCGGGCAGATTATCGCCTGAAGGATAGGGATATCATCGACCGCATCATTGCGACTGATCCAGGAAGCGAATTACGCTATCTCAATCCGCAGGAAATCATGGGTGGCGAATTCGAATATGCCTGCGCGTTGACTCCTTATGCATCGTTTGGGATAGAAGATAAAAATATCAAAGCTGAAGTGGAACGGTATCTGAGGGAGATTTCACATCTTGAGGACGATTCTTATGGAATCGTAGTCGTCAAAGATATGGCAGGCAGGATGCGGGCCAACATTTTCAAGAGGATGGGGCAGGCTGAATTCAGCGACTGGAAGGCATTTGCATCTGCGGAAGCGGAAAAAGGAAATTTGGTCAGGAAACTCTGTGCCCATGGCGACAAGGCGTTTTTGGGCCTGAAGAAGCAGGAGGGTGTCTTGCACATCCATTTCGGTGAAAAAGAATAGATGCCGGTTCTGGCGGCCCTACCTTTTCCTCATGCACGGCTTCAGATATTGGCCGGTGTAGCTGGCTTGTGTTGCCGCCACGTCCTCGGGCGTTCCGGCGACCACGATATTGCCGCCCTTGTTGCCGCCCTCGGGCCCCAGATCGATGATCCAGTCGGCGGTCTTGATGACCTCAAGGTTATGCTCGATCACCAGCACCGTATTGCCCTGATCGACCAGGGCATGCAGCACTTCCAGCAGCTTTTTCACATCCTCGAAATGCAGCCCCGTGGTCGGTTCGTCGAGGATGTAGAGCGTGCGCCCGGTGGCTCGGCGCGACAATTCCTTGGCCAGTTTCACGCGCTGGGCCTCGCCGCCAGACAGCGTCGTCGCCTGCTGGCCGAGATGGATATAGCCGAGCCCCACGCGCTTTAGGGTTTCCAGCTTGTCGCGGATGACCGGCACGGCCTGGAAGAAATCGGCCCCTTCCTCGACCGTCATGTCCAACACGTCGGCAATCGACTTGCCCTTGAATTTGATGTCGAGGGTTTCGCGGTTGTAGCGCTTGCCCTTGCATTCGTCGCAGGTGACATAGACGTCGGGCAGGAAATGCATCTCGATCTTGATGAGGCCGTCGCCCTGGCAGGCCTCGCAGCGCCCGCCCTTGACGTTGAAGCTGAAGCGCCCGGCCTTGTAGCCCCGGGTTTTCGCTTCCGGCAGTTCGGTGAACCAGTCGCGGATGGGGGTGAAGGCGCCGGTATAGGTGGCGGGGTTCGATCTGGGCGTGCGGCCAATCGGCGACTGGTCGATATCGACGATCTTGTCGATATGCTCGACGCCGTCGATGCGCTCGTGGGCGCCGGCATGTTCGCGGGCGCCGTGCAGCCTGCGGGCCAGGGCCTTGTACAGCGTCTCCACGATCAGGGTCGATTTGCCGCCGCCCGAAACGCCGGTGACGCAAGTAAAGGTGCCGAGCGGAATCTTGGCCGTGATGTTCTTCAGATTGTTGGCCGACGCCTTGACCACCGACAGCTTTTTGCCGCTGCCCGGACGGCGCTTCCTGGGCACGGCGATGAAGCGCTTGCCTGCCAGATACTGGCCGGTGACGCTGGCCGGATTCGCCATCACCTGATCGGGCGTGCCCTGGGCGATGATCTGCCCGCCATGCGCCCCGGCCCCCGGTCCCATATCGACCAGATAATCGGCGGCCCGGATGGCGTCTTCGTCATGCTCGACGACGATGACGGTGTTGCCGATGTCGCGCAGGCGGCGCAGCGTCGCCAGCAGGCGGTCGTTGTCGCGCTGATGCAGGCCGATGGAAGGCTCGTCCAGCACATATAAAACGCCGGTCAGGCCGGAGCCGATCTGCGAGGCCAGGCGGATGCGCTGGCTTTCGCCGCCCGACAAGGTGCCCGAGGTGCGAGACAAGGTCAGATATTCCAGCCCCACGCTGTCCAGGAAACCCAGGCGCTCGTTGATTTCACGCAAAATCCGCCTTGCTATCTCGACGTCCTTGGGCTTCAGATGCGTTTCCAGACCCTTGAACCAGGGCACCAGCTCGGCAATCGAGAAATCGTTGATTTCGCCGATATGCAGGCCCCGGATCTTCACGGCCAGGGCCTCGGGCTTCAGGCGAAAGCCGGTGCAGGTTTCGCAAGGGGCGCTGCTTTGGAAGCGCTCGAGGTCTTCTCGCACCCAACTGCTTTCGGTTTCCTTCCAGCGCCGGTCCATATTGGGGATGATGCCTTCGAAAGGCTTGTTGACCCACCACGAGCTTTTGCCATCAGAATAGCGGATGCGCATCGGCTCGTCGCCGGAACCCATCAGCAGCACGTTCTGCGCTTTTTTGGGAATCTCGCGCCAGGGCGTGGACAGCCGCAACTTGAACAGGGCGGCGATGCCTTCCAGCGTTTGTTCGACATAGCCGGAACTGGAATTGGCCCAGGGCGCCAACGCCCCCTCGGCCAAGGACAGCCGATCATCGGGCACGATCAGTTCAGGGTCGAAATACAGTTTCACGCCCAGCCCGTCGCAAGACGGGCAGGCGCCGTAGGGATTGTTGAACGAGAACAGGCGCGGCTCGATCTCGTCGATGGTGAAGCCGGACACCGGGCAGGCGAATTTGGCCGAGAAAGTGGTGCGCTCTTTCGTATCGGCGTTTTCGGCGAAGACCAGTCCTTCGGCCAGTTCCAGCGCGGTTTCCAGGGAATCGGCCAGGCGCTGGCCGATGCCTTCCTTGATGACGACGCGATCGACCACGACCTCGATCTCGTGCTTGAGCTTCTTGTTGAGGGTGGGAACCTTGTCGATCTCGTAGATCTGGCCATCGACCTTCAGGCGCTGGAAGCCCTTCTTGCGCAGATCGTCGATTTCCTTTTTGTATTCTCCCTTGCGCCCGCGCACGACCGGGGCAAGCAGCAGCAGCTTGGCGCCCAGGGGCATGGCCAGCAGGCGGTCGACCATCTGGCTGACGGTCTGGCTTTCGATGGGAAGCCCCGTGGCGGGCGAATGCGGCACGCCGATGCGGGCGAACAGCAGGCGCATGTAATCGTGGATTTCGGTGACGGTGCCGACGGTCGAACGCGGATTGCGGCTGGTGGTTTTCTGTTCGATGGAAATGGCCGGCGACAGGCCTTCGATGCTTTCGACATCGGGCTTTTGCATCAGTTCCAGGAACTGGCGGGCATAGGCCGACAGCGATTCGACATAGCGGCGCTGCCCCTCGGCATAGATGGTGTCGAAGGCCAGCGACGATTTGCCCGAGCCCGAAAGCCCGGTCATCACCACCAGCCTGTCCCTTGGTATGTCGAGGTCGATGTTCTTGAGATTATGCTCGCGGGCGCCGCGCACTTTGATCATATCGGTCATGGGGCTAGGGATAGCCGGAATCGCGACGAGAATAAAGAGGGAACATGCAGGCTTCTGCCAACCTGCTGCCAATCAGCCGGATGACGCTGCGTCACCCTGGTCTTGGGAGGGCGGTGGGCTCTCTTCGGCGGATTTTTGCCTGGCGGGGGAGGATTTTTGCAAGTATGTGGCAATTTCCTCGGTTAGGCCCTTTCTTCCGCGCGGCGTGTAAAAAAGCACGTACTTCTCAATATCTTTGAGATAGTCCTGATGTTTTGCATAGCGTTCGACGTTATCGTTCGCCCAGACATAGACAACGCAATGTTCCTTAATATTGTTGTTATTGCTGACGGTTGCCGTTTCCTGGTGGATTTTCCGCAGGCGATTTTTAAATTCGTCTTGGCTCATTTTTGCCAGGTTGGGGAGGGAGAGCAATTCTTCAACCGACTGCAAACGGATGCCGAATTGTTGTTTGGGCTGGTATGACGCGTTGAAGTATGGGCTCCATTTCCATTGGTTGCCCGCCAGATTGCTGCTGATTCTCAACGTATCGTCATCGTTGAACGTGAATTTGACGATATTTCTCGGATCTTTTTCATTGCTCGTTTCGATGAAGCAGGATGCGATGCCGGGGCTTGGCGTAACGGTAACGCCATTTTTCGTTACCGGAGTCGGTGGTTGAGGCGGTGACGTCGGCGTTTGTGTTTGAGTCTGCACTTGTGTCTGTGTTTGCGGTGGCGGTGGCGGCGGCGGCTTCTCGCCCGTCTGCGCCAGCGTATAGGCCTCGGAAACGGTCATCAGCGAGATGAAAAGCAGGAAGACCATCAATTCCATGAAGGTGGTGTTGATGACCTCGTCGTCCTTTTCCTGGCTCATGGCCGATTGCCGTCCTGCGCCAGGGCGGCCTGTTTCATCTGCTGTTCATGCAGTTTTTGCCGCGCTTCCTCGAGTTCCTGAAGCGCGTTGCCGATACGCACGGCGATCTGAACGATCAGATTATCGACCAGTCTGGTGATGCCATCGACGCTCTTCGTGCCCTCGGCATCCAGATTCTTGACCAGATCGCACAGGCGCTTCTCGATGGCCTTGGCGAAGGCGTCCATGCGCTGCTGGCGGTCCTGGTCAACCGCGATCTGGCCCTCATTCAGCCTTTTGGCATAATCTCTCAATTCCTCGTGGATTTTCCCCAGCATGACGCTTATTTGGGCGTTG
Source organism: Rhodospirillales bacterium (assembly GCA_016215555.1). GTDB lineage: Bacteria > Pseudomonadota > Alphaproteobacteria > Rhodospirillales > WMHbin7 > WMHbin7. The sequence goes on along the minus strand of JACRJC010000045.1, from coordinate 27,329 downwards.
AAGGGCGCGCCGGCCTTTTTCACTTCCTCGGTCAAAGTGGTGAACGAGTCATTCAGCACCTTCAGGCAGGAATCCAGCCAGTCCTTGGTCATCTTGTGCAATTCGAATTCTTGCTGGCGGCGTTGCTCCATGGTCTCCATATGAATCTGGCGCTGATCCATCGAGGCCTGGCGGATGCGGTCTTGGGCCTCGCCGCTGAGCCTTTCGATTTGTTGCACCAAGGCGGCCAGTCGCCGATGGATGGCGTCGGCGCCGTTGGTGAAGTCGTAGGCGACCTGGCCTTGAAGGCTAAGAAGTTTGTCTTTGAATTCCTCGGACGCCTGCGACACGCGCTGGAGTGTCGCCGACATGTCATCGCCGTTTTGCGCCATCTTGGTGGCGGCCTCCCGCAGCTTATCGACGGTGTTTGTAAATTCAGTGACGGCGGCGGCGGGATTGGACAGGCCTTGCGCCATGTCTTCCTGTTTTCCCGGCAGTAGGCGCAGCATCAAGATGCGCAGGATCAGGCCGAGAATGGTGGTGACCAGGGCGACGGAGTTCTGAACCAGCTTGTCGGTCGTCAAATTCTTATCGACGCACTTTACTCTTTGTTCCGGCGCAAGATTCGCAATGAAATCGTCCACAAACTTTTTTTGTTCCGCTTCGGGGAGTTTGTATATTTCTGCCTTTTCTTCCGCGGACATTTTCGCGAAGGGATCGCACATGCGCTTGTCGGCCACGATGAAATGAGATGCCGTAGCGAAAGAGGACAGGGTAAATAGGAAGCCCAGCAGATACAGGCTGTCGGCGAAGCGATAGGCTTCCTTGTCGGCCTTGACGGCAGTTCCCTGCTTTTCCGCTTTGCGTATCGGAACAACGAACGTCCAGATGCCGATCACCCAGTAAGCACCCATAACGCCCAGCGTCGCCAAGATGGCCCAAGAAAAATTGCCCAGATATTCGTCGGCGAGAAAGACCGAAGCCAGCCATCCGATCAGGAATGCGGCCAGCAGAAGGGCAAGCGGCCATAGGGGCCGCTCTTTATTGAGCGGCGTCGCTGCAGGCTCCGGCATCTTTTCCCCCCAAAGAAATGCTCCTTGAGGGCCTAGCTTAATATCTCGTAAAAAAAGAGCAAAGAAATTATACAAGCGCATAGGTAGCAACCATTGCGATGCCTGTCCGGCGCGAACTCGCTTTCTCGCTTGCCAGCGGCAATTGTTCGCTCTATGTTCTTATTGCGGTTCGTCTTTTGCCGGCGGGGGCGATGGTGTAGTCTGCCCGCCATTCAAGTCAGCAACCGCGATTTTGGCATCGCATCGGGGGAGAAGCACATGGCCGGCAGCGTGAACAAGGTGATTTTGATCGGCAATCTGGGGCGCGACCCCGAGGTGCGCAACGCCCAGAGCGGCGACAAGATCGTCACCCTGAACATCGCCACCTCGGAATCCTGGAAGGATCGCCAGTCGGGCGAGCGCAAGGAAAAGACCGAATGGCACCGCGTGGTCATCTTCAATCCCAACCTGGCTGACATCGCCGAGCGTTATTGCAAGAAGGGCTCGAAGGTCTTCGTCGAGGGCGCGCTTCAAACCCGCAAATGGACCGACAAGGACGGCCATGAGAAATACACGACCGAAGTCGTGATCGGCCGCTTCAAGGGCGAGTTGGGCCTGTTGGACAGCCGAGGCGGCGGCGGCGGATCTTCGGGCGGCGGCGGCGGCGACGATTTCGACGAAGGTTCGTATGGCCAGCCCTCGCAGCCCTCTTCCTCGGGCGCTTCCAAGGGCGGCGCCGCCAGTTGGGACCGGCCGCCAGCCGGCGGCGATCTCGACGACGAGATCCCTTTCTAAGACGTGAAAACCGAGACGGGCCTTCATGCTGCGGCTCCGCCCCTGGCCGAGAGGTTGCCTGCCAGTCCCGCCGCCCAGCCGCCCAAAGGCGCGAGACTTTGGTGGCTGGCGATTCGTCCACGCACCCTGACCATTGCCGTCGCTCCCGTTCTGGCCGGCAGCGTTCTGGCCTATGCCGAACTGGGCACATTAAGCCTTGCCATCGTGGCGGCGGCGCTGCTGGGGGCCTTGGCCATCCAGGCCGGCACCAATCTCTATAACGACGTCGCCGATTATCTGAAGGGAGGCGACCAGCCGTTGCGCCAGGGGCCGCCTCGCGTTACCGCCATGGGTTGGGCGACGCCGGGTCAGGTCAAGCGGGCCGCCTTCATCGCCTTTGCCGTCGCCGCCGGTTGCGGATCCTATCTGGCCCTGTCCGGCGGCTGGCCGATCCTGCTGCTGGGCCTGGCGTCGCTGTTGGCCGGATATGCCTATTCGCTGGGGCCCAAACCCATCGCCTACACGCCTTTCGGCGAGGCTTTCGTCACCGCCTTCTTCGGCCTGGGGGCGGTGGGCGGCTGCTATTTCCTGCAGGCCCATCGGATCACCCAACCGGTTTTGGCGGCTGGCTTGGCGCTGGGGCTGATCGCGTCCGCCGTGCTGATGGCCAACAATTACCGCGACATGGAAGCCGACCGTTTGGCCGGGCGGCGCACTTTGGCCATCCTCAGCGGACCCGAAATTGCGAAGATCCTGTATGCGCTGTTCCTGGTCTTGCCCTTCGCGCTGGTCTTTCCGCCTCTGGGTCCGGCGGGGGGCTGGATGACGCTGCTTTTGCTGCCCCTGGCTTTCGGTCTGGTGCGCCGTTTCTCGATCCTGCCGCGCGGACCCGACTTCAACGTCATCCTGGCGGCGACGGCGCGTTTCGAACTGTTTTTCGCCTTGCTGCTGACGCTGGGGGTAATGCTGTGATTTCGCAGATTCTGCTGCCCGCCGCCCTGTCCTTCATCATGTTCGCCATGGGGCTGACCATGACGCTGGACGATTTCAAACGGGTCTTCACGCGCCCCAAGGCCTTGTTGACCGGCCTGGCGGCCAAGATTCTGCTGGTGCCGGTTCTGGGCCTGCTGGCGGTGTCGATCTTCAGGCTCGAGACCGATTTCGCCGTCGGCATGCTGATCCTGGCCGCCTGTCCGGCCGGAGTGACGTCAAGCCTGCTGACCCATCACGCCAGGGGCCGGATCGCCTTGGCCGCCATGGTGACGGCGGTCTCCAGTCTGGCCGCCGTGGCGACGCTGCCCTTGATCGCCAATCTGGGGCTGCGCCATTTCGCCGGCTACGATCATGCCATCGATCTGCCGGTGGGCAAGATGGTGCTGGGCATCTTCCTGGTCGATACGCTGCCTCTGGCCCTGGGGCTTGGCTTGCAGAAATGGAAGCCCATGCTGGCGGCAAGGCTGGGACGGTTCGCCCGGCCGCTCGCCACCTTTCTGTTCGCCCTGATCGTGATGGGCGCTTTTTTGAACCAATCCGAGACCATGTGGCGGCACGGCGGCGATGTCCTGCCGCCCGCCCTGCTGCTCAATCTGGCGGCGATGGCGGCGGCCGGTCTGCTTGGCGCCGGCATGGGGCTTTCGGTTTCCGAACGCATCGCCGTCATCATGGAAAACGGCCTGCAGAACAGCGCGCTGGGTATTTTCGTGGCGGTGACGCTGCTGGGCAACGAGGCCATGATGGTGCCCAGCATCGTCTATGCCTTGGCCATGAACGTCACCGCCCTGTTGGCGATCTTGTATTTCCGCAGAAAGATTAAGACGGCTCGGGCGCCGGCGTTGCCAGGGGCAGGCGGACGGTAAAGGTCGATCCCTGGCCGTGCATGCTGGCGGCTTCGATGCCGCCGCCATGCAGTTCGATGATGCGCTTGACCAGATTGAGGCCCAGGCCGGCGCCGGCGATGCCCTTGGCGCCGGGAGCGCGGTAATATTTGTCGAAGATGCGCGGCAGTTCGGAATCGGGAATGCCGATGCCGGTGTCGGATACCTGGATCACCGCCAGATCGCCGTAGGGGGTCAGGCGCGCCGTGATTTTTCCGTCGGCCTTGGTGTATTTCTCGGCGTTGTCGATGAGATTGGCGAGAGCGATCTTGATCAGCGCCTTGTCGCCGACGATGGTGATCGGCTGCTCGGGTATGGCCGCCTCGATGCGGGCGGCGTTGGTGCCGCCCCGGCTGTCGCGAATAATGGTTCTCATGATTTGCGTCAAATCCAAGGGCTCGCGCGAGAGCGTGCCGATATCGACCAGCCGATCCTCGTTCAGGCAGGTCTCGATCAGGCGGACCAGACGTTCGGTGGCGCGGCGGATGCGCTCGTAGGCCTGGGTCACTTCGGGGCGCGCGTTTATCGACGTCATGTCCAGGACATCCATGGTCGTCGAGATGATCGACAAGGGGGTTCTGAACTCGTGCGCCACCATGGCCAGGAAATGGCGCTGTTCCTCGACCGCGCGCCGTTCGGTGGCCAGGGCTTGTTCGGCGGCCAGGCGGGCCGAAACCTGGGCCTTCTGCAACTCCTTGTCCTGGGTGACGTCTTTGAGCGTCAGCATCAGCAGGCCGTCGCCATCGATTTCCAGGGGCATCAGGGACAGTAGCGCCACCAGATGGCTGCCCGCCTTGGGCGCCAACATGGTTTCGCGGTCCTCGATCCGGCCATGAGCGGACATCTCGTCCATCAGGCTTTGGCGGTCCTCGCGCCGGGCCACGATTTCCCAGATGCTGCGCCTGGGCAACTCATCCGAGCGCAGCCCCAGAAGGTCGCACAGCCTGGCATTGGCGAACAGCAGATGACCGCCGGCGCGTTTCATGACGGCGCAGGGAATGGGAATGGTCTCGGCCATCTGGCGGAACATGGTCTCTTTGGCGGAAAGCCGCTGGCGAAGCTCGAAATCGGCCATCGACGAGCGGCTGATCTGGTAAGCCAGAATGCCGGCGAAAAGAAAGCCCATCCAGAACAGGGCCAAAAGTCCCGGCGCCTGATCAGACCAGTGAAGGATGAGAACGAGCGAGACCCCCAGGCTGGTGGCCAAAGGATAGGCCAGGGCGGCAGGCAGCCAAACTCCCATCAAAACTGCGGGAAAACTGGTCAGGCCAATTCCCAGCACGCCGACCAGCAGATCCCAGGAAACCGGCGAGGCGTAGATTTTGCCGAACAGCCAGACCCAGGTCAGGCCGGTCAGGGCGTTGATGCCAACCGCCGCCCAGCCGAAACCGGGAGCCGACGACCGGCCTTCCCGGCTTCGATACAGGCCGAAAAGCGCAAAACGGAGGCCGCCGCCCAGGCCAAGGGCGGCCAGGAACAAGATCTTGGCAGAGAAAGCCACTTGCGTGGTCAGCATCGAAACCACGATCAGGCCGAACAGGAAATTGCCGATTCCCAATAGACGGTGGATTTCGAAGACCCGGCCGATCCGCCCGCTTAACGAATCCACGGCCCAGGTTTTTGGGCCTGGGTTTGACGAACCGTCTTTGGGGGCAAGGTTGAACGGCGGCATAGTCTTAACACAATAAGGCAAGGAGAGACGATTTCCAGGCCCAATCTTCGGGACAACGAAGGCCTATTCTTCAAATGATTATCGAAATGCGTCGAAAAAGGTCAATTCGCGTGTCTGGATTGACGGGCGTCATCGTGTTATCTCACTTGTGATGACATTAGACAAAGGGCGCCTTCCGCGCCCAATCAAAGAAGCCGAGGGGATTTGACATGTCGAAGGTGATCGTCGTCGAAGACGATGCCGATTTGCGGGACACGGTTCTCAACTGCCTGCATCTTTCGGGTCACGAAGCCATGGGCGTCGGCAGCGGCAGCGAAATGTGGCGCAAGCTGGCGGTGGCGCCGCAGGACATCGTGGTCCTGGATATCGGCCTGCCCGACGAAGACGGTTACTCGATCGCCGCCCATCTTCGGCGCGAAACCGCGATGGGCATCATCATGCTGACGGCCAGGGGCCAGGCCGAAGACCGCATCCAGGGCTTCGAAATGGGCGCCGACATCTATCTGGTCAAGCCGGTCAGTTGCCGAGAATTGGCCGCCGCCGTGGCCAATCTGTCGCGCCGTCTGGAAACGCCGACCACCACGCACCGCCCGCCGCCCGCGCAGGCCTGGCGTTTGGACGGGTTCGAATGGCGGCTGCTGACTCCGACCGGCAAGGCGGTGAAGCTGACGCCCAAGGAACTGCAACTGATGAAGCGCCTGACCTCGCAAGCCGGCGAGCCGGTGGGCCGCGTCGAACTGCTGGCCTCGGTGGGCTATGATGATGCCGATCCCGGCAACCGCAATCTCGACGCTTTGGTGCGCCGTCTGCGCCGCAAGGTGGAAGAGGAAACCGAACAGCTTTTGCCCATCCAGACCGTTCATTCGGTGGGTTATGTCTTCTCGGCGCCGGTTCTGGTCGATTAGTTTTTCGCCGCCCGGATCGTGCGCACGGCCAAGGTGACGATGAAAGCCAAGATGGCGATCTCGTTCAGCGCGCCGCCGATCTGGCGCGGCGCTTCCTGGGCGAAATGGTCGCCGTAAAGACGCACCGCCAATCCCAGATGCAAGAGGCCCAGCCAGGCCAGCAGAATCGGGTGATAGGGCGCTTCGCGCTTTAGGATCGCGGGCAGAATCACCGGCCCGTGGCCGAAGATCATCGAGAAAACGAAGCCGACGAACAGCACATGCAAGACGGCGTCATAGTCGTAGCCGCCCGGCGGAATGCCGTGATCGATGAGGGCCAACCCGCCCAGCCCCAGCCAGAAATAACCGGCCGCCAGGGCCAGGCCGATGAAGCGCGGCAAGCCCGTTTGTTTCAGATTGCGCCTTGCGATGTCGAAGATGGCCAGCCAGACCGCCAACCCGAACAGTCCCGCCCCCAGCAGGCGCGGCGCCATGTTCGTATCGAGCAAGGATGCGGCGCTGCCCAGCAGAATGACGATGACCAGCAAGATCAGGCTGGGCGTGCGGCCTTTGCGTGGCGGCAGGAAGCGCGTCAGTTCCAGGCGCTCGCCGGCGATGGTCAGGGTCAGGAACGCCATCCAGGAACCCACGGCGGATGAAACTTCGGCCCCAAAGGCCCAGAAAAAGGTGGCGGCGGCGCCAGCGCATCCCCCCAGGGCCATGATGGCGGAATAAAGGGCGGGCTGGCGGCGCATGCCTTCCAGACCCGACAAAGCAAGAACCAGCCCCCCCGCCGCCATCAGGGAAGGGGCGAAGGAAAATCCCGCCAGATAGAACAGCGCGCCGATGCCGCTGAAGGCCGGGGCCAGGAAGGTCCATCCCGATTGCAGCGCCACGGCGCGTTCCAAGCCGATGACGGTGGCAAGGAACCCGGCCACCATCAAGGGCCCGTGCTTTAGGGAAAACCCGGCGGCTTCGAAGGGAAGGCTGATTCCCAATCGTTCCAATCCGGCCAGCAGGGCCGCCATCAGCGCCACCGCGCCGGGAATCAGGAAGGGCAGGCGGGGCCAGTTGCCGGGAGTCATGAGGATGTCTTCCAACCCAATTGCCGTCTGGCCTCGTCGCTCATGCGCGCGGGCGACCAGAAGGGTTGCGGCAAAAGTCTGGCGGTGACGGTTTGGCCGGGGGCGGCGCTTTCCAGCACCCGTCTGGCTTCGTCGGTCAGGCCATGGCCTTGCGGGCAGGTTGGCGTGGTCATGATGAGGTCGAGTTCAATGCCGTCATGCTTGCAATCGAGGCGCTCGACCAGGCCCAGATCGACGATATTGACGCCCAGTTCGGGATCCATGACTTTGGCTTTCAGGGCCAGGAGCAACATGTCTTTGGATGGAAGCGCCGACATCGTTTGGTCCTTCAGTTTTGCAAACTCTAATTCATTTGGCCCGAGGCCGCCTTGATCCTGGCTAATTTTCAAGATTCCTTCCCTTGCTCCAAGCAGGGTTCTGCTGGAAGATAGGCGCGGTTCAGCAAGGGGGATGTCATGACGGTTGCCGAAGCTTCCAACGCCCATGTCTGGCGATTTTTCAGGGCTGGCGGTTTCGATCAGGTGCGCATCGAAAGCGGCGCCGATCTCAAGGCCTTGGCCCAGTTGGACCAAAAATTGTGGGTGGCGCTGAGCTGCCCGACGCGCGGCGTCGAGTTTGACGCCAAGACGCTGGACCTGATCGACCTCGATCATGACGGGCGCATCCGGGCCGGCGAAATTCTGTCCGCCGTTTCCTGGACGCTCGAACGTCTGGCCGATCCGGAAATCCTGTTCAAGGATGGCGATGCGCTGCCCCTGGCCGCCATCGACGCCACGCATCCCGAGGGCGCCAAGATTCTGGCCTCGGCCAAGCGTATTCTGACCAATCTGGGCAAGAAGGGCGCCGACAGCATTTCGCCGGGCGACACGTTGGACACGGAACGCATCTTTGCGCAAACCAAGTTCAACGGCGACGGCGTGCTGCCGCCCGAAGCCGCCGAAGACGAGGAAGTGGCGGGCTTCATTCGCAACATCATGGATCTGTGCGGCAGCCGGCCTGACCGTTCGGGCATGCCGGGCATCACCCGCCCTTCCTTGGAGAACTTCCGCGCCGAAGCGATTGCCTATGCAAGCTGGTGGCAACAGGCCAAATCCGAGCCGGCCATTCTGTCCCTGGGCGACGAAACCGTGACCGCGCATGCCGCCTTCGCCGCCGTCAAGGAGAAGATCGAGGATTATTTCACGCGCTGTCATCTGGCCGCCTACGATCCCCGAGCCGAGGGGGCTCTGAACCGGTCGGAGGAGGATTATGTCGCCTTGTCGTCGCATCTGCTGTCGGCGGAAGCCGCGGAAGTGGGCGATTTTCCGTTGGCCCGCATCGCCGCCGGTCGTGCCTTGCCGCTGGGTGACGGCGTCAATCCCGCCTGGACCTTGCGCCTGGCCGATTTCAAGAAGCTGGTGGTTCTGCCCTTGTTGGGCCAGCGCGACCAGCTTGATCTGGACGACTGGCAGAAACTGACGGCGGCATTCGCACCCTTCGAGCAGTGGCTGACCGCCAAGGCCGGCCTGCTGGTCGAGCCGCTGGGTTCAGAGTGCGTCGCCGATTTCATCTTGCATGGCGTCGGCGAGAAGATCGAAGCCTTGATTGCCGAGGACGAAGCCGTGCAGGCCGAAGCCGACGCCATCGCTGAAGTCGATCGTCTGGTCCGCTACCGGCGCGATCTGCTGGCGCTGCTCAATAATTTCGTCACCTTCCGCGACTTCTATACCGGACGCAAGCGGGCCATCTTCCAGATCGGCTCCTTGTATCTGGATGGGCGCAGTTGCGATCTGGTGGTCAGGGCCGACGATCCAGAAAAGCACGCCAAGCTGGCGACGCTCAGCCATATCTGCCTGGTTTATTGCGATTGCGCGCGCCCGGCCGGCGACGAGCGGATGACCATCGCCGCCGCCTTCACGGCGGGCGACGCCGATCTGATCGTGATCGGGCGCAACGGCGTCTTCTACGATCATCAGGGCCGCGACTGGGAAGCGACGGTGGTCAAGATCATCGACCATCCGATCAGCCTGCGCCAAGCCTTCTGGATGCCCTATCGCAAGGTGGGCCAGACCATCAGTTCGCAGATCGAGAAGGCCGCCGCCGCCCGCGCCGCCGCCCAGCATCAGCAAGTGGTGGTGGTGCCGGCCGCTGTCGCCGCCCCCGCCGCCGCCCCGGCCAAGCCGGCCGCCGGCGCACCCGCCCCCGGCGCGCCCACTCCCGGCGCTCCGGCGCCAGTCGCGGCGCCGGGCGGTTTCGATGCCGGGCGTTTCGCCGGCATCTTCGCCGCCATCGGCCTGGCCATCGGCGCCATCGGCACCGCCATCGCCTCGGTGGTGTCGAGCTTCCTCAGTCTGTCCTGGTGGCAGATGCCGCTGGCACTTCTGGGCGTGGTGGCCATCGTCAGCGGGCCTTCGATCCTGATCGCCTTCATGAAGCTGCGTCAGCGCAATCTGGGCCCGATCCTGGACGCCAACGGCTGGGCGGTGAATTCCAGGGCCAAGGTCAACATTCCCTTCGGCACCTCGCTGACCCATCTGGCCAAGCTGCCCGAAGGGGCCGAGCGCGCCATGTCCGATCCTTATGCCGAGAAGCCGCCGCCCTGGAAGCTTTATCTGACCCTGGGCTTCATCGTCGCCGGACTGATCGGCTTGTGGTTCGTGGGCGGCGCCCAGCTCGCACTCCAGTTCTTCAAGCACTGAAGCGGCTTGGCGACGAGGTCATAGTCCTCGGCCTTCACGACTTCGGCGTCGATGATGTCGCCGACGGTCAGGTGAAGATCGCCCACCAGATGGACGACGCCGTCCACTTCCGGCGAATCGCCGATGGACCGCCCGATGCCGCCCCATGCATCGACCTCGTCGATCAGCACTTCGATGCGCTGGCCAAGCTTTCGGTTCATTTTGGCGGCGCTGATGCGCTGCTGAACCGCCATCAGCCGTTCCCAGCGCTTCTTCTTGACCTTCTCGGGCACCTGATCGGGCAGGGCGTTGGCGGGGGCACCCTCGACCGCTTCGAAGGTGAAACAGCCGACGCGATCCAATTGCGCCGCCTCCAGCCACTCCAGCAGGAAACGGAAATCCTCCTCGCTTTCGCCGGGAAAGCCGACGATGAAGGTCGAGCGCAGCACCAAATCGGGGACTTGGCCGCGCCATTTGCGGATGCGTTCCAGCGTTCTGTCCTGATAGCTGGGACGGCGCATGGCCTTCAGCACTTTGGGGCTGGCATGCTGGAAAGGAATATCCAGATAGGGCAGAACCAATCCTTGCCGCATCAAAGGGATCAGTTCGTCGGCGATAGGATGCGGATAGACATAGTGCAGGCGCACCCAGACGCCAAGCCGGCCCAGTTCAAAGACCAGTTCGGGCAGGCGGGCCTTGACGGCGCGGCCCTTCCAGTCGCTTTCACTATGTTTGAGGTCGGTGCCGTAGGCGGTCAGATCCTGGGCGATGACCAGCAATTCGCGCACCCCCGATTGGACCAGGGCTTCGGCCTCTTTCAGGATGTCGGCGGCGGGGCGGCTGATCTGCTTGCCGCGCAGATGCGGAATGATGCAGAAACTGCAGGCATGGTCGCAGCCCTCTGAAATCTTCAAATAGGCGTAGTGCGGCGGCGTCAGGCGCAATCCGGCCGCCGGCACCAGATCGAGATAGGGGGCGTGCGGCGGCGGCACGGCATCATGCACGGCCTTGACCACGCGCTCGAACTGGCCGGGTCCGCTGGCCGACAGAAGCTTGGGAAAGCGCTTCAGCACAGCTTCGTCGCCGCCCAGGCAGCCGGTGACGATGACTTTGCCGTTCTCGTCCAAAGCCTCGGCGATGGCCTGAAAGCTTTCGGCCCTGGCACTGTCCAGGAATCCGCAGGTATTGACGATGACGGCCTGGGCCCCCTGATAGTCGGCGGCGATCTCGTAACCCTCCATTTTCAGCAGGGTCAGAATGCGCTCGGAATCGACCAGCGCCTTGGCGCAGCCCAGGCTGATGATGCCGATGCGGGCGGATTTTTTCGAAGACGTCTTGCTCATGGGGAAGCTATCTTCGGCGTCTTGGAATGCTTGGGGGAGTCGCTGGCTGATAAGCTTTCAGCCCAGCATCTCCAGTCAGAATCTCAACGTGACACCCCATTTTTGCGTAATACTCCGCAACGTCCTTTATTGTTGCGTCGCCAATGCTGGTCCCCGTGACAGCAAGTTTTGGCCATTCCTTAGCTAGCCGTTTAAGGTTACCTTTTTCCCAAAGCGTTGATTGTTCTGTGAATGCTGCCCATGGCGAAGCCGCATCGACTGATTGTTCAAGATGGTCCGCAAGATTTTTGGCAATGGAAAAACGGTTCTTTTTTGCTTGAGAAATGTGATTTCCAGTTTCAATTAATCCGGCAATTGGCAAAACAAAAATACTGCGTTTCTTCTGCTCTTGATCGAGGTGCTTGGAAATTCTCTTGTAATCCCATCTATCACAAGCCGGTCCCGCCTGCTCTTTTCCTGGCACCTTAAGCCAACAGCAGAGAATAGACGTATCCAAGATTAATATGCGCTTAGCCATTGGACTGGCCTCGGCGATTTCGCGATGAAACGGAATCCGTCAGAGATTTTTCAATAAGTCCTTGGCTTGAGAGCTTGCCAATCGAGCCAACGGCTAGAAGTTTGGGAAGTTGGCTTATGTCTTCCAATAGCGTCAGAATGCTGTGGCCGTTTTTCGCGTCTCGATGCGCAACGGTTATGAAGGGAACCATCTCTGGCCCCATCGTGTCTAGCAGAGACGGGTTGTGGGTGGTAACCAGAATGTCGATACCGTTCTTCACCCCAACACTGCGTAACATGTCCAAAAGAAGCCTAGCTCTGGAAGGGTGTAGGCCATTGTCAACCTCTTCAACGATCAACAAGCTGCCTTTTGGGCGGGTTAGCAAGGCAGTTAGAATGGCCAGGAATCTCAAAGTTCCATCCGACATTCCTCTGGCATCAACGGTATGTCTTCTTCTTCCGTCATGTTCCCATGATTCAGTGCAGTAGAGCATAGCGTCCGATTTAAAGCTGCCTACGGTTCCGGTGTAAACCCGCTTAATATCTCGTTCGGGCAGCTTTCTTGCGTACTTTGACAAGGTTGATACTAGCTGCCTTTGTTTGGGTGGCGGTAGGGCTGCAATGACTCCTGCAATGTTTCTCGCGTCTGAATCGAGTTTGTCTGAAAGAGGGGTGTAGGCCCGCATGTGCGAGGGAATGGGGTCCAGGATAAAAATTTCTCGCATCGATTTGATTACTTCTTGAATGCCGCCAGTGATCTCTTGGCGGAGTTGTAGAGCAGATAATTGATAAATGAGTGCATGATTGCGACTCAGAGGTTTTGGAGCGCCTTTTTTCTCATTGTATAACCTTGCTGTGATGGTGGGGGATGTGGCCTCACAAGAGTCGGTTTTAAATAAATTGATTGTGCCAATCCGAATCCGTTTTCCTTCGTTCCTTCCTTGCTTGTATTTCGTTCTAACAAGCTGTTCTGATGTAACTTCGCATCTCTTGTCCCTTATATGGCATTCGATTTTATACTCATATTCTGTCCATTCGTCTTTTGGCCTGCAAATCACTCCCAGGGTGAATCTGTTTTTTGATTTTCTTGCGGCCCATTCCAGTCCGCCACGTAATGCAGCAAGGGCATTGTCGCCTTGCAACGCTGAAGTCAGCATGGTTCCAGAGGCAATACGATTTAGTAATGCAAGGGCATCCAGGGCGTTAGACTTGCCACTTGCATTTGTTCCAATAAGTACAGTTAGAGGATCTATATGCAGTTTCCCTTTCTCAAAACTTTTCCAGTTTACTAACTGAATTTCTGTAATCATGGAAAGCTCCATAACCCCCGGGATTCGACTCTCAGAGAATAATATGAGGAAACGCAACTCTAATTGTAGCTGAATAATTTCAGTTAAGCAAAGAACGGAACTACGACCGGGCATTCGAAGACGTCTTGCTCATGGAGGCCTTTATAGGGCAAAAATAGCGACATGATGAAGCGTTTCGTGCGCATTCCGGCCATTCTGGCCCTGCTTTTGACGCTCCTGCCCAGCCTGGCCGGGGCCGAGGGCCCGTACCGTCGTCTGCCTTGGCATCTGGTGGATATCTATTGGCGGCTCGACCCCCTGATCGAGCTTGAGCCCTTCCGCGATTTCTCGATGGACGTCACCATCGAGGGCGATCCTTTGGCCAGCCCGCCCCTCTATGTCGCGCCCCTGGGCCTGTTCTGGCTGGGCGAGGCCAAGGCCTATGCCGGGCTGCAGACATGGCTGAAGCACGACCCCGACGGCAATCGCGGGCCGGGCATCATCTTCTCGCGTTTCGGTGAACGCAGAACCGACAAGTTGAAAGTGGCGACCGGCGGCGTCTATGAAAGCGCCGGCTATGAGGGCGACTTCATCAGCGTGCGCCACGGCATGCCTTGGGCCGCCGGAGAATATACGGCCAAGCTGCAATCCGAACCCAATCCGACCGCGCCCGACGGCGAGCGCTGGGTCAAGTTCCAGGTCTGCCTGAAGATCGAGAACGCCTGCGGCAGTGCCGGCGATCTGGCCTTTCCCAATCCCCGGGCGCCGCTGCGCGACCGTATGTACTCCTTCGTCGAGATCTACGACAAGCTGACCGACGAATCCCAGATCACGCCCATCACCGTCATTTTCGGCCCACCCAAGGTGAACGGCAAGATCGTGCCGGTGATGAAGGCGACGGCCATCTATCGCCTGGATGTGCCGCTGCGCGTGCGTTCCTTCCGCACCAGCGACGGCGGCGTCAAGGTGGTGGTGGGCGAGAAGCGCTCGACTGGCGAACTGCCGGCGGTGGACGGCTATCGGCGGGAACAGGTTCTGCCCTGATGAAGGCTTGGCTGCCCGCCCTGCCCATCGACGAGGTTCTTTCCGATTTGGCCCAGGCTTTGGAAGGCGCATCCGCCGCCGTTCTGGAAGCGCCGCCGGGGGCGGGCAAAAGTACGCGTGTACCCTTGGCGCTGCTGGACGAAATCTGGCTTGGCGAAAAAACCATTCTGATGCTGGAACCCAGGCGTTTGGCGGCCCGGGCGGTGGCGTCGCGCATGAGCGCCACGCTTTGCGAGGCAGTCGGCGCCACGGTCGGCTATCGCGTGCGCCTGGAAAGCAAGATATCGAAGGCGACGCGCATCGAAGTGGTGACCGAAGGAATCCTGACCAGGCGCATGCAATCCGATCCCGAGCTTCAGGGCGTCGGCCTGGTCATTTTCGACGAGTTTCATGAAAGGTCGCTGGATGCCGATTTGGGTCTGGCTTTGTGTCTGGAAGCGCAGGCGGCCCTTCGGCCCGATCTGAAAATCCTGGTCATGTCGGCGACGCTGGATGGCGAACGCGTCGCCAAGCTGTTGAACGGCGCGCCGCTGGTGCGATCCGAAGGCCGGATGTATCCGGTCGAACTGCGCTATCTCGACAGACCGCTTAAAGACCGTTTCGAAGATGAGATGGCGCGCCTGATCCGCCGCGCGATGAGCGAGGAGGGCGAGGGCGACGCTCTGGCCTTCCTGCCCGGCGAGGCCGAGATCAAGCGCGTCGCCGAGCGTCTGGGCGAGATGAAGGCCGACGTGCTGCCGCTGTATGGAGCGCTGCCCATCGAGGCCCAGGACCGCGCCCTCTCGCCCAGCCCGCCCGGCCATCGCAAACTGGTGCTGGCGACCACCATCGCCGAAACCAGCCTGACCATTGAAGGGGTGCGTATCGTCATTGACGGCGGGTTGAAGCGCGCCCTTCGTTTCGATCCCGCCTCCGGCATGGCGGGTCTGCAGACGGTGCGGGTGTCGAAAGCCTCGGCCGAACAGCGCAAGGGCCGGGCCGGACGTCTGGGGCCGGGTGTTTGTTATCGCTTGTGGCTGGAGCCGGAAGACCGCGCCCTGGCCGCCTTCGACGCGCCCGAGATTCTAGAAGCCGATCTGGCCCCGCTGGCATTGGCTTTGGCCGAGTGGGGCGTCGATGATCCGGGGTCGCTGGCCTGGCTCGATCCACCACCCAAGGCCGCATTTTCGCAGGCCGTTTCGTTGCTGCATAGCCTGGAAGCCTTGGACGGTCAGGGGCGCATCACAGCGTTGGGCAAGCGGATGGCCAGGCTGTCCGCTCATCCCCGCCTGGCCCATATGATTCTGAAGGGCGAGGAGAGAGGCGAGGGGGCGACCTCCTGCTTGCTGGCGGCTTTGATGGGCGAGCGCGACATTCTGGCGGGCGGGCGCGACGCCGATCTGCGCTTGCGTCTGGATCTGGCATCCGACCGCAGGGCAACGCCGCCACACGGTTTTCATTTGCACAGGGGGGCTGTGGAACGCGTGCGGGCCGGGGCCGCACAATTGCGGCGCGCGGCGGGCATTGCCGATGGCGCCGTGAATGCGCAGGCCTGCGGCGGTTTGGTGGCTTTGGCCTATCCCGACCGCATCGCCCAGCGCCGGGGCGGGCGCGGGCTTTATCGCCTCTCGGGCGGGCGCGGCGGCAAGTTGAACGAGGACGATCCGCTGTGCGGCGAGGAATTCCTGGCCGTGGCGCATCTGGATGGGGCGGGGGCAGACGGGCGCATCTTCCTGGCGGCCCCCATCACGCTGGCGGAACTCGAGCAGGATTTCGCGGCTGAACTTTCCGAACGCGCCTTCGTGGAATGGGATGCGCGGGACGAGGCGGTGAAATCGCGCCGCCAGAAAAGACTGGGGGCCTTGATCCTGTCCGACAAGCCCTTGCCCAATCCCGATCCTGATCTGGCGCTGACGGCGTTGCTGGAAGGCGTCGAAAAGCTGGGCCTGCCGGCGCTGCCCTGGAGCAAGGAAGCCCTGCGCTTCAAACGCCGGGTGATGTTCGTGGCCCGGCATCGTCCCGATGATGATTGGCCGGATTTCTCGGACGTTTCTTTGCTCGGGAATTTGCAAAGCTGGCTGGGGCCTTATGTCGGCGGCATGACGCGCCGCGCCGATCTGGCCAGGCTCGATCTTCTGGAAATCCTGAAGGCGCAAATCCCTTGGGAGATGCAGCGCAGGCTGGAAGCGCTGGCCCCTCCGCGCATTGAAGTGCCGTCGGGCAACACCCACGCCATCGATTACGAAGAGGATGCGCCGGTGCTGGCGGTGAAGCTGCAGGAAATGTTCGGGCTGGAAGATGGACCGCGCGTGCTGGACGGTGAGAAAGCGGTCACCTTGCATCTGCTGTCGCCAGCCGCCAGGCCGCTGGCGGTGACGCAGGATCTTAGAAGCTTCTGGGCGAACGCTTACCCTTCGGTGAAGGCCGAGATGCGGGGGCGCTACCCCCGCCATCCCTGGCCGGACGACCCGCTTTTGGCCTTGGCGACGGCGAAGACGAAGAAGCGGATGTGAAATTCAGGGATATTCCTGTCTGGCGTGCAGGATGCCCAAAATTTCGATCAACCGCGTGACCCGGTAGACGATCAGATAGTTGGGATGGACGACGATTTCCCTGGTTCCCGCCACGCGCCCCTGGCGATAGAGATAGGGATGTTCGGGCAAGGATTGAACGGCCTTTTCGATAGCCTGAAACAATCTGTCCGCAGCGGCGGGATTGCGTTCGTCAATATAGTCGAGAATGGCCCAGAGATCGGCCCGCGCTTCCGAACGCCACTCAACCAGCATTGCGGATCAGACGCTTGCTGTTAAGACGCTCTAGAATTTCTGCAGTAACCTGATCGTGCGAAAGGCGGGGCTGCTTGCTGTCGATGGCGGCCTGAATCTTGGCCCGGAACCAGCGATCATAACTGGCTTCCTGCTCTTCGCTTTCGAATTCCGAAACGATGGGGGACAAGGGCTCGCTCAAGAAAACCTCCGTTTTCTGGCGTCTATTCTAGTCAAAATGGCTATTGCCGTCCAGAGGGTTGAATTTCCCGCCATTCGCCGGGCGGCAAACCATCCAATTTCCAATCGCCGATGCTTGCCCGGATCAGGCGCAGCGTGGGCAGGCCAACCGCCGCCGTCATGCGCCGCACCTGGCGGTTCTTGCCCTCGGTGATGGTCAGCTCGATCCAACTGGTGGGAATGGCGGCGCGGTAGCGGATCGGCGGATCGCGCTCCCACAAACCCGGCGGCTCGGGAATGATCCAGGCCTTGGCGGGCAATGTCTTCCCGTCCTTCAGCTCGACGCCCCGGCAAAGCTTTTGCAGCGCGTCCTGGTCGGGAATGCCTTCCACCTGGGCCCAATAGGTTTTGGGCGTCTTGTTCCTGGGATCGGCCAGCTTCTTGTTCAGCTTGCCGTCGTCGGTCAAGGCCAGCAGGCCCTCGCTGTCGTAATCAAGCCGCCCGGCGGCGTAAACGCCCTTCACCTTCACATAGTCGCCCAGCGTCGCCCGTCCCTCGGGGTCGGTGAACTGGCAAAGCACGTTAAAGGGCTTGTTGAGAAGGATGAGAGTCATGATAGAAGGGACTATGGCACAGAGACCCAAAACACCCCAGCAGAAACACCGCCCGCTGGTGCCCGAGGCCGAGCGCGACCTGGTGCGCATCGCCGGGCTTTCCGCTGTGGCGGCGCTGATCGAGCGCGATCCCGAACGGGTGGTCCGCCTGTTCATAGACGAGCGCACGGCCAAGAAGGCGACCGCGCTGTGCGCCAAGCTGGCGGCCTGCCACAAGCCCTATCGCACCCTGGACGGCGAGGAATTGTCGAAGCTGGCCGGCACGCCCATGCATGGCGGCGTTCTGGCCTTGTCCAAGCCCAAACCGTTGGGAATCTTCGACGCCCATGCCGCCAAGGACTGGGCATCGGCGGGCAAGCCGCTGGTGGTGCTGGATGGGGTCGGCAATCCGCACAATCTGGGCGCCATCGCCCGCACGCTGGCCTTCTTCGGCATCGAACGCCTGTTGCTGTCGGATCATCCCGGCCAGGCCCAGCCTTCGGACGCCGCCTACCGCATCGCCGAGGGCGGGCTGGAATGGCTGGAGATCATCAGGGCCGAACGTTTCCCGCTTCCCCTGAAGCGGTTGAAGGAGGCGGGATTCTTCGTCATCGGCACGGCGCTGGATGAGAAATCGAAACCCATGGCCGAGGTTCTGCCCTGGGCCCGCAAGCGCCCCATCGCCTTCGTGTTGGGCAATGAGGAAACCGGCCTGCCCAAACATTCGCAATCCGAATGCGACGCCCTGGCCGTAATCCCCGGTTCCGGCCATGTGCAATCGCTGAACGTGGCGGCGACGGCGGCGATCGTCGCCTATTTAGCCTCGAAAAAATAGGCGCCCCTTTTCGGAAGCGGAGAGATGGTCTAGTCTCATTGCTTTCCCAGCTATTGACATGCCGTGTTGAAAGAGATGGAAGGCGATGAAGGCGGTATTGACCTTACTTGCTACGCCTCGCCAGCGGATTATCGCCCTGATTGCCTGCGCCAACTTATTTGCCTATACCCTGATCGCCGTTTCCCTGGAAGATAGTTATCTGCAATACAGCGACCGGGCGGCCATCTCGTCTCGCAACACCAACCGTTTGGTTTCTCAAAGCATTGCCGACGACATCCAGCGTATCGACCTGGCGCTGAAGGTGGCTGGCGACGAAATCGTCCGCCAGCGCCGGGATCGGGTAAAAGGACAAGATGAGCTGACCGATTTCCTGACCCGCCTGCAAGCCCGGCTTCCGATGACCAACGCCCTGCGGGTTGCGGATGGCCAAGGGGCGGTCATCGCCGGATCGGGCGGCGTTCCCGCCGGAATCAACAACAGCGACCGCGACTATTTCATCAAGCTGCGCGATGATCCACAAACAGAGTTGGCGATTTCACAGCCTCTTCTGGCACGCATCGACAAGAACTGGGTTCTGGTTTTCGCCAGGCGCCTTGTTCCGACGGATGGCGTCTTTTCCGGAATTGTTTTTGCATCCGTTCCGATCGAATGGTTCGTTCAGAAATTCATAAATCTAGAGGTGGGGCCGCACGGCGCCGTCGTGTTGCGGGGCGACGCCGCCCGGGATTTCGATCTTCTGGCCCGCTATCCGGCTGCCGGTTTCGTCGGCCAGACCAAAGTATCGGAAACCTTCCGGGCAACCATTACCGCCAATCCGGCTCATGGCACCTATCAGGCCTATGCCGGGGCAGACAACATCCTGCGCACTTTCTCGTATCAAGCCGTCAGCGGTTTTCCGTTGATCACCCTGGTCGGCTTGGCGCCGCAAGATTATCTGGGCTCTTGGTGGGTCGAGGCTGCCAAGCTGGCGGCGCTGGCTCTTCTCTTTACGCTGCTGACCGGTTTAAGCGGGCTGTGGCTGCTTCGGGCCTGGTCCGCCTTGCAGCGGCAGACCGATGAACTGGCGCGCTCCAATGCCGATCTCGAGCAATTCGCCTATATCGCTTCGCATGATTTGCAAACGCCACTGCGCAATATCGTCAGTTTTACCCAGCTGCTATCCAGGCGATACGGCAACCGGTTGGACGGTGATGCCGATGAATTCATCGGCTATATCGTCGATGGCGCCAAGCGCATGTCGCAGATGATCACCGATCTGTTCGAATATGCTCGGATATCCACGGTTCAGCAGGAAATTCAATCCGTCGATCTTGGGGGCGTGGTCAAGGGTGTATTGGCGTATTTGGCCCCGTACATTAAAGAAGCCAAGGCCGAAATCACCGTTGGCGATCTGCCCAAGGTTCTGGCTGGCGATGTGCAGATGACAAGCCTATTCCAGAATCTGATCGAAAACGCCATCCATTACCGAAATCTTGAGGGCCATCTGAAAATCGATATTTCAGCCGCGCCCGATGCAAAGGGATTTTGGCGCTTGTCGGTGCGCGATAACGGGATCGGCATTGCCCCTGAATATCACAGCAAGGTCTTCATCATCTTCCAGCGTCTTTATCCCCTGGAATATCCCAACGGAACCGGCATTGGACTTGCGATCTGCCGGCGCATCGTCGAACGCCTGGGCGGCAGGATCTGGATCAAATCCGAGTCCAGCAAAGGATCGACCTTTCTGTTTACCCTGCCTGCGGCACCTTTGAACGAGCCGCTGCCGGAAATGACGCCGGCGCAAGCTCGTTCTTGATCGGTGAGGGGGGCAGGTCGCATTTGAGTGCTTGGTGGAAGGGGGAGTCAAGCGCATGACAACTTTTTCAGCAGTTGACTTGTTACAGGACCTTCCGCAAGAAGCGACCAAATTTTTCGCCGTTTTTTCCAGATTTGAGTTTGCCCTGAAGCGGGCTGGATACCTTAAGAGTCATGCCGAAGGTGCAGCTGCAGAACCAGGGTGGGATTGCTTTGCACGCGATTTGACGAATACATTTTTCCAAACGGTTCAAAATTCTAATTCTGCCAAGGTGCTGTTTGATGTCCCACCTAAGAAGCAGATCGTCAAGAATGGCGCTCCCGGCTGGAAGGATGTCGCTGCCCCGAAGGATGCGAAGGAGCTTTTTCTCGCGGTTCGATGTGTCCGCAACAATCTGTTTCACGGTGGAAAGTTCTCAATTGAACCTGTTGAGGAGCCTTCACGAAATAAAGAGCTATTAAGAGCCTGCCTCGCCATCCTCGAGACAGCTCTTCAAGAATGCAAGACGTCAGGTGTCGAAAAGCCCAAATTGAAAGAGCTTCACAGACATTTTTTCGAACCACTTTAGTAGGTTAACGACTTGTCTCACAGAGATTGAAAGCCAATCAAAAATTTGATATCATGATATCAAATCAGAGGATGTTATGGCGCAGTTGGTGGTTCGCAATATCGAAGAGGAGGTCAAGGCGCTGCTCCAGCGTCGCGCGGCTTCGCATGCGCGCAGCATGGAAGAGGAAGTCCGCGACATTTTAAGGAACGCAGTGAAAGACGAAGGCGAGCCGTTGCAGCGTCTGGGCAGCCGCTTAAGCCAGCGCTTTTCCGCCATCGGCCTGGAAGAAGACATTCCGGAAATGCGGGGAACGGCGGCAATTCCCGCCTCTTTCACTGAATGATTATTCTCGATACAAATGTGTTATCTGCCGTGATGCGGCGCGATGCTGATCCGGCCATTGTGTCTTGGCTGGACCGTCAGTCTTCGGAATCGCTGTGGATCACGACAATCACGGTCTTCGAGATACGCTTCGGTCTGGAACTTTTGCCTAACAACCACAAGCGCCAGGCGTTGGAGAAAGCCTTTGCCCAGGCGCTTGAAGAAGATTTTCAGCGCCGCATTCTGCCCTTCGATTTCCGGGCGGCAGAAGAGGCGGCCATGCTGGCGGCGCGCCGTAGGAACGCCGGTCAGACTGTGGAATTCAGAGACACGCAAATCGCTGGCATCGCCCTGGCGCGTCAAGCCACTCTGGCCACCCGCAATGTCCGCCATTTCCAAGACGTGCCGGTCACGATCATCGATCCCAGCGCGTAGGTTCACCCCCGCAAGGAAGCTCCCGTCGCCTTTGACACCGCCTCCACCAGCTTGGCGGCCACGGCCTCGATCTCGGGGTCTGTGAGGGTGCGTTCGGTGGGCTGCAGCGTGACCGCGATGGCCAGCGATTTCTTGCCCTCCTCGACGCCCTTGCCTTCGTAAAGATCGAAAAGCTCGGCCTTCACGATCAGCGCCTTGTCGGCCGATTTGGCGGCGCGCAGCACGGCCTGCGCCGTCACCGTCTTATCGACCAGGAAGGCGAAATCGCGCACCAGAGCCTGGAAGGGCGAGGCCTTAAGCGCCGGCTTGGTCTTGCTGGGGCGCGCCTTTACCGGCGGCAGGGCATCGAGGAAGATTTCAAATCCCACCACTGGTCCCTTGACGTCCAGCGCCTTCAGCACGCGGGGATGAATTTCGCCGAACCAGGCCAGCGCCTTGGGGCCCAGTTTCAACGAACCCGAGCGGCCCGGATGGTACCAGCCAGGGGCGTCGGCTTCTATTTGCAGATTGTCGGTCGGCACCTGAGCGATGGACAGGGCGGCCAGCGCGTCGGCCTTGGCGTCATAGGCATCGACGGGACGCGAAGGCCCGGCCCAGTTGCGATCCACCATCAGGCCGGCGCGCAGGCCCGTGGCCATCGAGGACTGTTCTTCCGGTTTGACGCCTGCATATTGCGGGCCCAGTTCGAACAAGCCCAGATCGCCAAGCCCGCGGTCGGCATTGCGGCCAACGGCCTGGATCAGATTGCCCAGGATCGAGGGCCGCATCTGGTCGAGATCGGAACTGATGGGATTGGCCAGCGTCAACGCATCCGCCCCGCCGCCGAACAAACCCGACAGTTCCTTGGGCATGAAGGACCAGGAGACGGTTTCGTTCAGGCCCCGCCCCGCCAGGGTGCGGCGAATGAGCGAACGGCGCTTTTGCAACTGGGTCAGAACCGGCGCCGTGATGGCGGTGCGCTTGGGCACCGACACCGCCTTGACATGGTCATAGCCGTAGATGCGGATGACTTCCTCGACCAGATCATGCTCGGCCCCGATATCGGCCCGCCAGGAGGGCGGCGAAACCAGAATGCCCTCGCCATGTTCGGCCACGGTGCAGCCCAGCCCCATCAGAATGCGTTCGATATAGGCTTTGTCGATATGGATGCCGCCATGCTGGGCCACGCGCTCTGGGCGCAGCACGAAGCTTTTCTTCCAATCGGGGACGCTGCCCGCGATCACCAGATCGGAAGCCTCGCCGCCGCAGAGATCGAGAATCATGCGGGTGGCGATTTCCATGCCGACTTGCGCGAATTCCGGATCGACATGGCGTTCGAAGCGATAGCGGGCGTCCGAATCGGCCTGCAGCTTGCGCCCGGTATTGGCTGTGCGGATGGGATCGAACAAAGCCGATTCCACAAAGACGTCGGTGGTGCTTTCGGTGCAGCCCGAAGGCAGGCCGCCGATGACGCCGCCCAATGCCTCGGGCCCGTTCATGTCGGCGATCACGGTCATCGTCTCGTCGAGTTCATAGGTCTTGCCGTTCAGGGCCGCCAGCTTTTCGCCCGCTTTCGCCAGACGCGGCGTGATCGGGCCTTTCACCAAGCCAGCGTCGAAGACGTGCAGCGGGCGCGCCAGATCGAAGGTGATGTAGTTGGTGATGTCGACCAGGGCCGAGATGGGGCGCAGTCCGATGGCGGTCAAACGGTCCTTCAGCCATTTCGGGCTGTCGCCGTTTTTCACGCCACGGATAGAGCGTCCGACGAAGAAGGGACAGGCATGTGGGGCGTCGATGCGCACATCGATGGCGCTTTTGAACTTGCCCGCCACATGCACGGTATCCAGGGGCTTTAGCGTTCCGAGCCCGGCGGCGGCGAGATCGCGGGCGACGCCGCGCACGCCCAGACAATCGGCGCGATTGGGGGTGATGGCGATGTCGATGACGGGGTCGAGCGACAGCACCTCGGTCAGCGGAACGCCGATGGGTGTGGCGGCATCCAGTTCGATGATGCCGTCATGATCCTCGCCCAGCTTCAATTCGCGGTTCGAGCACATCATGCCCTGGCTTTCCTGGCCTCGAATGGCGCCTTTCTTCAGCGCCTCGCCGCTGGCGGGAATGACGGTGCCGGGCAGGGCCAGAGCCACTTTCAGGCCGGCCCGCGCATTGGGGGCGCCGCAGACGACCTGAATGGTTCCTTTGCCGGTATCGACCTTGCAGACGCGCAAACGGTCGGCATTGGGATGCTGATTGGCCTCAACCACATGGCCGACGATGAAGCTCGACAATGCCGAGGCGGGGTCTTCCACGCCTTCGACCTCAAGCCCCAGCATGGTCAGGCGCTCAAGGATCTCGGCCAGAGTGGCGGTGGTGTCGAGATGGTCCTTCAACCAGGAGAGGGTGAATTTCATCGGGCCAGCCCTCCGGCCAGGGTGGGCACATCCTGGGGCGAGAATCCGTAATGTCTCAGCCAACGCAGATCGCCGTCGAAGAAGGTGCGCAGATCGGGGATGCCGTATTTCAGCATGGCCAAACGCTCGACGCCCATGCCGAAGGCGAAACCCTGATACTGGTCGGGGTCGATGCCGCAATTCCTCAGAACATTGGGATGGACCATGCCGCAGCCCAGAATTTCCAGCCAGCCCGCACCTCTGCCGATGCGCAGCTCGCCGCCCTCGCGCGAGCAGCCGATATCGACCTCGGCCGACGGTTCCGTGAAGGGAAAGAACGAAGGGCGGAAGCGCACCGGCACGTCATCGACCTCGAAGAAGGCGCGCACGAAATCGATCAGGCAGCCTTTCAGATGGCCGAAATGCGTGCTCTCGTCGATCAGAAGCCCCTCCACCTGATGGAACATCGGCGTGTGGGTCATGTCGGAATCGCAGCGGAAAGTGCGGCCCGGAATGATGACGCGGATGGGCGGCTTCTGGTTCAGCATGGTGCGCACCTGCACCGGCGAGGTGTGCGTGCGCAGCAGCAGCCGCTCATTGGGCGCATGTTCGCCGAAGAAGAAGGTGTCGTGCATCTGGCGCGCCGGATGGTCGGGCGGGAAATTGAGCGCCGTGAAATTGTGGAAGTCGTCCTCGATGTCGGGGCCTTCGGCGACCGCGAACCCCATTTCGGCGAAGATGGCCGTCACTTCGTCGATGGTCTGGCTGATGGGATGGATGCGGCCCTCGATCTCGGGGCGGCAGGGCAGGGTGATGTCGATTTTCTCGGCGGTCAGGCGGGCGTCGATGGCGGCGTTTTCAAGCCATGATTTGCGTTCGGCCAGCGCCGATTCCAGCGCCGCCTTGACCTCGTTGATGCAAGCCCCGAAGGCCTTGCGCTCGTCGGCGCCCATCGCGCCCAGCTTCTTCATTTCCTCGGTCAAAGCCCCTTTCTTGCCCAGCGCTTTGACGCGCACGGCTTCCAGGGCTTCCAGGGTCGAGGCGGCGGCGATTTCGTCCAAGGTGAGCGATTTCAGTTGTTCCATCTTCTCTTTCCTAAATGAAAAAGGGGCCCGTTTGGAACAGGCCCCCTTCGCAAACTGAAAGCGATCTCTCGCTTGCCTTAGGCGGCCAAGGCGGCCTGGGCCTGGGTCACCAGTTCCTTGAAGGCCGCGGGTTCCTTGATCGCCATGTCGGACAACACCTTGCGGTCCAACTCGATCCCGGCCTTCTTGAGGCCGTTCATAAATCGGCTGTAGGTCATGCCGCATTCGCGCACGCCGGCATTGATGCGCTGGATCCACAGGGCGCGGAAATTGCGCTTCTTGGCCCGGCGGTCGCGATAGGCATATTGCAGCCCCTTCTCGACCTTCTCGATGGCGATGCGGTAGCAGGTGCTGGAGCGGCCGCGATAGCCCTTGGCCAGCTTCAGAACCTTCTTGTGACGGGCATGCGTGGTGACGCCGCGCTTGACATGGGCCATGGTCTGTCTCCTTAGCGGGCGTAGGGCATGAAGGTCTTGACGATGCGCTCGTCACCCTCGAACAGCACGAAAGTGCCGCGGGCCTGGCGCTTCATCTTCTGGGGGCGCTTGCTCATGCCGTGGCGCTTGTTGGCGACGCCGGCCTTCAGCTTGCCGCTGGCGGTGACTTTAAAGCGCTTCTTGACCGCGCTTTTGGTCTTCATCTTGGGCATTTTTCTATCCTTTTCAAAAGGTTGCACAAGGCCGCCTAGGCAATGCCCGAGGAACGCGAAAGCGCTCCATCCGCCCGGCGACCGGATAAGAGCGCGCGTTATACCAGAGTTTTCAAGGATTGCAAGGGGGCGGAGGGACGGGGCGAGGCAAAGAAAACCTTGGGATATGCGACAAACAGAACGCCGGGGTTTGTTCCCCGGTGCCCCTTAAGCCTGAAGTAATTGCGGTCAGGTCACTTCAGACCCTTTCTGCGCAGCTCAAATGTAAAGCGGGCAGAAAAATGCGCGATGTGCCATCTCCTCATCACCCCACCGTGCCGACCGCCCGGCCCGGAGCCCCTCTTCTCCCCTTTTTATAACTGCGTGTCAAGGTATTTTTTTGACCGAGATAACAAAGATTGCTATTTTTGGACATTGTGTTTTGGGCTTTATGTGTCGTAGGAGCTTTCATGAACGTCTCGCTGCCCCCCGAACTGGAACAATACATCGCGGCCAAGGTGGAAAAAGGCACCTACCAATCCGCCAGCGAAGTGGTGCGTGATGGATTGAGGCTGTTGATTGAACGAGACGAGCTTCGCCAAGCTCTGCTTGATCGTTTGAATGTTGATATTCAGGCAGGGTTAGATGAGATCGATCGGGGGCAAACAGTTTCGTCAGGTGAGGCGTTTGCCTCGGTTCGTCGTTTGAGCCGGGAACGCCGAAGTGCCTGAATTCGTTCTTTCCCGGTTGGCAACGAACGATTTGGCGGATATCTGGTCCTATATTGCTTCGGATAACATCGATGCCGCAGATCGTTTTGTCACAGAGGTTGAAGAGACCTGTCTGCGATTAGCGGTAAATCCAAGGTTAGGACATTCTCGCAAGGACCTGACCTTGACCAAAGTGCGTTTTTGGCCTGTCGGTTCTTATCTAGTGATCTACAAGGACATCTTGCCTCTTCAAATCGTTCGCATCTTAAGCGGCTATCGGGACGTGGCGGCGCTTCTCAACAGTTAACCACCCAAGCCCTGGGGGGCAGCCAGCCATGCCGAACCAGCATGCCCGCCCCGCGCCCTTGGTGTTAACATTCCCTTAACGCAATCCCTGGCGGATGGGGGGTGGGGAGCCCGGTCCGGACGCTTCGGGAGGTGACGATGAAGCCCCTTGAGTCGCAGTTGGAACTCAGTTGCCATCAGGCTTTGTTGAGCCGGGTGAAGGAGTTGATGAATCGCGAAGGCATGCTGCCCTTGCATGCCGGGCCCGAGGAGATGAAGGCGGCGCTGCTGGCCTGGTTCGATTTCGTCGAGAGCGCCAGCCATGGCCATCTTCACCACAAGGGCGCCAATTGCGAGGATGTCGATACGCCATGGCACTGAGAATTGACCGATGCGTTCTGTCCCCATATACCAGTTTGCAGAATGAATGACCCATTTCGTGGCGGCCAATCGCCATGTCCGGGCAGGCAGAACGCGACGAGCGTAGCGGGGCTACGGTCGAGCGGCCTGACGAACCCGGCATGGCGATTGGCCGCCACCGCAGGCCGGGCGCTTTTTCGCGGGCAATGTGTTGCGGACCGCTTACTGTGAACCACACAGCCGCGCGCTCCGCGCCTGTTGCCCGCGAAAAATCGCTCCGGCGAAATGAGT
>JACRJC010000046.1 GCA_016215555.1 Rhodospirillales bacterium | reverse complement strand
TGGCGATGCTATCGAAAACCGCAGGTATTGCGCCTCACATAGAAGAAACGGGCCTTCAGGACTTGAATAAGCGCCTCACCCTGAGGAAGCCGCGAAGCGGCTGTCTCGAAGGGCGAGGCGCTGCATTTTCCTTGTTTTTCCCCATCCTTCGAGACGCTTCGCTCCTCAGGATGAGGAAAAAGGGAAGGGTCTGAATTTAAACCGGACAGCCGTGGACTTGTTCCGGGCATCCACGGGGCTTAGTTTGTCCTGACAGGTAAAAAGGTGGATGGCCGGGTCGTAAAGTTTACCGCCGGGCTGGCCTTTGGCCAGACCCGGTGGCCCGGCTATTACGGATTTGAATTGAAAGGAAACAGTCATGACCGGTTTGGCGAAAGGCGTTTGGGCGGCGGCGCTGACCCCGTTGGATGCGGCTCTGTCTCCCGATATTCCGGCCCTGGCCAAACATTGCCGCTGGCTGTTGGCGGGCGGCTGCGACGGGCTGGCGGTTCTGGGCACGACCGGCGAGGCCAATTCCTTTTCCTTGTCCGAACGTCTGGCGATCCTGGACGGCCTGTTCCAGGCCGGCATTCCGGGAGCCAATCTGTTGCCCGGCACCGGTTGCGCCGCTTTTCCCGATACCGTCGCGCTGTCAAAGAAAGCCGTCGAGCTGGGGGCGCTGGGCGTTCTGGTCCTGCCGCCCTTCTATTACAAGAATGTCTCGGACGAGGGATTGTTCGCCTCCTATGCCCGCGTCATCGAAGGGGTGGGGGATTCGCGCCTGCGCTTGTATCTTTATCATTTCCCGAAAATGTCCGGCGTCGCCATCTCGCCCAGCCTGATCGAGCGCCTGATCAAGGCCTATCCCGGCACCATCGCCGGATTGAAGGACAGCGCCGGCGATTTGGAACATACGCTGTCGCTGGTCAGGAATTTTCCCGACTTGTCCATTCTGGCCGGCTATGACGATGGGCTGCTGCCGCTTCTGGAAGCGGGCGGTGGCGGCTGCATCACGGCTTGCGCCAACATCGCCTCGCCTTACGCCCAGGCCGTTGTCCGCGCCCTGCCCGATGTGAAGGCGGCGCAACTGGCCCAGATGCGCCTGACCCAGATTCGCCGCACCATGGAAGGCTATCCGATGATTGCGGCCATGAAGGAATTGCTGGCCAGGCGCGGCGGCGATGACGGCTGGCGGCGCCTGCGTCCGCCCTTGACGCCGCTGGGCGAGGAAAAGGGCGGCGACCTGGCGGCGCAACTGGCCTCGATCGGTTTCGATTTGCGGCCCATTTCCTAGCCATGGCCCTGCGCGCGCAAGCTCCGGAGACCTTGCTTCTGGGGAACCGGAAGGTGCCGCTTGCGGTTTTGCGCCGCAAGGGAGCCGTCAATATGACGCTGCGCTTCGATCCCATCGACGATACGGTGCGTCTGGTTCTGCCTTACCGCGTCGCCCTGGCCGAGGGACTTGAATTCGTCGAAAGCCGGATGGAGTGGCTGCAAACGCATCTTGAACGCCTGCCGCCCCGCATTCCCTTCGCCGACGGACACAGCATCCCCCTGCATGGCGCGCCTCACGCCATCCGCCATGTGCCCGAGGCCAGGCGCGGCGTGTGGATTGAGGATCAGGCCATTCATATTTCGGGCGGAGGCGAACATCTGCCGCGACGGTTGCGCGATTTCTTAAAGGAATCGGCCAGGAAGCGCATCACCGAAACCGCACAAGTGAAGGCAAGCCAGATAGGGGCTAAGATCGGGCGCATTTCGATGAAGGACACCAAGGGACGTTGGGGAAGCTGCACGCCTTATGGCGATCTGGCCTTTTCCTGGCGGCTGATCCTTGCGCCGCCCCATGTTCTGGATTATGTGGTGGCCCACGAAGTGGCGCATCTGCAAGAACTCAATCATTCGGCCCGTTTCTGGCGATTGGTGGCCAGGCTGACCCTGCACACCGCCGAGGCCAAATCCTGGCTGCGCCGTCACGGCGCCGGGTTGCACCGCTATGGATAAGGAGTGAAATCCGCATGCTGAAACTGTTGTCGATCTTCGCCGCCGTCTTTCTGGCCGAGCTGGGCGACAAGACGCAATTGGCGACCTTGCTGTTCGCCGCCAACGGCGAACATTCGCCCTGGCTGGTATTCCTGGCCGCCGCCGGGGCCTTGGTGCTGTCGACGGCGGTGGCGGTGCTGCTGGGCGCCTTCGGCTCGCATTATCTGCAGATGATTCCGCTGAAACTGATCGCTGGGCTTGGTTTCATCGGCCTGGGCGTATGGACGCTGATCGACCATTTCCGTGCTGCAGCAGCTTGATACAAGGCTTTTCTCGAATACAAGTGGCCTCATCCTTCGAGACGCTTCGCTCCTCAGGATGAGGTGGTGTTTTCCTCACCCTGAGGAAGCCGCGAAGCGGCTGTCTCGAAGGGTGGCAGTTGAGAGGTTTCCTTGCACCTAGAGCCGAAATCGAAAGGACTTGCCGTTCTCCTGACCGCCCTGGTGGCGATCGGGCCGGTCTCGACCGATCTTTATCTGCCCTCGCTGCCCGCCGTGGTCCGCGCCTTCAAGACCGATGTCGCCAGCGCCCAGTTGACGCTCAGCGCCTTCATGTTCGGTTTCGGCCTGATGATGCTGGTCTTCGGGCCGCTGTCGGATCGTTTCGGACGCCGTCCGGTCTTGCTGGGCGGCATGTTCCTTTACGGCCTGGCTTCGATTTTCTGCCTGTTCGCCTCTTCGATAGACATGCTGATCCTGGGCCGCTTCGCGCAGGCCATGGGCGCCGCCTGCGGTCCCGTGCTGGGCCGCGCCGTGGTCCGCGACGTCTATGGGCGCGAGGGGGCGGCGCGCATCCTGTCCTATATGGCCTCGGCCATGGCCCTGGCGCCCGCCGTCGCGCCCATTCTGGGCGGCTTCCTGGAAACCCTGTTCGGCTGGCGTTCCAGCTTCATGGCCCTGGTCGGCTATGGGGCGGCGATGCTGCTGGCCCTGTTCGCCTTGCTGCCGGAAACCAACCAGCATCGAGATGACGCAGCCCTGTCCCCCTCGCGCCTGCTTGCCAACATGCTGGCTTTGCTCAAAGACCGCCGCTTCATGGGCTATACGCTGACTCTCGGATTCTCCTTTGCCGGCCTGTTCTCGTTCATTTCTGGCTCGTCCTTCGTGCTGATCGGAGCGCTTGGCGTCGCTCCCGGCAATTTCGGCTTTTGCTTCGCCGCCGTGGTTGCCGGCTATATGACGGGCTCGCTGATCTCGGGACGCTTCACCCGCCGTCTGGGGCTGGACCGCATGATCGGCCTGGGCGCCCTGCTGGGTCTTTTGTCCGCGCTGTTGCTGGTCGGGCTGGTTCTGCTGGCGCCGCCGCATTGGGCCTTCGTCGTCGTCCCGGTCAGCCTGGTCTTTCTTTCCGTCGGCTTGGTCTTGCCCAATGCCAGCGCCGGCGCCATCGGCCCCTTTCCCCAGATGGCCGGGATGGCCTCGTCGTTGATGGGGTTTCTGCAGACCGGCATCGGCGCCCTGGCCGGCGTTCTGGTCGGTCATCTGCATGACGGCTCGGCGCTTCCGATGGCTTTGACGATCCTGGCCGCCTCGGTTCTCTGTCTGCCGGCCTATGGATGGCTGGTCGTCCGGGCGCGACCGATTGGTTAAGAATTTTTAACGCCCAAGCAATATTTAGTAGCCAGCCTTCCCGAAACTCCTGTATATCTTGCGAATCGGACTCGAAAAACCCGAGTCGCGGTTAGGGCAATAGGGGATTTAGGGGCATGCGGAACCTGTCCATTACGGTGAACGAGGAGATCGGGCAGCGTCTGGAAGCCTTGGCGGACCAGACCGGCCACAGCGTCGATGGCTGCATTCAGATCGCTCTTCAGGAATTCCTCGAAGGGTGGGAAGATTATCTGCGCATGGTGGCGGTGATCCACCAAGGCGAGGCGCGGCCGCTGCTAACCAGCAGCCTTTAAGCGGCCATCCCCGGCGGGGGTTGAGGGACATGGCCGACGACCTAGATCTGGATGGAATTCCCGAAGAGGAACTGGGGCCGTTCTTGGAATGGCGCCGGAAGGTCGACGGCGCCAACATCAATCCCCAGACCCTGCTTGCCACCGACTATCTCAACCACTTCAACGAAATCGTCATGATGCTGGAAATGCTTCCGGACTGTCCGGAATGCATCGAGGAAGCCAAGGAATGGCACCCCAAAACCTATGCCCAGCATTTCCAGGATTCCGGCTTCAAGGACAAGGAACTGGCCATCGAGGCCTACAACCATGTCCCCAGCAAGTTCCGCAAGCCCTTCGAACAGGCGGTCGAGCAGATGAACCGGCTGGTGCAGACCACCATCTCGCGCTTCGAGGCGGCGATGACCGATGGCCGTTCGCCCGATGAAGAGCGGATTTTCGTGTCGGAAGCGACCCAGCTTCTGCAGCGCCTGGGCGAACTGACCAGCGCCATCATCCATGGCAGCACCAAGGCCATGGATCAGGAAGAAATCGACGCCCTGCTGGGGGAGCATTAGGAAAAGCTATAATTGCGGCGTAATTTCGGTGACAGCATACTTACGTAATTTCGGTGACAGCATACCTAATTCCAATTTGAGAAATTGGGGTCAGGTGAAAATTGGGGTCGAAAATTGGGGTCACGAAAATTGGGGTCCACGAAAATTGGGGTCAGAGTCGATTTATTTTCGACCGGCCTTGCTTTGTTGCTTCTTCCCGATATAGTTGATGAAGCCGATCCAATAGCCAAACGCCAATAACGATAAGCCTGCCTGCCGGATCACGATGCGCTGAGGTGACAGCTTCAGGCGGGGTGACGCATGTTCGGATGGTTTCGAAAGCGGGGCTGGATTTTTTTTGGGGGGAGGGGCTTAAATGGACTCTGACCCTAATTTCCCTGCGGAAGAATACCTCTCTCCCGTCATCCTCGACCTGGACGGCGACGGAGTGGAAACGACCGGTCTTGCGGTGCAGTTCGACCATGACGGCAACGGCTTTGCCGAACAGTCGGCCTGGGTAAGCGCCGACGACGGGCTGCTGGTGCTGGATATCGACGGCAGCGGCACGATCGATGACGGCAGCGAACTGTTCGGCAACAACACGGCGCTGGCCGACGGCACGCTGGCGGCCAATGGCTTTGCCGCCCTGGCCCAGTACGACGACAACGAGGATGGCGTCATCAGTTCCGGCGACAGCGTCTGGAACAGCCTGCGCGTTTGGAAGGACGGCGATCAGGACGGCGTGACCGACGCCGGCGAACTGCTGACGATGAGCCAGGCCGGCGCATCGGTCCTCTCGCTGTCCTATGCGACGTCAAGCCACACCGACGCCAACGGCAACCAGCATCGCCAGGTCGGCAGCTATACGCGAACGGGTGGCACAACTGCGGCGGCCACCGACGTCTGGTTCAAGGTGAACCCGATCCAATCGGTGGCGACCGAACCGGTGACGGTGCCGCCCGAGCTCGCGGCCCTGCCCGAGATGGAGGGTTCCGGCAATGTGCGCCGCTTGCAAGAAGCGATGACGCTGGATGCGACGCTGGCCGGGCTGGTGACACAGTTCGTGAGTGAGACGCAAATCGCCGCGCGCAATACGCTGATCGAACAGATCCTGCTGCGCTGGACCGGCGCTGACCAGACCGTGCCGGGAAGCCGGGGCGAACCTGTGGAATGGTTGCTACGTTTAGCGGCGTAGAGTGAAGCGTTCGTGCGACAATAGTCACTTCAGATTGATGTAAATCAATAAACGAGTGCTTCAAATGGATATATAACCCCATTGATAGAATATGACGCTTGACGCAATGTGACGCCCTAACGCATTCTTGCGATTATCAA
Organism: Rhodospirillales bacterium; assembly: GCA_016215555.1. Lineage (GTDB taxonomy): Bacteria > Pseudomonadota > Alphaproteobacteria > Rhodospirillales > WMHbin7 > WMHbin7. The sequence goes on along the minus strand of JACRJC010000046.1, from coordinate 6,474 downwards.
ACAAAAACAAGCCTGCCTGCCGGATCGAAATGCCTGAAGTCAGTTACTTCAGGGGATTCGTATGTCCGGTAACAGCACGACTAAGTCAAAATCCGCCCAGAAGATGGCAGCCAAGGCTGCTATGGCGGTACAACACCCTATACCCCCCCCCCCGCGCCAGTGCGATGCCCTGTGATCGGGGGTGACAAATGAAAATAGTGTACAAATTTCTGACGCTGCTGGCGTTACTTCTTTCCCATAATGCCTATGCTTTAGATCGTGGTGGATCACCAGCGTCGCGGCAAGATGCAGTAAAATCCGAGGTTGCTTGTCCGGCTACAGACTTCACAAAATTTCTCTCTGCATTTGCCAATGACACTAAAGTTCAGCATGCATTCACAAAGTACCCGCTTAAGGAGCTGCAGCTTGATATTGATGCAGAGCCAGAGCCAAAGCCGATAGTCCGAAATCTGGAGCGGCACCAAATTCAATTTCCTGTCTTTCCTTTGCAAGAAGAGAGAATAAAACAACTACTAAAAATTCGTATTAACAATATCTCAGCAAGAAAGGCAAATACAACGCTATTTAAGCCAAACACCGGATATAAGGTTAACTATTTCTTTACAAAAAATACGTGCTGGCGTCTTGACAGAGTTGAAGACTGGTCAATGTAATCAGAAAGCTGGATAGGAGAAACGTGATGTCATTCATCAGTGCAATGAATACCATGCTTCCGGCACAGAACGGAACATCCCCACATGTCACAGGCAATTATGGGGAGAGAAGAGTCCGCGGGCCACATGGTGGCGTTGATTTTAATTACGCTGGCGGCCAGACAGGAATTAACACGAAGAAAACGGGGTCAGAGTCGATTATTCTGTAGGAAGAAACTGAGGCGACAAACATGGCGCGGCTAGCTCGCTACGATCTTCCAGATGTTCCCCAGCACGTCATCCAGCGCGGCAACAACCGCTGCGTCACCTTCGCCGCAGATGAGGATTACGGTTTCTATCTGGATTGTCTATCCGAGAGCGCCAGAAAATTCGGCTGTGACATTCACGCCTATGTCCTGATGACCAACCACGCGCATCTACTGGCGACGCCACGGGTGGCGGGCGGCGTTTCGAAAATGATGCAGTCCATCGGCAGGCGCTATGTGCGTTATTTCAATCATGCCTACAAGCGGACGGGCACGCTGTGGGAGGGGCGCTACAAGGCGACGCTGATCGACAGCGAGCAATATCTGCTCGCCTGCAGCCGCTACATCGAGTTGAATCCGCTCCGTGCGGAGATGGTGGCGGCGCCTGGCGATTATCCCTGGTCAAGTTTTGCCGCTCACGCCTTGGGGAAGTCCTCGGGCGTCCTGTCCTTTCATCCTTTGTATCTTCAGTTGGGCGCGACGCCAAGGGAGCGGCAAGGCGCCTATCTCGCCTTGTTCGAGCAAGCGCTGGGAAATGAAATGTTGGAAAGCATCCGCGACGCCACCAACAAGTCCTGGGTGCTGGGCGGCGAGCGCTTCAAGGAAGAGATTGCCGATTTGTCTGGGCGGCGCGTCGCCCCGGCTCCTCGCGGCAGACCGAGAAGGGAGGCCTCGATAAATGGACTCTGACCCCAATTTCCCCTCCTCGATAAATGGACTCTGACCCCAATTTCCCCAATTTCCCCAATTTCCTCCCTTACCAATTTCTTACAGACCCCAATTTCTTACTGACCCCAATTTCTCTGACCCCAATTTCTTGCAGAGAAATTCGTCTCCGAAATTCCGCGGAGCGCAGCGACTGGGCGCAAGGCGCCCCGCGCGGACATCCGCGCGGGAGCCAAGCGAGCACAGCGAGCGCCCGGCGCTTGAGGGACTTATATCAGGCCGACTTGCAGGTCTTGAGACCGAAGGGCAGATAGGCCGGGCACCAGCCGATGGCGCCGGTGGCCAGCGGCACAATGCCGATCCAACCCCAAACGCCGATCAAACCGGCCAGGGTGGCGCCGATCAGGGCCAGGCCGACAACGATGCGCAGGATGCGGTCGATGCCGCCAACATTCTTTGACATGTCTTGATCTCCAAACTTGAGCGTGAATCCGAAAGTGGGCCCAGACTAGGCCTGTCGCCGCCCCGGGTCTGTAACCAAGTCACAGAAAGCTAATATTGTTTTTTCGTGATTATTTCCAAAGCCTTGTCGTTGGCGATGGCGATCTGGCCGCGCCCCAGGCGAACCAATCCCTGGCGTTCGAATTCTTTTAGCTGGCGGCTGACCACTTCGCGGGCCGTTCCCAGTTCGACCGCCAGTTCCTGATGCGTGGCCAGGGCCTCGCCCTTGCCGTGGGCGCGCGTCAGCAGGCAGGCGGCCAGGCGCTGGTCGATGCGTCCGAAAGCCACTTCCTCGATCAGCATCAGAAGCGTCGAGATGCGCGTCGCATAGGCCTTGAAGACGAAATCGCGGAAAGCCGCCGACTGGGCCAGCAATTCACGAAAGCCGCCCATCGGCAGGGCCCGGGCCTCGATGTCGGTTTCGGCGATGCCTTCGGCGTCGTAGTCGGTCTGGGTCATCAGGCAGGCGGTGGTGACGACGCAGGTTTCGCCGGGCTCGACGCGGTAGAGCACGATCTCGCGCCCGTTCTCGCCCACCTTTTGCACCCGCACCGATCCCGACAGCACGATCAGATAGGCCTGGCAGGGACTGCCTTCTCCGAACAGGCGCGTTCCCGCCGGCGCCGCTACCGGCTGGGCCAGCTTTTGCAGACGTTCCCTGGTGGAATCGTCGAGCCCGCTTAAGGTGGGGATGGAGCGGGTCCAGTCGGCAGCGATGGTCATGGCGGCACCGGCGAGCAGGATTTGACGCCCCGCGCCATCAGCTTGACGCACAAGGCTTCGGCTTCGTCGGGGGTGGCGAAGGGACCCATCAGAGCGGTGAATCCGGCCTCGCCATAGACGATCGAGACTTCGAGATCGCTTAACAGATCGGGCATGTCGAAGCGCAGTTTGCTGGCCTGTTTCGAGACCTCGCTTTGGCTGACGCCGCTGGCCAGTTGAATCTTGTAGCCGCCGCGTCCCATCTTGCGGGCCGGGGGCAGCGGCGGATAGGTCTTGCCGTCCGAGGACTTGACCGCCGCTTCCTTTTTGGCGGGCGGCGGCGGTGGCGGCTTGGCCGGTTCGGGTTCAGGAGCCTTCTCGGATTCAACGGGCATCGGCAGCGGCATCGGCACGGTTTCCAGCTTGGCCACGAAACGCTGGGCGCTGGTCAGGGTCAGCTTCGACTTCTTGCCCAATTTCCGGATCAGCCGGTCGCGCGGCTTTTCCGCATCCTTGATGCCGGCCTTGGCGGCGACGGCGTACCATAAAAGCGCGCGGTCGGAATCGGCCTTTACCTGCGCCCCGCCGGTTTCCAGGATATGGCCCAGATTGAATTGCGCCTCGGCATTGCCCTGGCGGGCCGAGCGCTCCAGCCAGTGCAGGGCGCCCTTCAGGTCGCGGCTGGTGCCCTTGCCCGAAGCCATGGCGATGCCAAGATTGTTCTGCGCCGCCGCCACGCCCTGCTCCGCCGCCCGGCGGTACCAGACCAGGGCCTGGGCGGGATCGGGCTTGCCGGCAAAACCCCGGGCCGCCATGTCGCCCAGCGCCATCGCGGCTTCGGCATGGCCGTTCTGGGCGGAGCGGGCCAGCCATTTGCGGGCCTCGTTGGGATCTTGCGGCACGCCCTTGCCGATCAGGTAAAGTCCGCCGACCAGATATTGCGCGGCCGCGTCCTGGGCTTCGGCCAGGGGCAGCAATTCATAGAAGGCCTGTTCATAGGATCCCTGCTCGATCAGCGCCCGGCCCTTGGCCACATCCGCCGCCGCCGCCGGGGCGACGGACAGGATCAGGCAGAGCAGCGGCAGCCAGGGCTTCATCTCAGACTTTCGGCGGTGTTTGCAGAAAAGGCGGCAACCGTCCCAGGCGCGCGGCCAGGGCCTTCAGGCCGGGCCGGGGCGGATCGATTTGCAGATGCGGCGAGGTGACGGCGACGAAATCGAAAGCGCAGACGGTCGAGATGTCGGCCTGGGTCATGCGCCCCAGGGCCAGCCAGTCGCCGGTGGCCGAAGATTCCAAGGCGGCCAGGCCGGCCCGGATCTGATCCTCCAGCAAATGCAGCCAAGGGGCGTGGCGGGTTTCGGGCGGACGGCGCGTGCATTCGTAAAAGGCGGCGACCGCCTTTTCCATCACGCCTTGGGCGATGGCCGTCAATTTCAAGACATGGCGCCGCTCGATTCCCGACAGCGGGATCAGGGCGCGCTCGGCCCCCACCGTTTGATCCAAATAATCAAGGATGGCGGCGCTGTCGATCAGCGCCTCGCCATCGTCCAGCACCAGCGCCGGCACCCGGCCCAGGGGATTGAATTTCCGCACTTCGGCGCTGTCGGTGGCGGTCGAGAGCTGCTTGCGCTCGAAGGCAAAGCCCAGCAGGGACATTGAGATCGCCACCCGGCGGGTGAAGGGCGACAGATCGCGACCGATCAGCAGCATGGGCCTACTCCTTCAATTTTGTCCAAGACGGTGGCGCCATTCGGCGGGCACGCCCTGGATCTGGCATAAGGGCTGGTCCTTCATGCTGCGCCAATGTTCCAGCGACCAGCGGGCATTGGGAAAGGCCAGCCCGTCCCAGGGGATGTCGTCCCAGGCGAACAGGCCGACCTCTTCGCTTTCGGGGCCGGGCGCGAAGCCGCCATGCTTCAGATGGGCGCGATAGACCAGATGCACCTGGCCGATGGTGGGAATGCTGTAAAGCGCCAGCAATCCGTCCAAGTCGACCTCGGCCCTGGCTTCCTCCCAGACTTCGCGGATGGCCCCTTCCTCGGTGCTTTCGCCCAGTTCCAGGAAGCCGGAAGGCGGGGTCCAGAAACCTTTGCGCGGCTCGATGGCGCGCCGGCACAAAAGAAAGCGCTCATCCCAAACGCAGATGGCGCCGACAACGATTCTGGGATTTTCATAGGCCACATAGCCGCAATCGGGACAGGTCAGCCGGGGGCGGTCATCGCCCTCGGGCACCGTCAGGACGCTCGGCCCTTTTTTGTCTTCCCCCGTCATGGGGTCAGTTTGGCGAGATTAGACCAGAATGTCGAGGTAGTAGCCGCGCTGAACATCCATCAGCTCGGGCCGTTCTCCGGTCAGGCCCAGATTGCGGCCCCGGAATTCCCCGCCGCTGACAGCCGGCGCCCGGGCCGGATGGCGGCCCGAACGGGCGACATCGACGCGAAGCGACGACCCGCCTTCCAGGGGGGCGGGGCCGGAACTGCTCGGACCTCTTGTGCGGTCAACGGAACTTGCCAAAGAATCCTATACCGTCAGGTTGACCTGCGTCCCCTTGGGCCCGCTGCTGTTCAGAGCCGGCTGCTGGTTGGAGGTCTGGGCGGGCTGGGCCGGCTGCACGGCCTGCGAGGCCAGATTCGCCACCATCTGTTCGGACTGGAACTGCATCCTTAAGTTTTGCAGGGCAATGTCCTGCTGGCCCATGGCGCTGTTCAGGGTCGATGCGGAAGAAACGTCACTCATGGCTTCTGCCTCCGTGATTTTCGCCGACCAATCTAGCACCTTGTCCCGGCTTTCTCAAGCCAAGGCGGGATATAGGCCTTGCCATGGGCAGGGCGCGGGCCCATCTGGCAGGAATGATCGAACTTCGTCCCTTTTCGGCCCTGGGCCACTTTCGAAACGACTGGCTGAACGCCCGTTACCATTTCAGCTTCGCCGATTACGCTGACCCCACCCGCGTCCATTGGGGGCATCTTCGGGTCTGGAACGACGATGAAATCCGGGCCGGGACGGGCTTTCCGCCGCACGGCCACCGCGATATGGAGATCGTGACCTATATCCGCCAAGGCGCCCTGACCCACGAAGACGGGCTGGGCAACCGGGGCCGCACCCAGGCCGGCGACGTCCAGGTAATGAGTGCGGGCAGCGGCATCACCCACAGCGAATTCAACCGCGAGGCCACGGACGCGCTGATCTTTCAGATATGGATCATGACGGCCCGCAAAAGCGCCGAACCGTGTTGGGAGAACCGGCAATTTCCCGGCCTGGACCGGGCCGGGCGCTGGGTGGCCCTGGCCTCGGGACGCGACGGCGACAAGGATGCGCTGCCCATCAATCAGGACGCGGCGGTGCAAGGCGCGCATCTGGAGGCGGGACAAAGCCTGGATTACGGTTTCAAGGACCGTTTCGGCTATCTGGTCCCGGCCAAGGGGCGGCTGCTGGCGAATGGCGTCGAAGTCGCGGCCCGCGACGGCCTTGCCATCAAGGACGAAGAACGGGTGACCTTCCAGGCCCTGGAACCATCCGAACTGGTGCTGGTCGAGACGGTTTAGATTGTCTGCTGAAAATCCCCGCCTCATCCTTCGAGACGCTTCGCTCCTCATGTGTGGACGGCCCCTGAAAGGCAAGGACATTTTTGACGTTAGATGACCTTGGTCGGTTGCGCTCATGTGTCCGGCCTGTTTGCGCGGTGTTTGCGACCGCTGGCCTTGATG
>JACRJC010000043.1 GCA_016215555.1 Rhodospirillales bacterium | reverse complement strand
TTTCAGGTTTGGCGACCAAACCCTACCGGAGTTTCACGATGACCACCGCTATGGATAAGTAACCCGCCGCCGCCTGACTCTAACGGTCGCGGCGGGCGGTAGCTTACCCACAGCTCCTACACCACGCGGCGGGACACGACCCTAAACAAAGCCCGCAGAGGTGAAGGCCGTCCCTTGTCCGGAGGTTTTTCCGATGCCCCCCTTGGCCCGTTTCCTCATTTAGGCTGCTAGGCAGCGCTTTTCTCGGTTTCGCAGCCCAGCATGGCTAGCGCGACAACGCGCGGAACAAGCAAGGATCCGTCCTCGTAATACCCGATCGTTCGCCGGCTTAGGTCGAACATGTCGGCTAACTGCTCCTGGGTTAGCCCAACGCGCTTTCGCCAAGCACGGAAGGCTTCAGGAGTTGGGGAACGCCCATCCTGCCAAGCCGCTCGCTTGATGAGGTCTGGGCTGCTGAATTCAACCTCCGCGCCCTCAAAGGCCAAAGTGTAGCCATGATCCTCGATGACTGGAGCGCCTGGAGGCAGACTGCCCGAAAGGTCAAGATTACAGCTTGTGCCGTCGGTCCACGAAAGGGCGATGATGCCACCGCCAGCCGGTTCGGCTGAGACGATCCGAGGGGATTTGTTAGACATCACGACCTCCATAGCAAAAGCAGATGTTCGCGGTTTTCTTCGATGTAGCTTTTTGCTGTTTCGAGGGCGTCGCCAGGAACGCTGCCAACGATCACTTCACCCGTTTCAATGGCTATGGACGCATCGCAATCCGCCCCGATCAAATGCACATGGGGAATGCCATGATCGGTGAAATATATGCGAAGGACATAACCACTGAATCTAAGCAAGGTCGGCGTTTATACCTCCCCACCGATTATGAGCAATGGCTGCACAATGTCAATTCAAAATGTGCAATAAATTCGCTTCTTGATCTTCAGAGACAGCCCCACGAACTTTGTCCCGCATTGCAGCCTGTCCTGGGATGCGCTCACTGCGTTACGAAGCGGGGCGATCCTATGTTTCCAAAAAGGAGAAATGGTGCGCCCGGCGGGATTCGAACCCACGGCCCCAGGATTAGGAATCCTGTGCTCTATCCTGCTGAGCTACGGGCGCACTGTGCCGCATGGCTGAACTTTTCGGCCGGCGGCGGGTCTTGAGGCATTCTTTAGCTTAATCAGGCCCCTGAGGGAAGAGGGGAGAGGCCGAGATGACTTTCCGGGCAGGCCCTACAGCCGATTGCTTCATTTCCTGTCGGGGGGTAAGATCGTTTATCACTTAGATAAATTGGAATTATTTAAAGATATGAAGGGTGTGGCGGGGTGTGCCACGGATCGCGGAATTTTCCGTATTTTTGTGGGGATGAGACAGAAATGAGTTTGACCTCGAAGGTGACGATCTTCTTTGTCGCCATGGCCGTCAGTCTGATCGTTATGCTGGTTGCCATCAATCTGTATGCGTTCCGGTCCTTTTCCATCGCTTCCTCATCGGACCATATCCGCACCGCCGCCGAGATCGTGCGCGTGCACCTGACCGAGTCGATGATCAACGGCGTCATCGACAAGCGGGAGAGCTTTCTCAATCGGTTGATGGAAGTGCAGGGTCTGGCCTCGGCGCAAGTCGTGCGCTCGTCTTTGGTCGTTCAACAATTCGGCGAGGGGTTGGGCCGGGAATCGCCGACTGACGAGGTGGAAAAGGAAGTTCTGGCCAACGGCAGACCGCAATACCGCGTCGAGGAAAATGAGCACGGCACGCTGTTTCGGGGGACCATTCCCTTCGTCGCCTCGACCAGGGGTTCGCCTAATTGCCTGGAATGCCATCAAGTGCCGGAAGGCGCTGTGCTGGGTGCGGTGACGATGACGATGTCGATCGAGGCCTTGAAGAGCAAGGCCCTGTTCACCGTCGCCAGCATCGTTGGCATTGTCGCCTTGTTCAGCGCCATTACCTTCTATTTGATTCGCCGCGTCATCAAGCCGGTATCGACGACGGCTGAAAATGTCGAACTGGCCGTGCAGCGGGCCTTGCGCGGCGATTTCAAGGGCACGGTCGAACAACGCACAGAGGACGAAATCGGCCAGATCGCCGCCGACATGAATCGTTTGCTGGCCTTTCTGGACAACGGTCTTAACCGCATCGGAGAAAGCGTCGCCCGGCTGACCAACAGGTCGTCCCATTCCGACGAGAATCTGCTGAAGGCCACCATCGAAATGGTGGACGGCTTGTCGCGGGCCGCCTGCTTCAAGCAGGCCATCGAGGAAGATGAAACCAAGGCCGAAATTCATCAGCGCCTAGCCCACATGCTGGAGGACGAATTCTCCATCAACAATTTCTCGCTCTATGAGATCGTCGCCAACAAGAATCAGATGATTCCGCTGTTCGTCGATGGCGAGTCGGGCGCCAGTTGCCGCTGGTGCGATCCGGAAATTCTGGTCCGCAGCGAGGCCTGCCGGGCGCGCCGCACAGGCCATACGGTCGATGGCGTGGCCAATCTTGGCATTTGCTATTCCTTCCAGCCGCAAGATGACGACAAGCCCTTCCGCCATATTTGTCTGCCGATCATCCAGTCGGGCATGGTCGGAAATGTTCTGCAGCTTGTGTCCACGGGCGAAAACGCCACGCTTTTGCAGCGGCTGATTCCATTCGTCAATGTCTATCTGCGCGAAGCCGCCCCCGTGCTGGAAACCAAGCGGCTGATGGAAACCTTGCGCGAGTCAAGCCTGAGCGATCCGATGACCGGTCTCAACAACCGGCGCTTCTTGGAAGAGTATGTCGATACGCTGGTCGCCAATGTGCAGCGGCGCAAGACCGGCCTGACTGTCATGATGCTCGACCTCGACCATTTCAAGATGGTGAACGACACTTACGGCCATGACGCCGGCGATACCGTTCTGAAGGCCTTGGCCAGGGTGCTGCGCCAATCGGTGCGGGCGGCCGATCTGGTCATCCGCTTCGGCGGCGAGGAATTCCTGATCCTGCTGGTCGATACGCCGCACGATCAGGGCGACCAGGTGGCCGAGAAGATCCGCGCCGCCGTCGAGGCCATGACCGTGCAATGCGGCTCGACTGTGCTGCGAAAAACCATCTCGATCGGTTTGTCCGATTTCCCGACCGACAGCGAAACCTTCTGGCAGGCAGTCAAGTTCGCCGACGTCGCGCTCTATCAGGCCAAGGAAAGCGGTCGCAACCGCGTGGTGCGCTTCAACGAATCGATGTGGGCGAACAAGAAGGAATATTGAGGGCCGGAACGGCCGGCGGTTCAGCGCTTCTGGGCGGGCTTGGCCTTCATGACGCTGGCCGATTGGTTGGCTGGCTGGCTGGCCGACTGGGCCGCTGGCGAATTGCCGCCCGGCGATTTCCAACCCGAATAGAGCTTGCTGATCGGGATGTCGTAAGACAGCATCAAGGTCTCTTCGCCGGGATTGCGGTCGCTCCAAAGGCCCGTGTTCGAGATGTGATAGACGCCAAGCCCAACCCGCGAACGGTCGTCGAAGCGATACGAAAAGTCGATGCCCGAGCGGAACTCGATCGGGCTGCCCAGGTTTGACTTCTTGTCGCCCTTATCCCAAGCTCCGCGATAGTAATAGCCGACGGCGGTGCTGGGCGAAACCACGAAGCGGTTGCCGAAATAGAGGTCCATATACAGGCCCCAATAGCCGTAAGCGGAACCGTCGCTGGTGCCCAGCAGGCCGGCCTGATGCTTCAAAAACCACCATTTATAGTCCGAGCGATAGGCGATATCGAATTCGGCGGCGTAATTGTCGGGGCGGTTGAAATCCCACCAGCCGGCGCCGACGCGCAGAAAGTCGGCGTCATCGGCGGCGGCGGCCTCCGGCGCGGTGCTCAGCAGCAAGCTGCCAAGGGCTGCCATCGACAGAAGAATTTTGCGAATCGCCACAGGCCTGTCCCCCCAGGAAGGATCGGTTTGGGGGACATCTTACGAAGATGAGGGCCGATGGCAAGCGTGAACTTAAGAAAAATGAAACTATTGCAGAAGGATTCTCAATTTTCGGGCTGACAGGACCAAGGTTTCGGCAATGGCCGGGTCCAGCGCCGAATGGCCGCCGTCAGGAACCATGGTCAGGTTGGCGCTGGGCCAGGAAGTCTTGAGTTCCCAAGCGCTTCGGGGCGGACAGATGATGTCGTAGCGGCCCTGGACGATGAATGCGGGCAGGTGGCGGATGGCCTCCATGCCCTCCAACAGGGCGTTTTCTTCCATGAAGCCCCGGCCCATCATGTAATGGGCCTCGATTCGGGCCATCGCCACACTGGCGTCGGAACTGGGGGGCAGGGGCAGCAGGCGCGAGCAGGCTTCCTCATAGGCGCACCAGGCCCGGGCCGCCGGGCGGTGGATGGCGGCGTCTTCATGGATCAGGCGCCGGTAATAGGCGGGTAGCGGGCTGGCGCGTTCGGCTTCGGGCAGGAAATTCAGAAAGGCCTGTCCGGCCTCGGGGTAGAAGCGCCCCATGCCGTTCAGGAACCAATCCACTTCCTTTTGGCGGAACAGGAAGACTCCGCGCAGCACCATGCCCAGCACCCGGCCGGGATGGGCCTGCGCATAGGCCAGGGCCAGCGTGCTGCCCCAGGAACCGCCGAACAGGGCCCATTGTTCGATGCCCAGATGATCGCGCAGTTTCTCGATGTCGGCGATCAGATGGTCGGTGGTGTTGTCGGTGACGTCGGCATAGGGGCGTGAGCGACCCGATCCCCGCTGGTCGAACAGCACGATGCGCCATTGGTCGGGATCGAAAAAGCATCGGTGGGTCTCGCCGCAGCCGCCGCCGGGTCCGCCATGCAGGAACAGAATGGCCGGGCCATCCTGGCGTCCGCATTGCTCCCAGTAAAGATTGTGGCGGGCGTCGGCTTCCAGCCTTCCCGACGACCAGGGTTCGATGGCGGGGTAGAGTGTCATTCGCGCCGTCCGAACAAGCGTTCGATGTCGGCGCGTTTCAATTCCACCCAGGTGGGCCGTCCATGGCCGCATTGCCCTGAATGCGGCGTCGCCTCCATGGCCCGCAGCAGAGCGTCCATTTCGCCGGTCGCAAGGCGCCGTCCGGCGCGGACACTGCCATGACAGGCCATGCGGGCGGCGATGTCGCCCAGCCTGGTTTCCAGCACGCGCAGATCGCCCCATTCGGCCAGTCCCTCGGCCAGATCGCGGATCAGACCCCGGACGTCGCTTTGTCCCAGGAAGGCGGGAACCTCGCGCACCAGGACGGCGCCGTTGCCGAAGGCCTCGATCCCCAGGCCCAGTTTGGCCAGATCGGCGCCGGCATCCAGAAGACGTTGACGCCCCGCCGGTTCCATCTCGACGATTTCAGGCACCAACAAAAGCTGGCGCTTGATGCCGCCTTCGGCCAATTGCGCCTTCAGGCGTTCAAAGACCAGACGCTCATGCGCCGCATGTTGATCGACCAGCACCAGCCCGTCTTGGGATTGGGCGACGATATAGGTTTCGAAAATCTGTCCGCGCGCGAAGCCCAGGGGAGGAATCTCAGAACTTTGCTCGGACGGTTCTTGCAAAACCTCGGCGGTCGCGGGCCTGGGCATGCCAAGACCCAGCGGCGCCTGGGCGGCCATGCCTTCGCGCAAAAAAGTGGCGCCGGAACGCTGGCCTTCGGGGCGGAAGGCGCCGAAAGCCTGCTGGCTGGCGGTAGTGGTGGTGCGATGGCCGGAAGCCTGCAGGGCGGCGCGGACCGAAGACACGATCAGGCCGCGCGCGAAGCTGGGATCGCGGAAACGCACTTCGGCCTTGGCGGGATGGACATTGACATCGACGTCGGCGGAGGGCAGATCCAGGAACAGGGCGGCGACCGGATGGCGGTCATGGGCCATCATGTCCTGATAGGCCCCCTTCAAGGCGCCCAGCAGCAGCCGGTCGCGCACGGGCCTGCCATTCACGAACAGATACTGGCCTTGCGTGGTGGCGCGTCCGAAGCTGGGCAGGCCCGCCAATCCGGTGATGCGCCAGTCATCGCGCACGGCATCGAGAGCCAGAACGTTTTCGATGACGTCGCGGCCCAGCACGGCGCCCAGGCGCAGGCGCCTTGCCTCGGTTTCATCGCCCGCGAAAGGCGGCAGATCGAAACCCTTGCGTCCGCCTTCGACCGACAATTTGAATCCCACCTTGGGATGCGCCAGCGCCAGGCGTTCGATGACATCGACGATATGGTCGGTTTCAGTGTTGGCCGATTTCAGGAATTTCAGGCGTGCCGGGGTGGCGTAGAACAGGTCGCGCACCTCGACCCGGGTGCCCTTCGACAGCGCCGCCGGTTCGACCGGGCCTTTGCGTCCGCCCTCGACGGCGATCTTCCAGGCCTCGCCGGCGCCTTGCCGGCGGCTTTGGATGGACAGGCGGGCCACGGAACCGATGCTGGGCAGGGCCTCACCGCGAAAACCCAGCGTAAGGATGTTGGTCAGATCGTCGCCATGCAGTTTCGATGTGGCGTGGCGCTCGACGGCCATATCCAATTCCGGGGCCGTCATGCCGATGCCGTCGTCCTGGACGGCGATCAGCGTGCGCCCGCCGTCGGCGACGGTGACTTCGATGCGCGAAGCCCCGGCGTCCAGCGCGTTTTCCACCAATTCCTTGACCGCCGACGCCGGTCGCTCGACCACCTCGCCGGCGGCGATGCGGTTGACCAGAGTGGGGGGGAGAAGGCGAAGAAGCATTATATCGGTCCCTCATGCGCCGGGCGCGCCATGCCTGCTTTGCAGGCCTCCAAATACCTGTCCGCGAAGCGGACGAGCGCTTGGCTCCCGCGCACATCGGTGCGCGCGCGTGCCTTGCACGCGTGACTCATGGTTCCTTCCGCCAGGCCAGCAGGCGCGCCATCAAGGCCTTGGTCGAGGCATCCTGCGCATCGCCGGGCTTGCCCGCCTTCAATTCGGCCAGAATGGGTTTCGCCAACTGCTTGCCCAGTTCCACGCCCCATTGGTCGAAGCTGTTCACGCCCCAGATAATCCCCTGCACGAAGACCTTGTGTTCGTAGAGGGCGATCAGGGCGCCCAGCGTCGAAGGCGTCAACTGCTTCATGGCGATGGTGGTGGTGGGCCGGTTGCCGGAAAACATCTTGTGGGTGAGCAGGGCTTCGTCGCCCGGCTTCAACTCGGCCCGCACTTCGGCTTCGTTCTTGCCCAGCATCAAGGCCTGGGTTTGCGCCAGCGCATTGGCCATCAGCATCAGGTGATGCTCGCCAAGCGGATTGTGGCTGATGGCGGGCAGGATGAAATCGCAGGAAATCTTGCGCGTGCCCTGATGGATCAACTGATGGAAACTGTGCTGGCCGTTGGTGCCGGGCTCGCCGAAGATGATGGGGCCGGTCTGCCAGGCGCAGGCGACGCCGTCGAGGGTGACGCCCTTGCCGTTGCTTTCCATGTCAAGCTGCTGAAGATAGGCGGGCAGGCGGTGCAGATATTGGTCGTAAGGCAGAACCGCATGCGCCGTGCAGCCCTGAAGATTGGCGTTCCAGACGCCGAGCAGGGCCAGCAGAACGGGCAGATTGCTCTCCAACGGGGCCAGACGGAAATGCTCGTCCATGTCGAAGGCGCCTTCGAGCAGATTCTCGAAATCCTCGAAGCCGATGGTAAGGGCGATGGACAGGCCGATGGCCGACCACAGCGAATAGCGCCCGCCCACCCAATCCCAAAATTCAAACATGTTGTCGGTGTCGATGCCGAATTCGGCCACCGCCTTGGTATTGGTCGATAGGGCCACGAAATGCCTGGCCACCGCCTGCTGGTTGGGGGCCTTGGCCAGGAACCAGTCGCGGGCCGTCATGGCGTTGGCGATGGTTTCCTGGGTGGTGAAGGTTTTGGAGGCGATGATGAACAGCGTGGTCGCCGGATTCAGGGGCTTCAGAATCTCGGCGGCGTGGGTGCCATCGACATTCGAAATGAAATGGGTCTTGATGCGCTTGTGGGCATAGGGCTTCAAGGCCTCGGTGACCATGACGGGGCCCAGATCCGAGCCGCCGATGCCGATATTGACGATATCCGTCATCGGCCTGCCGTCATAACCCATCCATTCGCCGGAACGGATCTGATGACAAAAAACCATCATCTTCTTCAGGACGGCATCGACGCCATCCATGACATTGACGCCATCGACGATGATGGGTCGGTCCTCGCAGTTGCGAAGTGCGATGTGCAGAACCGAGCGGTTCTCGGTGATGTTGATGCGCTCGCCCTTGAACATGCGGTCGCGCCAGTCCTCGACGCAGCGCTCGCGGGCCAGGCCGCCAAGCAGTTTCAGGGTTTCGTCGGTGATGCGGTTCTTGGACAGGTCGGCGACCAGCCCGGCGGCCTCGAAGGTGAAACGCTGGGCGCGGTCGGGGTCGCTTGCGAACTCGTCTCGCAAATGCATGTTCTCGATGCGCCCGGCATGGGCGGACAGGTCTTGCCAGGATTTGGTGGTGTCGAGTGCGGGCATGAAGGCATCTCCCCATAAAGCTAGGGAAGAGTTTACAGCCTTAAAAAAACCAATGCTACCTAATGGTTAACGAGGGGGGATCAGGAATGAGAAGCGCATGTCTGCCTCGACTTCATACTCAGTCAATATTGAGGCTCGGCGAACATCCATGGGGATGTTGTAGCTATTTGGAGTAACTTCTGCATCAGGGAGCTGTTCTCGAATTCTGGCGAGAAATGACGCGTGTTCTAGGAATTGCTTTTCCAAAAGGAAGGGAGAATCGTTCTCTCGCAACGCTTCAATTGCTGAGGTCAAGCTCATCAATCTCCTCCTGTTGCCGCAGAGTGTAAAAACAAGGGATATCTCTGGCGCGTAACGTAATCAGCCATAACGTCGTTGTAAACCCTTATGGTCTGCTGAAGTTCGGGGGAATCTCCGTAATCCTCTATTTTCAAACGAAGAAATCCTCTCAATCTGTTGATTCCGATTCGCCGCCCATGAGAGTGCCACAGGTTGTTGTCGCTGAGACTCGAAGCAATTTGAGCCGCTCTATCCACTTTCTCATCGTGAGAAACAGGTTGCCCCCTTTTTGCGTCGTCGCTCTCGTGAACCATCCAATCTTTAAACTTGTACTGAACAAGCCATATCTTAAGCAATTGAATTGAAAGCTCTCTTGCCTGCTCATAACGGCGGAGCTTCGCCAAATCTTGGGTTCGCAAAAGCTCAAACTCTGCTGGCGTTATTGTATTGTTCCGAGATTTTTCCACAAGTTCGTTAACTTTATCCAAATATCCAAGTGCAGGAACGAACTGGCCAGGCCTATTCGGCTGGTCTTGAATAAAAACCTGGGGGTCGATAGGGCCAAGAGATGAGGAATAATCCATATAAATTTTGTCGCCTGACATGCAGAGGATTGTTCCTGCTGAGTATGCGTAATCAGGGATGACAAAATAAACCTCAGAATAATGCTTGCGCATTATCTCGACCATGTCCTCGGTTGTCTCTGCCATGCCTCCAGGTGTTGTTAAGACAAAGATTAGCCTATCCCTGCGGGTGTTCCTTTTTCGTAGCTCTTCAATTCGATTTCGAAAATCTTTGATATTTGCGGAATGTATCTCACCAACATAGGCCAGAACATCACCATCAAGATGTCCCTCAAGTTTGAGGGCATACTCATCCAAAACCCTCGAAATTGTTTTGTCCAGCATCAACGCCCCCATTGGTCGATGACAAAGGATACTACAGCCCCTTGGGCTTGCCGACTACAATCACAATCAGATTTTCCGGCTTCATGAGGCGCTGGGCGACTCGGGCGATGTCGGCCTCTGTCACCGCTTCGACCAGTTGGTTGCGCTTATCCAGGTAATCGAGGCCCAGATTGTCCGATTGCACGGCGACCAGAAGCCCCGCGATATTGGCGTTGGAATCATAGCGCAGCGGAAACGAGCCGGTCAGATAGGTCTTGGCGTCGGCCAGTTCCTTGGCCGTGACGCCCTGGGCGCTTAAACGCGCCAGTTCCTTGCGGACCAGCGAAATCGACTGCGCCACCTTTTCGTTCTTGGTGGCGACGCCGCCCAGCCAGATGCCTGCATGGTCAAGTGGATAGAGATAGCTGTAGGCGGAATAGGCCAGGCCCCGCTTCTCGCGGATCTCCACCATCAGGCGCGAAGCGAAGCCGCCGCCGCCCAGAATGTAGTTCAGCACATAGCCGGCGAACCAATCGGGGTCGCCCCGCTTGATGCCTTGAAGTCCGAACTGGACCACGCTTTGTGGAATGTCTTTCTTAATGACCAGGGGTTTGATGCCGGGCTGCGGCACCGCGACTTCGGCCTCGGCCAGATTACCGGCCGTGGCCTTGGCGGGCAGCGAGCCGAAGCTGGAATCGAGCAGACGGCCCAATTCCTGGGGCGTGATGTCGCCGACAACGCCCAGGATCAGATTGCCCCGTCCCAAACGCTTGGCAGCTTCCCTAAGGTCGCCGGCCGAGATGGCCGACAGACTTTCCCGGCTGCCTTGGGCGTCGCGCCCATAGGGATGGTTGGGAAAAGCCACTTTGAACCAGGTGCGGCTGGCCAGGCTTTGCGGGTCTTCCGAGGATTGGGCGATGGCGGCTTGCATCTGGCCCTTGACGCGCTGCACCGCAGCTTCGTCGAAACGGGGCTCGGTCATCGCCAGCTTCAACAGGCGGAAAGCCTCGGCGCGGTGGCGCGAAAGCGTGGTCAGATGGCCGTGCAGCATATCGGCGCCGGCGCTGAAGGACAGTTTGATCGACAAGTCTTCCAGTTTGCGCTGGAAGGCTTGCGAATCGTAAGAGCCGGCCCCTTCGTCTAGCGTGCCGGCGAGAAGCTTGGACAGGCCTTCCTTCTCTGCGGGGTCGAAGGCCGAACCGCTGTCGCGCCAGGCCATTTCCAGGCTCAGCATCGGATTGGCGCGGTCCTCGATCAGCCAGGCTTCGATACCGCCGGGGCTGATAACGCGCAGCGGCTTGGCGGCCATGGCCGGGGCAGCCAGGAAGGCGGCCAGGAAAGCCAGGGCCAGGATCAGGCGGCGCGTCACGGCGTCTCTCCCAGCAGGCGGCCGATGACGGCGGCTTCGGGCCGCAGCACCGATTTGATGGCGGCGTTGACCTGTTCCCTGGTGACGGCGCCGATGCGCTCGGGCCACAATTCGACATCGTCGATGGTCTGACCGGTACCCAGCGCCCGGCCCAGCGCATAGGCGCCGCCGGACAGGGAATCGCGGGCATAGACGGCGCCGTCGATCAGGCGGGCCTTGGCGCGTTCGACCTCGTTCTCGGTCACGCCGTCGGCCAGCAGCTTCAAGATTTCCGCCTCCATCGCCTCTTCCAGCGATTTCATGGTCACGCCAGGATTGGGGCTGGCGTAAAAGCCAAATTCCGACAGGTCGTAACGGTCGGGCGTGTAGGAGGCTCCCGCCGAAGCCGCCAGCTTCTGGCGCACGACCAGACTTTCATAAAGACGCGAAGTGGCGCCGCCGCTTAAAATCGTTTCCAGCACTTCCAATGCATAGCTTTGGCGACCGGGATCAAGACGGCGCGACGGGGCCAGATATTCTTTCATCCACAGGGGCTGCTTGACCGCCTTATCCTTCAGCTCGACCGATTTCGGGCCCTTGGGCGGCGGTTCCTTGGCGCGCTCGCGGCCGGGCAAGGGGCGCCTTGGGATCGAGGCGTAATAGGTGTCGGCCAGCGTCAGCACCTGCTGCGGCGTGACATCGCCGGCCACAATCAGAATGGCGTTGTTGGGCACGTACCAGCGCTGATAGAAGGCCCTCAGATCCTTGGGCGTGATGGCCTTGATGTCACCCTCCCAGCCGATGACCGGATTGCGGTAGGGATGCACGGCATATTGTTCCGGCCCCATTTTCTCGCGCAGACGGGAAGCCGGTTCGTTGTCGGTGCGCGAGCGGCGCTCTTCCAGCACGACCTGGCGTTCGGTATCGATCAGCTTGGGATCGAGCACCAAATTGGCCATGCGGTCGGCTTCCATCTTCATCACCAGTTCCAGGCGGTCGGCGGCCAGATTCTGGTGATAGGCGGTGAAGTCTGAGCCGGTGAAGGCGTTGTCGCGTCCGCCGTTGCGGGCGACGATTTTCGAGAAGTCGCCGGGACCGATCTTCTTGGTGCCCTTGAACATCAGATGTTCAAGCAGATGCGGCAGGCCGGAAAGGCCGGGCGGCGCGTCGGCATCGCCGACCTTGTACCAGACCATATGGGTGACGATGGGGGCGCGGTGATTCTCGATCACCACCACCTGCAGGCCGTTGTCCAGTTCGAAAGGTTCGGGATTGAAAACGCCCGCCCGCCCAGAGAGCGGAATCAGAAAGAACAGCAGTATCAGAATAATTCTTGCCAACATGTTCTCTCGTCATGGCCGGGCTTGACCCGGCCATCCACGCTTCTGATGCCAGATCACGAAAAGACATGGATGCCCGGAACAAGTCCGGGCATGACGTCTTAAAAACTTAGTCGAAGATGCCTTCAAGCAGGGCCTTGTGGCGGCGCTTGATCATCGGCGTGCTGCCTTCTTCCATATCCTTGCCCAGGGCCTGGTTTTCGCGGATGCGCTTGTTTTCCTGCCTGGCGTTCAGCGCTTCCGAATATTCATTGGGCTTGCCCCAGAACATCAGCTTGTCGGTGAGCGGCTTGTCTGCTTCGGCCAGGGCCGTGCTTTCCTCGTTCACCTTCTGGCGGATGTTGGGTTCGATGTCCTTGGCGCCGGCGTTATTCAGCAAAGTCATTTCGCCCTGGGTGCGAGCCCCCTTGAGCAGGGGCTGCGTCGCCTTCAACTGCGTGCGTCCGCCCAGAATGGCCTGGCGCGCCTGTTCCGAAGTCGCTCCTTCCTGCGGGCGCGCCGCACCGGGCTGCGGCGGGCGCAGCGAGTAATCGGGCGGAATGCTCAACGGCGCTCGATTGACCACGGCGAATTCGTCGGGCGGCGATTTTTCCAGACCGATCTGCCGGCGGGCCTCGCCGCAGGCCGACACGGCCAGCGCCAGCGAGAGGGCCAGCAGGACACGGGGAAGGGTGAAACGGGTGCTTGTCATCTTCATCCCTCTTTTTTAGGCGATTCCCGTCCGCTAAACAAGGAGTCCCATACAAGTAGGACAGCGCCGACGGAAATGCCAGAATCTGCGACGTTGAAGGCCGGCCAATAATAGCTATCTATATGAAAATAAAGGAAATCGGCGACGGCGCCGAAACGGATGCGGTCGATGACGTTGCCCAAAGCGCCGCCAACGATCAGACCGATGGCCAGCGGGATAAACTTCCCCTCAGATTTCCATAGCCATTTCAATAGGAAAGCCGAGATGGCGAGAGCCAGCAGGGACAGGACGGGGGCGTTCCAGGGCGACTCTTGGTTGAACATGCCGAAGCTGACACCCCGATTCCAAGCCATGACGATGTCCAGGAACGGGCCCAGGACGATGACCTGGGGGGGAGTCATCACTAGTTCGACGATGGCCCATTTGCTGATCTGGTCGAGGATCAGCACCAGCAAGGCCACGGCCAGACCGAGGCGGACGGGAGGCCGGATATTCATGCCAACCGATCCACCACATCGGCGCAGCGCCCGCAGACATCCTCATGGCCGGCATGGGCGCCGACATCGGGCAGCACCTTCCAGCAGCGCTGGCATTTCTTGCCAGGGGCAAGTGTCACAACAGGCGACGGGAGTATTTCGTTGTTGTCGCCAATGTTTATGGCCTCGGTAACGAAAGGATTGGCGCTGGACGTAATTGCGACTTCGGCCCAGTCGATGCCTTTCAACAGCTTGAACAGCTCATCCGTCAGGCCAAATCCAACGCTGGCTTGCAAACTCGAGCCAATGCGCTTGGCGGCGCGTTCCTGTTCAAGTTCAAAGGTGATGGATTTTCTGATATTGCGCACTTTCTCCCAACGTTGGGCCAGCGCCTCGTTCTGCCAGACATGGGGAATTTCCGGGAAGATGCGCAGATGGACGCTTTCCTCCTCGCCCGGATTGCGGGCCAGCCAGGCTTCTTCCGCCGTGAAGCAGATGAAGGGGGCCAGCCAGGCGGTGAGGCAGTCATACAGCGTTTCCAGCACCGTGCGGCAGGCGCGGCGCTTGGCATCCGACGGATGGTCGCAATAAAGCGAATCCTTTCGGATGTCGAAATAGAAGGCCGACAGATCCACCGTGCAGAAATTATGCAACTCGGTGAAGAGCGGATGGAAGGTGAAGTCGTTGCAGGCTTGGCGCACCAGCTTGTCCATCTCATAGATGCGATGCAGAACCCAGCGCTCCAACTCGGGCATGGCCTCCACTTCCACGCGCTCGGCGGGCGTGAAGCCGTCCAAGGCCCCCAGCAGATAGCGCAGCGTGTTGCGCAGGCGACGATACACATCGACCTGCTGCTTGAGAATCTCGGGCCCCACGCGCAGGTCCAGCGAGGTATCGGACGAGGCTACCCACAAGCGCAGAATATCCGCGCCCGATTGCGCCACCACGTCTTGCGGGGCGACGACATTACCCAGGCTCTTGCTCATCTTGCGGCCCTGTTCGTCGAGCACGAAGCCGTGGGTGAGGACCGCGTCGTAAGGGGCGCGGCCACGCGTGCCGCAGGCTTCCAGCAGCGAGGAATGGAACCAGCCCCGGTGCTGATCGGACCCCTCCAGATACAGCGAGGCCGGCCATTGCAAATCCCAAGGACCGTTTTCGCAGACGAAGGCGTGGGTGCTTCCAGAATCGAACCAGACATCCAGAATGTCGTTCACGCGATCGAAATCGGCGGCGTCGTAGTCGGGGGCCAGGAAATAGTCGGGCTCGCGGGCGAACCAGGCGTCCGAGCCCTCGGCCTTGAACGTATCGACGATGCGTTTCATCACGCGCTCGTCCTTCAATAACTCGCCGGTCTTCTTGTGGGTGAAGACGGCGATAGGCACGCCCCAGGCGCGCTGGCGGGAAACGCACCAGTCGGGCCGCTGCTCGATCATGGCCCCGATGCGGTTGCGCCCGGCGTCGGGCACGAAGCGGGTGGTGTCGATGGCGGCCAGCGCCTTCTGGCGCAGATCGTTGGTCTCCATCGAGATGAACCATTGCGGCGTCGTGCGAAAAATCAGCGGCGCCTTCGAACGCCAGGAATGCGGATAGGAATGGACCAGCTTGCCATGGGCCAGCAGGGCGCCCGCTTTCTGCATGGCCTCGATGACGGCGGTATGCGCCTTGAAGACATGCAGGCCCGCGAACATCGGAACATGGTCGCGGTAGGTGCCGTCGTCCCCCACGGTTTCCGGCACTTCGATATGATGGGCGCGGCCCAGATGCCAGTCGTCCTCGCCATGGCCGGGTGCTATATGCACGAAGCCGGTACCTTGCTCGGTGGTGACGAAATCGCCCGCCAACAGCGGCACGTCGTAATCATAGCCCTGGCCGCGCCAGGGATGGGCGCAGACGGTGCCCGCCAGATCGGAGCCCTTGAATTCGCCGATCACCTTGTGGCTTTCCAGCTTGCAATCCTGGACCACCTGTTCCAGCAGATCTTTCGCCACCACGATCTTGGCGCCGCCGACATCCACCAGCACGTAATCGATCCCGGCGCCATAGGCGATGGCGCGGTTGCCGGGCATGGTCCAAGGCGTGGTCGTCCAGATGACGATCCTGGCCCCTTCCAATTCAGGGCGGCTGGCTTTTACGACCGGAAAGCCGACCCAGATCGTGTGGCTGGTATGGTCGTGATACTCGACTTCGGCCTCGGCCAGGGCGGTCTTTTCGACCACGCTCCACATCACCGGCTTGGCGCCCTTGTACAACCCGCCATTCAGAATGAATTTCCAGATTTCGGCGGCGATGGCCGCCTCGGCCTCGAAGGACATGGTGGAATAGGGCCGGTCCCAATCGCCCTCGCAGCCCAGGCGCTTGAATTCGTCCCGCTGCACATCCAGCCAATGGGCCGCAAAATCGCGGCACTCGGCGCGGAATTGCACGATCGGCACTTCGTCCTTGTTCTTTCCGGCTTCGCGGTATTTTTCCTCGATCTTCCATTCGATGGGCAGGCCGTGGCAGTCCCAGCCCGGGATATAATTGGCGTCCTTGCCCATCATCTGCTGGCCGCGATTGATGATGTCCTTCAAAATCTTGTTCAGCGCATGGCCGATATGCAGATGCCCGTTGGCATAGGGCGGGCCGTCATGCAGGACGAACTTTTCCCGGCCCTTCGAGGTCTGGCGCAGCTTGTAAAACAGCCTCATCTTCTGCCAGCGGGCCAGATGCTTGGGCTCGTTCTCGGGCAGACCGGCCTTCATCGGAAAATCGGTCTTGGGCAGGAAGACGGTGCTTTTATAGTCGCGGGTCATGGTTCTACTCTTGAAGGATTGGAGACCGGCTTTCTGGGCGGTCCCTCGGATGTCGAGGCAAGAAGACGCCGGGCCTGGTCGGCATCCTGGGTGATCTGGGCTTTAAGGGCGTCCAGATTGTCGAAACGGCGCTCGGGACGCAAGTAGTCGATCAGGCGCACGCGCAGATGCTTGCCGTACAGATCGCCGCGATAATCGAACAGATGAACTTCGAAAACCAGTTCGGGAAGGTCGGTCACGGTCGGGCGGCGGCCGAAATTGGCCACCCCGCCCAGCCAATGGGTGGCGTCGCCCATGTCGATGCCGGCGCGCACGGCGTAAACGCCGGGGGCAGGGGCCAGAATGCCCTGCAGCTTCAGATTGGCGGTGGGAAAGCCGAAACCCGATCCCTTGGCCTGGCCGTGCTCGATGCGCCCCTCGATCTCCCACCAATGGCCGAGCAGCGAGGCGGCTTCGCCGGGGCGTCCCTCGGCCAGGGCGGCGCGCACGGCGGTCGAGGAATAAAGCCCGGCCTCGCCCTTGACCGGCTGCACGCTGGTGACGGCAAAGCCCAGTTCGGCCCCCAATTGCTGCAAAAGGGCGACGTCGCCTTCCCTGTTTCTGCCGAATTCGAAGTCATAGCCGACCACGACATGGCGAGCCCTCAGACCCTCGACCAGAACCCGGGTGACGAAATCGCGGGGCGTCAATTGGGCGAAGTCGCGGTCGAAATGCTGAACGAAGAGGAAATCGACATCCAGGGCCTCGATCAGCCGGGCCTTGATGCGCAGGGGGGTCAGGCGGAAAGGTTCCGCCCTGGCGGCGGCGAAGACTTCGCGGGGGTGGGGCTCGAAGGTCATGACGCCCAGCGGCGCCTCGTCGGCCATGGCCAGGCCGCAAGCCGCCCCGATCACGGCCTGATGGCCGCGATGCACGCCGTCGAAATTGCCGATCGCCACCACGCCACCCTTGGCGTCGGCGGGGATATCGACCGTATGGCGAAACAGGCGCATGACCCTTAAGGAACCCTAGAATTTCAAGGAAACGAAGGGTTAGCCTATCGGGAGGGGGGGCGCAACCGCTTCCTTAGGGCATCAAGGGTATAATTAGAGACTTAAAGAATCCTAAGAAGTTTGGTTTCTTCGTCTGAGAAGACCCGCGAACGGGTCAGAAAGCGAAGCCCCGTCGTTCCTTCTAGCGAGAACATGCCTCCCCTTCCGGGGACGACATCGATAATCAGCTGGGTGTGCCGCCAATATTCGAACTGGGAGCGGCTCATATAGAAGGGGCAGCCCCCGATCGCCCCCAGCAACACGTCGGACTCGGCAACTGCCAATTCCCCCAACTGGTAGCACATCGGAGAACTGCCGTCGCAACAGCCGCCCGACTGATGAAACATCAGTTCGCCGTGTTTCGCTTTCAGCTTTACAATCAGTTCAAGGGCGGAAGCGGTCGCCAGAACGCGTTCAACCATTGCCGTTCCCCTTGAAAAATAGACCCGGAGCGGTCGCCGCTGCCGCCCCGGGTCAGGGGTTGAGGGATGGTGCCTAGAAGAACCCCAGCGCCTTGGGGCTGTAGCTGACCAGCAGATTCTTGGTCTGCTGATAGTGATCCAGCATCATGAGGTGGTTTTCGCGGCCAATGCCCGACTGTTTGTAGCCGCCAAACGCCGCATGGGCCGGATAGAGGTGATAGCAGTTGGTCCACACGCGGCCCGCCTTGATGCCCCTGCCAAAGCGGTAGGCGCGGCTGCCGTCGCGGGTCCAGACTCCAGCGCCCAGGCCGTAGAGGGTATCGTTGGCGATCTTCAGGGCATCGGCTTCGTCTTTGAAGGTGGTCACGGCCACAACGGGGCCGAAAATTTCCTCCTGGAAAATGCGCATCTTGTTGTTGCCCTGGAAGACGGTGGGTTTGACGTAGAAGCCATTGTCGAGATCACCGCCCAGGTTGGCACGTTCGCCGCCGATCAGGATCTTGGCTCCTTCCTGCCTGCCGATGTCGAGATAGGAAAGGATCTTTTCCATCTGTTCGGTCGATGCCTGGGCGCCGATCATGGTTTCCGTGTCCAGGGGGTTGCCTTGCTTGACGGCTGCAACGCGTTGGACCGCCCGCTCGATGAACTTGTCGTAAATCTTTTCATGCACGAGTGCGCGCGACGGGCATGTGCAGACTTCGCCCTGATTGAGGGCGAACATGGCGAAACCTTCCAGCGCCTTGTCGAAGTAATCGTCATCGTCGTTCAGAACGTCATCGAAGAATATGTTGGGCGATTTGCCGCCAAGCTCAAGCGTCACCGGGATCAGGTTCTGGCTGGCATACTGCATGATCAAGCGGCCCGTGGTTGTCTCGCCGGTGAAAGCGATCTTGGCGATACGGTTGGACGAAGCCAATGGTTTTCCGGCTTCCAGGCCGAAACCGTTGACGATGTTCAAAACGCCTGCCGGCAGCAGATCGGCGATCAATTCCATCATCACAAGTATGCCGATTGGTGTTTGTTCGGCAGGCTTCAGTACGATGCAGTTGCCGGCAGCCAAGGCGGGTGCAACTTTCCAGGCAGCCATCAGGATTGGAAAATTCCAGGGGATGATTTGGCCGACCACACCCAAAGGTTCGTGGAAATGGTAAGCGACGGTGTTGTCGTCAAGCTCGGCCAGGCTTCCTTCCTGGGCGCGGATGCAACCGGCAAAATAGCGAAAATGGTCGATGGCGAGCGGTATGTCGGCGGCAAGGGTTTCGCGGATAGGCTTGCCGTTGTCCACCGTTTCGGCATAGGCCAGCTTTTCCAGGTTGGCTTCCATACGGTCGGCGATGCGGTTCAGGACGTTGGCGCGCTCGGCAACGCTGGCGCGGCCCCAGGCATCTGCGGCGGCGTGCGCGGCATCAAGCGCCAGATTGATATCCTCTTCGGTTGAGCGGGCGGCCTGGCAGAAAACCTTGCCCGAGATCGGGGTGACGTTGTCGAAATATTGTCCCTTTATGGGGGCAACCCATTTGCCGCCGATGAAGTTGTCGTACTTGGCCTTGAACGTGACCGGGGCGCCTTGGGCGCCGGGGGTGGGGTAAAGCATAGCCGTTTCTCCCAAATATTATGGATTGCGCATAGACCGCTGTTGGCGGCTCCTTGTAGAAAGCATGCGCCGTGCCATGTTCAAGGCATTGAAAACTAATGGCTCAGATGCCGGCCTGGATGTTTCGGAAAGAAGCACTGTATCAAAATGGGACGGTCAAAAAGGGTATGGCATTTTTCCTTGCCGGCTAGGACATTCCTTTGCGACACTTTCCCCAACGAGATGGGCGCTCCATGCAGGGCATCCTCCAGGGAGGTTACGGCGCGATGCATTTTGACAAAGGTCGGAGTGCGGGCTTAGGACTTAAGCATGCCCGGCAGATGCTTGAACGCGGCGACTTGCCTGAACCCGGGGCAGTCAACGAGATGGTTGTCCGTTCATGGCAACGCTGCATGAAGGCAGGGCTACTGCCTTTCGGAAAGCCTGCGGACGTTGGCTATCTCGTGGGGGACAAGCTGGAGCAAGCGCAGCATCGCCGCCGCCAATTGCTCGCGCGCGCCAAGCCGGTCCTCGACTATCTGCATGCCCAGTCGCGCGGTAGCGGCAGCCTTGTCTTGTTGGCGGACGAGGACGGCGTTATCCTGGAATCCCTGGGTGATCCTGAATTCGTCAGCCGGGCAGAACGGGTGGCGCTGATGTCTGGCGCTTCCTGGAACGAGGTGCATCGCGGAACCAACGCCATTGGCACGGCGCTAAGCGAAAAGAACGCCGTCACAGTGCATGGCGGCGAGCATTTTCTGGAAAGCAATTCGTTCCTGACCTGCACGGCATCGCCGCTGTTGGGGCCAGATGGTCAGTTGCAGGGCGTTCTCGATATTTCAGGGCATTGGCGCCTTCGCCAGTCTCATACGTCGGGTCTCGTGCTGACCGGAGCCCATATGATTGAGAATCGTCTTTTCGAACGGCGTCATGGAAAGGATGTCTGGATCAGCATACATCCTTCGGCGGAAGGTATCGGCACCATCGCCGAGGGGTTGGTCGCCCTGAACGAAGAAGGGCGCATCCTGGGCGCCAACCGTGCGGGCATGGCCTTGCTGAAACTGTTTCCTTCGGATTTGGGGCGCTCGACTACTGAAGGCAGGATTGATCTCAGGATGGAAGCCTTTCTTGACTGGGGCCGGCGTCGTGCTGAGGAGCCGATGGCCATCCGCCGCTGTGATGGCGCCACGCTTTTTCTGAAGGTCCGGCTTCCTCAAACCCGCATGGCGGACCCGGCGGTGGCGAATGTTTCACCCAAACCAAATCGTGACGCTCTGGAAAGGCTAGATACCGGCGATCAGCGGATGGAACGGATCATCGAGCAAGCGCGCAAGATTCTCGACAAGCGCATCCCGATTCTGTTGTTTGGAGAAACCGGGGTTGGCAAGGAGGTTTTCGCCAAGGCCATGCATGCCAGCAGCAGGCGCATGGACAAGCCTTTCGTCGCCATCAATTGCGCCGCCTTGCCCGAGCATTTGATTGAATCAGAGCTTTTCGGTTATGCGCCGGGCGCTTTTACCGGGGCAAGACGCGAGGGGTGGCAGGGTCGTATCCGCGAAGCAAATGGTGGCACCTTGTTCCTGGATGAAATCGGCGACATGCCGCTTGCCCTGCAAAGCCGTCTTTTGCGGCTTCTTCAAGAGGGAGAAGTGATCCCGTTGGGCGGAGGGAAACCTGCAAAGGTCGATTTCCAGCTAATTGCCGCTTCGCACAGACAGTTGACGGAGGAGGTGGAGAAGGGGCGGTTCAGGGCCGATTTGTATTATCGCCTTGATGGGATCACTCTTCATCTTCCTGCTCTACGGGAAAGAAGCGACTTCCAGATTCTGGCGGCCAGAATTTTGGATGATATCGCGCCAAATTCTGAAATATCGCTGGCGCCGGAACTGGCCAAGTTTTTGGCAAGTCTTCCTTGGCCTGGCAATCTAAGACAGATGTCGCATGTCCTGCGCACGTCGCATGCCATGCTGGAGAATGGGGAAACCAGAATCACCAGGGAGCATCTGCCCGGGAATTTCGCAAGCGGCCTCGATCTTCTGCGCCATGCCCCGCACGCAAGCGTTGAAAGCCTGCGTGAAACGTCCGATGCCATGATAATGAGGGCGCTTAAGATGAACGGTGGCAACCGCTCGGAATCGGCCAGACGTTTAGGGATCAGCCGTAGCACCTTATATCGAAAGATGCGTCGTCTGGCCGAATAAAGATCACCGCCTTTTCGGGATCAGGACTTCGGCTTCGCCCTCGATGACCACGGTGTCGCCGCAATGGCAGGTGGTTTTCAGTTTCAGGCGGCGCTTCTCGGGGATCAGTTCGGTCACTTCGACGCGGGCGGTGACGGTGTCGCCGATGCGGACCGGGGCCTTGAAGCGCAAGGTCTGGCTGACATAGATGCAGCCGGGGCCGGGCAGCTTGGTGCCGATGACGGTCGAGATGAATCCCGCCGACAGCATGCCATGGGCGATTCTTGTCTTGAACATGGTGGGCTTGGCGAAGTCCTCGTGCAGATGCACGGGGTTGGTGTCGCCGGAAACGGCGGCGAAGGTCAGGATGTCGGCCTCGGTGACGGTTTTTCCGAACAGGGCGGTTTGGCCCAGCTTGATCTCGTCGAAGTCGAAGCCCTGCAGTTCCTTGATGTCGATGGCGCTCATGGTGCGATTCTTCTCCTGGTTTTTGGCTATGGTTCCGATAGCAGGCGGGCGATGAAGTCGGGTACGATCCGGCTGGCCGGGCCGTGAATGCGCTCGGCGAAATGGCTGGCCCCTTCCGAGGGTTCGAGATTTAACTCCACCGTATGGGCGCGCCCGAAACCTCGCACATGGGCCACGAAACCGGCGGCGGGATAGACATTGCCCGAGGTGCCGATGGACAAGAACAGATCGGCCCTGGACAGTTCGGCATAGATGCGGTCCATTCCAAGCGGCATTTCGCCAAACCACACCACATGCGGGCGCAAGCCGCCCTCGCGGGCGCAGGCCGGGCAGGGGGTGTGGACTTCGATATCCTCGGCCCAGGCCAGAACCGAGCCGCACATCAGGCAACGCGCCTTCAGCATTTCGCCATGCATGTGGATCAGATTGCGCGAGCCCGCCCGTTCGTGCAGATCGTCGATATTCTGCGTGACGATCAAAACCTCGTGCCCGCCCTGGCGCTCGAGATGGGCCAGCGCCTCATGGGCGGAATTGGGCCGGATGGAGGGATCTTGCAATTGGCGGCGCCTGGCGTTGTAGAAGGCCTGGACCCTCTTGGGGTCGGCTTCGAATCCTTCGGGCGTCGCCACGTCTTCAAGGCGCACCTTGGACCAGATGCCGTCCTTGTCGCGGAAAGTGTCGAGCCCGGATTCCTTGGAAATCCCGGCTCCGGTCAGGATGACGATGCGTTTCATCAAGGGGCATGATACCGTTCGAACTCGATTGACGTAAAGGGAAAGAGGCATGAAGAAATCCGGTTATGGCGTTCTGTTCGTCTGCACGGGCAATATCTGCCGCTCGCCGACCGCCGACGGGGTGTTTCGCAAGATGGTGGCGAAGGCGGGGCTGGAAGAGCGGGTGACCGTCGATTCCGCTGGCGTTTCCGGCTGGCACGCCGGCGAGGCGCCGGACCAGAGAACCCAGGCGGCGGCGCTTGGGCGCGGCTATGACCTGAAAAACTTGCGGGCCCGCGCCGTTCATCCGGACGATTACCGGAAATTCGACTTGTTGCTGGCAATGGACCGTGGACATGAGGAAACGTTGCTGTTGAATGCCCCCAGCGCGGCCAGACAGCGCGTCCGTCTGTTCATGAGTTTCGCGCCGCAAAGCAATGTCCAGGACGTTCCCGATCCCTATTACGGCGGACCCGGAGGGTTCGAGCATGTGCTTGATCTGATCGAGGCGGCCTGTTCCGGTCTTCTGAATCATGTCCGAAATCAGCTCGAGGATTGAATCGGCGCTGCAAGCCCGTATCGTTTCGCGCCAGCCGCTGTCGGGCGGATGCGTGGCCAAGGTTTCGCGCCTGACCCTTTCGAACGGACAATGCGTGGTGGCGAAGGAAGGCGGCCAGGGGCTGGACCTGGAAGGCTGGATGCTGACCTATCTCAAGGACAAACTGCCGGTGCCCGAGATGCTGTTGGCCGAGCCCGATCTGCTGGTCATGACTTGGCTGGAATCCGGCCCGGGCGGTTTCGATGGCAAGGCCGAAATCCATTGCGCCGAGTTGATCGCTTCCTTGCATGGTTATACGGCGCCCGCCTTCGGCCTGGATCGCGATACCGTGATCGGCGGTCTTTCGCAACCCAACGGCTGGCACGCCAAATGGCTGGATTTTTTCCGCGACCAGAGGCTTCTGCACATGGCCGGGGAAGCGTTGCGGGAAAAATCCTTGCCCAAGGCCGTGCATGACAGGATCGAAAAGCTGGCCGCCCGTCTGGAGCGCTGGATCGACGAGCCCTTGCGGCCATCGCTTGTTCACGGAGATTTATGGGGCGGCAACATCCTGGCCGGCGGCGGGCGCGTCGCAGGATTCGTCGATCCGGCCATGTACTACGCCGACCCTGAAATCGAGCTTGCCTTCGGCACCTTGTTCGGCACGCTTGGAGATTATTTCTTCAAGAGATATAACGTGTTACGTCCGATGGCGGCGGGATTTTTCGACGTCCGGCGCGATCTTTACAATCTCTATCCCCTGCTGGTCCATGTCCGTTTGTTCAAAGGCGGCTATTTGGGGCAGTTGGAAAAGTCGTTGGACCGTTTCGGCGTATAACCTATTCACGGATTGCTCCCTTCGCGCCAAGCCATTACTGTGGGTTGAAGCAAAGAGTCAGCGCTATGCCCGAGACGAAGCCTCAAAAATTTCCGTCAAGCCTGCCCGGCCAGGGACGGCGCTGGCTGTTCGGCATCGGCGTCCTGGCGCTGGCGCTGACGGCGCTTTTGTGGGTCCAGGAGATGAACCTGGAAGAGCGCCGCTCGCGCGACTTGTCACAGCGCCAGGCTGCCATGATCGCCGGCGAGATCGAGGAACAGATCCATCGCTATGCCTTGTTGCTGCATTCGGCGGCGGGCATTCGGATGCATTCCGAAACTTTGGAACGCCGCGAATGGCGGCGCTTCGTCGAAGCCCTCGACATAGACGCCAATTTCCCCGGGGTTTCGGGAATCGGACTCGTCAAGCGGGTAGTTGCAAGCGAGAGAGAGGCCTTCCTGCGCAAGGCGCGCGAGGACTGGCCTGAATTCCAGATTTTCCCGGAGCGCGATCTGCCCGAACATTACATCAATTATTTTTTGGAGCCGGAACGGGTTTACCGGGCCGTCGGTTTCGACATCGCCAGCCGCGAAGACCGCAAGGAAGCCGCCGACCGGGCCCGCGACAGCGGAAAAATGGCCATTACCGGCAAGACGACCCTGATTACGCCCGGCGCCAGCGGTTCCGGCCTCTTGATGTATCTGCCGATTTACAAGACCGCCATCGTGCCTGAAAGCGTTGAATTGCGGCAACAGAACCTTTGGGGGTGGTTGACGGTCGCCGTTTCGCTGCCGCAGATGATGCGTTCGATCCATGAGAGAAGCGGCGGAACGGCCGACATCGCCATCTATGACGGGGAGGTCAAGCGGCCGGAATCCTTGATGTTCGAGGTTTCCGTTCTCGACCATTTCAAGAGCGGCGACCATGTCGGCATCGACATCAGGCGCACCATCGGCGGACGGGTGTGGACCATCGATTTCTCCTGGCATCCGGAATTCGTCGTGCGGTCTGGCCGCGCCTTCGTCATTTTGACAGCCGGCGTGGCGGCGACGATCCTGATGGCCCTGACGGCCTGGGTGCTGCTGTCGGCCAGGGCCCGAGCCGAGGCCAGGGCCAATCAGCGTTCGAAGGAACTTGAACGCGAACGCGACTTCGCCAATGCGCTGCTGACGTCAAGCCCGGCGGCGATCCTGACCTTGGACAGCGACGGCGTCATCACGCGCTCGAACGCCGCCGGCAGCCTGATGAGCGGCTTGGCGCAAGCGGATATGGCAGGACGGTCCTTCATCGAAATTTTCGTGCCCGAGTCCGACCGCGAAACCTTTGCCTGGAGTCTATCGACGTTGAAGGTCGGCAGCGGTCCCATGGTGCTGGAGATGGCGCAGGCCAGAGCAGGCGAACGCCATGTCATCAATTGGACGGTTTCGGCGGTGCGCGAAGCCAATCAGCCGGTGCGCTATTTCGTGGCCGCCGGCTTCGACGTGACTCAGCATCGCCAGGCCGAAGAAGCCCTGCGCGCCGAGCGCGCCCTGTTCGTTTCCGGTCCGGTGGTGGTTTTCCGCTGGAAGGCCGAGGCCGGCTGGCCGGTCGAATATGTGTCGCCCAACATTTCCCAGTTCGGTTGCCGGCCCGGCGCCCTGCTGTCGGGCGAATTGCCTTTCATGAACTTGATTCATCCCGACGATTTGGGACGGGTGGCGTCCGAGGTGTCGCGCCTGACCGCTCAGGGGGTGGTCGGTTTCGAGCAGAAATACCGCCTGATCCGCCCCAGCGACGGCGAGGTGCGCTGGGTCGATGACCGGACGATCATCGAGCGCGACGGCCAGGGCCGGCCATCCTTCTATCTCGGTTATCTCATCGACGTTACCGAACGCGAAAAGTTGGTGGAAGCAGGGCGTTCCAGCGAGGCCCGAATCGCCCGCGTGCTTGAAATGTCGTCCGAAGGCTATTGGGAGTTGGATGCCGATGGCCGCACCGTCGCCACCAATCCCGCCTTGCGGGCCATGTTCGAGATCGACGAGGCTTCGATCCTGGGCAAGACTCCTCACGACTTCGTGGCCCCGGGCTGGAATGAACGGATGGATGAGGTTTTGGGCGAGAGCAAGGCCGTCGCCAATCGGCGTTTCGAAATGGCCTATCGCTCCGGCTCCGGCAAGATCGTTCATACCCGCGTCAATGCGACCAGTCTGTTCGACGCCAGTGGCGCGATGATCGGTTCCTACGGCCTGCTGACCGACGTCACCAACGAGAAGGCGGCGGAGGAAGCCTTGAGGAGCGAACAGGGACGTTTGCGCCTGATCGTCGATTCCGTGCCCCTGGCCCTGGTCATCAGCCGCATCGACGAGGCCGTGGTCGTCAATGCCAACCAAGCTGCCCAGCAATTGTTCGGCTTCGGCGACGAGGACATGTCCGGGCACCGCGCCGCCGATTTGTATGCCGGCGGGGAAGACCGGCGGCGTTTCATCGACACCTTGCGCCGCGAGGGCGTGGTCACCGATTTCGAGGCGCATATGAAGCGGCGCGATGGCGGCACTTTCTGGGCGATGTTGTCGGCGCGTCTGGTGACCTTCGAAGGCGCCGATTGCGCATTGATCGGCTGCATGGACATTTCAGCCCGCAAATTGGCCGAGGAGCGTCTGGGGGCCATGGCCGGCGAACTGGCGCGCTCGAACGCCGAGCTTGAACAGTTCGCCTATGTCGCCTCGCACGATTTGCAAGAACCGTTGCGCATGATCGCCAGCTATGTCCAGCTTCTCGAGCGCCGCTATGGCGACAAGCTGGGAGAAGACGCCAGGGAATATATCGATTACGCCGTCGATGGCGCCAAGCGCATGCAGAACCTGATTACCGATCTCTTGGAATTTTCCCGCCTTGCCCGCAAAGGCTCGCCCTTCGCTCCGGTTTCCCTTGAAAAACTGGCCGGCGAGGCGGCGGCCAATCTTGCCGTCACCTTCCGCGAAACCGGGGCCAGACTCAGCATCGGCGCCCTGCCCGAAGTGATGGGCGATCAGGTTCAACTGGTCCGCCTGTTCCAGAATCTGATCGGCAACGCGTTGAAATACCGCAAGCCCGACCAGGCGCCGGAAATTTCCATCAATGCCAAACGCATCGCCCATGCCTGGGAAATCCATGTCGCCGACAATGGCATCGGCATCAACAAGGCCTATTTCGAGCGCATCTTCGTCATCTTCCAGCGACTGCATACCAGGGCCGATTATCCCGGCACCGGCATCGGCCTCGCTTTGTGCAAAAAGATCGTCGAACGCCATGGCGGACAGATCCGCGTCGTCTCGACCGAGGGCGAAGGGGCGGATTTCATCTTCACCATTCCAACCCTGAGTTAGTCGAAACCCAACTCTGAGTTTGAATTGCGTTTTTGCCATGGCCCCCCTCCTCATTTGGGAGTGACGGGCATGATTAGAAAGCCTAAAATACACCGAATCTTGAGGAAAATCGGAACGGGAGCGTGTCATGAACCTTCGCTTGAAGCCAAAGTTGATCGCGGCCTTCTTGCTTGTCGGCTTGCTGCCGTTTGCAGTCGTCGGCGGGATGAGTCTGAATAGCGCCAGCGAGGCGCTATCCGAAAAGACCTATGCCAATCTCGAGGCGGTCAATCAATTCAAGAAAGGGCAGGCGGAGAGAATCCTCAGCAGAACCTTGCGCGATGCCGAGAATTTGGCCGACGCCGAATTCGTCTACACGGCTTATGAAGCCTTCAGGCAATATCATGTGCGCATGGAAACCCCTGCCGACGGCCCCTATGACGTCTCGAAGGACGAATATAAGAAGCTGTGGGAGCAGTACGGCGCGCCGATCGCCAAGTTCGCCAAGGCAAACGGCTATGAAGAGCTGTATATGGTCTGCCTGGCCCACGGACACATCATGTACACCTCGCAGCGAGGGGCGGATCTGG
The DNA here is from genome assembly GCA_016215555.1 of Rhodospirillales bacterium. Taxonomy (GTDB): domain Bacteria; phylum Pseudomonadota; class Alphaproteobacteria; order Rhodospirillales; family WMHbin7; genus WMHbin7. The sequence goes on along the minus strand of JACRJC010000043.1, from coordinate 21,370 downwards.
GCCAGAATATCGGTCTGGACGTCAACAATCCGCTGCGTGAATCGCCGCTGGCGGGCTTGTGGAAGAAGGTGCGCGAATCCCGAAAGGTCGAAGTCGTCGATTTCGCGCCCTACCAGCCCAACAACAATCAATTCACCGGGTTCATGGGCGCGCCAATTCATGATGCTTCCGGCACGGCCATCGGCATGGTCGCTTTCCGCATTCCGGTGACGCAGCTTGAAGGTCTGGCCAATGAAAGAAGCGGCATGGGCGAGACGGGCAGTTCCTTCCTGGCCGGCAAGGATGGCGGCAAGCTCAGCTTACGGTCGTCGATTGCGGGCCTGCTGAAGGAAGATGCGGGCCTGGTCATGGGGCATGAAATCAATCTGCCTTATGTTGCGAAGGCTGTTTCGGGCGAAAGCGGAAAGGGAATTTTCGCCGACATCACGGGCGACGATGCGCTGATCAGCTTTTCCCCGGTCAAGTTCCAGGGGTTGAACTGGGCCGTGATATCGCAAATCGATAGAGACGAGGCTTTTGCGGCGCTGGATCGCATCAAGATGGTGATCCTTATCATCGCCCTTGTCGGCGTTCCCTTGATCGCCGTCGGCGGGTTTGCCATCGCCAGGGGCATTTCCAATCCTATCGGCTCGATCACGAACGTGATGACGAAGTTGAAGGATGGGCAGCGTTCGGTCGAAGTTCCCTATACCGCCAACCATGACGAAGTGGGGGAAATGGCCCGCGCCGTCGAGGTGTTCAAACAGAACCTGATCAAGGTCGAGGCGATGCAGGTCGAACAGGAGCGCCTGAAACATCAGGCCGAGGAAGACCACAAGCGGACCTTGTTCGACATGGCCGACAATTTCGAGAAAAGCGTCATGGGCATCGTCAGCGCGGTTTCCAGTTCGGCGACTGAGTTGCATTCTTCGGCGCAGTCCTTGTCGGCGATGGCCGAGCAGACCCAGCGCCAGGCTACCGCCGTGGCGGCGGCTTCCGACGAAGCTTCGACCAATGTGCAAACGGTGGCGGCGGCTGCCGAGGAGCTGTCCAGCTCGATCAGCGAGATCGGCCGCCAGGTCGAGGAATCGGCCAAGGTGACGGCGGGAGCGGTGGACGAGGCCAACCGCGTCAACAAGATGGTGCAAGGCTTGGCCCATGCCGCCAGCAAGATCGGCGAAGTGGTGAATCTGATTACCGACATCGCCTCGCAGACCAATTTGCTGGCCCTGAATGCGACGATCGAGGCGGCCCGCGCCGGCGATGCCGGCAAGGGATTCGCCGTGGTTGCCAACGAGGTCAAGTCGCTGGCCAACCAGACCGCCAAGGCCACCGATGAAATCGCCTCCCAGATCACGTCTGTGCAGAATGCCACCCAGACGGCGGTTCAGGGAATCGAGGGCATCACCAACACCATCGGACGGATCAGCGAAATTTCGTCGGCCATCGCCTCTGCCGTTGAAGAACAGGGTGCCGCGACGGGTGAAATCAGCCGCAATGTTCAGCAGGCGGCGGCGGGCACCAACGAAGTGTCGTCGAACATTTCCGGCGTCACCCAGGCCTCGACCGAGACCGGCCATGCCGCCACCCAGGTGTTGGAGGCCGCCTCGGAACTGTCGCAGCAGTCCGAGCATTTGCGGGCCGATGTCGGACGCTTCATCGCCCATCTGAAAGATTAGATTGCCCCTGGCGTTGGGGGCCGAGTCGCTGTCGCAGAATATACGGCGGTATGCGAGTCTCCAACCCTGGGTTTATTTTTTCAATTGATTCCGCCGCACGAGTTCAATCCCGCCTCGAGTCCCATAGGATTTAGGGGGATAATTAATCTCTTCCCCATAATCTAGTCATAATTCGCATGAATATTCTGCTGTCCCGGCAGGCCTTTATTGCCATGCGGAGCGAGTTGACACATGATCGTCGCCGGTTCCATCCGGCTTAGGCTAGATGCGGTGGGGCGTGGAGGAGAGCATGGCAAACATCAAGATTGCGCCAACGGGCATCGAGAGAACCTTCCCCGAGGATGAGTTCATCGTCAGCAAGACCGATCTGAAGGGCCGCATCACTTATGTGAACGGGGTCTTCTGCAAGGTCGCCCATTACTCCGAGCAAGAAGCGCTGGGCAAGCCGCATTCGCTGGTCCGCCATCCCGACATGCCGCGCTGCGTCTTCAAGCTTTTGTGGGACACGCTGGAGAGCGGCAAAGAGATTTTCGCCTATGTCGTCAATCTGGCCAAGGACGGGGCCCATTACTGGGTGTTCGCCCATGTCACCCCCAGCTTCGACAATCAGGGCAACATCATCGGTTATCACTCCAACCGGCGCAAACCCAGGCCCGATGCCGTCAATGCCGCCGCCGGCCTTTACCGCACGCTGCTCGAGATCGAGAACAAGCATGCCGACCGCAAGGAAGGCATGAACGCGGCGCTCAACACGGTTGTCAATCTGATGAAAGACAAGGGGACGACGTATGAAGAATTTGTCCTCACTCTCTAAGGCGCTGTTCGCCGGAGCGGCTGCGGTCCTGCTCATAACGCTGGACGCTCTTTACAGCATGGCGATCAGGCAAAGTTTCGACGTAAGTCTGGTTCTGGAATTGGGCGCCATCGTTCTTGGCGTACCGGCCATGCTGTGGTTGAAAAAGGCCGACGCTTTTGTCCGCTGGACGGCCAAAGTCTGCGACGAGGCGGCGAAGGGCAATATGGAATCGCGCATCGTCGGCATCGGCGAGGGCGGCGAATTCGGCCATATGCTGCACAGCATCAACAATGTGCTGGACATCGTCGATGCCTATTTGCGCGAAGCATCGGCATCGATGCAGTATGTCAGCCAGGACAAGCTGTTCCGTAAGATCATTCCAACCGGCCTGCGCGGTTCTTATCTGCACTCGGCCAATCTCATCAACTCCGCCATCGATCATATGCATGGAAAGTTGGAGACCTCGCAGAATCTGGCCAACAGCTTCGAAAGCAGCGTCAAGAACGTGGTGGAAGGCGTCGGCGTCGATGTGCAGTCGATGCTGGAACAAGCCAATTCGATGAGTTCGAACCTGGAAGAAACCAGCCGCAGTTCTACGGTGGTGGCCCAGGCCGCCGATTCCGCTGCCGGCAATGTGCAGACGGTGGCCGCAGCCGCCGAAGAGTTGGCGGCCTCGATTTCCGAAGTGCGCCGCCAGGTGGCCCAATCGACGCAGATCGCCCAGACCGCCGTGACCGAGGCCGGCAAGGCCAATGAGATGATCGGCGGCCTGTCCAGCGCCGCCGGGCGCATCGGGGAGGTGGTACAGTTGATTAACGACATCGCCTCGCAGACCAATCTGCTGGCGCTGAACGCCACTATCGAAGCTGCAAGGGCCGGCGAGGCCGGCAAGGGATTCGCCGTCGTCGCCAACGAGGTCAAGCATCTGGCCAACCAGACCGCCAAGGCCGCCGAGGAAATCGTGCAATTGATCGGCAGCGTCCAGGGGGCAACCAGCGATGCCGTCAACGGCATTCAGCGCATCGGCGCCACCATCGGCGAGATTCACGACCTGTCGGCGGGCATCGAAACCGCCGTCGAGCAGCAGTCGCAGGCGACCAGCGAAATCGCCCGCAGCGTCGAGCAGGCCGCGGCCGGCACCCGCGACGTCTCCAGCCATATCTCGGACATTACGCGCGCCACATCTGAGAATCAGTCGGCGGCCAACGACCTGTTCGTGGCGGCGAAGAATCTGCATGGCAAAACCGACGCCATGGCCGCCAGCGTCGATCAGTTCATGCAGCAGATTCACAGGCTGTAGGAAGAATAGAAATAGGGAAAGGGTTACGGGCCCGTATGCCCGACCCAGACGGCGGTCAGATCGTCGTCCCAGGGCGGTGGGAAGCGGCTTTCGAAAAGCCGCATCAATTCGGCCAGCGGGCTGGCGGTCTGCGCCGCCGCCATGGCCAAGCCGATAAGGCCGTCTTCCCCCAGCATCTGCCCGTCCGGTCCCAGCGCTTCGGGGATGGCGTCGCTGTAGAACAGAATCTGCGCCCCCTTGGGAAAGGGGACCGAAAGCGTTTCGTACTCGGCATCGCGCGTGGCCCCCAGGAACAGGCCGCTGGCGTCGAGCAGGCGGGCCGGTTCCCCCGGCCTCATCAGAATGGGCGAGGGGGAGCCGCCGGCGGCGTAATCGAAACGTTCGGCCTCGGCGTCGAAAATGCCGTAAAGCACGGTGGCGAACTGGCCGATCGGCAGCAGAGGCTTCAGGGCTCGATTGAGTTCCGCCATCCAGACCGCCGGGCCGGGGCCGGGCGGGTGCTGATCGAGCAGCGTGTGCAGGCGAAAGGCGTTCAGGGCCGCAGAAACGCCATGTCCCGAGAAATCGGCCAGAACGATGCCCAGGCGGCCATCTTCCAAGTCGCGGATTTGCCAGAAATCGCCGCCCAACTCGCTCGAGGTTTCGAAGCGCGAGGCCACCGTCAGGCCATATTTCTTCTTCAGCGCCTCGAGACTATCGGCGGAAGGCAGCAGCGAGCCTTGCATCTGGCTGGCCATCGACAGTTCCTGCGCCACCCGTTCATGGAAATGGCGCAGCGTGTTCAGCAGCATGCGGTTTTCCAAGTGGATGCGCACGCGGGCCAGCACTTCGGGAGCGTTGATCGGCTTGACGACCATGTCGGTGGCGCCGGCCTCGAAACATTCGACGCGCTCTCTGGGTTCGGAAAGGGCGGTGTTGACCAGGACCGGCAGGTCGCGCCATTCCAGATTCTGGCGCAGGCGGCGGCACATTTCGAACCCGTCCATATTGGGCATCATGATGTCGAGCAGCACCAGATCGGGCTTGAAGGCGGCCAGCTTCTCCAGCCCCTCGACGCCGTCTCTGGCATGTTCGATGGCGCCGACACCCATCGACGTTACCAGGGCGGCCAGCAATTTCCGGTTCGGCTCCTGGTCATCGACGATCAGCACGCGCGTGTTCTTGAGATTGGCCTGCCCCAGCGTGAAGGGATAGGATCCGGTCATGGCGCAAAGCTCATGGTCAGGCTGCGACCGTGTTCGGCGATGGTGACGTTGCTGGCGAGATCGCGGATCAACGAGAATCCGCGCCCGCATTTGGCCTCCACTTGCGGCAAGGCCTGAAAATTGGAAATGTCGTAGCCGCGGCCCTCGTCATGCACCTCGACATCGATGCCGTCGCGAGACCAGGTCATCAGGATTTCAATGCGCCGGTCGGCATAGTTGGGCGTGGTCAGGCGCTCATTGACGAGATCGCAATATTGGTCGAAATCGGCCGGATCGTTGCGCAACACGCTGGCGATATCCAGATTGCCGTGAACCATGGCGTTGGACAGCGCTTCCTCGACCGCCGTTTCAATATCCGAGAGGCGCTCGTCGGAAAAGTCCATCCGCTGGCGGCAGGCGGCGCACAAAAGGCTGGTCAGATCGGCGTTGAAACCGGTGGCCGTCGATAGCGACAGCAGCAGCCCCTTATTCTCCAGGGCCCGCTTCAGCCGACCGCCGAAAGCTTGGTCGGGGGCCGGCGCTTCAATCACGGCATAGGGCGGCTGGGCCGATAAAATACTCGCCAATTGCTGGCGCTCGGGCCTGGCCACCAACAAGATGTCGGCAGGCTGCGCCTTCGATGCCAGCGAAAAACCTTTGTTTCGGGCGAGATCCTCAAGGTCGCGCGCGGCCACCCCTTCGCCGCCGAGCAGGGGAGTCTTCGTCACGCTGGGATCAATCCTCCATGGCGAAGAGCTTGTTGAACTTCGCCACCTCCATGATGCGCCGCACTTGGCCCTTGGCGCCTTTCAGAATCAGGCTGATGCCCTTGCTGATGGCCGTGTCGCGGGCCAGCAAGACCATGCCCAGCGCCGCCGAATCGATGAATTCGACCGCCGACAGGTCAAGCACGAACCGCCTGCTGCCGGGCTCCTGGAACATGGCGATGATCGACCTGAAGCCATTGTGATCCGCGAAGGTCAAACGACCGGTCAACACGACCTCCTTGCCATCGGAAATTGGCCGGACGGAATGTTCCATAGTGAAAACTCCCTCTCAATCGATTGTTGCCGGCGCGTGACACCGCGCCATTACAGGCCGGTCACGTATTTTATGCTCCTATGAGACGACTTGCCCCGGATAATGTCAAGTTATTATGGATTATCAAGGCTAAAAGAAGGATCGCAACGAAGTGACGGCAAAACAAATTTTGTTTAGGTCAGTTCTCTATCCGGCACTTTTCGTCAGCAACCCCGCCAAACCGGCTTGCGCTTGGCGATGAAGGCGTCGATCCCCTCGCAGGCGTCATGGGTTTGCAGATTGCGCACCATCACCTGGCCGGCATAGGCATAGGCGCCGTCGTAATCCATGTCGATCTGCCGGTAGAAGGCTTCCTTGCCGATGGCCAGCGTCGAGGGCGATTTGGCCTTGATCGACTGGACCAGTTCGTCGATGGCGGCGTCCAGCCGGTCTTCTTGCACCACGCGGTTGATCAGGCCCATGGACAGGGCCTGCTGGGCCGAAACCGGGGTTCCGGTCAGCAGCATTTCCATGGCCTGCTTGCGGGGCACGTTGCGCGACAGGGCCACCATCGGGGTCGAGCAGAACAGGCCGATATTGACGCCCGGGGTGGCGAAGCGGGCGTGATCGACGGCGACGGCCAGATCGCAGGAGGCCACCAACTGGCAGCCGGCGGCGGTGGCCATGGCATGCACGCGGGCGATGACCGGCTGGGGCAGGCGCACGACCGACAGCATGACCTGGGAGCAACGGTCGAACAAGTCCTGATAGGCCTCGGGAGAGGGATTGGCGCGCACTTCCTTCAGATCGTGGCCGGCGCAATAGGCGGGGCCGTTGGCGCCGATCACCACCACGCGCACCGATTTGTCCTTGGCGATGGCGTCCAGTTCCGCCTGCAGGGCGGCGATCAGTCCCAGGGACAGGGCGTTGCGGGCCTCGGGGCGGTTCAGCGTCAAATGGACGACGCCATCCTTGTCTTCGCGCAGCAGGAGGGGAGCTTCGGTCATGACGGTTCTTTCCCAGCGAATGATGTCGTTTGCAACAATGTGCCCCTTGCGAAGCCGGGCTTCAAGGCGCAATTGTTAGGCAGTCGGATTAATGAAAGGTGACTCATGACCCGGATTGCCCTTGATGACTTTCAGGCCCTGCTCGATTCAGAACTGCCCTTGGTTGAGATGTTCAACATGAAGGCCGAGGAAATCGGCCCCGGCTCGTGCCGCATGCGCATGGTCTACAGTCCCGATCTGATCCGCCCCGGCGGCACCATTGCCGGCCCCGCCCTGATGGCGCTGGCCGATGCTTGCATGTATGGCGTCGTCCTGAGCCAGATCGGGCGCGTCGCCCTGGCCGTCACCACCAACTTCAACGTCAATTTCCTAAGGAAACCCGCCAATACCGACATCATCGCCCTGGGCAGCAGCATCAAGCTGGGCAAGCGTCTGGCGGTCATGGAGGTCAGTTTGCTTTCCGAGGGCGACGATGAGCTGGTCGCCCATGCCACGGGAACCTATTCAATTCCGCCTAGATGACTTGCTCTTGCCGGCAAGGACCGTTAACCTATTGATCAGACATAAAATGCAAGGCGAAAATCGCTGTGTCCTATTTCACCTGGCAAGATAAGTTCGATACCGGCATCGATGACGTTGATCGGGAGCACCGCATACTTGCCGATCTGATCAGCCAATTGCATGACGCCTTCGCCTCGGGTAAGGGCGAAACCGCCATCGGTCCGGTGCTGGAGGTACTGATCGAATACACCGACTATCATTTCAAGCGCGAGGAAGCGCTGATGGACCAGTACGGTTATCCCGAAACGTCGGCTCACAAGGCCGAACATGATTCCCTGAAGGCCAAAGTGTACGACATCCGAAACCGCTACGAATCAGGCGAGGGATCGGCCATCGGCAACGAGCTGCTGGCCTTCCTGCATTTTTGGCTATATTTCCACATCTTGGACGTCGATATGGCCTTCCGGGATTTCTTCATCGCCAAGGGTGTGGCCAAGGCCAATCCGTAACTTCCGGACAAAATGGCAGAACATTTCCGGGCGGACGTGGATTCCTGCCATGATGACAGGACGTCGATTGGCGTCGATTCTTCTACCTTTCTGACAAATATGGATAATTTCAATTAGCCAGTGCTGGCATGGCGTTTGCTGATCCTATTGTGTCTGAGGTCATTGGCATCGGGGTCCGTGGCCTCCAATGAGGGAAAGAACGGCCAGCGGCATGCGCTGACGGTTCGATGATGGGCCTGGTTGGGGGATTCGGGGCGAGCTTTGATTCGCGACCGAACGCGGGACGCCATGAAGTTTTGGGCGACGGGATGTCACGACCCGTTGGTCCTTGGGCTTCGTGGCGTTCCGCGTCAGCGCCGGAAGGCTCGAGAATTTGGAGACGTGCTTTGGTTGAGCCGGCAGACCTCGCCGCATTTCGCGTCGCCATGGCTGGCGATTTGGCCTTGTTCTCGAGATTGACGAGCGGCGAGCCGGATCGCCCGTTGATCGAATGGATGCGCATGAGCCGCTATCCTCGGGGCTTGGGCCTCGACTTGTGCGGGCAAAATGCCGAAAGCGCCATCGCCGCCCTGTCGCAAGCCATCGCCGACCTGCCTCCGATCGCCTTCCGCGAAGGCCGCGAAGCCTTGTCGGCAGATTATCAAGCCATCTTTTTAAACCACGGCCGGTCGGGGTTTGCCACGGAAAGCCATTGGGTCGGCGACGACAGAAGTACCTTGGTCGCGGCTTGGTATGATCGTTTCGATTACCGCCTGAATGGTCGTTCGCACAGCCCCCTCGACAGCCTGGCTTTTGAATTGGGGTTTATGGCCCATCTCTTCGATGCGCCGGTCATTGATGACGGAACCGTCCTGGCCGAAAGCCGGCTTTTTCTAGAGACTCATCTGCGGCCCTGGGTGCCGGATTTCCTGCAAGAATGGTCCAGGGTCAGCGCCACGCCCTTTTATCGCGGACTGGCGGGTTTGCTGGGTATTTATTTGCGTGTTCTCGATGATCGGCTTCAGCAAGTTCAAGGTGACATTTTGTCAGTTCCGGCCTAAACTATCGGTCGTTTCAAGGAATTGACGCAATGTCGGATCTCTGGCCCTTTCTTTTGGGCGTCGCCCTGGGCGCCATTCTGGCCTCGCTGTCCTTCTGGCGCGTCGTCTGCCGCCGCCTTTTGAAACCCGCCGACGTCATCATCGCCGCCAGTCAGGATATTCTTTCCGGGAATCTCGGCGCGCGGTCGAATCTGGTTGGGTCGGGTGGTCTTGATCGTCTGGGCCAGTCCTTCGACGCCATGGCCAGTCACTTGCAATCGTCGCTCGACAAGCTGAAAGAGCATGAGACGTTTCTGCAGTCCCTGATCGATGCCGATCCCGACGGCTTGCGCGTTCTGGCCGCCGATGGAACCATTCTGATGGCCAACCGGGCCTATTGCCGGATGCTGGGAGTCGAACGCGAGCAGACGCTGGGCAGGCCCTGCTATGCCTCCAGCCACCGCCGCACCGAACCTTGCGCGCCGACGCTGATTACCTGCCCTCTGCATGAAATCACCGTCCGGGGCGAGCCGGTGAAAACCGTGCAGGCCATCCACCTCAAGGACGGGGCCGAACATCAGGTCGAAGTGCATGCCGCCCCCCTGACCACGCCGGACGGGCGCTTGCTGGTCGTCGAATCGATCCGCGATCTGGCCAGCGACATCCGCTTTTCGCATGAACAGAAATTGTCGGCCATCGGTCAGTTGGCGGCCGGCGTGGCTCATGAAATCCGCAACCCGCTGGCATCGGTACGCCTGGCCTTGCAAAGTCTGATCAAGCAGGGCGAGGAAGGGCGGGTGAACATCGACAGTCTGATGGATTACCTGAAACTGGTCGATAGCCAGATCGACAAATGCATCGACGTCACGACCAGACTGCTGAAACTGTCGGTCAACCAAAGCGGCCAGATGCAGATCGTGCCCGTGCGCACGGCGATTGAGGAGACGGTATCGCTACTGTCCTTCGAGGCCGAGAAATCGAAGATCGACATCGTCCTCAATCTGCCGGCCAAGGAATTGTCGGTCATGGCGACCGATGGCGATTTCAGGATGGTCATGCTGAATCTGATGCAGAACGCCTTTCACGCCATGCCCAAGGGGGGAAAACTGACCGTCGCCGCCAGCGCCGACGAGCGCTGGGTCGATATCGAGGTGGCCGACACCGGGATCGGCATCAAGCCCGAGATGGTCGGCCGCATCTTCCAGCCCTTCTTTACTTCCAGAGCCGACGGCGTTCAGGGATCGGGCATCGGGCTGACCATCTGCAAGGGCATCGTCGAAGGTTCGGGCGGCGCCATCGACGTCGTCAGCCGCCCCGGCGAAGGGGCCAAATTCATCGTCCGGCTGCCCAGGCCGGGGATTATCTAATCGGGGAGCGTGGGCGAAGATGGCGGTCAAGCAGCGACTTCTGGTCATCGAGGACGATAAGGTTCTAAACCGGCTGTTGGTCGATCAGCTCGAGCGCTTCGGCTACGAAGTGGCGGGCCGCCATCGCTGGAGCGAGGCCGAGGCCTTCATCGAAGAGAACGAGCCCGACTTGATGATTCTCGATTGCCGGCTGCCCGACGCCGACGGCATCGAAATGCTGCAGCGCGTCGGTAGCCAGTTTCCGGTCGTCATGCTGACCGCCTATGCCTCGGTCGAAAGCGCCGTCCGGGCCATGAAATACGGAGCGGCCGAATATCTGGTCAAGCCGGTCAATCTCGACGAGTTGGAAGTGGTGGTCAAGCGCGCCCTCGAGAACGCGGCGATCCGGCGCGAACATCAGTTCTTGAAAAGCCGCATGGCGCCGCAAGCCCAGATGATCGGCGTTTCAAAGGCCTTGTTGGAAGTGAACCGGCTGATCGACGCCGTCGCGCAAAGCGACATGACGGTGCTGATCCAGGGCGAAAGCGGCGTCGGCAAGGAATTGGTGGCCAACGCCATACATGAGCGTTCCGCCCGGGCCAAACGCAATTTCGTCGCCGTCGATTGCTGCACGCTGCAAAAGCACCTCTTCGAGTCCGAATTGTTCGGACACGAGAAGGGATCGTTCACCAGCGCCGACCGCCAGAAGAAAGGCCTGATCGAGGGCGCCATCGAAGGTACCTTGTTCCTCGACGAAATCGGCGAGATCGAGGGCGCCGTGCAGGCCAAGCTGTTGCGGGTGCTGGAGAGTGGGCGTTTCCGGCGCGTCGGTGGCAATAAGGACCATGTGGCCAATGTGCGCATCGTGGCCGCCACCAACCGCGATCTGGCGCAGATGGCGGGGTCGGGCCAGTTCCGCCCCGACCTCTATTACCGCCTGAATGCCTTCGTCATCACCGTGCCGCCCCTGAAGGAACGCTCAGGCGATATCCAGGCCTTGGCCAGCCATTTCATTCGCAACCATGATTTCTCGCGCCGGGTCGAGAAAACGCTGACCCCGGCGGCGCTGGCAAGGCTTGAAGCCTATTCCTGGCCCGGCAACATCCGCGAACTGAAGAACGTGGTCGAGCGGGCGATCATCCTGTCGGGCAATTCTTCCAGCATCGACGAGCATCATCTGGCTCTGCCCAGCGATCTGACCCCGGGTGTTTGCTTGCCGCTTCCGCCAACGGCCAACGGTTTTTTTCTGCCGTTGGGCCAGGAGCCCAGTCTCGAGGATGTCAAGAAGGCCTATCTGGTCGATCTTCTGACTCGCCATTCCGGCCATCGGGCGCGCGTGGCCAGAGCCTTGGGAATCAGCGAACGCAACACCTACCGTCTGATCCAGAAATTCGGATTGGGGGAATGACAAGGAATAAAATTCGGGCGGCAGTTGCCTGCCGCCCGCAAGGTTGAGGGGGTAATTGCGTCGTTTCGTCAGGTCGCGGGCAGCGCCTCGGGGCGCTTGCGGGAGGCGGCGACAATCAGCTTCTTCAACTTGGCCAGGGCCGCGTTTTCGATTTGGCGCACGCGCTCGCGCGAAATTCCATAGAATCGGGCGAAGGCCTCCAGCTTTTGCGGACTGTCGCTCAAGTGACGGCCGGCCACGATATGGCGTTCGCGCTCGGAGAGGGCCGCCAGCGCGTCCTTCAGTAATTCACGCCGTTGCAGGGACTCCTGGCTGTTCATGGCCAATTCCTCGGGATCGAGTCCGGGATCGACCATCAAGTCGCCCAGGCTGGTCGCGTCCTCATCATTGCTGACCGGGGCGTCGAGCGAGCGTACCGGGCGCGACAGCAGCATATCGACTTCTTCCAGCGTCTCCAGCGGCACATCAAGGCGACGTGCCGCTTCCAGCGCCAGTTCGCGGGGCAGGGGGCCCGAACGTCCCGGCATCAGTTCGGCCTTGATGCCGGCCAGCTTGAAGAAGAGGCGCTTGTGAACTTCGCTGGCCGAGATGGACAGGGCCGAGAAATTCTTGAGCACATGGTCCAGCAGAGCCGCCCGCACCCACCAGGTGGCGTAGGTGGCGAAACGCACGCCGCGCTCGGGGTCGAATTTGTCCAGGGCCCGCATCAGACCCAGATTGCCCTCGCCGACCAGATCATCGAACAGCAGAGCTTGATTGAGGAAGCGGCGAGCCTGGGCCCGGACCAGGGGTTGGAAGGCCTTGACGATGCGCTCGGCGGCCTTGGGATCGCGCTGGGTAAGCCAGCGGCGCGACAGGATGACTTCTTCTTCGGCCGTCAGCGAATTCGGGTAGATCTGTGCCATGTCGGTCTCCATCATACGTCCCTTGTGGGGATGGCGATAGAATGGCCCTTGGGAACTAATCCGTCCAATTGATTTAAATTGCATCAGTGATAAGAAAAAGTTATTACTTATCCATGTTGTCGCTGCGCCATCTGCGAGCCCTGGCCGCCCTTGCTGAAACCGAGCATTTCCGCAAGGCCGCCGAGCGCCTGCACGTCACCCAACCGGCCCTGAGCGCCCAAATCCAGGGGCTCGAGGCGCATCTGGGCGTTACCCTGGTCGAACGGACCAAGCGGCGCTTGGTCTTCACGCCGGTCGGAAGGGCCATGGTCGAGCGCGCGCGTGCCATTCTGGCCGAGATCACCGATATGGAATCGGCGGCCAAGGTCTTTGCCTCGCCTTTGGAAGGGCTGTTGCGCATCGGCGTGCCGCCGACCCTTGGCCCCTATCTTCTGCCTCATGTGCTGCCGGATCTGAAGGCCCGCCATCAGGGACTGCGTCTGTATCTGCGCGAAGAACGCCTGTCCCGCCAATTGGCCGAATTGGCCAGTGGCGAGATTGATCTGGTCCTGGGGCTGGGCCCTTTGGCCGGCGAGGGGAGGGAGGCAGCCCCCTTGTTCGACGAGCCGCTCTGGCTGGCCCTGCCGACCGATCATCCCCTGTGCGCCAAGGCAGAACTGGTCCCTGCCGATCTGTCGGGCCTGTCCTTGGTTCTGTTCGAGCGCGAGGGCGACGGCATGCGCGATCTTGGCCTGCGCCTGTGCCAGGAGGCGGGGGCCAGCGAACATCCCGATTTCAGGGCCACCAGCCTGGATACATTGCGGCAAATGGTGGCTTCCGGCCTTGGCGCTTGCCTGTTGCCGGCTCTCTATGTGGCGGCGGAAGCCCAGGACGACCAGCAATTGGCCGTCAGGCCTTTTCGAAAGCCAGCGCCTTGCCGGCGGATCGATTTGGCCTGGCGGCGGACCGATCCCAGAAAAGAGGCGTTTTTGAAACTGGCCGAAATGCTGCGCGCTAGCCTGCCGGTTGCGGTTCGCAGAGTGCCCTAACTTACCGGACGGGCTCAAAAAGCGGAACGCCGCACTCGGGGGGCGCGGCGTTCCTTGAGACGGCGGACGGATGGGGGGTGGGGGGGGTACCCGTCTACCGCCTTTTCAATTCCAACAAGTTGCACGGCTTCTTGTGAATGCTCGCCGCAGATCCTTTTCCCCGATTCAACCGAACCCTTCCTTGCCGGCCAATTTGAACTTTTGGCTATTGGCAACATTCGTAAGATATATAAATATTGCCTATGTTGGTTCGGCCTATCTAATGACAACAATACTTCGAAATTCGATTTGATGAAACAGGCAAATCATCCTCTATATATTTGAAACAATAACATTTTTATTTAATGCTGTATTTGCTTAAAATTTGAAGCAAATTCCAGCCGTCCCGCTTTCGCCCCAATTTTTCATGCCTCTTGGCGGTTTGGAATGATAATATCCTCATTAAGATTGCTGATAGTTAGGACCATTCCAAGCTGACGGAACGTCGGAGCCGGATAAGGAATATAAGCACATGCGTTTTCAGACGAAAAATTTCCGGCACCCGCTTCGCCGACGGCTGGCGGCTTTGCTGGGGCTTTGCTTCTTGCTGGCCGCCTTGCCGGCATTTGCGCAAAGCCCGGTCCGTCGGGAATTGCTGCTGCAAGGCCGGGACGGCGCCAGCCACGCTTTTGCCGTTGAAATCGCCGCCACCGACGCCGAACGCGCCAAGGGCCTGATGTTTCGTCGTGAATTGGCCGTCAACGCCGGCATGCTGTTCGATTTCGCGACTCCGCAGCCGGTGACGATGTGGATGAAGAATACGCTGCTGCCGCTCGACATGCTGTTCGTGGCCGAGGATGGCCGGGTGGTGAACATCGCCGAGCGGACCGTGCCGGGTTCGCTGGCCGCCATTTCATCCGACGAGCCGGTGCGCTTCGTCATCGAGATCAATGGCGGCACGGCTTCCCGGCTGCGTTTGAGGGCCGGTGACCGCGTGGTCAAGGGGCTTGCCCCTTGAACTATGATTGTCGCGGCAACATCGGAATGCTATGACCCCGGCCATGCGCATCCGTTTTTCCCAACTTGCCCTTGATCTGCTCTCGAACCTGATTCGTCTGGTTTGCCGCTTTGCCCTGCCTGTGGTTTTGTTCTACGCCTTGCTGGTGGCGCTGGGCGGCGCCTGGGCGGTCATCCATATCAAGATACGCACCGATACCGGCGGCATGCTGTCGCCCGATCTGCCTTTCCAGCGCCTGTCTTCCGAGATATCGGACGCCTTTCCCAAGGCCGGGGACACGCTGGTGGCGGTGGTCGATGGCGACACCCCCGACCTTGCCGACGATGCGGCCTTGATGCTGGTTCAAGCACTGCGCAAGCGCCCGGATTTGTTCTTGGAAGTCCAGGACATCGAGGGCGACGTCTTCTTTCGCACCAACGGCCTGCTTTATGAAAGCCCGGAAGGGCTGGAACAGTTGAGCGACCGCCTGGCCAAGGCGCAACCCTTTCTGGCCAGCCTGTGGCGCGATCCCAGCCTTCGCGGCCTGTTTCATGTGCTGGAACTGGCCGTCGATGCCGAGCGCAAGGGTCTGGCCGGGCCGGGTTTGACGGTGGCGCCCGTGCTCGACGCCCTGGCCGAGATCGCCGAGGCCCAGGCGGTGGGACAATTCAAGACCCTGTCCTGGCGCAACATGATGAGCGGAGAGGCAAGCAGCAAGAAGGGGCGGCGTTTCATCATGCTGTCGCTCAAGATGGATCATGGCTCGCTGTCGCCGGCCGGCGCGGCCATGAAAGCCGTGCGCGAGATTGCGGCCAATCTGGGCTTGGCGCCGTCGCAGGGCGTGCGCGTGCGGCTGACCGGCTCGGTGGCCCTGGCCGACGAGGAATTGAAAAGCGTCGCCGAGGGCATGGGCTGGGCCAATGCCGCCGCTATCTCATTGGTGATCGGCCTTCTGGTGATCGGTTTTCGCAACGGGCGTCTGGTGGGATCGGTGTTGGCGACGCTGCTGGCAGGGCTGGTGCTATCGACGGCCTATGCCACGCTGGCGGTGGCCAAGCTCAACCTGATTTCGGTGGCTTTCGCCGTTTTGTTCATTGGCCTCGGCGTCGATTTCGGCATCCATTTCGCCCTGCGCTTCCGCGAAGCCGTCGAGCGCGGCGAGGGTATCGAGGCCGCCCTGGTCTGGGCGGCGCGTACGGTGGGCGGGCCGCTGGCCTTCTGCGCCGTCACTGCGGCCATCGGATTCTTTTCATTCCTGCCCACCGATTATCTGGGGTTGGCCGAACTGGGCCATATTGCCGGCGTCAGCATGTTCGTGGCCCTGATCTGCAATCTGACACTCTTGCCGGCCCTGCTGTCCCTCTGGCCGCCGCGCCTGCCGCCCCGAGGGGGCGAACAGGCGGCCGGGCGCGGGCTATCGATCGGCCATCCCAAGGCCGTGGTGGCGGTGGCCGCCCTGCTGGCCTTGTCCGGGGCCGCCTTCCTGCCCGGCGTGCGTTTCGACTTCGACCCCTTGCGCCTGAAGGATCCTCACACCGAATCGGTATCGACCTTGTTCGACATTGCCGACAAGCCGCGCTCGGGGCCCTATGGCGTCACCATTCTGGCGGCCAATCTGGCCGAGGCCGATGCGATAGCCCAGCGTCTGCGCCGGTTGCCGGAAGTGGCCGAGGCCTCCTCGATCGCCGACTATGTGCCCAAGGACCAGGACGTCAAGTTGGACAGCCTGTCGATGATGTCCATGTTCCTGTCGCCCTTGTTGACCGATACCCATGCCGCCAAACCCAGCGAGGCCGAGACGCGTCTCGCTTTCCAGACTTTCCTGGATCGCTTAAGCCAATCGCCCAATCCGGCGGCGGCAAGGCTGATGAAGGCGCTGTCGAATCTGCCCGATTCGACCGAGGCCCGTAGCGAGTACGAGCGGCGCGCCGTGGGCGGCATCGTCAACCGCTTGAACGATTTGAAGCGCAGCCTGGGGGCGGCGCCGTTCGGAATCGACGATTTGCCCAAGGATCTGCGCGACAACGAAATCGCCCGGGATGGCCGGGTCAAGGTCAAGGCCTATCCCAAGGGCGACATGAAGGACCAGGCGGCGCTGGCCAGATTCGTGGCGGCGGTGCGAACGGTGGCCCCAAACGCCGCCGGTGGGCCGGTCACCATCTACGAAGCCTCGCTGACCGTGATTGGGGCCTTTCAGCAGGCCACGCTGCTGACCCTGACGTGTCTGCTGCTGCTGATGGCTTTGCTGCTAAGGCGCCTGCGCGAAGTGGCGCTGGTCTTCGCGCCCCTGCTGCTGGCCGCGCTGCTGCTGTTGCCGGTCAGCGTGATCGGCGGGCTGCCCTTCAATTTCGCCAACGTCATCGTGCTGCCGCTTTTGTTCGGGCTTGGCATCGCCAACGGCATCCAATTCGTCTTCCGCGAAAAGCTGGAAAAGGATACGTCCAAGGTGCTTGCCACCACCACGCCTAGGGCCGTCATCTTCTCGGCCTTGACGACCATGGTGTCCTTCGGAAGCCTGGCCGTTTCCAGCCATCCCGGCACCTCGAACATGGGCATCCTGCTGGCCGCCGCCCTGTCGCTGGTGCTGGCGGCGACCCTGTTCTTCCTGCCTGCCCTGATGCAGGTGTGGAAGCGGAAGGACTGAGCCTACTTCGCCGAGGCCTTGCCGGTCGCCAGATCGTCGGCCAACTCATTCAGACGAGCCAGCAGACCGGTCGAGCCCTTGTCGCGCAGGATCGACAGATATTGCGAGCGCTGGGTGGCCAGCTCGCTGACCGCGCCGTCGTAATAGACATCGACGATGCGCAATCCGTCCGCCGTCTGCTGAACGCGGTAGGAAATGGGGACCGGCTTGTCGGCTGGGCGCACGATCTGGCTGGAGACCATCACCGCCTGGGCGGGAGCGGGCAGGGGCTCGGCGCCCAAGGTTTCGAATCGCTCGCCCGAGAAGCCGGTCAGGCGGGCGGCGTAGGTCGAAGCCGACATACGGGCATAGGCCTTGGCGACCTTGCCCTTCTCGTCGTCCGAGAAGCTGGCCCAGTGGCTGCCCGAGGCGATGCGCGCCATATCGGCGAAGGCATAGTTCTTTTCAAGCGAGGGGGTCAGCTTGGCATAACGGGCTTGGAAATTCTGCCCGGATTGGGCGGCTTTCATGGTTTCCAGCATGGCGGCATGCAAGGAATCGACGACCGCCTTGGCCTGATCCACGGTCTGGGCCAAGGCCTTGGCCGCCGGGGCCAGCAGAAAGGCCAGCAGGGTCAGAACGAGAACGCGCTTCATAACGACCTCCAGGAAAGAAACAATGTGCTACATAGCACGGCTTACGGGGCTGACAAAAGCCTCCCGGTTCCCCATATTGTCATGGTAGTATCATCCGTTGATCCAATTTACACCTAAGGAGTTTGCAGTCCATGGTTGATGCCGGCTTGGCCGATATCCAGCTCACCGAAAGCGCCGCCGAACGTGTTCGCATCCTGATTGATGGCGAGGGCAATCCCGATCTGATGCTGCGCCTTTCCGTTCAGGGCGGCGGCTGTTCGGGTTTTTCCTACGGCATCACCCTGGATGGCGATGCCCAGCCTGGCGACCAGCTTTTCGAAAGCCACGGCGTCAAGGTTGTGGTCGATGAAGTCTCGATCGATCTGCTGCGCGGGACCGAAGTCGATTTCGTCGAGGATCTTTCGGGCTCGTCCTTCGTGCTGCGCAATCCCAACGCCTCATCGACCTGCGGCTGCGGAAGCTCCTTCTCGGTCTAGGGTCTGTTGAGTATCACCGCGAGAGACGCGCTTGAGGAGAAAAAGGCTGCATGACAGGAGAAAATCGATGAGCGTATCGGCCATACGATCGAGATTTTCGACGTATCAGGCGGCCTTTTTCGCCCAAGCCCTTCGGGACGCCGCCATTTTGGCGACCGGGTTCGTCTCAAAAGGCTTATGGACGTCCAGTCCATCGCGCCTTTCGTTCCTGCCCGGGCGCCAAAATGCCTGGCGTCGCGTCCTCGTGCTGATACTCAACAGACCCTAGTTTCTTTGTCGCGCCACCTCTGGGGAAGGAGAGGGGGCCATGCCCGTTCTGGCCACCTGGAACGTCAATTCGATCCGAGCCCGGCTGCCCTTGGTCCTTGACTGGACCGAGCGGGCACGGCCCGATGTCTTGTTGCTTCAGGAGATCAAGACCGAAAATGCCGGCTTTCCGGAACTGGAGTTCAAGGCCATCGGCTACAATTCCCTGGTGGTTGGACAGAAAAGCTACAACGGCGTCGCCCTGCTGGCCCGCGCGCCGATCCAACCCGCACTGACGGCACTGCCCGGAGCGCAGGACGACGCCCAGGCCCGCTATGTCGAGGCCGATGTCGCCGGGCTGCGCGTGATCGGCCTTTACCTGCCCAACGGCAATCCCATCGGCACGGAAAAATTCGCCTACAAGCTTGCCTGGATGGAACGTCTGATCGCCAGAACCAAGACCCTGCTGGGACAAGGCATTCCCTTCTTGATGGCTGGCGATTTCAATGTCATTCCCACCGACGGCGACGTATACGATGCCAAGGCCTTCGCGTCCGACGCCCTGGCTCAGCCCGAGACCCGCAAACTGTGGCGCAGCCTGCTCAATCTCGGTCTTTACGACGCCTTCTCGCTCAAGCATCCCGGCGCCCAGCGCGCCTGGACCTTCTGGGATTACCAGGCCGGCGCCTGGCCGCGCGATCTGGGCCTGCGCATCGATTTCATTTTATTGTCCCCCGGCCTTGCCGACCGCTTGGCCGATTGCGGCATCGACCGCGAGCCCAGGGGCAAGGAAAAAGCCTCCGACCACACGCCCGTCTGGTGCCGCTTGAGCGAGGCCGCGCCATGATGGCGCGCCTTCTCGCCATGCTGCTTGTTCTGTTTTGCGCCTGTCCGCTGTCGGCGCAAGAGAATGGCGCTGTCGTGCGCATCGGCGTTACCGCCATCAACGGCAAGGAAGAGGCGATCCGCCAGTGGGAGGCCTTGGCGCAAGCGCTGGAGCAGGCGGTGCCCGACAAGCGATTTGTCATCGTGCCGATCGGTTATGGGGAAAATGAGGCCCTGTTGAAGGAGGGACGTCTGCAGTTCCTTCTTCTGGGGCCGACATGCTATGTCGATTTCGAGGTTCGCCACGGCATCAGCCGGATGGCCACGCTGGTGCGCACGACCTCGAAGGGCACGCTCTCGGGCCTGGGCGGGGTGGTGGCGGTGCGGGCGAACAGCAAGGACATTAAGGAGCCCAAGGATCTGCGGAAAAAAAGCGTCATCGGCACCCATGCGATGGCGCTGGGCGGCTGGATGTCGCAGATTCGGGAATTCAAGCTTCTGGGCCTTTCGGAGAACGATTTCAGCCTGGTGCGCTGGGCGCCGACCTATGAAGAAGCCGTGCTTGACATGCTTGAAGGCAAGGCCGACGCCGCCTTCGTGCGCACGGGCACCATCGAGAAAATGATTCGCGATGGGCGCATCGCCGCTTCCGAGGTCAAGGTGTTGCGTTTCGCCGCCGCCCCCATCGGCTATCCCTTGGAAATCAGCACGCGCAGCTATCCGGAATGGGCTTTCGCCAAAACCCTCTCGGCGTCGGACGACCTGGCCAAGCGCGTCGTCCTGGCCCTGATGGATTTGCCTGCCGCAGCCCGGGTCAGGAACACCGCCGGCATCGACGGCTTCACTGTGCCGCTCGATTACGCGCCGGTTCATGATCTGATGCGCGACATGAAGGTCGGCCCCTATGCGCTTCCCCACAGCAACGGCCTGATCGACGTCATCCAGATGCATGGCTCTTGGGTGATTGGCGGCGCCATATTGTTGATCGTTCTTAGCGCCGCCGTCATGGGCATGGCGACGGTCAGCCGCCGCCTGGCTCTTTCCAGGGTCGAGACGATGAAAATGCGTGACGATCTTGAAACCATCGTCATCTCCAGAACCCGCGAATTGGAGGCCGAGGTCGAGCGCAGGCGCCAGGTCGAGGCCGAACGCCATGACGAGACGGCGAAGATCAAGGAGTCCCTGGTCAGGACCGTCAAGGCGGTGGCGTTGACGGTGGAAATGCGCGATCCCTACATGGCCGGCCATCAGCAGCGGGTGGCTCAACTCGCCATGGCCATCGCCTCGGAGATGAAATTGTCGCCGGAAATGGTCGAATGCATCTACCTGTCCGGCCTGGTGCACGATATCGGCATGATCTATGTGCCGAGCGAGATCACCAACCGGCCCGGCCCGCTTAGCGATCTGGAATACGAAATCGTCAAGAACCATCCGCGCATCGGCCACGACATCATGTCGACCGTCGATCTGCCATGGCCGATCGCCAGCAATGTGCTCAATCACCATCGGCGCCTGGATGGCAAGGGATATCCCGAAGATGTCGAGGGCGACATTCCGCTCGAAGCCCGCATACTAGGCGTCGCCGATGTCGTCGAAGCCATGTGTTCGCACCGGCCCTATCGTCCGCCGCTGGGCATCGGCCAGGCGATGGCGGAGATCGAAGCCGGCAAGGGAAGCCGCTTCGATGCCGACGTGGTCGATGCCTGCCTGCGTCTGGTGGCCGAGAAGGGCAGCCAGATCTGGAATTAATGGCTCTTCGACGTTTGCTGTGGAATTGGGTTTGATTGCCGACATAGTTCTTACCTCATGCCTTCCGGAGGGCCGAAGGCCCGTCTCGAAGGATGGGCATCGACAAAATGCCCCACCCTTCGAGACGCCTGCGTGCCG
>JACRJC010000044.1 GCA_016215555.1 Rhodospirillales bacterium | reverse complement strand
GAAAACCGCAGGTATTGCGCCTCACATAGAAGAAACGGGCCTTCAGGACTTGAATTAAGCGCCTCACCCTGAGGAAGCCGCGAAGCGGCTGTCTCGAAGGGCGAGGCGCTGCATTTTCCTTGTTTTTCCTCATCCTTCGAGACGCTTCGCTCCTCAGGATGAGGAAAAAGGGAAGGGTCTGAATTTAAACCGGACAGCCGTGGGTCAAGCCCGGCCATGACGGCATTTGAGGCGGCTCTACTTGAACACCACCGTCTTGATGCCGTTCATCAGCACGCGATGCTCGATGTGATAGCCGACGGCGCGGGCCAGAACCCGGCTTTCGATATCGCGCCCGATGGCCGTCAGATCCTCGGGCGTCTTGGCGTGATCGACGCGTTCGACTTCCTGCTCGATGATGGGGCCCTCGTCGAGATCGGTGGTCACATAATGGGCCGTGGCGCCGATGATCTTCACGCCCCGGGCATGGGCCTGGTAATAGGGCCTGGCCCCCTTGAAGCTGGGCAAGAAGGAATGGTGGATGTTGATGCAGCGCCCGCTTAGGGCCTCGCACATCTCGCCCGACAGGATTTGCATATAGCGGGCCAGCACCACCAGATCGATCTGCAGCCGATCCACCATTTCCAGGATTTGCGCTTCCTGCGCCGCCTTGCTGGCCTGATCGACCGGCAGATGGTGATAGGGAATGCCGTGCCATTCGACCAATCGTTCCAGATCGCGGTGATTGGACACCACCGCCGGAATGTCCATGCGCAACTGGCCGGTGCGGTAGCGGTAAAGAATATCGTTCAGACAATGGTCGAACTTCGAGACCAGAATCAGGACGCGCGGCTTGTAGTCGGCGGGATGGATGCGCCATTCCATGTTGAATTTCGCCGCCACGTCCTGGGCGAAGCTTTTTTCGACCTCGGCGATGGCGGGCAGGCTGGGATGTTCCTGAAACACCGTGCGCATGAAGAAGCGGTCGGTGGTGGGATCGCCGAAATGCGAGGATTCCTCGATGAAGGCGCCGAAGCCCGACAGAAAGCCGGCGACGCCGGCGACGATGCCCACCGCGTCGGGACAGGAAATGGTCAGGATATAGCGCTTGGGCGCAGCGCTGGCGGTCTTGGTCATGAGGATCCGTTTCTAACAGTCGAGCGTGTGCTGGCGTTCCCAATTGGTGGCGTGGCGCATGAAGTCGTTCCATTCGCCCATCTTCAGCTTGACGTAGCTGTCGACGAAGGACGAGCCGAAAGCTTCGCGCAGCACCTTCGACTTGTCGAGATTACGCAGCGCATCCAAAAGGTTCAAGGGCAGCTTCTTGACATGCTTGAGGCTTTCGCCCTGGGTGTACATGTCGATATCGAGCCGCTTGCCCGGATCGCGCTGGTTGGCCATGCCGTCCAAACCCGCGGCCAGGATCGCCGCCGGACCCAGATAGGGATTCATCGCCCCGTCGGGCAGGCGGACCTCGAAACGCCCGGCGTCGGGGATGCGCACCATATGGGTGCGGTTGTTGCCGGTATGGGTGACCGAACTGGGCGACCAGGTCGAGCCCGACAGCGTGACCGGCGCATTGATGCGCTTGAAGCTGTTGATGGTGGGATTGGTGAAGACGCAGAAGGCGTCGGCCGAATGCAGCACGCCGCCCAGGAATTCATAGGCCAGGGACGACATGCCAAGCTCGCCCTTGGCGTCGGAGAAGGCGTTCTTCTTCCCCGCCCACATCGACAGATGGATATGGCAGCCATTGCCGGTCAGATGGTTGAAGGGCTTGGGCATGAAGCTGGCGCGGTAGCCGTGCTTCTCGGCCAGGGCCTTGACCATGTATTTGAAGAAGGCGTGGCGGTCGGCGGTCACCAGCGCGTCGTCATAGTCCCAGTTCATTTCGAACTGGCCGTTGGCGTCCTCGTGGTCGTTCTGATAGGGCTTCCAGCCCAGGGTCTGCATGCAATCGCAGATTTCCGTGATCACGTCGTAACGGCGCATCAGGGCCTGCTGGTCGTAGCAGGGCTTGGAGGCCAGATCGTCGGCGTCCGAAAGCGACTTGCCGTCCTTGGAGAGCAGGAAGAACTCGGCCTCGACGCCGGTTTTCAGGACGAAGCCCCCCATCTCGGCGGCCTTGGCCTGCATCTTCTTCAGCAGATAGCGCGGCGATTGTTCCAAAGGCTTGCCATCCATGTACAGATCGGCGGCCAGCCAGCCCACTTCCGGCTTCCAGGGCAGTTGGATCAGGCTGGCGGGATCGGGAACCGCGAAAACATCGGGATGGGCAGGGTTGAGATCGAGATAGGAAGCAAAACCGGCAAAGCCCGCCCCATTCCTTTGCATGCCGGCGATGGCCGAGGCCGGAACCAGCTTGGCCCTGAGCGCTCCGAACAGATCGACATAGCTGATGAGGAAATATTTGAGTCCTGCCTCGCTGGCCGTTTTGGCCAGGTCGATGGTTGCGCCCTTCATGTGATCCCCTTTGCCAAAGCCTTCGCACACCGGAAGGCAGCATAAGGGAGAGCCCGGGCTCAATCAACCCATATTCAACTAATTTTCTTGTGGGGAATAATTATTCCGATTTGCCCCGGGGATAAACGATCACCGACAACAGCCGGATGGGCAGCTTTTGCAGCAATTCCGGTCCGTGCGGGGCGTCGGCGTCGAAGAACAGCGAATCGCCGGCCTTCATGGGATAGAGCTTGGCTCCGTGGCGGTAAGCCACCTCGCCTTCCAGGATATAGATGAATTCCTGGCCGGAATGCTGGAAGACCGGAAAGACGTCGGACTTTTCGGTCAGCGTGACCAGATAGGGTTCCAGCACCAGATCCTTGTTGCCGATGCTGTGGCCCAGCAACTGATATTGGTGCCCGGCCCTGGTGCCGCGCCGTTCGATGGCCAATCCCTGCCCGGCGGCGACATAGGTGGCGTCGCGGCTTTCCTCGAATTTGCGGAAAAAGGACGTGACGGGAACGTTCAGGGCCCGGGACAGGCTTTGCAAGGTGGCCAGGGAGGGCGAGGTCATGCCGTTCTCGATCTTGGACAGCATGCCCGCCGACAGATCGGCCTGACGCGCCAGATCGACGACCGTCATGCCCAGTTTGATGCGATATTCGCGGACCTGTCGACCGATGGCGGCTTCCAGCGAATTTTCCCGCGCCCCATCGACGGCATGCGGATCCTGATCGAGGACGTAATCGGTCGGCTTATCCTTGCGCATCGGTCTGGCCATGGGTCTCCTTTGAAAGCGCTTCCGAACGGACGGGCGCTCCTTCGAATTCCAGCATGGCATCGACAAGGCAATCCCACAAGTATTGTGAGGTTGAGCCGTCCGAAAGCAGATGAAAACCGCCTCGTCCGCCGATTTGGTCGGCGATGATGATCGCATTCAGGCGCGCCACCGAGGTTTGGGCGATGGCGCCCTTGGGAAAAACCTGCGGCCTGAGATCGATGCCGCAAATCTTTGCCATCATTTTAGGCGCGACCTCGCCACTGACCACGATCCAGGCATGGCTGTCCTGGCGCGGCAGCGGGAAACACATCGGCGCCGATTCGTAGGACCAGGCTTTTTCAAGCCCCGCGAAATCACCCAGCAGCAAAAACTCGCCCCAGGACAGACGGGCCACCATCCGCCCTTGCGCATCCGTGCAAGCCTGGTTGGGATCGTCGGGCAGCACAAGGCCCTGCGCCGCCAGCCAGGAGGCGGCGCCCGAGCCCTTGAAGCCGGTGCGGGATTTCAAACTGAAATCGGCAAGGGCAAGAGCGGGCAGGACGGGCGCTATTTTGCCGGTATCGATGAAGCCTTTGCGTAGCGCCGCCATCTACATCTCCTGGCGCTGGGATTTGGGGTCGTAGAAGGGCAGCGCCACGACGCGGGCCTGGACCATCGCCCCGCCATCGACGCGGATGTCGAAGAGGTTTCCCAGCCCCGCCTGTTCGGGCTTGACGAAGGCCATCCCGATCACGCGACCCAGCGACGGCGAGCGCACGACCGAAGTCAAGCGCCCGGCGATGTCGCCCTTCTCGATCACCAGATGACATTCCTTGGGCAGCGGCCCCTTGTCGTTTTCAAGCGCAAAGCCCACCAGCTTGCGCACCGGCGCTTTTTCCAGATGGGCCCGCAAGGCGGCCTGGCCGGCAAAGAAGGGCTTGTCCATCTTGACCGCCCAATCCATGCCGATTTCGAACGGATGGGTCAGGGCGTCGGTATCCTGGCCGATGATGATATGGCCCTTTTCAAGGCGCAGAATGCGCTGCGCCTCGACGCCGAAGGGGGCGATGCCGAAATCCTGGCCCGCCGCCATCAAGCCGTCCCACAGCGCTTCGCCATATTGCGCCGGGCAATGGATTTCATAGCCCAGCTCGCCCACGAATCCGATGCGCAGGATTCGCACCGGAATGCCCGCCACCAGCCCTTGGCGCACGCCAAGATAGGGGAAGGCCTCTTTCTTGATGTCGATGTCGGTTCCGGCCCTGGCCAGCACGTCGCGGGCCTTGGGCCCGGCCAGATTGACAGCGGCATAGGCGCTGGTGACCTGGGCGATATCGACCCGCAGGCGCCATTGCGCATTGTACCATTGCATCAGGCGGAAAACGCGATCGACGCCCGAGGTGGTGGCGGTGACGTAGAAATGCTGCTCGTGCAGGCGGGCGGCGACGCCGTCGTCGATGACCACGCCGGTCTGGTCGCACATCAGCACATAGCGCGCCCGGCCCACCGCCAGCTTGGCATAGGTCCAGGTGTAGAGCCGCTCGAGAAAGACCGCCGCGTCGGGGCCGCGCACATCCAATCCGCCCAGGGTCGATACGTCGATCAGGCCGACCCCGTCGCGCACCGCCTTGGCTTCTTGGTCGATGGCTCTTTCGTCGCTTCCGTAATAGGCCGGTCGCATCCAAGCGCCAGCGGGCATCATGACCGCGCCCAGTTCCAGATGGCGCTTGTGCATGGCGCTGAGGCGCACCGGTTCGAAGGCGCGCCCGGCCAGATGGCCCAGCGTCTCGCCGCCCATCGGCGGGCGGATGGTGGAAGCGCCGATCTCGGCTGGCGTCACCCCCTTGGCCTTGGCCATCAGGCGCTGCACATGCGGCCAGAACAATTTGCCCTGCGATGGCCCCATGCCCGAGGTGGAATAGCGCTTGAGCAACTGGATATGCTCGTAACCGTCGGCCATCGAAGCCTGGATGTCCTTGACCTGGACATCCTCGTCGAGATCGACGAATTCCATGCCCTTGGGATGCGTGATGATCGGCCAGGGATGGGTGACGCCCAGGGCGTCGCGCCCAACGCTTGGCGGAATCTCTGCCGCGAAACCGGCATCCTTGGCCGCCAGGGCCCCGGCCAGGGCGCCGTCGGCCAGTGCCGAGGCCAGCGAAAACCGGCCATTGACCGAACCAGCGGCGAAAAGATGCGCCGGCAGGGCCGAGGGCAGATCCATATGCGCCTCGTGGGCGAATTTGGCGCCCGCATGCGACAATAGGCCCGAGGCCGGAATGCGCCCCGCCGACAGGGCCAGCAGATCGCAGTCTATGCGCTCTTGGAATTGGCCGCTGGCGGCTTGAACCAAATCGACGGACGCCAATCGATTGTTCTTCTCATGCGCCTCGAACGGGGCAGCCCCTTGCAGGATGCGCATTCCCCGTTTGCCTGCCTCCTGGGCGAAGCGGCCTTCATCTCGGTGCGGGCGCAGATCGGAGATGGCAGCGACCTCGATTCCGGCATCGGCCAGATCAAGCGCCACCGCATAGCCTTCGTCATTGGCGGTGGCGACCACCGCCCGTTTGCCGGGCGCAACGCCCCACAGCCGCAGCAGACGCTGGAGCGCC
Source organism: Rhodospirillales bacterium (assembly GCA_016215555.1). Classification (GTDB taxonomy): domain Bacteria; phylum Pseudomonadota; class Alphaproteobacteria; order Rhodospirillales; family WMHbin7; genus WMHbin7. The sequence goes on along the minus strand of JACRJC010000044.1, from coordinate 45,064 downwards.
GAACCCAGCATGACGCCGGGCAGATCATTGTGGCGAAAAACCATCGGCAGCCAGTAGCAGCCCGTCGCCGCCACCACCGCCTTGGCCCTCAGTTTGTAAAGCCGGTTGCCCTTGACGATTTCCAGCCAATTGTCGTCGAACAGGGCCTGAACGCAAGCGCCGGTCAGAATCTCGATACCCTTCTCGGCCCGCACCCGATTCTTCAAATCATCGGAACCGTCGCGCGCCCAATTGAGCGAGCCTCCGATTTCGGGCTCTTCGTCGATCAGCAGCACCGAGGCGCCCGTCCTGGCCGCTTCCAGCGCCGCCGACAGACCCGCCGGTCCCGCCCCGACGACGGCGACGTCGGCAAACAGATATTCCTTGTCGTAATAGGCATGCGGGGCCTTTTCATCGACGCGGCCCAAACCCGCCATATGGCGGATCACAGGCTCCCAGAATTTCCAGGCGATGCGCGGCGTGAAGAAGGTTTTGTAATAGAAACCCGCCGCCAGCAGCTTCGAGAATTTCTCGACCAGCCGCCCCCAGTCGCGATCCAGGCTGCCGGCATAATTGACCGCCGACACGCTCAGCCCATCGACGGCAAGCAATCGCTCGGCATTGACATTGGGCTTCGAGCCCGTCTGCACCAGCGTATTGGCATCCCAGCCGGCAGCCGAAAAAATGCCGCGCGGACGATGATATTTGAACGAGCGCCCGATCAGGCGCTGGCCGTTCGCCAGCAGCGCGCTGGCGACGCTGTCGCCGGGATGAGCCGTGATTTTCCTCCCCTCGAAGGTGAAGGAAATATCCTGGCCGCGATCGATCCATTGTCCCCAGGGAGCGGGCAGGCGCGTCATGGCGGCGCCTCTTCGGGCCGATAGGTGGCGATAATCTTGTCGCTGGTCACGTCGCGCACGGCGACGAACCAATAGGAGGTCGGCACATGCAGCCACCATTCGCGGACGATGCCGGGCTGATTGTCGTGGTAATAGACATAGTCGGCCCAGTCTGGCGTGGGCGCATCGGCGGCGGGAACCGGCTTTACCTCGCCGCCATAGGCGAATTCCGAGATGTTGCGAGGACCGTTCAAGGGGCAGTTCATGATTTTCATGTCACGTCCCCACCGAGGCGGCGCCCGCCTCGCCGACCTGGTCGAAGCTCTTGAAGCGGTCGAAGCGGAAGGCTTGCAGGATGTCCGGCACTTTTTGCGTAGCCACGCATTCGGCCATGCGCTTGCCGCAGACCGGTGTGGCCTTGAAGCCCCAGGTTCCCCAGCCGGCGTCGATATAGTGGTTCTCAAGGCTGGTCTTGCCCATGACCGGGCTGAAATCGGGCGTCATGTCGGCCATGCCGGCCCATTGGCGCATCAAGGGCACGTCGGCCAGATAAGGAAACAGTTCCAGCATATGCGCCATCAGCCCTTCCTTGAAATCGAGGGTCGAGCGCGGCGCTTGCAAGGGATAGGGATCGACGGCGCCGCCCATCACGCATTCGCCGCGCTGCGATTGCCAGATATAGCAATGCAGGCTGCCCGAAACGATGATGCTGTCGAGAAACGGCTTCAGGGGCTGCGAGACGCAGGCCTGCAGGGGAATGGTGCGGATGGGCAGTTTCACGCCCGCCATACCCGCCACTTTCGAACTCATGCCCGCCACCGCCTGCAGAACCTGGCCGCAGGCGACGCGCCCCCGCGTCGTCTGCACGGCGGTGATTCTATCGCCCTCGACGTCAAAGCCGGTGACTTCGGTTTCCTGGTGAATTTCGACGCCGCGCTCGGCGGCGCGCCGGGCATAGCCCCAGGCCACGGCGTCGTGCCTTGCCGTCGCCCCCACCGGATGATGCAGCGCCCCCAGGATCGGCCAGCGCACTTGGCGCGACATGTTGAGCTTGGGTTCGATCCGCGCCACCTCGTCGGCCCCCACGATTTCCGAGGCGACGCCCAGATGCTTGTTGACCTCGGCCCGCCAGCGCATGGTGCGCATGGCGGCATCGGTATGGGCCAGGGTCAGATGGCCGCGCTTCGTATACATGACGTTGAAATCGAGTTCCTGCGACAGGGTCTCGAACAGCTCCATCGATTCCTTGTAGAAACGCACCCCTTCGGGCGTGATGTAGTTCGAGCGCACGATGGCGGTGTTGCGGGCGGTGTTGCCGCCGCCCAGCCAGCCCTTTTCCAGCACCGCGACATTGGTGATGCCCCAGTCCTTGGCCAGATAATAGGCCGCCGCCAGCCCGTGACCGCCGCCGCCGACGATGACCACATCGTAAGAAGGTTTCAGTTCCCGGCTGGCCGGTATCTGACGTTGGGGACGGGCAAATCCGAGAGCGTGCTTGAGCAGCACCAGGGGCATGGCAAGACCTTACAAATGCGCTAGCGCACGATCGTTTAACCTGGGGTCACCCCGGCGACCCGGAGTTAAACGTGAATCGGCAGCTCAAAACAAATTCCTAGAGCAGATTCACGCCGTCAATCGATGCCGTTTAAAGGCTGCAATTGACGGCGATCTGCTCTAGGCCGGACCCTAGCACCTGTTTTCATGGCATGCAATATTTTTTACTGCTGCTACTGACTGAGCCCGCTATCCGGAAAGGCCAGGGGGGCAGGGGCCGAGGCGGCGGCAGGAGCCGGAGCAGCGGCGGGAACCGGGGCCTGCCAGCCGATCTCGAACAGGGGGATCGGATCCTTGAAGCCCTTGAGGTTGAACTGGCCCAAGGGCATGAAGACATCTGCCTTGTTGGGCGACAGATCGCGCACCGACTGGGCGCAAAGAATCTGCCTGGCCTGGGCTTGGGCGCAGACCCGGGCCGCTAGCTGCACCGTCGCTCCGAACAAGTCGTTTTCCTCTTCGATGGGCTCGCCGGCATTGAGGCCGATGCGCACGTCAAGCGGGATCGGGGGATTGGTGGCGTTGAAGGAAGCGATGGCGCGCTGGATCTCGATGCAGGCCTGGACAGCCGAGGGCGCCGTCGGACAGGTCGCCATGATGCCGTCGCCGGTATGCTTGATCTCGCGCCCGCCATGCTGGGCCAGGGCCGAACGCACGATGGCGTTGTGGCGGCGCACGATTTCCTGGGCGGCGAAATCGCCCTTTTCCTGAGTCATGTCGGTCGAGCCGACCATGTCGGTGAAGAAGACGGTCATGATCGATTGCTGGGCGCCCATCTTCATCTGCGGCTTGTCCCAAGATTCGATGGCCGAAGGCAGGGCGACGAAAGGCTGCGGGTCGTTGGCCATGAAGCGCTTCATCGCCTCGCGGCCCAATTCCGCCATCTTTTTGTAGCGATCCTCGACGAAATAGTCCTCGTATTTATCGGCGAAGAGCTGGGCCTGATCGGCCTTGGTGCCGATCATCTCGACCGCTTCGCGCAGAATCGTCCGCTTGTCCTTATCGTCCAGCTTGCCGCTGGCCGCCACCATTTCGCAAGCCCCGGCCAGCACCAGGTCGAAGGCGAATTTGGTGTAGGCATCCAGTTGCGGACGCACCGTCTTGATGACGGAAATGGCGCCGCCCAGAAAGCGCATCACATTCAAGCGATGCTGCTCGAAATCGATGGCCGATCCCTCTTCCTCGAGAGGCTTGGGTTCTTCTTCCTCGGCTTCCTCGTCGGGCGTGATGGAGAAGGCCGGCTCCTCTCCGGCTTGCGGCTGCGAGGTATCCGATGCCGTATCCAGCGACGGAAACAGCAGTTCCTCCTCGTCCGGGCTGCGTTCCTTCCGTCCGAACCAGCTTAGTTTCCACCAAGGTGATTTTTCCTCGCCATCCTCGAAATCCTCGGCGGCCTCGATGGAATAGCTGGCCCGATGCGGCGCCTCTTCCTTGAAATCGAAATCGAAGCCGTGATCGTGATCGGGTTCGGAACGTTGCTTCGGCTTGGATCGGGACTTGGGTTTTGAGGGCTGGCTTCCGGCCGGCGCCTGGGCATGCGAGGCGCGCGACAAGGTGATGACCAAGGACATCAGCATCGGCAGCGCCACCGCCACCACGCCGATCAGAAAGACGGCGAAGACAAGGGTGCGGGCGCTGAATGAGGTGTTGTAGCCCAGCTTGGCCAGGTAGCCCATGATCATCGAGGTGGCCAGCGCCGCCAGGATGCCGAAGCCCAGGCTGAAGACGGTGATGACGATGATGCGCCAGGCGATGAACAGACCGGAAACCGGCCCCGAGGGCGCACCTCGCCCGCCGCCCGCATCTCCGAACAGGTCAGCGCCGGATTGCGCCTCGTTCATCCGATTCTGGCGAGCGCCCGACTGGCCGACGAAAATGACCGCTTCTTCCGTCTTGTTGTAGTCGGGATAGAACGTCTCGCGCACGACCTTGACGCCGTGCCCCTCGCCGCGCCGGTCCAAATCCCTGGCCTCGGCGATGGCGCTATCCTTTTCATTCGAGCGAAAACGGGCATGCAACTGCCAATGCCTGCCTTCCAGCAGGTAGACCTCATACGTCGTTTCGCTCCTCGCGGCGCGCTTGGCCATCGGCAATTATCCCGGGCGCTTCAAAGGGCGCCCCCCCGCAGTCGTCATTTTTGACAGGTCATGACGTCATTTTATAAATTCAATAAGCAAGTATATAAGACATAAGTAAAAAAGTCCCACCCCGGTTGCACGCGGGATGGGACTTCCAGGTCGCGGCGGCAGGCCCCGGCTTAGGCCTTGATGCCGAAGTCCTTGAACTTCTTGTTGAACTTGGCCAACTGGCCGCCCGAATCGAGCAGGCGATGCACGCCCGTCCAGGCCGGATGCGACTTGGGGTCGATGTCGAGACGCATCGTGTCTCCGGCCTTGCCCCAGGTCGAGCGGGTGGTGAATTCGGTCCCGTCGGTCATCACCACCTTGATGTCGTGGTAGTCGGGATGGATGTCGGCTTTCATGGTCTTGCCCTTTTGAATTCGAGGCGGGCCTTATAGCGGATCGCGCCCCCGGTTGCAAGCCTAGTGTCCCTATCGGCAAGTTCGAGAGATAAGCGCAGAAGCGTCGAAACCGCCACACGAGCTTGATTTATGACTAGAATGGCTCGATCCTGGCCCTCTTTGAAAGGAATGCCATGCCGTCCGACTGTCTTGCCGGGCTTCGCGTCCTGGACCTGTCTCAGTATATCCCCGGCCCGTTCGCTACCAGGCAATTGGCCGATCTGGGAGCCGAGGTGGTCAAGATCGAGCCCCCGTCGGGCGATCCCATGCAGGGCTTCGGCGCCCCCGACCTTGATGGAATATCCATCTATTACAAGCTGTTGAATGCCGGCAAGACGGTCGTCCGGCTGGATCTGAAAGAAACGCCGGGCCGGGCCGCCTTCGAGCGCCTGGTCGGCAAGGCCGATGTGCTGATGGAGAGCTTCCGTCCCGGCACCCTGGACCGTCTGGGTTTCGGCCCCCAGCGCCTGGGCGCCCTCAATCCGCGCCTGATCCATTGCGCCCTGTCGGGCTTCGGCCAGACCGGCCCCTATCGCTTGCGGGCCGGGCATGACCTGACCTATGTCGCCCTGGCCGGCGCGCTGTCCGCCCAGGGCACGGTCGAGCGCCCCATCGTCGCCGCCCCGCCGCTGGCCGACCATGCCGGCGCCCAGCAAGCCGTCGCCGCCATCCTGGCCGCCCTCTATCGGCGCGAGCGCACGGGCCGGGGCGCATCCCTCGATGTCAGCCTGTACGAGGCCGCCCTGTCTTGGACCTATCTGGAACTGGCGGCCTCGCAGCGGGCCGAGGGAGCGACGGCGCGCGAGGGCGGGCTCATCAATGGCGGCGCGGCCTATTACCGTCTCTACCGGACCCAAGACGGGCGTTTCGCCGCCTTGGGCGCCTTGGAGCCGAAATTCTGGCATTCCTTCTGCGAAGCGGCGGGGAGGCCGGATCTGTCGGCCCGCCATGGCGAGCCTTTTCCCCAGACGGCGCTGATCGCCGAGGTAGAGACGCTTTTCGCCGGGCGAAGCCTGGCCGATTGGCAGGGGCTGCTGGCGACGACGGATTGTTGTTTCGAGGCCGTCCTGACGCCGGACGAAGCCTTGGCCCATCCCCAGGCCAAGGCGCGGGGGCTGACCCTGCAAGGCCCCGGTTGGGCCGATATCGGGCTGCCGATCCTGGAAAATAACCATGCGCCGGTGCCGCGCCGCCCCATGATTCTGGCCGAGCCCGAGCATATATTAGAAAACTGGACTTGACCCGGCGCCGCCGAATCTGCTATTTTGTCAGGCAGGAAATAGTCTACGTGCCGCTTGGCGGGCGGAGAACCTTCCCGGTGCGGCCCATGATGGGCGCGCCAAACCGACTGTCATATTGCTTCAAGGAGGATGTGACGATGGCTGCCGCCACCCTAGCTCTATCTGCGTCCCTGCCCCTACCCGCCGAAGATGGCCTGAAACGCTATCTGCGCGACATTCGCCGTTTTCCCGTCCTGACCGTCGAGGAAGAATACATGCTGGCCAAAAGACTGGCCGAGCACGGCGACGTCGAAGCCGCGCACCGGTTGGTGACCAGCCATCTGCGTCTGGTCGCCAAGATCGCCTATGGCTTCAAGAATTACGGCCTGCCGATGGCCGACCTCATCGCCGAGGGCAATATCGGCCTGATGCGCGCCGTCAAGAAATTCGAGCCCGAGCGCGGCTTCCGTCTCGCCACCTATGCCATGTGGTGGATCAAGGCTTCGATCACCGAACATGTTTTGCAATCCTGGTCGCTGGTGAAGATCGGCACCGCCGCCGCGCAGAAGAAGCTGTTCTTCAATCTGAAGCGCATGAAACAGGCGCTGGGCGTGTCCGATCAAGCCGATCTCGAGCCCAGCCATGTAAAGAGCATCGCCGAAAAGCTGGACGTCTCGCAAAACGACGTCGTCACCATGAACCGGCGCCTGTTCGGTCGCGACAGTTCGCTGAACCTGCCGGTAAGGACCGATTCCGATCTCGAACGCCAGGATCTGCTGGCCGACGAGGCCGACGACCCGGAAATGCTGGTGGCCGGACGCCAGGAACGGAGCCAGGGCCTGGCCTGGCTGAAATCGGGCTTGGCGGTGTTGGACGAGCGCGAGCGCCACGTCATCGCCGAGCGCCGCCTAAAGGACGACCCTTCGACGTTGGAAGAATTGGCGGCGCATTTCGGCATTTCCCGCGAACGGGTGCGCCAGATCGAAGTCAAGGCCTTCGATAAACTGAAAAAAGCTGTCCTGGGCAGCGCCCGCGCTTTGCCTGCCCCTACCCTTCCCCTATAATTCCCCTCGTCTTCAGAGGCGCCTTGGGGCGCCTCTGAAGCGGGTGGAGAATGATGGTCAAGCTTTTCAATGAATTGGTCGAGCCGACGCAACCCCCCGGTCAAGCCCAACCGGAGCCGTCCCGGATTCTGCCGTCGCTGCTGCTGGCCCTTTCTCTCTTCGGCGCCGGGATCGGCGGGCTGGCCTATTTCGACCATGCCAACCGCAAAAACCATCTCGAAGGCGAAGCCGCCGCAGTTCGCGGCAAGCTGCTGCGATTGAAAAACCGGCTTGAAGGGGCGCTGGATCAGCGCTTGTTCCTAAGCCAAGGGCTTGAAGCCCTGGTCCGCAGTCAGCCCGATATATCGGCCGGCGACTTCGAGCATGTCGCCCGCATTCTTCTGGTCGGACGAAACGGCGTGCGCAGCCTGATCCTGGCCCGCAACAATGTCGTCAGCCATATTTTCCCCGCCGAGAACACGCGCCTTGCTCTCGGCAGCAATCTATTTTCCAGGCCCGACCAGGCAGACGCCATCAAGGAAGCCATCTATCGCCAGGCCATGGTTTTGTCCGGCCCCTTCTCTCTGGTGCAGGGCGGCTCGGCCCTGGCCTCCAGAGCGCCGATTTTCATCAGCGGCCCCGAACCGGCCACCGACTACTGGGGCATGGTTTCCGTGATCATCGAAACCGACGGCCTTTTTGACGAGGCCGGTTTTCGCAGCGCCCACGACCGCGAAGGCGTTCGCGTCGCCGTCAGGGGCCGAGACGCCAAGGGCGCTGCCGGCGGCATGGTCTGGGGCGAACCCAGCTTGTTCAACGAACAGCCGGTCAGCATCGAGATGGACGTGCCCGGCGGCAAATGGCGTCTGGCCGCCGTCCCCTCGGCGGGTTGGACGCAAGATTATTCCGACCGCCTTTTCTTCTGGACCCTGGGCACGGTCTCGGTAGCGGCTCTGGCCATTGTGTCGGCCATTGTGTCGGCCGCCGCCGGACGCATCAGCCGGCAATTCCAGGGCCGCGCCGCCGTCAAGAAGGAGCTGACCGAAAGCGAGGAACGCTTCCGCCGCCTGGCCGAGGCGTCGTGGGAAGGGCTGGTCATCCACGACTGGGCGCATATTTACGACTTCAACATGCGTCTGGTCGAAATGACCGGCTATCCGCCCGAGGAAATCCGGCGCATGTCGATCCTGGACTTGATCGAGCCCGAGGACCGCGAGAAATTGCGCCAAGCCCAGGACGACACGTTCGGCGCCCAGCACGAGATCAGAATCCGCTGCAAGGACGGCCATGCCATCGTCGCCGAATCGCGGGGCGCCGATCTTTTCTTCCGAGGCCGGCTTTTGCATGTCACCTCGCTGCGCGACATCACCAAGACCAAGGAAGCCGAGCAGGCCCTGGTGACGGCCAGAGACGCCGCCCAAATGGCCAACCGCGTCAAATCGGAATTCCTGGCCAATATGAGCCATGAATTGCGCACGCCCTTGAACGCCGTCATCGGCTTTTCGGAAATCATGGAGCAGGAATTGCTGGGCCCGCTGGGCGCGCCCCGCTACAAGACCTATGTCCACGACATTCAGGTTTCGGCGCATCATCTTTTGGACATCATCAACGACATCCTGGACATCTCGCGCGTCGAGGCGGGCACCATGGATCTGTTCGAAACCAATTTCGATCCCACGGTGATCGCCAGATCCAGCCTGCGTCTCCTGGAAGCCCGGGCGGCCAAGGGCAAATGCAAACTTCAGCTCGACCTGCCGTCGGCGCCGCTGCCCATGGTTCTGGCCGACGAGAGACGCATGAAGCAGATTCTGCTCAACCTACTGTCCAACGCCGTCAAGTTCACGCCCGAGGGGGGACGGGTTTGTCTGCGTCTGGCCCTCGAAGAAGACGGCGGCCTGACCTTTGCCGTTTCCGACACCGGCATCGGCATGTCCGACGACGACATCAAAAAGGCGCTGACGCCCTTCATGCAAGTCGATAGCGGCCTCAACCGCCGCCAGGAGGGAACCGGGCTCGGCCTGCCCCTGGCCAAGAACATGATCGAGATGCATCAGGCCCAAATGGCCGTCGAAAGCGCGCCCGGCCAGGGGACGACCGTCAGCTTCAAACTGCCGCCCAAAAGGCTTAGAACCGGCTCACCCACCCCCAGGGTGGCAAATTCTCTCTAGAATTCGGCAATTTAACCAGCCAGGATGCTTGACGCGCCGCCCCCCTTTTGGCAGCCTGAGCGTCTCACGTGACGAGGGGCCACACATCATGACCAAATCCGAACTCATCGCCCGCCTGGCCGAACTGAACCCCCATCTCTATCAGCGCGATGTCGAACGCATCGTGACCACCATCTTCGATGAGATCGGCGAGGCGCTGGCCCGCGGCGACCGGGTGGAATTGCGCGGTTTCGGGGCCTTTTCGGTGAAAAGGCGCGATGCCCGACAGGGCCGCAATCCGCGCACCGGACAGTCGGTATCGGTGTCGTCGAAATTCGTTCCCTTCTTTCGCACCGGCAAGCAGCTACGCGACCGCCTGAACACGGCGGCCTGAAAACAGGCCTGGGCGCGGCCAAGCCGCCATGTTGCGATTGCTCAAAGCCCTTGTCGTACTGCCGATCACCGGGCTGATCGTCCTGTTCGCCGTCGCCAACCGGCAGACGGCGGTGGTTTCTTTGTGGCCGTTGCCCTACGAGGTCGATAGCCCGGTCTTCTTCATCGCCCTGGCCCCGCTGGCGCTGGGCGTGGCGGCTGGCGGCGTCGCCGTCTGGCTGGCCGGGGGGCGCATGCGCCGTCTGGCCCGCGAGCGCGGTCGCCAGATCAAGACCCTCGAAAAGAACGCCCAGCTTCCCGCAATCTTGCCATGATCGCCGCCAAGATCTGCGGCCTGTCCGACGCCAAGGCGGTCGATGCCGCCGTCCTGGGCGGCGCCGCCTATGTCGGCTTCGTCTTCTTCGAACCCAGCCCACGCAACATCGCCCCCGAGAGGGCCGTGGCCCTGATGCATCGCGTTCCGGCGCAGATCGTCAAGGTCGGATTGTTCGTCGATCCCGACGACGAGTTTCTGCGCCTGGTGCTGCATCACGCCAATCTTGATCTGCTGCAATTGCACGGCAAGGAAACCCCGTCGCGCGCCGCCGCCATCAGAAAACAGTTCAACCGTCCGGTCATGAAGGCCCTGGCCTTGGCCAACGACAGCGATTTCGAAACCGCCAAGACCTATGCCAGCGCCGTCGATCGCCTGCTGTTCGACGCCCCGCCGCCCCTTGGCGCCACAAGGCCCGGCGGCAACGCCAACGCCTTCGACTGGTCGCTGCTGGCCGGCAAAAGGCTGCGCCGCCCCTGGATGCTGGCCGGCGGCTTGACGGTCGAGAATCTGGAAGCGGCGGTCCGGGCCAGCGGCGCCGCCGAGGTCGATGTCTCGTCGGGCGTCGAGGATGCGCCCGGCGTCAAAAGCCCCGACAAGATCCGGGCGTTTCTGGACCTGGCCAGGAAACTATAGCCTTCAGCCCTCAGCTTTTTCTTGCTGACGGCTGACGGCTGAGCGCTGAGCGCTTTTCTGCGCCAAAGGCAGCGTGAATAAAACCACCGCCCCGCCTTCCGGATGATTGCCGGCCTCGATGAAGCCGCCATGATCTTTCACGATGTTCCAGGAAATCCACAGGCCCAGGCCGGTACCGCGTCCCGGCGGCTTGGTGGTGAAGAAGGGATCGAAGACCTTGAGGAGACTTTCGCTTGGAATGCCGGGCCCGTTGTCGCGCACGCTGACGACGGCGCTGTCGCCCTCGCGCCTTGCCGTCAGCCACAAGCGTGGCTCCTTCATATCTTCAAGCGCGTCCAGCGCATTCTCGACCAGATTGACCAGCACCTGATGAATGGCGCCGGCATTGCCCCGCACATTCAAGGAATCGGGCAGAGTGAACGCCAACGCCGCCTGCTTCTTGCGCCCGCGCGCCCCCCATTCGCCGGCAGTGCGCATGACGTCGGACAGATCGAACATCTCGGCGCCGCCGGGATTGGTAAAGGAGAGGCGGCGCAGATTGCGCACGATCTCGGCCACCCGCCCGGCTCCTTCGCGCGTCCCTTCGATCAAGGGGCCAAGATCGGCCATCACGGCGTCGATGCCCAGTTCCAAGCGCAGCTTCTCGCGCACCTTCAAGGATGCGCCCTCGTGCACGGCATCGACATAGCTGGCCAACTTGTCCAAATAACGGGCCAGGGAATGGAGATTGCCCAGCACGAAACTGACCGGATTGTTGAGTTCGTGGGCGACACCCGCCACCAACCGGCCCAGCGAAGCCAGTTTTTCGGATTGCACCAATTGCTGCTGGGCGGCTTTCAAATCGGCATGGGCGCGTTCCAGCGCCTCATAGGCGCGCCTAAGCTCGCCGACCGGGCGGCCGATCAGCACATAGCCCGCCAACTGCCCCAGGGCGTCGCGCCGCTGCGAGGCATTGAGCGCCACCGGCTCGGTGGGTTCGCCCGCCTTCGACAAAAAGCGCGTCTCGCGATCCTGCACCTGCCTGATGTCGCCAAGGCCTTGCAGCGAGTCCACCAGATCGCGCCCGGCGAAGGGCAGCAGCGCGGTCAGGGGCTCGCCCAACAGATCGGATTCAACATGGCCGGTGAGGTCCAAAAGCGCCTGATTGACCTGCTGGATCTGGCATTTGCCGTCACAGACCAGCAGCACGTCGGACATCGAGGTCAGCACGCTGCCGATGAAGCGGTGCGCCTGTTCCAAGGCCTCGTTCTTGCTTTCGAGATCGATTTCGTAGCGAATGAGGTCGGAGTAAACCTCTTCCATCTTGCGGATGACTTCGATCCAGGCCGTTTCCTGCAAGCCGGTGAGGTTCAAGCCCCCGGCCTGTTCCAGAATGCCCTGCAGGGCGGGGTCAGTTAAGGCGCTCGAGGCCATAACGCTGCAACTTGGCGCGCAGACCGACGCGGGACAGGCCCAGCTCCTCGGCGGCGCGGCTGATATTGTGGCGGTGACGGCGCAGAGCCTCGGCGATCAAACGCTCTTCCAGACGCTCGACGTGATCCTTCAAGGGGCCCGCCGATGGCGGCGCGGCGAACGGCTCGATGGCGATGAGGGGGGCGGCCTTCTTTTCGCGCACGGCCGGGCTGACCAGATCGAGGCCCAGGCTGTCGCCTTCGGCCAGGGCGACCATGCGGCTGATTTCGTTTTGCATCTCGCGCACATTGCCGGGCCAGTCGTAATCCTTGAAACGGACCAGCACCTCGGGCGCCACGGCGATGATGCGTTTGTTGAAGGCCCTGGCCGCCTGTTCGACCAGTCGCAGCGCGATCAGGGGCAAATCCATCGGACGGTCGCGCAGCGGCGGCACATGCAGGCGAAGACCGGCCAGCCGGTAATAGAGATCGCGCCGGAAGCGGCCCTCGGCGACGTCGGCTTCAAGGTCGCGGTTGGTGGCGGCGATGACGCGCACATCGATGCGCCTGGGCGTGCGGGCGCCCAGGGGCCGGATTTCGCCTTCCTGCAGCACGCGCAGCAGCTTGACCTGAAAGGCGGGCGAGGTGTCGCCGATTTCGTCCAGGAAGATGGTGCCGCCGCTGGCCTGCTCGAACAGGCCGATGCGGTCTTCCATGGCCCCGGTGAAAGCGCCGCGCTTGGTGCCGAACAATTCGCTTTCCAGCAGCGTGTCGGGCAGGGCGCCGCAATTCTCGACCACGAAGGGCTTCTCGCCGCGATGCGAGTTGTAGTGCAGGGCGCGGGCCAGCAATTCCTTGCCGGTCCCGGATTCGCCGGTGATCAGGACCGGAATGTCGTAGCCGGCGATGCGCCGGGCCAGCTCGATGGCCGACTTCAAGGGACTGCTGTCCGAGCAAAGCAGACGGTCGAAGCCGAAACGGTTCTTGAGCGCCTTGCGCTTCTTGGCCACCACCTGGCCCAGCCGGTCGGAATCGAGCTTGATTTCCAGGCTGGCGGCCTGATTCTCGTCTTGCAGCCGGTAGAGGCGCGAAGCTTCGCGCACAATGACCAGCAGCGTCTCGGGTTCCCAGGGCTTGGTGACATATTGGAAGATGCCGGCCTCGTTGACACCGGCGATGATGTCCTCGGAATCGGTATAGCCCGAAATGATGATGCGCACCGTCTCGGGCCAGCTTTCGCGCACGCGCTTTAAGAAATCGACGCCGGTTTCGCCCGGCATGCGCTGGTCGCACAAAATCACTTCGACGCGTTCGCGTTCCAAAAGATGCCAGGCACTGTCGGCCCCGGAAGCCGTGAAGACGTCGAATTCCTCGCCCAGCACGCGCTTGAGCGCCTCTTGCGAGCGGACCTCGTCGTCGATGACCAGAACAGCCGGCTTCGTCATGCCGGAAGCTTAGCACGCCGATGGGGCGCCAGGTAAAGAGGGGTGCGCGACTTGGCTGATTTGAAAATGAAATGATAGCGCGCCACATGATAGCTGGGATCGAAGCCGTAGAAGTTGAGGCGCATTTTCTCGAGCTCCTCGGCGCGGTAGGCGGCCAGCGGCTTGATCGCCTCGTCGGCGTCGCGCCGGTCGCATTTTTCCTGCAGCCTTGCCGCGAAGGCATCGTCCGCCGCCAGTTCCTGCGCCTTCTTAAGCGCCGCCTGCTGGAAGCCGGGGACGGTTCCGGGCAGAATCTCGTCGGCCAGACCCAGCGACAAGGCCTGCCCGGCCCCCATCGGCAGGCGGGCTTCTTGGATATGCCGCGCCTGCTCCTGGCTGGCCCGGCGCGGCAGCAGATAGGTCCAATATTCCGACCCGTAGAGATTGCCCATGCTTTTGTAATGCGGATTGAGCACGATGCCGTCTCGCATCAGAACCCGGTCGGCGGCCAGAGCCAGAAAGACGCCGCCGGCCCCGGCATTGCCGGTCATCGCCGAAACGGTCAGATGCGAGCGACAGGTGATGATGGCTGCGGCCAGATCGTCGATGGCGTTGATATTGGCCCAGGATTCATCGGAGACGCTGTCCGCCGCCTCGATGGCGCCGAGATGGATGCCGTTCGACCAGCTATCCTCGCCGCCGGCCAGCAGAATGACGCGGGTCGGGCGCTGGGCGGCATCCAGAAAGGCTGAGCACAGGCGGTGGCATTGCTCCTTGCTCATGGCCCCGTTGTAGAAGGGAAAGCGCAGAATCCCGACCTGGCCTTGTTCTTCATACGAGATGTCTTGCGCCGGATGGCGGACCAGCCTTTCGGTCTTCAGATAATGCGCCGCCGGAAGCTTCAGGCTTTCCTTGCCCAAGGGCCTGAGATGCCCGATCCACACCGCGCCGTCGCGGGTGGCCCGCGCCACCGCCCCGCAGTCCGTGACCGCCAGCAAATCGCCGGGCCGGCCGGACAGGTCCGCCGCTTTGGCGTCGAACAGGAAATAGTCCTGGCCTTCGATAAGGTCGCGCACGCCGGGGGTTCCGTCGGCGGAGCGGATTTTGCGCAGCGCGCCGGCGGTCGTATCCTGGCGCCAGTCGATGGAACGCGCCGCCTGGGGCACCGATGGACGAAAGACGCCCGGCGGTGCCGGCGTCGGTTTCTCGCCGGCCTCGATCCTGGCAAGCGCCTCCAACAGCGCTTCGATGGCCGCCTCGGTCACGTCGCGCCGATAGAGACTGCCCTTCGTCGCCTCGCGCATCTGGAAGGCGCGATGCGCCCAGACCGGGCCGGCGTCGAAGTCGGCCACCGCTTCCAGCACCGTCACGCCCCATTCCCGGCAGCCGTCCAGGATAGCCCAATCCAGGGCCGAGGGTCCGCGATCGCCCGGCGGGCCGGGATGAATGACCAGGCAACGTACCGTCTGCCAGACGCTGGCTGGAATGGCCCGCTTAAGGAAAGGGGCCACGATCAGATCGGGGCGGAACAAGTCCAGCGCTTCTTCCGCCACGCTGTCCTTGATGTCAAGCTCCAGGGCCAGTTCATGACCGCGAGCGGCCAGTTCCACCCAGACGCGCTGGGTCAGGCTGTTGAATGAATGGGCGAGCAGCAGAATGCGCATCAGCAGATTCTCGGCAATTGTTCGCCGGCCAGCCAATCGACCATGCGGGTGCCGCCGAAGGCGGTTTTCAGGGTCACGAAGCGGTCGGCATCCTCGGTCACGCGCCCGATGATGGCGGCGTCTGATCCTTTGGGATGGGCCCGCATGATGGCCAGCAGGCGTTCGGCTTCCTCGTCGGCGCAGATGGCGATCAGCTTGCCCTCGTTGGCGACGTTCAAGGGATCGAGGCCCAGGAATTCGCAGGCCGCCCGCACCGGTCCCTTGACCGGAATGGCGCGTTCGTCCAATTCCATGCCGACGCAAGATTGCAAGGCGATTTCATTGAGCGTCGCCGCCAGCCCGCCTCTTGTGGGATCGCGCAGCACATGGATGCCGGGCACCGCCGCCACCATCTGGGCAACCAGACCGTTCAGGGCCTGCGAGTCCGACAGAATATCCACCTCGAAGGCCAGATTTTCGCGGCGGCTCATCACCGCCACGCCGTGATCGCCCAGGCTTCCGGAAATCAGGACGGCGTCGCCGGGCCTAGCCCGGTCGCCCGAGGGGGCGACGCCGTCCGGGATGCGCCCGATGCCGGCGGTGTTGATGAAGACGCCGTCGCCCTTGCCCTTCTCGACCACTTTGGTGTCGCCGGTGACGATTTGCACGCCCGCCTCTTGCGCTGCAAGCGCCATCGAGCGCACGATTTTTTGCAGATCGGACAGCGGCAGGCCTTCTTCCAGGATGAAGCCCGCCGACAGATACAAGGGCGCCGCCCCCGCCATCGCCAGATCGTTGACCGTGCCATGCACGGCCAGACTGCCGATATTGCCGCCGGGAAAGAACAGAGGCTGGATGACGTAGGAATCGGTGGTCATGGCCAGGCGTCCGGCGCTCATGTCAAAGCAGGCCTGGTCGTTGCGCTGATTCAAAAGCGGATTGTCGAAGCTGCGCACGAAGATATCCTCGACCAGCTTGGCCATGGCCCGCCCGCCGCCGCCATGCGCCATTTCGACGACGCCGTTTTCAAGGTCGAGCTTCATGCTTTTCTCCGCTGGCGGCCAAAGGTGTAATAGGCGGCGCAGGCCCCTTCCGCCGAAACCATGCAAGAGCCGATGGGATGTTCGGGCGTGCAGGCAGTGCCGAACAGCGTGCAGTCGGCGGGCGTTTTCAGCCCGCGCAGAATGGCCCCGCAGGCGCAGGCTTTGTGATCCTCGGTATTGAATTCGGGCAGAACGAAGCGCCGTTCGGCGTCGAAATCGCCCCATTCCTTCTTGATCCTGAGCGCGCTGTAGGGCACCTGACCCAGGCCGCGCCATTCGAAGCTGCGCTTCATTTCAAAGGTCTCGGCAACCAGTTTCTTGGCCTTGGCATTGCCGTCCCTGGTCACGGCGCGGGTGAATTCGTTTTCCACCTCGAAGCGGCCCTCATTGACCTGGCGGATCAGCATCAAGATGGCCTGCAGCACGTCCAAAGGCTCGAAGCCGGCGATGACCACCGGGCGGCGATATTCCTCCGCGAAATAATCGTAGGGCTGGCTGCCGATGACGGTCGAGACATGGGCCGGGCCGATGAAACCGTCCAGCGGCACGGTGCCGAGATCGCGCACTTCGGGGCTTTCCAGAATGCTGGAAATGGCCGAGGGGGTCAGCACATGGTTGCAATAGGCGGTGAAATTGCCCAGCCCCAGCTTGTGGGCCTGGCGGATGGCCAGCGCCGTCGGCGGCGTCGTGGTCTCGAAACCGATGGCGAAGAACACCACCTGGCGATCCGGATTGGCCGCCGCCAGCGCCACGGCATCGGCGGGGGAATAGACCATGCGCACATCGGCTCCTTGCGCCTTGGCCTTCAGCAGGCTTTCCCGCCCGCCGCCGGGGACGCGCAGCATGTCGCCATAGCTGGCCAGAATCACGCCGTGCTGGCGGGCCAGATGAATGGCACCGTCGATGCGGCCCATCGGCAGCACGCAGACCGGGCAGCCGGGACCATGGATCATGCGCACGCCGGGCGGCAGCAGATCCTGGATGCCGTAGCGGAAGATGGCGTGGGTATGGCCGCCGCAGAATTCCATGAAGTGATAGCGCGTGCCGGGTCTGGCTTCGTGGGCGATGGCCGAGGCCAGGCCCTTGGCGACGTCGCCGTCCCGGAACTCGTCGATATATTTCAAGCCGACGCTCCCAAAGCCTGCATTTCGGCGAACAGGGCCAGCGTTTTCGCGGCCTCGTCGGGATCCAGCTTCGACAGCGCATAGCCGACATGGACGATGACGTAATCGCCGACGCCGGGCGCGTCGATCAGGGCCAGCGAGATTTCCTTGCGCACGCCATCCAGCTCGACGACGGCCTGATCGTCATCCCTTAATTCAACCACCCGGGCGGGCATGGCTAGGCACATGGCATCCTCACTCTTTTTTCAACGCAGCCACCCAGGCCTGACCCAGAGCCAGGCCGCCGTCGCCGGGCGACAGGCGCCGGGCCGTCAGCACCTGCAGGCCCTGCCTGACCAGATGGCGTTCGACTTCCCGCGTCAGCACGGCATTCAAAAAGCAACCGCCCGACAGCGCCACCTGGGCAAGTCGATGGCGTTTCGCCGCCCCGCCCGCAAACTCGGCCAGGCCGGCGGCCAGTGTACCATGGAACAGATTGGCGCCAACAGCGGCCTCCAACCCATCCAGTTGGTCCAGCAGCGGCAGGAAGGACAGGACATCGCCCTCGATCGTCCAACCGCCCGCCATGACATCGGGGGCAAGGGCCAGTTTTTCCAGCGCCATCGGGGCCTGGCCTTCGAAGTCGGCCACCGGCAGCACATCGAGCAGGCCGCAGGCGGCGTCGAACAGGCGCCCGCAACTGCTGGTCAGGGGCGCATTGATGTTGCGAGCCAGCATCTGGCCGATGATCTCGGCCCCGGACTGACTGGCGAAACGCTGGGCGATGGTGCCGGTGCGGCCCAAACTGTGCAGAACAGAGGCCGCCATGCGCCAGGGCTGGCGCGCCGCCACGTCGCCGCCCGGCTGGGCCAGCAGCGCCAGATGGCCCAAACGTTCGCATCCGGCGCCATCCACCAGCAGCAGCTCGCCGCCCCAGGATTGGTTGCCGGGGCCGAGCCCGAAACCGTCCAGGGCCAGACCGATCAGCGGCTTGGCCAGCCCATGTTCCGCCGCCACCGCCGCCACATGGGCGTGGTGATGCTGCACCGGCAGGGCCGGAATGCCCAGCGTCTGCGCATGGCGGGTATTGGGGAAATCGGGATGCAGATCATGGGCGATGCGCTGGGCGGGTTCGCCCAGCCAATCCATCATGGCCTGAAGATCTTCCTTGAAGCGTTTGATGTCGGCAGGCGATTGCAGATCGTTGCGCGACGCCGAGATCACGGCGCGGCGCCCCTTGGCCGCCGCCACGCTGTTCTTCAAATAGGCGCCGACGGCCAGAACCGGCGGGGCGTCGAAGGGAAGCTCGACCTCGATCATCCGGCGACGCGCTGCATCGCCCTTTGCGCTTCGATCCAGGCCAGCCAGTCTTCCATCCCCTCGCCCGAGCGGGCCGACAATTTGATGACGCCGATGCCGGGATGGACGCGCCTGGCATAGTCGATGCATTTCCCGACGTTGAAATCGAGATGCGGCAGCAGATCGGTCTTGTTGAGGATCATCAAGGAAGCGGCGCGGAACATGTCGGGATATTTGAGCGGCTTGTCCTCGCCCTCGGTCACCGACAGCACGGCCACCTTGGCCGCCTCGCCGAGATCGAAGCCGGCGGGGCAGACCAGATTGCCGACATTCTCGATGAACAACACGCCGTTCCGTTCCAGCGGCAGCGTTTCCAGGGCATGGCGCACCATATGGGCGTCAAGGTGGCAGCCTTTGCCGGTATTGACCTGATGGGCGGGAATGCCGGTGGCCTCGATGCGCTCGGCATCCAGCGCCGTCTGCTGGTCGCCCTCGATGACGGCCAGGCCCATCTTGCCCTTCAGCATCATGATGGTTTTGACCAGCAGCGTCGTTTTGCCCGAGCCGGGACTGGAAACCAGATTGAGGGCCAAGGCCTGATGCTCGCGAAAGCTTTTGCGGTTCATCTCGGCCCAGCGATTATTCTCGGCCAGGATATCCATTTCGATGCGCAGCAGGCGGCCCTGCTCGGGCGCATGGTGGTGGCCATGGCCATGGCCATGGTCATGGTCATGATCGTGATCGTGGTCGTGATGATGCCCATGGTCATGATCCGAAGCAGAAGCGCCGCAGCCGCATACCGTACACATCACGCCACCTCCAAATCCAAAATGCGCATGTCCTGGCCGCTGGCGGCCTTCAGATCGAAACTGCCGCAACTGGGGCAGGCATCGCCCCAGGCCTTGATCGCCACTTGGGTGGCGCAGCCGAAGCACCAGACCAGGCCTTGCGCGCGCTCGATGACCAGCTTGGCGCCCTCGGCCACCGTATTCTTGACGACGGCGGAAAAGCAGAATGACAGCGCATCGGCATCGACATGCGCCAATTGCCCGATTTCAAGCCGAACCGTCAGCACCTTCGAAAAGCCGTGAGTCGTCGCCTGCTCTTCGATGATGCGGGCCACGCCGCCGGCCAGCGACATTTCATGCATGGCTCACCTCTATCTCCAGCCCGACACAGGGATCGAGCGCCAGACCCTGCCGCCTCGCCAAGGCGCTTGCCGTCTCGGCATCCGCCGCCTCGGCCCCCTTCAATCCCTGGACGAAGGCGCCTTCTGGATGGAAGTTCCATTCCGTGGGCGCCAGCAGACGATACTCTTCTATGCGGCCCGCGTCCAATCTCACCCAATGGAACAGGCGGCCCCTGGCCGCCTCGGCTGCGCCCAGGCCGACGCCACCAGCGACCGGCAAATCCACCCCCTCGCCTTCCATCAGCAGCGGCAGAGCCAGGGCGATGCCGGTCAGGGTCTGGGCGAGTTCCAGCAGGCGGGCCAGAATGCGGGCGGCCAGGCCATGCCCGCTTTCGGCCTCCAACGTGCGGATCAAGCGATGGTCGTTCTGGCGAGCCAACGGGCCGGTTTCCAGACACAGGCCGGCGGCCGTTTGCGGAGCCTGGGCGTAGGATTCCCAATCCGAGGCGGCCAGGCGGGCCATGACCTGGCCGGAATCGAGATGCCCCATCAAACCAGTGGCGCTGGCGCCGAATCCGGCCAGTCCGGGCTTCAGCAGAGCTTGCAGAAGACGGGCCGGCGCCGAGCCCTGTCCTTGCGCCCAGTCGCGCAAGTCTTTGACCTCCAACAGTGCCGAAACATCCCGCCCCGCCATCAAACCCGACAGGATCAGGCGGCGCAGTTCCTCCAGCCAGTCGGCCAAGTCATTGGGCCTGGGCGACAGGCGGCCGCCGCCGGGCCGGACCCAATCGTCGTTTTTACAGATCAGCGGGACCAGGGCGGCGATATGGCGGCGGACCGCCTTGGCGGTCTCGACATCCGGGGCCTGACCGAAGGCCAGCGGCCCATCCAGCGTCAGACGTGTCGCATGTTCCTGGATGGTCTCGGCCAGGGTGAGGACAAGGCGGGCGGCGCTTTGGGCGGGCGGCGGCGCAACCCCCAGCGCCTGTTCGATGGCGTTCAGAGCGGCGCAGGTCTGGGCAATGCGGCACAGACTGAACAGACGGGGCAACATCCGGGCCGCCTGGTCAGCCTGGCGCCCTTTCAGCAGGGCCTTCAAGGGGGGCAGGGGACGGGGGCGCAGCCGGACGGCGGCGATCCGTCCTCGTTCAAGAACCAGTTGGACTTGGATGACGCCCTCGGGCGCAAAGGAAATCATGACGCCTGGTGAGCCAGCATTTCGGCCATCATGGCCTGGGTTTCCAGCGCCGTCTGCTTGTCCACCAGCTCGGCCACGAATCCGCCGGCCTGGATCAGCACGTAATCGCCGACCGCCACCTGACCGTCCATCATCAGCAGGCTGGCCTGGCGCGTGACGCCGAAACATTCGACGGTGGCCATGCCGTTTTCTATGGAAATCACTTCGGACGGAATGGCCATGCACATGGTTCAGGCCACTCCCGACAAGGGCTTGATGCCGATGGCCGCAAGTTCCTTAAGCACGGCTTCGATCAAGGGCTCGACCGTGGCCTCGACCTCGGGCGTCAGGCCCATATGTGTTTCCAGCGATTTCGGCTCGCAACCCAGCAGCACCAGATGTTTGGGAAACGTCTCCATCAGCAGCAAGGTCGCCAGCACGTCGGACAGGCCCAACTGGTGCGGCGACAGGCGGGTCTGGAACAGGGCCGGTACTTCCCCGTCTTCCAGCCGGATCATCGTGCCGGCGGGATCGCCCGAGCGCACGGCATCGACCACGATCAGGTGATCAAGATTGCTCAGCGGATCGAGCAGTTCCATGCCCGACGTGCCGCCATCCATCAATTCGACGGCGTCGGGGAAGCGAAAGCGGCTTTCGATATCGTTGACGACGCGGATGCCGATCCCCTCGTCGCACATCAAGATATTGCCGATCCCCAGAACCATAACGCGCATCGTTTTCGTCTTTCCAAGAAAGTAGATTCCATGACCGCGCTGCCCCACCTTGTCATGCCCGGACATGATCCGGGCATCCATGGATCGCCGGGTCAAGCCCGGCGATGACGGGAAAAGCGGGAACTGAACGACTAAAATAAAACCCTCCCATCACTTTCGCAATGGGAGGGTTCAAGGGGGTACGGGGGATTAAAGGGCCTTGACTTGCACAATCTTGCGCTTCTCGCGATCGACCAGGTGCACGGCGCAGGCCAGGCATGGATCGAAGGAGTGGATGGTGCGCAGGACTTCCAACGGACGTTCCGGATCGGCCACCGGATTGTCCAGCAACGAAGCCTCGTAGGGACCGATGGCGTCGTCCTCATTGCGGGGCGCCGCGTTCCAGGTGGTGGGCACCACCGCCTGATAGTTGGCGATCTTGCCGTCCTTGATGACCACCCAGTGCGACAGCGCGCCGCGCGGCGCTTCGTGGAAACCGAAACCCATCTGTTCGCCCTTGGGGAAGACCGGGGCGTTGAAGGTCTTGGCGTCGCCCTTGGCGATATTGTCGATCAGGGCCTGCCAGTTCGAGGCCAGATATTCGCCCATGACCGCGCAGCGGATGGCGCGGGCGGCGATGCGGCCGATGGTGGAATGCATGGCCGGCAGGCCGATCTTTTGGCCCAGAAGCGCGCTGGCGGTATCCAGAACCTTGGTGGCATAGGCCTGGGTCGGCTTATGTCCCGCGGCATACATGCACAGCACATTGGCCAGCGGACCCACCTGGGCGGGCTTGCCGTAGAAGGTCGGGGCCTTGACCCACGAATATTTGCCATTGTCCTGGAAGTCGGTGTATTCGGCGATGGTTTCGCCCTTCCAGGGATGCAAGGCCCCCTTGCCGCCCTTGTACCAGGCATGCTTGACGCTTTCGGCGACGCCGTCGCGGAAATAAGCGTCCTGATAGCTGGTGATCGGCTTGAAGGTGGCGATGTCGCCGCCGGCGATATAGCCGCCCGGCATCTGGAACTGCGTGCCCTTGGTATCCATGGGCAGGTCAGGCACCGACAGATAGTTGGTGACGCCGGCGCCGTATTTGGTCCAGTCGGCATAGACGGCGCCCACGGCGGCGACATCGACCAGCAACACTTTCTGAATGAAGGTGTTGAGCGCGTCGATCTGTTCCTTGACCAGCAAGAGACGTTCGATCGACAGCACCGACTGACTGTCAAGCGCGATGGGGTTGGCCACGCCGCCGACCGCCATGTTCTGCACATGCGGGCTTTTCGAGCCCAGGGTGCTGACGATCTTGTTGGCCTTGCGCTGGGCATCCAGCGCCTGCAGATAGTGGGCGACGGCGACCAGGTTGACCTCGGGCGACAGCTTCATCGCCGGATGGCCCCAATAGCCGTTGGTGAAGGGGCCCAACTGGCCGCCAGCCACGAAGGTGGCCAGCTTGTTCTTGACCGCCGTCATCTCGAATTTGTTGTTGAGGGGCCAGTCGGTATATTGCTCGATCCAGGCCGCGGCTTTGACCGGATCGGCCTTGAGCGCGCTGGTGACGTCAACCCAATCCAGGGCCGCCAGATGGTAGAAATGCACGATATGATCGTGGATGGCATGCGCCGTGACGATCATGTTGCGGATGTACTGCGCGTTCAGCGGCACTTCCAGATTCAGCGCGTTTTCGACGGCGCGCACGGAGGTGATGGCGTGAACGGTGGTACAGACGCCGCAGAAACGCTGGGTGATGGCCCAGGCGTCGCGGGGATCGCGGCCCAGCAGAATCTGCTCGACGCCGCGCCACATCTGGCCCGAGGCCCAGGATTTCTGAACCTTGCCGCCGTCCACCTCGACGTCGATGCGCAAATGGCCTTCGATGCGGGTGATGGGATCGATGGTGATGCGTTTAGACACGGCCAAGCCTCCTGTTCAGTGCGTCTGGTCCGAGCCCTGGCCGGGCAGGACGGGGAAGAAGCGGACGAAATAGATGTATCCCAGGATTTCGAAGGCGACGATGCCGATCGTAATCATGATTTCGGGGACGGCGGGGAAATAGTGCCAACCGGGGCCGGTGTCGTAGCCGACCAGATAGGCGTCGATGCGGTAGAGAACGGCGGCCAGCAGCATCGAGCAGGCGGCCAGGAAGTAGATCTTGGCGTCGCGCTTGACGCCGGGCGAAAGCAGCATGGCCACCGGCAGGGCGAACAGCGTCATCTCGACCCAGAACATGAAGCTCTTCACGCCCTCGGTGAACATCGAGCCGAAGGCGCCGCGAACGACGATGTCGCCCAGGCGGATGACGATGAAGGCCACCAGCAGATAGGCCATGATCTTGGACAGGCTGGCGATCAGCGGCAGTTCATGGTCGATCTTGCGCTTGAAGCCGGCGGTCGAGGTGCAGGCCTCGAACACCACCACGGCATAGCCCATGGCGACGGCCGAGATCAGGAACAGAAGCGGCAGGAACAAGGTCTGCCACAAGGGGCTGATCTGGGCGCCGTAGACGATCAGCAGCGAACCCAGCGAGGATTGGTGCATGGTCGGCAGCAGAATGCCAAGCGCGATAATCAGGAACATCCATTTGTCTGTGAATTTCTTCAAGCCCGGCAAGCCCAGCTTCTCGCACAGAACGGGGCTGAACTCGATCCACAGAACGATGATGTAGGCGGCGACGCACAACGCCACCTCGACCATCACCGAGCCGTATTGCTGATAGGTCGGGAACAGGATGTGCCAGAAGTTCCAGTAGCGGCCCAGATCGAAGATGACCGAAATGCCGCCCAGCGTATAGCCGAAGACGCTGGCCAGCAGGGCCGGGCGCATCAGGGGATGGTACTGGCTCTTGTTGGCGATATAGATCAGCAGGGCCAGCGCATAGCCGCCGCAGGCCAGGCCTGTGCCGATGACGACGTCCCAGGCGATCCAGATGCCCCAGGGATAGCCGTCATTGATGTTGGCGACCGAGTTGAAGCCGAACAGGAAACGCTGGGCGCCGAAGAAGGCCGCCAGCAAAACCAGAACCGAAAGGACAAGCGTGACCGGGGAAACCAGGCGTCCGCCGATGGGTTGGGCTTTCATTTTATTCCCCCTTCTCGCCAGAACCGGTGCCGACGGTGCGCTTGGCGGCATAGGCCAGACCGGCCAGAGCCACCAAGGGCAGGATCATGCCGCCATAAAGTCCATGTTGCAGACTTTCCGACTTGGCCGCGAAGCTTTGCTCGGGCAGATCGGGATAGCCCAGCTTGCCGAAAGACATGCCGGCCAGCAGCATCATCTGGGTGCCGCCGATTTCCTTCTCGCCATAGATGCGCTTCTTATATTCGGGTGCGGGCTTCTCGTGCGAGGGGAAGGGCGATTCGATATTGCCGCGGGGATAGACGGCGGCGCTGCCCGCCTCCAGTTCCAGGCGGCGGCTCGCTTCGGCCTTCAGCAGCTCGACGGGACCGAACAAGGTGGCTCCGGTCGGGCAGACTTCGGCGCAGGCGGCGAACTTGCCTTCCGGCAGGAGGTGCTTGCAAAGCTGGCATTTCTGGATGCGCGGCGTCGCGGTGTCGTATTGGAAGCGCGGCACGCCGAAGGGGCAGGCGGCGACGCAATAGCGGCAGCCGATGCATTTGTCGGGATCGTAGCCGACGATGCCGGTTTCCGGATCCTTGCTCATCGCCGTCACCGGACAGGCCGAGACGCAGGACGGATCGACGCAATGCAGGCACGACTTTTTCACGAAGGCATAGCCGTTGCCCTCGCGGTCCTTCACGTCCGAGGTGCCCTCGGCATAGGACTTGATGACGTTCAGGGTCTTGCCCGACAGATCAAGCGGCGTGTCCCACAGCTTGTCCGGCGTCGAGAATTCCGCCGGCATGCCGTTGGCTTCCTTGCAGGACTTGACGCAGGCCTTGCAGCCGATGCACAGCGTGGAATCGAACAGCAGGCCCAGAGCCTTGGGCGGCATCTGTTTGTTGTCGCGGGCCAGGGCCGGGTTGGGGGCCAGGGAGACGGCGGCAGCCGCTGCGGCTGAGCCGCCCAACGCCGCCTTCATGAAGTTACGCCGATCGAGCGTCATGGCAGGGCTCCTTATTCCGCGGCGTCTTTGTCGGAACCGCCATCCTTGCCGAGATTGCCGGCCAGCTTGTAGCCCGCTCCGGCGGCCAGACCGGCCACGGCGGCAACCACCGCCGCCGAGCCGATGGTGGCGCCGACACCCTGCTCTTCGACGACGCGCGGATAGGAGGCGGGCGGGACCACGTTCTTGACGTCGGCCAGTTGATGGATGGGCTTGTAGAAGCCGACGCCCTTTTCGGTGCAGCCGATGCAGGGATGGCCGGTACCGACCGGCCAGGAACCCGAGCCGACGTCGCCGAACAGGATCGAGGGGCAGTTGGCGTAGGTCTCGGGGCCCTTGCAGCCCAACTTGTAAAGGCAATAACCCTGGCGGTGCCCGTCATCGCCGAATTCCATGGCGAAGCGGCCGGCGTCGAAATGGGCGCGGCGCTCGCAGTTTTCGTGGATCAGGCGCGAATAGGCGAAGAGCGGGCGGCCCTTGTCGTCGATCTTGGGCAGGCTGCCGAAGGTCAGGAAATGGACGACGGTGGACAGGAAATTGTAGGGGTTGGGCGGACAGCCAGGAATGGTGACCACCGGCTTGTCGGTGATGATGGCGTTCACCGGCGAGGCGCCGGTGGGATTGGGCGGTGTGCTCGGCATGCCGCCCCAGGAGGCGCAAGAGCCGATGGCGATGATGGCGGCGGCGTCGGCGGCGCATTCCTTCAGGATGTCCATGGCGGTCTTGCCGCCGATCTTGCAGTAGATGCCGCCGTCCTTGACCGGGATGGCGCCTTCGACCACCAGCACATATTTGCCCTTGTTGGCTGCCATGGCGGCGTAGCGCGCGGCTTCGGCCTGATGGCCGGCGGCGGCGAACAGGCTTTCATGGTAATCGAGCGAGATCACTTCCAAGATCAGCTTTTCCAGGGTCGGATGCTCGGCCCGCAGCAAGGATTCCGTGCAGCCCGTGCATTCCTGGAAATGCAGCCAGATCACCGAAGGTCGCTTGGCGGGGGTCGAAATGGCCTGGGCGATCTGGGCCTCGGCGCCCTTGGGCAGCCCCATCGTCGCCGCCATGGCGGCGCAGAATTTGAGGAAGGACCGGC
This sequence comes from Rhodospirillales bacterium, assembly GCA_016215555.1. GTDB lineage: Bacteria > Pseudomonadota > Alphaproteobacteria > Rhodospirillales > WMHbin7 > WMHbin7. The sequence goes on along the minus strand of JACRJC010000044.1, from coordinate 18,350 downwards.
GCTCCAAACCCAGCTTGGCTTCCAGCGCTTCGATATTGTCTCGGAACATGTCGCATCCCCTTCTGTCTGACGCTCAACCCCATCAAGGCAAGAGCGCGACCACGCCGCCAGCCGCATGCCGCATGGCATCGACCGGTAGGTCCGGATTCGATAGGGGTCACTCCTCCCTGACGAAACCTGTCGCGTGGTCCGCGATCTTCGAGGCCGGTCCGCAAGCACAGCCGGCCCCGCTCTATAAGGGCAAGGATCGTGCCAAGTCAGACGGAAAGTTAACGTCCGGGATTCCCGAAGTTTTCTTTATATGACAAAAGCCTGCATAAAGAGGCATGTGGAAGCCGTTTTTACATTATCCGGATAGTTGCTTTCCAGCGGCCATTGAGGCCGCGGCCAAGCGTTTCGAAGAAACGCGCCCGGCTAGGGGCATATCTAATGCACCGTGCAGGCCATGCAGGGATCGAAGGAGCGCACCACATGCTGGACGGCGACCGGCGAGGCGGCATTGCCTTCGACCGCAACCCCTTGCAGCGCCGCCTCCGCCGGACCGGGGACGCCATTTGAATCGCGGGGCGAGAAATTCCAGGTCGTCGGCGCGATGACTTGATAAGCGGCCAGACGGCCATTCTCGACGGTCAGCCAATGGCCCAGCGAGCCGCGCGCAGCCTCGACCATGCCCACGCCTTGCCCAGACGCCAGGATGGGAAAAGGCAGGCAGAAGGGCTGGCGGGGATCGATGGCCCGCGCCCAGCCTTCCATGGCCGGAACCAGGCGCGCCAGTTCGACCAGCCTTGCCACCACCCTTGTTCCCACCGTCGAGCCGTGCGCCGCCAGCAAGGACAGGATCAACGGTTGCCCGGCCATGGTCTGGCGCGCCAAGGCCCCGACTTCCGCCGTCCGCCCCGCCAGCCTCGGCGCCTTGCTCCAGCTATAGGCGCCGTCCTTGCCGGCATCGGGTTCGGTGGCGCCTTGGGCCGGGTGCAGGGGCGCGTTCCCTTGAAACCAGGCCCGGCCGACATCCTCGGCGATGGCCGCTTCGTCGAGGGCAAGCATCTGCCCGTCTCGCCACAGACCGGCGGCGAATAGCTTCGCGCCGTCTTCGGGGCCAGGATAGGCCCCGAAGCTCATCAGCGTCGCCTTTGATCGGCCCAGGCTCCATAGATCGAGATCGTCGGCGATGGCGAGAAACAGTTTGAAATCGCCGCCGGCGCCGTTGGCCAACGCCGCCCCGTCAGCCAACCCCGCCACCGCCTTGAGCGGCATGCCGAAGAGATGCGTTTCCAGAAAACGTCGGAACTCGCCAAGAATTTCCATCAGGCCGGCCCGTTCGGCGGCATCCACCGGCTTGGTGCTTCCGCCCGGCGTCAGGGCCAGGGAATGCGGCCATTTTCCCGCCAGAATGCCCATGGCGCGAAACAGGCGCGAGCGCGCCTGGGCGGCCTCGGCTCCCAGGCCGCCAGACCCGGCCTTGAAGCGGGTCACCGCAAGATCGTGCCAGGGCCTTGATTCGTAGCAGCCGCGCGCGAAATCGGGCATGAAGAAGAGCGCGAAATGCACCAGATGGTCGGCGGCGTTTTCCAAACCCTGCATGAGATTCAGCACCGTCCGCCCATTGGTCGGCATGGCCAGACCGGCACTGGCGGCCAGGGCCGAAAGCGCCGCCGCCGATTGCGATACCGAACAGATGCCGCAGATGCGAGGCGCTATGACCATCGCGTCCAGCGGATAGCGGCCTTGCATCAGATGCTCGAAATCGCGAAACAGGGGCGCATTCACGAAGGCTTCCTTCACCCGGGCGTCTTCCACCTCAAGCCTGATTTCCAGGTCGCCCTCGACGCGGTTGAAGGGGCCGACTATCAGACGGGTCATTTCTGCGTCCTCGAGCGCGGGGCGGGGGGCACCAGAATCCGGCTTTCGGTGGCGTTCTTCTTGACCCGCGAAGGCGTCGCCGACTTCGACAGAGCCGCCAGCGCTACAAACCAGGCCTTGGGCATGTCGACCGGCAGTCCCACCGGAATGCCGGCCAGCTTGGGCGTTTCCAGGAAGGGCTCCTGGCTGCCGGCAAAACCCGGCGCCGTGCAGGCGATGCAGGCATAGCCGGCATTGGTGCATGAGCCGTTGCCGTTCCAGCGCCGCCGGTTGCAGTCGCCCGGCGCCTGGGTGGCCCGGCAACCCAGATTTTCCATCAGACAGCCTTGCTGCGACGGCTCTAACGCGCTGGCCTTGTATTCGTAATATTCATTCCGGTTGCAGCCGTGATGGGCCAGATGGTCGGCGAAGAAACGCGGGCGCTGGTAGCTGTCGAGATCGTCGGCCCCCAGCGCGTCCTGCGACAGCAACAGCAGCGTTTCCACGATCCAGCCCGGATGCGGCGCACAGCCGGCGATATTGACGACGGGAAGGCCCGAGGCCGAGCGCCAGCCCGGCGCCAGCAAGCCGCCCGCCTTGCCGGAATCGAATTGCAGGCCTACGGCCTGGGTTCGGCTGCCGCTGCCCGCCACCACGCCGCCGAAGGCGGCGCAACTGCCCACCGCCACGACATGACGGGATTTGGCGGCCAGATCTTCCACCAGACGGCACATGGGCCGGTCGAAGCCGGAAGCCATCTGAAAGCGCCCGCTTCCCTCGGGCCCCAGCATCACCGCTCCCTCGACCAGCAGAGCGTCGATTTTCGTCACACCAGATAAAATACTTCTAAGCAGATCAAGATATTCAGCACCGCTTGCTTCGCATACGGCTGGATGCCCAACCAACGAAATGAAGGAAGAAGCGCCGATCAGCAGTTTCGGATCGGACTCCATTGCCGCCGCCGTGCAGCCACCGCAGGAACCGGCCTGCAGCCACAAGACGGAATAGGGAGGAATTGTGGACATGTGCGCGCCGCCAACTTCGATCTTCCGCCAAACTATAGGCGAAAGCAGGGCGTGACAATGACCCTCTGCATCTGTAAAGTGCCGCGCCAACGAGAGGTTGTGGGGACCGTCTCTGCATACCTCTATATCGACGTTGTATCGGGAGTAGGGACAACCCGGTGGATATGTCTTCGCCTAAAAGCCGACAGGAGCTGGAAGCCGAACTGGCTTGCTTGAGATCCCGGCTGCACGAATATGAAGCCAGGCATGCGGTCGAGCTCGAGACCGGCGAGGCGTTCTTGCGCACGCTTTCCGGCATCGACCATTGCCAGGAGCGTTTGAGGGCCAAGGACAGCGCCTTGTGCGAGGCCCAGCATGGTCTGCAAATCGCGCTGCGCCGCTACACCAATTTGTTCAATCACTCGCCGATCGGCTATTTCCTGATCGATGCCAGGGGCTTCTTGCGCGAAGCCAACCGCCTGGGCGCCGAGCTGCTGAAAACCCTGCCCGAAAGCCTTGTCGGCAAGCCGTTCGTCTCCTTCCTCGAGCCCGAGGCCCGCCCCGCCTTCGAGCTGCATTTGCAGAATGTCGCCGCCGGCAATTCCAGCCAGATCGAACTGATGCTGAAGCCTGCCGGCGGCGCCTTGATGCCCATCATCTTGCAGACCTCGCTGATGGAAGGCGAGGAGGAGTCGGTCTTCGGTCCGCTATGCCTGGCCGCGGCCCTCGATATCCAAAGCCGCAAGGAAGCCGAACGGGAGTTGGCCGAACGCACAGAGCAACTGGCCCGCTCGAACGAGGATCTCGAACGCTTCGCCTATGTGATCTCCCACGATCTGCAGGAGCCCTTGCGCAATATCAGCAATTACGTGCAGATGCTGGCGCGGCGCTATAAGGGACGATTGGATGAGGATGCCGACATCTTCATCGGCTTCGTAACCGAAGGCGTTGCCCGCCTGTCCAACATGATCCGCGATCTCTTGTCCTTTTCGCGCATCGGCACCCAGACCCAGAAGATCGAGATGATCGACAGCGGCGAGGCGCTGAAGGACGCGCTGGCCAATCTGGAAGCGGCGGCCAACGAAGCCGGCGCCGAAATCCATATCGAGGCCATGCCGCCGGTTCTCGCCGACCGCGCGCAACTGGTCAGCCTGTTTCAGAATTTGCTGGGCAACGCTCTGAAATATCGTCATCCGCAGCGAAAGCCGCAGATCCGCGTTGCGGCCAAGGCCGTCGGCAAACACTGGCTGTTTTCCGTGTCCGACAACGGCATCGGCATCGAGGCGCGCCAGTTCGAGCGCCTGTTCACCTTGTTCCAGCGCATCGATCCGCATGGCAATATTCCGGGCTCGGGGATCGGGCTGGCCGTCTGCAAACGCATCGTCGAGAGGCACGGCGGCGCCATCTGGGTGGAATCCACCGCCGGCCAAGGCAGCATCTTTCACTTTACGCTTGAGGCGTCTCCTTAAGCAGAAGTGGCCTTAGGGCCAGCGCCACCCCCACCGTCACCAGCCCGGCCGTCACCACGTCGCTTAGGAAATGGGCGCCCTGAATCACGCGCACCAGACCGATCAGCAAACCGAAACCGATGGCCGCCCAGCCCGCCCGCGCCCGCCAGGGCGGCGGCAGCAGCATGGCCAGGGCGAAGATCCAGAAGGCGATGGCGGCATGGCCCGAGGCGAAGGAACAATTGTCGTCGCACTGGTCGGAAAAGACGAAAGGCGGCGAGAAGGATAGCTTGCCGCCGAACTCGGCGATGGTGGTCGGCCGCGCGCGCCCCCAATGGTCCTTGAAGAGCAGATTGACGATCAGGCCGGGGCCGATCAGCATGGTCAGGGACAGATAGGCCATGGCCTGCCAGGTGATGCCCAGTATCTTGTCCTTCAGTCCTAGATTGACGATCCCGACCAGCAGGAAATAGACGCCGGCCCCGATGATGACCGCCGGCAGGGCCTTGCGCACGAATTCCAGCGCCGGCAGATAGCGCCAGAAGAACCATTTTTCAGCCGAATAGAACAGGCCGGTGAAGGCGATATCGGCGCCGGGCACAAAAGCCAGCCCCACCAGAAGCGCCAGGATGAAATAGGGAATCTTGCGCGTCACCTTATGGCCTCTGATAGTCCTTGAGATGGAAGGCGTGCATCTCGATGGCGAAGCCGGGATGGATTTCCTGGCGGGTGGCGCCCAGGGCTTCGGCGGTCTTGAAGGCCGCCGCGATCTCGGGAATGGTTTCGCGCTCGGTCACGAAGACCAACCCCTGACTTGCATCGCCCTTGAAGCCGGCATTGAGATCGAACGTGTCATGCACCTTGCCGCCGGGATTCCATTTGACGGCGGACAGGGGGAAGGGGCGCACATAATAGCTGAGCGAGGCCATCAGCTTGCGGTCGTCGCTCATCAGGACGGCGCCGGGATGATCGTTGAGAAGTGCGGACACTTTCGCCCCCACCTCGGGCCAGCCTTTGAGGCGCTTGGCGAAGTCGGTCTTCTGGTCCAGGGGCAGGCCCAGCAGCGACAGCGTCTGCTCGTAATTATAGACAAGCGTCGCCAGCGCGATATGCAACACCACCGACAAGCGGATCAGGCTGAAGCGATTCTTCTGGTACAGCCAGGCCGTCACCAGCACCGAGCCGGCGACATAGGCCGGCGCCGACCAGTTGGCGTTGGCGCGGGAAAGCAGGCTTTCCACCGTCATCAAAGCCAGGATGGGCAGGCACATGAATGCCAGCAGGCGCAATTTGCCATCGCCCCCATTGCGCTTTGCAAGAACGACGAAGGCCAAAAGGGCGGCAAACAGCAAGGGCCCGAAGACGGCGAATTGCGAGCCCAGGAACTCGACCATCTTTTCGGGATGGAACAGCGATCCGGCCAGATTGGCGTTGTCCTTGGTGTGCAGATAGCTGACAAAACCGTTGCCGGCGTTCCACAGGAAATTCGGCAGATACAACAGCAGCGCCAAAACGCCCGCCAGAGCCGGACCCTGCCAGGTCAGTTTCCGGCGCGCCGCTGGCGTGAAGCCGAGATACAGCGCCAGCGAAAGGGCGAACAGGATCATGGCGTATTTCGCCAACAGGCCAAGCCCGACGGCCAAGCCCAAAGCCGCCCACCAGCCTAGCGGTTTTTTCGCGTCCAGCGCCTTCAGGGTGAAAAACAAGGACAGCGCCCAGAACATCAAAAGCGGCGGGTCGGTGGTGACCAGCATCGAGGAATAGGCGACGCCGGGCAGGGTCAGGAAAACCAACCCCGACCAGAAGGCGATGCGATCGCCATAGAGATGACGGGCGGCCAGGAAGACGAAGATGGAACCCAGGCCATAGGCCAGGGTGGAAGGCAGGCGGATGCAGGCCTCGGCCTGGCCGCAAACCTGGGTGGCCAGCGTGATCGACCAGGCGACGAAGGGCGGCTTCGAGTAATAGCCCCAGTCGGGGGTTAACGACCACAGCCAGTACTGCGCCTCGTCGAAGGACAGATTCAGGGAACTGCCGCCCAGCACGGCCAGACGCCAGCCGACGATCAGCAGAACCGCCAGCAGAAAAAAAGGCAGCGTGTGGCGCTCGTGCAAGATTGCCCTTTTTCCCGGCATCAGCCGTCCTCGAGATGAAAAAGGGTCGATAGGCCGGCCAGCAGCGTCACCATGGCCGGGCTCCAGGCCGCCAGCGCCGGCGGCAACGTGCCCGACAGGCCCAAGGCAAAGGTGACCTTGGAGAAGAAGAACAGCAAGAATCCGGCCCCGACGCCGCCGCCCAGGCGGATCATCACCCCGCCCATGCGCAGATTGGGCCGCAGCGAGAAGACGGCGGCCACCAGCACCATGGCGCAAAGCAGGATCGGCGAGGCGAGCAGGGACTGGAAATACATGCGGTGTTTCTGGGCCGAGAAACCCGACTCTTCGGTAAAGCGGATGAAGCCCGGCAATTCCCAGAAGGACATGGTCTCGGGCGACGAGAAATTGTCCTGGATCTTCGAAATCGTCAGCGTGGTCGGCAGCGTGATATGCTCCCGGGGTTCGCTGGGCCGGCCGGGCACGATTTCCCACACTTTGTCGAGATCGATCCGCTGGTCGGCGATGCGGCCCAGCTTGGCGTCATGGCGGAAGGTGAAGCGGTTGTCTTCCAGATGAAAGATGCTGACGCCGCCCAGAACCAGGCTCAGCCCGTCCTGGCGCACGGTTTGGGCATGAATGATGGTCTGGCGGTTGCCGGTGGTTTCGCGCAGCCACAGGCCGAAACCCGACGAGAAGCTCAAGGGATTGCTGAGGCGGATCTGCGCTTGGTCTTGCAACCGCTCGTAGCGCGAGAACAGGCTGGAGGCCAGCGGATTGAAAGCCGTCACCATGAGGAGGCCGACGGCGAAGACCAAGATCATGATCGGGGCCAGGAATTGCCAGACGCTGACTCCGGCGGCGCGGGTCACGACCAGTTCGCGGGTGCGGGTCAGGCGCCAGAAGACGATCATCGCCCCAATCATCACCGCGAAGGGCAACAGGGTCTGCACCATCTGCGGCAGTTTGAGCAGCGCCATCTCGACGACCGTGAAAAAACCGATGGACTGTTTGCCCGAGGCGCGGCGCAGAAGCTCGATAATGTCGAACATCAAGACGATTCCCGAGACCACGGAAAGCGTGGCCAGGAAGGCGGCCAGATATTGGCGGCCGATATACAGGCTGAGGATGGGTGACAGACGGAGCATGGGCGGAGATTGGACCGAAATTGGCTCGCCGCGCAAGCCGGGAAGCGCTATATCGTTAAGGAGGCAGGCTGGGACAAGGATGGTGGCGGATGGTCCGCTTGACGCGCATCTACACAAGGGGCGGCGACAAAGGGCAAACCTCGCTGGGCGACGGCTCGCGCGTGGCCAAGCACGATCTTCGGGTCGAGGCCTACGGCACCGTCGATGAGGCCAATGCCGCTCTTGGGCTGGTGCGCCTGCATACCGCCCAAGACCCCGAGATGGATGCTCTTCTGGCCCGCCTTCAGAACGATCTGTTCGATCTGGGGGCCGATTTATGCACGCCGGGCGACGGCCATGAAGGGGCCTTGCGCATCCAAAAGGCCCAGGTCGAACGTTTGGAAGCCGAGATCGATGCCGCCAACGAGAAGCTCAAGCCTCTGGATTCTTTCATACTTCCCGGCGGAACGGCGGCGTCTTCGCATCTGCATCTGGCCCGTACGGTGACGCGGCGGGCCGAACGGTTGATGGCCGCCCTGGCCCTGGCCGAGCCGCTCAACCCCCAGGCCCTGGCCTATGCCAATCGCCTCTCGGACCTGTTGTTCGTTCTGGCCCGCGCCATGAACCAGCAGGGCGAGGGCGACATCTTGTGGGTGCCGGGCAAAAACCGCTGATATCTGGATTCAAGCTTCCTTAACCCGCGCCTGTTAAGCTTTTAGCAGGTCTAGCGCACGATCGTTTTAATCCGCAACACCCCGTGACAAGGATTAAAACGTGAATCGTCCGCTAAAACAAATTGGTAGAGCGGATTCACGCCCTCAATCGAAGCCGGAGAACGGCTTCGATTTCAGACGACCCGCTCTATGAGGCTTGAAATGTCATGACACATCGCCCGATCCGACTCTCCTTGCTGGTTTTGCCGCTGCTGACGGCGGCCTGCGGCTATGACATGACCACCGGCCAATATCCGATGACCAGCGGCTTGATGCAGGCCGAGGTGGTGTCGCTGGTGGCGACCGGCAAAACGGCGACCGACCATCTGGTTTCGATGAGCACGGGCAAGGATTGCTCGACCATTCGGGCCAAGGACGAGGGCCAATATTGCGTGTCCAAGAATCCGCCCATCCAGCGCCCGGACGTTTACTGCTACCGCTCGCTGGGCCAAGTCAGCTGCTTCCGCGAACCCGATCCCTATGGTGACGGCGCCCAGGCCGTGGGCATGGAAGCCTATAACCGGCGCCCTACCGCAACACGCTGATTTCCCAATAGATTCGAATCGTTGACCGCAGACCCTTACGCGGTCAAGAATTGCCTGTCTGACAATGGGAACGGACGATGGGCAAACTGGTCCGCTTGAGCGAGGAAAAGGGGCGACGCAGGGAACCGGTCTGCTTTACGCGGACCGAGATCAACCAGTTGCTGGCCCTTTACAGCCGGCGCGTCAAAAGGGGCGAATGGCGCGATTACGCGATCCGCCTGGGATCCGGCATGGCCTCTTTCATCGTCTTCAAAAGCGCTCTGGATCGTCCGCTTTACACCATCGCCAAGTTCCGGCCCGGGACGCTGGGCAAGGACGGCGACTTCCTGGTCTCGCAAGGAGCCAGGCGTCTGCTGCAAGCTCAGAAAATGGACGAAATCGTGGCCCGCCTCGACCACCAGCTCCGGTTGGTGCAGGGGTAGTCCCTACTTCAAAATAATCGGCACCAACTTGTCGCGGGCCGCCTGCGGATATTCCGCCCTCGCCGGAGACGCCCGCCTGCTTCGCGGGCGAAACAAATCTGCCGGCTAGTGTCCTGATTCGTAAGTTCGTGAGATTTGAAATCCGGCGATTTACGAACTTACGAATCAATAGGGACACTAGCAAACATTTGATTTCTAGTGTGGTTTCTGGTTTCGAAGTTCGTGTTGCCGGGGCCGCATAATCGCACGAACTTCGAAACCACCACACTAGAACGACTTGCGATAAATCTGACGCAACCCTTCGGGCCGGGCCAGCTTGTCATGCCCTCGCGAAAAGCACAAATCCCCGGAAGCGGGCGGGCTTCCGGGGAGCTGGTGCGTCACTTGGGCGGGTCTTAAGGCCCGCGGCCGGTGCGCGGCTGCCTTTGAAACATAAGCCAACCCGTTTGTCTAGCGGGGACTTACCCTAATAGGTGGGGTGTGGGCCGCTTCGCCTGCCGATGTCAGTTGCGGGGATTCGGCCCTTTCCGGGCCTTTCGGGATATGAGGCAGGGTGGAAGACGCGGGCCGGAAGATTCCCGCCGTCATCGCTCCCGCCCGCCATTGCGCCAAACGCATTGAATAGCTCCGTCGTTGAACGGCGCCGGTATAGCCAGGATCGGTTAAGTCCGTGTGGCGGGGTCGTGACGTCTTGATGACATCATCGTTTGTAGAAGCTGCGGTACCAGTCGATGAATTTGGGGACGCCTTCGTCGATGGTGGTTTTGGGCTGATAGCCGCAGTCTTTCTGGATGGGCTCGATGTCGGCATAGGTTTCGCGTACGTCGCCCGGCTGCATGGGCAGAAAATCGATGGCCGCCGTCTTGCCCAGCGCCTGCTCGATCAATTGAATATAGCGCATCAAGGGCTCGGTGCTGTGGTTGCCGATATTATAGACCTTGTAGGGCGGCTGGCCTTCGGCACCGATCGCCGGCGGACGGTCGAGGACGGCGATGGTGCCGGCCACGATATCGTCGATATAGGTGAAGTCGCGGCGCATGTCGCCATTGTTGAAGACCGGGATCGGCTTGTCTTCCAAGATGGCCTTGGCGAAGATGCAGGCCGCCATGTCCGGGCGTCCCCAAGGGCCGTAGACCGTGAAATAACGCAGCCCCGTGGTGGAAACGCGGTAGAGATGGCTGTAGGTATGCGCCATCAATTCGTTGGCCTTCTTGGTGGCGGCGTACATCGAGATGGGGTTGTCGACACGGTCCTCGGTCGAGAAGGGCATCTTCTTGTTGCCGCCATAGACCGAGGACGAACTGGCATAGACCAGATGCTTGAGCCGGGGCAGGGCTCGGCAGCATTCCAGAACGACCAGGAACCCTTCGATATTGGAATGGGTGTAGGCGTAAGGATTGACCAGCGAATAGCGCACCCCGGCCTGCGCGGCCAGATTGACCACGTGGTCGATGTCGGGCCGCGACTTGAAAAGCGCCTGCATGGCCTCGCGGTCGGCGATGTCCAACTTATGAAAGGCGTAGTTCTTGTTGCCGGTCAGGGTGGCGACGCGGGCCTCCTTGAGACTAACATCGTAATAAGGGTCGAGATTATCGACGCCGATCACGCTGTCGCCCCGGGCCAACAGCGCCCGCGCCAAGGTCGATCCGATGAATCCGGCGCCGCCGGTGATGAGAACAGTCATAGCCTACCCCGAAATGCCCGCTCTCTATAACCGAGCCGGGCCGCTCGGGAAAGGGGGGAAGTTGCGGGAATGCTGATAGAGGGGGGCTTGGCAGGATGACTTGCCCATTTGTAGCTTTTAAGCTACAGTGAGCTAGTGATCGAGGTCTTTCGATATCAGACCGATAGCGGCAAGGAGCCGTTTACGGAATGGGTGCGCAGCCTGCGGGACAAAAAGACCCAGGCGAAAATCTACATGCGCCTGAAACGGTTGGAGCTTGGCCTATTTGGCGATTGCGAACCGGTCGGCGACGGCGTTCTGGAATTGCGCGAGCATTTCGGACCGGGATATCGAGTTTACTGCGCTAGGCACGGGAAGGTCATCGTCATTCTTCTAAACGGCGGATCGAAAAAGGGGCAATCCGCCGACATAGCTACCGCCAAGCTGTATTGGGCGGATTGGAAAGCGAGGAGCCATGACTAGGAAGATCAAAGCAGCGGTTTCGCATCATGAACGTGAAGTGGCGGAACTTCGGGCCGACCGGGAACTGGCGGCCGCATATTTGAAAGAGGCCCTCGAATCCCTGAACAACCCGGAAGACCGCGCCGCCGGATTATTGGCCTTGCGCACGGTGGCCGAGGCCCATGGCGGGCTGGGTGCGGTGGCTGCGGAAGCTGGCGTCAGTCGGGAATCGCTTTATCGATCCTTGTCGGCCAAAGGCAATCCGAATCTCAAAACCCTACTTGCCGTGCTGAAGGTGCTGGGCATGCGGCTTTCCGTGGCGAATGCTGAGGCGGCTTAGGGGATGGCTGTCATGCAAAAAAGACGCACCAAAGTTAGCTAAGAGGGGGAGGCGGCGTCGATGCTGATTCCGTATCGCTTGACGCGCATTTTATTTATTCGAGACTCCTTGCCAACGATTTTCAGTGCTTCTTTCGCTTTTCGGGATACCTCTCTCATAGCGTCTGTGGCATTTACAACAGCTTCAAACTGAAGCATGGCTTCAACAATCTGTCGGAGGGTGGAACCGGTATGCCCCTTAAGAACTTCAAGATATTGGTTAACGGTTGCGGCGGCTAGGGCCTCGACAGTCTCTTTGCTCCGATCATCTTTAAGCTTCAGGAATAGTTTTTGAACGTCAGGTTTTCCAGAAAGCTCCTCATATTTATTTTGAATAGCCTGAATCAATTTAGGATCGGTAAGGTAGGGGGCATCAATGCCTCTGATTCTGAAGAACTCTATATTTTGCCGTCTGGTATTGACGTATAGCTGAATGAGTTCACTTGCCGATACGTCCTGTTCGAACTCCCTTAGAAACCCAACACTTCCGTTGATGTCGGAATGTGACAGATGCTCGATGTGCTTTTTACAGGTCTCAACAAGCTTACCTAAAAACTCCGTCTCATTATCCTCGAACGAGTCATGGTAGAGTCGCCAGACATCGTAAAACTCTTCTTTCGACGCTGATCGCGTTTCTTCCTGTTGCATCGTGATCGCAACATCCCTGAGCCGTCTCTCATCGAAGTAGCCGTTCCTAATGGCGTCGAGAAGTAGTTGGTCGAACTCACCCTTCCAATGAAAATCATAATTGTCTAACAAAGCCATCCACGCCCCTTCACGCGGTTCCTGCTTGCTAGGTTCCTGCCGTAAAATACTTCGAGCTCTTAGAAACTCAATGGTTGGGGGGCTGGTTGAAGAGGTGTTCTTGTCATAGTGCGACCACCCAAAAAGGGTAAGCGAAGAAACCGCCTGCTTAAGAATGGATGGGCTAAATTCAACCAGTATCCTTTCAACTTCTCTTACAACGCGCTCGATTTTCTTAATGATGCGGATATTCGTTATTCCCAAGGAATTGCACCGCTCGCAAAGGAGGCCGCCTGTATCCCAATCACCGGGGATGGCTATTGCTGCAGCCTCGCTTGGAGAGGGGTTGAAAAATAGGGAGACATCGACGACCTTTTCCAAGTTTTTATCAAACTCTTTTTTTGCTTCGTCATCCAAGGCATCGTCATTGGTTAGGAGTACGACTTTGCATTTACGTTCGTCCTTAAGGAACGAAATCAGACCAAAGATATCTTGTATTGAAAGCTGCCTGCTTCGGCGCTCAAGATCATCAATGCAGACGATTTGCTCGCTGACGGATAGAAACGACAATTGCTTCAGGATAGAAAGATATTTGTCCCCAGATGAGCCTTTAAACAAGTGAACATAGGATTTGGCTTTTGATTTTATGGTCTCGATCCGAGCTGCAAACGATTCCGGGCTCGCCCCTTTTTCCACATGACTTTTGGGGACGGTTTTTTCGACGACAGAGAATTTTAGGTCATCAAGTGAAGTCAGACCGAAAAGAGAGACGTAGGCGTAGTGATTAAGGGCGATGCCCTTCTTCGCCCTACTTGCTTCCATAAGAAGCTTGTTCCAGGTAAATGTTTTTCCGACGCCCCACTTGCCCTTGATGCAAAGAACTTCGGGGACATCGGATTCTAAAAAACGTTTGATTTCCTGTTGTGCAAGTTCGGTAGACATCTTTCATTCCTGGAAAATGGACCGGTTCGTCATGGCAGCCGGACACGTTATTGGCGAGGGTGCGTCATAATAACACTTCAAGGGGACGTATCCACTCGACAATCTCTTCTTTTTCCCTCATCATAACCCCGTGAAAAAAACAGCCACGCCAATACAGCAAGACGACGATCAGGAAACCGAATTGCTTCGGCTTGCCGTCGAGAAGGCACGGGAATCGGTCAAGCAAGGCCGTGTCGTCCCGCACGAGCGGGTCCGCGGTTGGCTGAAGTCGCTGGCCGCGGGCCAGAGCACACCCTATCCGCGTCCATAAATGAAAGTCGAATGGGCCGAGGATGCGCTTCAGGATATCGAGGCGCATGTCGCCTATCTGAACCAAGTCAACCCATTCGCCGCCGTTGAACTGGCGGCGGCCTTGTTCTCGGCTGGCGAAAGCCTGTCCTTCATGCCCTATCGGGGACGGCATGGGCGCATTCCGGGAACGCGGGAATTGGTCGTCGTCTATCCCTATGTCATCGCCTATGAGGTGGCGCGCAATACGGTGACCGTGCTGCGCGTCTGGCATGGCAAGCTGCTGATCTAACATATTGCAGCGCAATAAGAAATTGACGCGAAATATTATTTCACGCCTCGCCGTCGGCTGCGCAAGGCCCGGTCGTGCCAACGCCAATAGGTGAATATTGCTGTCTTTTTTTCGGGTAGGCGGCACGGGTCGTAGACAAGCTTCCGGCCCCTCACCATAAATAAACGAAAGCGAAATTGCGTCGGCGCCTGGGAGGGCAAGACCCGTGCATATCGGTAACGTCACTCTCGACGACAAATATGTCCTGGAAACGGGGCGCATCTTCCTGACCGGCACCCAGGCCCTGGTCCGCCTGCCGATGATGCAGCGGGCCCGCGACGCGGCCATGGGCCTCAACACCGCCGGATTCATTTCAGGCTATCGCGGCTCGCCTCTGGGCGGTTTCGACAAGGAATTGTGGGCGGCCAAGAGATTCCTTAAAGAGCGGCACATCCATTTCCAGCCCGGCGTCAATGAAGACCTGGCCGCCACCGCCTGCTGGGGCACGCAGCAAGTCAATCTGTTCGAGGGCGCCAAATATGACGGCGTCTTTGCCATCTGGTACGGCAAGGGGCCGGGCGTCGATCGCTCGGGCGACGTCTTCAAGCATGCCAACAATGCCGGCACGTCCAAGCATGGCGGGGTGCTGGCGCTGGCTGGCGACGACCATGCCGCCAAATCCTCGACCGCCGCCCATCAATCCGACTTCGCCTTCATGGACGCCATGATTCCGGTGCTGCATCCGGCCGGCGTGCAGGAGATTCTCGATTACGGCCTGTTCGGCATCGCCATGTCGCGTTATGCCGGCCTGTGGGTGGCGATGAAGACCATCGCCGAAACGGTCGACAGTTCGGGCTCGGTGCTGGTCAATCCGCTGCGGCTGAATTTCGCAACTCCCGCCATCGATCTGCCGCCGGGCGGGCTTTCCATCCGCTGGCCCGACAAGGTTCTGGATCAGGAAGACCGCCTGATGCGCTTCAAATTGGACGCGGCGCTGGCCTTCGCGCGCGCCAACCAGATTGATCGTACCGTCATCGATTGCAAAGAACCCAGGCTGGGCATCGTCGCCACCGGCAAGGCCTATCTGGATGTGCGCCAGGCTCTCGACGATCTGGGCATCGACGACGCTTTGGCCGCCGAAATCGGCCTACGCCTGTACAAGGTCGGCCTGGTCTGGCCCCTGGAACGCGAAGGCATCCGCCATTTCGCCGAGGGGCTGGAGGAAATTCTGGTCGTCGAGGAAAAGCGGCCGCTGATCGAAACCCAGTTGAAGGAGCAGCTTTACAATTGGCGGGAAGACGTGCGCCCGCGCGTCATCGGCAAGCGCGACGAAAACGGGGCCTGGATTCTGCCCTCGAACGGCGAATTGTCGCCCTCGATCATCGCCCGCGTCGTCGCGGATCGCATCGACCGCTTCATGACCAGCCCCATCATCAAGGAGCGCCTAGCCTGGCTGAACGCCAAAGAGGACTCGCTAAGCCATCCCAAGCACCAGATGGCCCGCATTCCCTATTTCTGCTCGGGCTGTCCGCACAACACATCGACCAAGGTGCCGGACGGCTCGCGGGCCCTGGCCGGCATCGGCTGCCATTACATGGCCATCTGGATGGACCGCAAGACCGAGACCTTCACCCAGATGGGCGGCGAGGGGGCGACCTGGATCGGCCAGGCGCCCTTTACCGAAACCCCGCATGTGTTCCAGAATCTGGGCGACGGCACCTATTTCCATTCCGGCATTCTGGCCCTGCGGGCCGCGGTTTCGGCGGGCGTCAACATCACCTACAAGATCCTGTTCAACGACGCGGTGGCGATGACCGGCGGCCAGCCGGTGGACGGACCCTTGAGCGTTCCGCAATTGGCCCGCCAGGTCGAGGCCGAGGGGGTGGGACGCATCGCCATCGTCAGCGACGAGCCCCACAAATATCCCATCGGCGCCAGCTTTCCGCCCGGCGCCAGCTTTCATCACCGCGACTATCTGGACAGCGTGCAGAGGGAATTGCGCGACTGGCAAGGTGTCAGCGTTCTCATCTATGACCAGACCTGCGCCGCCGAAAAGCGCAGGAGACGCAAGCGCGGCAAATTGCAAGACCCCGAACAGCGCCTGGTCATCAATGAGAAGGTCTGCGAAGGCTGCGGCGATTGCGGCGACCTATCGAACTGCGTATCCGTGATTCCGGTCGAGACCGAATATGGCCGCAAGCGCGCCATCGACCAGTCGTCTTGCAACAAGGATTATTCCTGCGTCAAGGGCTTCTGCCCCAGCTTCGTCTCAGTGCTGGGCGGCAAGCCCAGAAAGCGCGCTCCCTTGGGCCAGGATGCCGCCTTCGCCGATTTGCCGGAACCGCAATTGCCCGTGCTGGGGGCCGAGCCCTACGGCATCGTCGTCACCGGCATCGGCGGCACCGGCGTGGTGACGGTGGGGGCGCTGTTGGGCATGGCGGCGCATCTGGAAGGCTTGGGCGTCTCGGTGCTGGACATGCTGGGCATGGCCCAGAAGAACGGCGCCGTCATCACCCATGTGCGCATCGCCCCCGAACAGGAAGCGATCCATGCCGTGCGCATCGCTTCGGGCAACGCCCATCTGCTGCTGGGTTGCGATCTGGTGGTGGCGGCGGCGGGCGACGCGGTCTCGAAGCTGCGCTTGGGCCACAGCAAGGCGGTGGTCAACGATCACCTTTCCATGACCGCCGATTTCACGCACAAGCCTGATCTGGCCTTCCCCTCCGAGGGCATGAAATTGTCGATCGCCGACGCCATCGGGACAGACAATGCCGATTTCGTCGATGCGTCCAAGCTGGCCACGAATCTGCTGGGCGATTCCTTGGCCACCAATCTGTTCATGGTCGGCTTCGCCTGGCAGAAGGGGCTGATTCCCTTGCGGGGCGAATCCATCGCCAAGGCCATCGAGTTGAACGGCGCCGCCATCGATTTCAACAAGCAGGCCTTCTTGTGGGGGCGCAGGGCCGCCCATGATCCACAGGCCGTTTTGCGGCTGGCCGCTCCGCCCGAGAACCTGCCCGAAGACCAGCACTTGTCGCAGACCCTGGATCAGCGCCTTAAGCGCCGAGCCGACTGGCTGGCCGACTATCAAGACCGGGCCTATGCCGAGCGCTATCTGAGGCGCGTGGCCCAGGCGCGTGCCGTTGAATCCGTCGTCATGCCGGGGTCCGAGCGCTTGGCCGGCGCGGTCGCCGACTCCTTGTTCCGTCTGATGGCCATCAAGGATGAATTCGAAGTCGCGCGCCTGCTGTCCGATCCCGCCTTTCTGAAGGAAATCGAAAGCCAGTTCGAAGGCCCCTATCGTTTGCGCTTCCATCTGGCGCCGCCTTTGCTGGCGGCGCTGGATGTCGCCACCGGACGGCCCAGGAAATCGGCCTGGGGCAGCTGGATGATCGGCGTCTTTCGGCTGTTGGCTTGCATGAAGGGCTGGCGCAATCGCTGGCCCGACCCCTTCCGCTTCTCGTCCGAGCGGCGGATGAATCGGCGCCTGCTGGGCGACTACGAGAAGATGCTGGACGAGGTGCTGGGCCGTTTGTCGCCGCAGAATCTCGATCTGTGCGTCGAGCTGGCGGCGCTTTCGCAAGCTTGGCGCGGCTATGGGCCGGTCAAGGAAAAGGCAATCAGGAAAACCGAAGCCCGTCGTCAAGATCTCCTGCAGCGCTTGAATGGCGGGGTCGAGAGCCGCCCTGCCGCCGAATAGGTTTAACCCTTCCCTAACCGGCCTTGGATAGGCTTGGACGCATGAAACGCATCATCGGCGCGATATTGGGTCTGGGACTGCTGGGCGGAGCCGCGAGCGCCCGGGCCGATGTCTTTCCCGACAAGCCCTATTTCGGCATGCAGCTTGAGTACAAGCTGGAAGGCGTCGCCCCCACCGGCTATGAGGATCTCGAAACCAATCGCACGGTCACCCGCCTGTTGGAGGGCCTGCTGACCGGCAAAAAGGTGAAGATTTCAGGCCAGGCCTTTTCGGTCGAGGAGGCGGCGGAGCTGACCGTCACCATCTCGGCGGGGCCGGACATGAAGAAGGACAGCTATCCGATCAAGATCGTTCCCGGGCGCAGGGAGTTTTCGTTCGAAATCGATGTCCCGGCCAAGGCGCGGGGCTCGCATATTTCCGTTCTCATCAATCCCGACGACAAGGGCAAAAATCTGGTGAAAGCCCTAAGGCTTGACGTGACGGCCAGACCGAAAAGGTGACCCCATCACAGCGTCATGGCCGGGCCTGACCCGCGGCTGTCCGGTTTAATTCCGCCGTCGTTTTCTTCGCCTCATCCTGATGGTGTGGACGGCCCCTGCTCAACGGCATCAAAGTGCCATAACGTGGTCGTATCGCAACGCCACAACAGAGGGGGCCGTCCGTCATGCAGATTAGCACCATTGGCTTAGACATTGCCAAGAATGTCTT
>JACRJC010000042.1 GCA_016215555.1 Rhodospirillales bacterium | reverse complement strand
TCTCATCCTTCGAGACGGGCCTTCGGCCCTCCTCAGGATGAGGTGCGTATTTCAAGTCCAAAAAATTATCTGCCCGTCTTGCACCGCGGTTTCTAAAGAGAATTTCTCACATCGCCAAATTTAAACCGGACAGCAGTGGACTTGATCCGGGCATCCACGTGGATGGCCGTGTCAAGCACGGCCATGACGAATGAAGAATTGAAGTCAGCTCTTCTTGGACTTCCACACCATCGCCATGCCGGCCAATGTCACCAGCCCCAGTCCGACAAAGGTGGCGGTATAGTTTTGCGTGAAGCCATAGGCTAGGCTGAACAGCGTGGGGCCGAAAAAGACGCCCATGAAGGTGAAGAACAAGGTGCCGCCGGTGGCGATGCTGACCTGTTCCTTGGGCACAGAGCGCGCCACCTCGGCCAGGTAAACGCCGTTCCAGCCGATGGCGGTGAAGCCCAGCGTGATGAAGACCAGCTTGACCAGCAAGGGCGGCGTTTCCGGCGTCAGAAAGAAACAGGCCAACGAGCCCAGAACGGCGATAACGCCGATGATCAGCAGCACCTTGTGGCCGTTTTTCATGAAATCGGCCAGCCAGCCCCAACTGGGCCTCCCGACCACGCCGCCGGTCTGCATCAAGGCCATCACCAGCCCCGCCTCGACCAGGCCGAAGCCGATTTCATGGACCAGGAAGGTGACCAGGAAACTGGCCACGCACATCTGGACGGCGGAATAGAAGAAGCCGCAGCCCGACAGCCAGCGCACCCGCTTGTTCTGCCAGGTGACGCTTAAGCCCGCGAAGGGATTGACGTGCAGCTTGATATGGGGCTCGCGGTCATTGTCCCAGGCCTTGCGCCCGCTTTGCAGGATAACGGCCAGAACGATCAGGCTGGCGGCGAGGATGGCGAAGGCGATGCGCCAGCCGAACGCCTCGTTCAGGGGCGGCGTGACCAGGCCGGCGATCATGCCGCCCAGCGGCACCGCCGACTGCTTGATCGAGAAGATAAGATTGCGCCGTTTGGCGGGCGTGTAGCGGGTCAGCAGATGGGCGGCGGCGGGATTGGTCAGCCCATAGGCAAAACCGATAAGCAGGGAACCCAGGGCCAGCGTGAAAAGCCAGGGCAGGATGGCCAGCAGCAATCCGGCCGAGCCGATGCCCAGGGCGGCCTGGCTGGCCCGTACGGCGCCCCATTTGCGGTCCAGCGTGCCGCCGATGATCGAAGTCAGCATGGCGCCGCCATAAACGATGCTGACCTGAATGCCGATCAGCGAGGCATCGACGCCGAAAGCCAAGGCGATGGTGGGCGCGATCACCGGCACGGCCAGCATGGCCAATGTGGCCAGGGCCTGGGCGGCGGTGGTGGCGATAAGGACAAGCCAGATCATGGGTCTTGTTTAAGGCATTTTTCTTGGTCATACCACCGCCCACATGCGCCGTGGCCCGATGCAAAGAGGGAATGGCTTTCTATAACGCCTTGATTCGCTGAATGTTGTCGGTCATTGAAGCCATAGGCGTTCTTTGCCATAATTGGCAGATGGGCAGAACGCAACACCTCAAAGACGACCCTGCGGCTCTTTCGGATGCCGAGTTGGAGGCTATACGCCAGGGGCGAGAGGATATCGCTTCTGGTCGTTTCATCGACCACAAGGCAATGACTGATTGGTTGAAGTCGTGGGGCGATGATCCAAAGCGTCCGCTTCCCCGTCCATGGCTGTCCGCGAAAGAGAAATGACGGTCATCTGGTCGGATCGCGCCGCTTCGGACGTCGAGCGAATCAGGGCCTATCTTTTCGAACGAAACCCTCTTGCCGCCATCGCTGTTTCTGCAAGCATCATTGCTGCCGCAGAGGGTTTGGTAATCTTGCCTCGTCGATATGCGCAGCGTGAAAGTGGATTCCGCGAAATGCTGGTTTCCCGTTACCATTACGTCATTCGTTACGAACTGGCAGCCGATCCGCGAAATCCAAAGCGTCAGATCGTTCACATCCTTTCTGTCTGGCATCCGGCGCAAGACAGGTAGGTTTCAACAAAAACCCGGCGGATCGCCCCGCCGGGTTCTTTCTGTTCAAACCCCTCATCCTGAGGAGCCGCTAGGCAGCGTCTCGAAGGATGAGGCCTCATGGTTCGAGACGGCCTTCGGCCTCCTCACCATGAGGATGTCGGCCATTACTTCTTGTAGTCGTAAGTGCCCTTCGACCAGACATACATGACATAGCCGGGCGCGGTCACGTCGCCCTTGGCGTCGAAGCCGATATTGCCCAGCACGGTCTTGAACTTGCCTTTCTTCAACTCGGCCGCCACCTTCTTGGTGTCGGTGCCCTTGACCGCTTCCACCGCCTGCGCCCAGGCCTGGATGGTGCCGTAGGTGTAAAGCGTATAGCCCTCGGGCTTGTAGCCCTTGGCGGTGAATTTGGCGACCAGATCCTTGTTGGCGGGATCCTTGGCCGGATCGGGGCTGAAGGTCATCAGCGTGCCTTCGCCGGCCTCGCCGGTGATCTTCCAGAATTCCTCGGTCACCAGCGCGTCGCCGGAAACCAGCGTCGCCTTAAGCCCTTGTTCCTTGGCCTGGCGGATGATGAGGCCGCCTTCGGTGTGGTAGCCGCCCAGATAGATCACGTCGGCCTTCACTTCTTTCAGCTTGCTGACCAGGGCCGAATAGTCCTTCTCGCCGGCGCTGATGGCTTCGTACAGAACCTCTTTCACGCCGATCTTGTTGAGCGCCGCCTTGGTCTCGTCGGCCAGGCCCTTGCCATAGGCGGTCTTGTCGTGGATGACGGCGATGTTCTTGCCCTTGAAATGCTTGGCGAGGTAAGCCGCGGCGGTGCCGCCCTGCTGGTCGTCGCGCCCGCAGGTGCGGAAGACGTTGGCGAAGCCGCGCTCGGTGAAGGTGGGGTTGGTCGAGGCCGGCGAAATCTGCAGGATGTTTTCCTCCTTATAGACTTCTGATGCCGGGATCGACGAACCCGAGCAGAAATGTCCGGCCACCAGCGCAACTTTCTTCGAGGCCATCTGGTTGGCGACCGCCACCGCCTGCTTGGGATCGCAGGCATCGTCGCCCACTTCCAGCTTCAGCTTCTGGCCCATGACGCCGCCCTTGGCGTTGATGTCCTCGACCGCCGCCTCGGCGCCGCGCTTCATCTGTTCGCCGAAAGCGGCGTATTGGCCGGTCATCGGACCGACGGTGGAAATAACGATGTCGGCCTTGGCGGCCGTGGCGCCGAAAGCCAGAAGGGCCGTGGCGGCCAAAAGGGATGTCTTGATGCGGGTCATGCGAAACTCTCCCATATGGATCGAGATGGACGAAGAATAAACCTAATCAAAGCGTTCGGCGACTCATTCTAATTGCGCGTGTGGTTCTGTGCAATCTCGCGCCAGCCGAAGGCGCCCAAGCGTTCGTAAAGCCAGGGATATTGGCGCACCATCAGGGCCGCCAGCGCCGTGCGGTGGGCGACTAGGGCGAACAGGCTAAGCAGCGCGGTGTCGAACAGATAGCCGGGCAGGGACAAAAGATCGCCCTCGAACAAGGCGTAGATCAAGAACCGGTCGCCGAAGCCCAGCAGGGGGGCATAGATCAGGCACTGCCATTGGGGACGCCAGTTCCGGCCCAGCGCATGGCCGGTCATGATGGCGCATCCGCCGGCGAAGATGACGGTGATGCCCAGAAAGACGCCGAAACTGGTCCCCATCATATCTTGGAACGACAGCATCAGTGCCCCCCTTCCAGATAGGCGCGTTGAATGTCGGGATTGGCCAGCAGTTCCTGGCCCGAGCCCGACAGGGCGATCTTGCCGTTCACCATCACATAGCCGCGATCAGCCAGTTTCAGCGCGTGATAGGCGTTCTGCTCGACCAGGAAGACGGTGACGCCCTGGCGCCGGATCTCGGCCACGATTTCGAAAATCTGGCGCACCACCAAGGGCGCCAATCCCAGCGAGGGCTCGTCGAGCAGCAGCAATTTGGGACGCGCCATAAGCGCCCTGGCGATGGCCAGCATCTGCTGCTCGCCGCCCGATAGTGTTCCACCGCGCTGGTCGAGACGTTCCTTCAATCGCGGGAACAGCTCCAGCACCTTGGCCAGATCGTCGTCGAAGCAGTTGGGATCGGCGGTGACGGCGCCCATCTTCAAATTCTCGAACACCGTCATGCGCGCGAAGATGCGCCGTCCTTCGGGGGCGATGGCGATGCCCTTGCGCACGATCTCGAAGGTCGGCAGTTGCGAGATGTCCTCGCCTTGGAAGCGGATGCTGCCGGAACTGGCCCGGGGATTGGCGCACAAGGTCAGCAGCAGCGTGGTCTTGCCGGCGCCGTTGGCGCCGATCAGGGTCACGATCTCGCCGGCGCCGACCTCGATATCGACGCCCTTCAAGGCTTCGATGCGCCCGTAATGGGTATGAACGCCGCCAAGGCTCAGCATGCGTCCTCCTTGGCGTCGTCGTCCTGGCCCAGATAGGCGCGGATGACGGCGGCGTCGGCGCGCACGAAGGCCGGCGGCCCCTCGGCGATCTTGCGACCGTAATCCAGCACCACCACATGGTCGGAAATGCCCATGACCACGCTCATGTCGTGTTCGATGAGCAGGATGCCGATGCCTTCCTCGGCCTTGATCGCCAGCAGCAACTGATTGAGGTCGGCGGATTCTTTGGGATTCAGGCCCGCCGCCGGCTCGTCCAGGCAGAGAATTTCCGGCTGGGTGCACATGGCGCGGGCGATTTCCAGGCGGCGCTGATCGCCATAGGGCAGGGCGCTTGCCGCTTCGTCGGCCTTCGCAGTCAGGTTCACCTTGTCCAGCCAGTGGCGCGCCAGATCCAAGGCCCGGCGCTCGGCATGGCGGTAGGAAGGCAGGTTGAACAGCCCGCCCAGCGTGAACAGCGAGGCCTTCATCAGCGCCGTATGCTGGGCGACGATCAGATTTTCCAGCACCGTCATGTTCGAAAACAGGCGGATGTTCTGGAAGGTGCGCGCCACCTTGGCGGTTCTGGCGATCAGATGGCCGTCGAGCCGTTCCAGCAAAAAACGCTCGCCGGTCCGGTGGGTCAGGGACAGCATGCCCGAACTGGGACGATAAAATCCGGTCAGGCAGTTGAAGACGGTGGTCTTGCCCGCCCCGTTGGGGCCGATGATGGCGGTGATTTCCTTGTGCCTGGCCTGGAAGGACAGATCGCCGATGGCGACCAGGCCGCCGAAGCGCATGGTCAGATGATCGACGGCGAGCAGGGGGGCGGCGGTCATGGGGGACCGTCCTTCAAGCTGACCGTCGGCTCGCGCTTGCTCATCAAGCCTTCGGGCCGCCAGACCATGATCAGGACCATGGCGCAGCCGAAGGCCAGCATGCGGTATTGCGCCAATTCGCGGAACCATTCGGGAATGCCGATCAAAAGAATGGCGGCCAGGGCCACGCCGACCTGACTGCCCTTGCCGCCCAGAACGGCGATGGCCAGGATGAGCGCCGATTCGATGAAGGAAAAACTGTCGGGGCTGATGAAGCCCTGGCGGGTGGCGAAGAACGATCCGGCGAAGCCCGCGAACATGGCGCCCAGGGCGAAGGCCGACAATTTCACCATGGTGGGATTGATGCCCAGCGCCTTGCAGGCGATCTCGTCTTCACGCAGCGCTTCCCAGGCCCGTCCCAGCGGCAGTTTGCGGATGCGCACGGTGAAGAAATTGGTGAGCAAAGCCAAAGCCAGGATCAGGTAATAAAGGAAGACGACGCGGTGGAAGGTGGAATAATCAAGCCCGAAAAAATCGCTGAACGAGGCGACGCCTTCAGGCGGATCGGCGGTGAAGGGCAGGCCGAAAAAGCCGGGGCGCTGGATCGAGGAAATGCCGTTCGGCCCGCCAGTGAAATTTTGCCAGTTCAACAAAATGATGCGGATGATTTCGCCGAATCCCAAAGTGACGATGGCCAGATAATCGCCGCGCAGTCGCAGGACCGGAAAACCCAGCAGAATGCCGAACAGGGCGGCGAACAGGCCCGAAAGCGGCAGGCAGATCCAGAAGGACAGGCCGAAATGCAAGCTGAGCAGCGCATAGGAATAGGCGCCGACGGCATAGAAGGCGACATAGCCGAGATCGAGAAGGCCCGCCAATCCGACCACGATGTTCAGGCCCCAGCCCAGCATGACATAGATCAGGATCAGGGTCGCCTTGTCGATCAGATTGCGGTCGGCGAAGGGCAGCATCGGCAAGACGAAGGCGATCCCCGCCAGCACATAGCCGCCCCAGTGAATGCGTTTGGACAGGCCGGTGGATTTAGCCGCCAGCTTCTGTCCCGTGGATATGAAAAAGGGCCTTGAAAGGCCCAGGAAAAGACGACCGAGGAAAACGACGGCGGCGGCTGCGGCGACGAGATCGAAGCGAAAGGACAGATCGGTGCCCGAAGCGCCGTCGGGCAGGCGAAAGCCGGCCATCGGAAAGGCCAGACCCAGCGCCACCAGAGCGGCCAGACCGGCGTCTTTCACAAGGAAGGGAAGGCGGGCCATCGCTGCTTACACCTTCTCGATTTCGGGGCGGCCCAACAGGCCGGTGGGGCGGAAGATCAGCACCAAAACCAGGATCGAGAAGGCGGCGACGTCTTTGTATTCGGTGGTGAAATAGCCCGACCAGAAGGCTTCGATCAGGCCGATCAGAAGCCCGCCCAGCATGGCGCCCGGCAAGGATCCGATGCCGCCCAGCACGGCGGCGGTGAAGGCCTTGATGCCGGCCAGGAAGCCGATATAGAAATCGATGACGCCGTAGTAAAGCGTCACCATCAGCCCGGCCACGGCGGCGAGCGCGGCCCCGATGACGAAGGTGGCCGAGATGGTGCGATCGACATTGACGCCGATCAGCGCCGCCATGGTCATATCCTGCTCGCAGGCCCTTTGCGCGCGGCCCAGGCTGGTGTTCTTGATCAGCCAGGTGAAACCGATCATCAAGGCGATGGTTAGGGCCACGATGACGATTTGCAGGAAGGACAGGCGCACGGCGAAACCGTCGGCCTCCATCAGGATCAGGCCGCCCGGCACGGTGGGGGGCAGGGTTTTGACGCGGGCGCCTTGCAGGATTTGCACCAGATTGCCGAGCAGGATCGACATGCCGATGGCGGTAATCAGCGGCGCCAGGCGAAACGAGCCGCGCAGCGGGCGATAGGCCAAACGCTCGACCGCCCAGCCCCACAGCGCCGTGAATCCCATGGCCAGGATCAGGACCAGGAACAGGGCCAGCGGCACCGAACTGATTCCCAGCGCACTCAGGGCCAGAAAGGCGATCAGCGAGATGAAGGCGCCGATCATGTAAATTTCGCCATGGGCGAAATTGATCATGCCGATGATGCCGTAAACCATCGTATAGCCGATGGCGACCAGGCCGTAGATGGCCCCCAATGTCACGCCGTTTATCAATTGCTGAAGAAAATAAGCCACTTGCGCTCTCGCAACGCTTCGCTTCAAGGAACCCTACCTGCTTGGGCAGGCCTGTCAAGGCCGGACAGCCAATTCCGGTGACGGCATGCTTCATTCGTGCCGATCCCGCCCGGCAGGCCCGCCTAGCCAAAACCCGGGAGAAACGCCTGAATTTCACGTGTAGCACACCTCTTACTACCCCCCCCCGGTTGTGTAAGTCTTCTGCTGGGGCAATTTCGGGCAGGGGCAGGCGATGTCATACGGCGACGGGAAACAGATAAATTCACACCCAACTCGTCATTGCCGGGCTTGACCCACTTCTGTCCGGTTTAATTCCGCCGTCGCTTTCTTCGCCTCATCCTGAGGAGCGAAGCGTCTCGAAGGATGCGGCGAAGAAATGGAAAATACGTGGATATTGCTATTCGGAGCCGTTGCTTCGCTGCTTTCTCATCCTTCGAGAC
>JACRJC010000040.1 GCA_016215555.1 Rhodospirillales bacterium | reverse complement strand
GAAAAACAAGGAAAATGCAGCGCCTCGCCCTTCGAGACAGCCGCTTCGCGGCTTCCTCAGGGTGAGGCGCTTATTCAAGTCCTGAAGGCCCGTTTCTTCTATGTGAGGCGCAATACCTGCGGTTTTCGATAGCATCGCCAAATTTTAACCGGACAGCAGTGGGTCAAGCCCGGGCATGACAGTGTGTTATATCTCAGGCCAATCGACTTCGTGGTTGGAAAGAATCCCCGCCTCGATTTCCGGGATGGCCCGCCCGCGAATGGAAATGCCGGCCTTGTGAACCGAATTGGGATTTCCCGTCAGCAGCGGATGCCAGTCGGGCAGATCCTGTCCCGCCGCGAGGCGCCGGTAGGCGCAGGTCTTGGGCAGCCAGTCGATCGATTCCAAGGCCTTGGGCGTCAACGAGACGCAATCGCGCACGTAACGGCGCCGATCCTTATATTGCATGCAGCGGCAGCTTTTGACGTCCAGCAGGCGGCAGGCCACCTCGGTATAGACGATGCCGCCGCCGTCTTGCGCGTAATCCAGCTTGTGCAGGCAGCACAGTCCGCAGCCGTCGCACAACAGCTCCCATTCGCGCTGGGTCAGATCGGCAAGCGGCTTTTCACGCCAGAACGCGGTCATGGCGGCGGATGAAGTCCGCGACATCGGGCAAGATCTCCTCGCGCCAGCGCCGGCCGTTGAAGATGCCGTAATGGCCGACCTTCTCTTGCAGGCGATGGTGATGCATCTCGGGGGGGATATTCTCGCAAATCAAATGGGCGGCCCAGGTCTGGCCGACGGCCGAGATGTCGTCCTTCTCGCCTTCGACCGTCATCAGGGCGGTTCTTCTGATCTGCGCCGTATCGACCAGCCGGCCCCTGGACACCCATTCGCGCTTGGGCAGCAGATGTTCCTGGAATACCGTATGGATGGTCTGCAGATAATATTCGGCGGGCAAATCCATCACCGACAGATATTCGTCATAGAAGGTTTTGTGTTCGGTGACGCCGTCGCCGTCGCCCTGGATCATGTGGTTGAACAGCTTCACATGGGCATCGACATGGCGGTCGAGATTCATCGCCATGAAACCCGACAATTGCAAGAATCCGGGATAGACCCGGCGCCCATGGCCGGGGTGATTGATGGGCACCACATGCACCACATTGCGCTCGAACCAGGACAACGAGCGGCTTTGCGCCAGCTTGTTGGGCTGGGTCATGTTGTGGCGGGTGTCGATCGGCCCGCCCATCAGGGTCATGCTGCAAGGCTGGCAGGGATCGTTCATGCCCGCCATCAAGGCCACCGCCGCCATGGCCGGCACCGAGGGCTGACAAACGGCGATCAGATGGGTTTCCGGCCCCAGGAAGCGAAGGAGGTCGATGACCATATCGACATAGTCGTCGAGGTCGAAATGCCCCATCGACAGCGGCACCGAACTGGCGTCGATCCAGTCGGCGATATAGACGTCGTGGTTGGGCAGCATGCCCTCGACGGTGCCGCGCAGCAGCGTCGAATAATGCCCCGACAGCGGAGCCAGCATCAGGATTTTCGGATCCTTGCGCTTCTTGGGCAGATCGCGCTTGAAATGCAGCAAATGGCAAAAAGGGTTCTTGTCCCAGACGGTCTCGATCTCGATGGGCACGATCTTGCCGTCGATCAGCGTTTGGTGCAGACCCCATTTCGGTTTGGGATAGCGCCTGGTCGAACGTTCCAGGATCTCGCAACCCGCCGCCACGGCGCGCCCGAAGCCGGTATAGGCCGCCGGCACCCAGGGATGGGTGTAGACTTGCTGCAGGGCCTCGGCCATGACCCGCATCGGCGTGATCGCCGCCCGCTGCATTTCATGAAGATAATAGAGCATGCGTTTCCTCGCCTATTTTGGAGTCATGTTACCGATTTATGGATTAGATGGGAAAGGCTTTGTTGCAGTGCAACGAGAAATCGTCAGCAAGCGATAATTAATCGGCGATCAGATGCAGGAAGCTACCGAAAATCCTGTTTCGAATCAACCCCATCCCCCCCAGCGCGGCGCTTTTGGCATCCCAGGCTTC
Source organism: Rhodospirillales bacterium (assembly GCA_016215555.1). GTDB lineage: Bacteria > Pseudomonadota > Alphaproteobacteria > Rhodospirillales > WMHbin7 > WMHbin7. The sequence continues at coordinate 85,905 of JACRJC010000040.1, read as the reverse complement.
GAAGAGGCTGCCCCCCTCGTCCTGGCTTTGGACGGTGGCGTAGTGGAATTCATGGCCGCGGAATCGGCTGCCCGCCCGGCCCAAGGGCGTATCGGCCTTCAGGCGGGCCTGCCGATAGCCCAGATGCAGTTGGCGGTTCTGGAAATCGGTGACCAGCGGCAACAGGCCGGCCATGGATTGCGAGCGGCCCTCGGCATCAATGATGGCCTGGCCCAGGGCCATGAAGCCGCCGCATTCGCCAAAGATCCAAGCCCCCCTTTCGGCCGCCGCCGTCAAGCCGCCCAGGAATCCGGATGCCGCCGACAGTCGCGGTCCGTGCAATTCGGGATAGCCGCCCGGCAGATAAACCGCATCCGCGTCGGCCACGGGCCCTTCCCCGGCCAGGGGCGAGAAGAAGGACAGGCCGGCACCCTGGCTTTTCCAACCGTCCAACAAGGCCGGATAGGCGAAGGCGAAGGCGTCGTCGCGGGCGACGGCGATTCTCTGTCCCAGCGGCGGCAAAGGGGATTCGAACGCTCCTTGCAGAAGCGACGGCGCCGCCAGCGCTTGCAGAGCGCTCAGATCGACATGATCGCAAACCAGATCGGCGGCCCGCTCGATCAGCCTTTCCAGGTCGGCATGTTCCCCGGCCTGCACCAGGCCAAGATGGCGGCTGGGCAGACTTAAGCCCTCGACGCGGGGAAGGGCGCCCAAGATGGCCACTTCGGGACAGGCCTGTCGGCAGGCTCTCTCCACCATCGCCTGATGGCCGGGACCGGCGATGCGGTTGAGGATCACGCCCGCCACCCGCACATCGGCACGAAAATTGGCGAAGCCCAGCAGCACCGCCCCCGCCGAGGCGCCCATGCGGGCCGCATCCAGCACCAGCACCACCGGCCAGCCGGCGCGGGCGGCCAGATCGGCGGTGGAGCCGTCGGGGCCCTGCGCGACCGGCGCCCCGTCGAACAGGCCCATCACGCCCTCGGCAAGGATGAAGGCGCAATCCTGACCCGCTTTCGAAATCAGACCGGCCAGCATCGGCGGGCGCATGGCCCAGCTATCCAGATTGAAGCAGGACCGGCCCGATGCCCTGGCATGAAATGCGGGATCGATATAATCGGGCCCCACCTTGGCCGGGGCCACGGCCAGGCCCTGGCGCTTGAAGGCGCGAAGCAAGCCCAGCGTCGCCGTGGTCTTGCCCGAACCCGTGGCCGGGGCGGCCAGAACGAGACCGGGAATCCCCGTCACTTGACGCTTTCTTCCAAGGCCGCCGCCATCTCGGCCGCCGGCGTTCCATGCGAGAAATGGCGGACGAACTTGCCGTCGGGCCCCATCAGATAGAGCAGCGCCGAGTGATCGACCAGATAGCCGAGATTGGGATCCTCGGCCTTCACCTTGGCGAAATAGACGCGGTAGGCCTTGGCGGCCTTGGCCACCTCTTCCACCGAACCGGTCAGGCCGACCAGGGCGGGATGGAAGGCGGGCACAAATTCGGCCAGCCGCTCCTTGGTGTCGCGCTCGGGATCGACGGTGATCATGATGGGCACGATCTTGTCCGCCTTGCCCGCCGACAGTTTGGACATCGCCTCGACCAGCGTCCCCAGCGAGGTCGGGCAAACGTCGGGGCAATAGGTGTACCCAAAATAGACCAGCCGATATTTGCCCAGATAGTTGCGCTCGGTCACCTCGGCGCCGGTGTGATCGACCAGCGAGAACGGGCCGCCGATGGTCACCGGACCCACGCTCTGATTGTCGCCGGACCCCAACAGCAGATAGCGGACGCCGAGGCCAAGCCCAAGGGCAATGAACAGCGCCGCCACGAACAGAAGGACGGGAACAATTCCTTTGGGCGATTTCGCCTGCTTTTTCATGTCGGTCCTTTCCCTCAAGCCACCATGCGCCAAGCCATGAAGGCCAGGACGCCCGCATTCAAAACCAGCAGCATCGGGGCGGCGCGCTGCACCAAAGCCCCCCAGCGTTGCGACGCCAATTGTCCCAGCCCGGCCACCAGCACCAAGCCCGGCACCGTCCCCAGCGCGAATCCCATCATCGCCATGGCCCCCGACAGCGCCGAACCGGAAGCCGCCGAAGCCGAAAGCGCGCCCCAGACCAATCCACAGGGAATGTAGCCCAGAATCAGTCCCAGCACATAGCCCTTGAGGCCGGTGGGCGCCGCGAACAGCGGTCTGGCGAAAGCGGACAGGCGCTTGAACAAGGGGCTGCCGCCGCCGCCGGCCTTCAAGCCCAGATGCGGCGCCGCATAGCCCAAAAACAGCAAAGCCGCCAGAATCAGCAGGCCCGCCGACAGCCAGCGCAGCCCGGTGGCGGCGCCGATCGAGCCAGCCAGCAAGGCGGCTCCCGCCCCCAACAGGGCGTAGGTGGTCAAACGTCCCAGATGATAGGGGATCAGCAGCGCCGTGGACAGGCGCTGCCATTCGCGCATCCGATGGGCCGGGCAGGTCTTCATGCGCTCGGCCATTTGCGACAAGGCAAAGGGACCGCACATGCCTGCGCAATGGGTGAAACCGCCGACCAGGCCGGTCAGCAGCAGGCTGACCATCAGCCCGCCGTCGGCGTCGATGGCGGTGTGGCAATAGGACAGGCCCGATTGCAAAAGGGCGGACAGGGTGGCGGCTTCCATGGGGCGAGAGCATATCCCCCGATGCCGGACCCATCAACCAAGCGTTTGACGGTTCTTAATTGATTAGGATCAAGGGATTCCCGGACTTACGCGACCTTTGCGGCCAGCGGGACCGGCCGGCGGAAATCCGCGGACAGGCGTTCCCGCAGCGTGTAAAGGATGGCCAGAGCGGAATAAAGCCCGACCCCGAAACCGCCATATAACAAGGCGATAAAACTGAATTCCACGACACGCTCCTTAAACAAGTGAATGTCGCCATGATGCAGTGCAGCATAAAGAAATCCAGTGATTTTTTATGGCCGCTCCTGCCGCAATTTATCCGCAAATACGGATATTTCTTATAAAACAAGAAATGCGTTGCAATCTTTCCATAACTGGACGCCAAAGCAATATAATTGTTCTTCCTCGCATCTTTCCTCATGGCCGGCATGCTGCAGGCGCAGGCTGGGATTACTTCGCGACTCGGGCCAGGAAGGCTTCCAACTCGCCGCCCCAATAGTCCGGATGGCGCAGCACGAAATGACCGCCCGCCTTGGGGTCGTCGTAATAGCGCAGGGTGCTGTCGCCGGATCCTTGGGCATAGGCCTCTTGAACGCGGCGCATCAAATCGATCGGGGTCAGGTTGTCGTTGGCGGCGTATATCCACAGAGTCGGCACCTTCGCCTTGCTCCCGAAACCGCGTCCGGCCTCGATCAGATTTTCCTCGGGCGGGCAGTTGCGCTCGCCCTTCGGATTGCCGCCCCGCCCACCCGCAAAACTGACGGCGCCCCGCAACCCGGGGATTGCTTCCGCCGCAGCCGCCAGCACCGCCCAGCCGCCCGAGGATTGCCCGACCAGAACGATCCGCTCGCGGTCGATGCCGGGAACGTCCCGCAAATGCGCGACGCTGGCCCGAATGTCTTCGGCGGCATTTCGTCCCGCCTTGGCGTAATCCGGGTTCGGACAGGAATAGGCTTCGACATAGAGGCCGCCCGACTGGCCGAACGACCGGCGCATGACCATGGCCGCCGCCCAGCCGCGATCAAGAAACCAGCGGGCGAGAAAATCGAGATCCTCGGGCTTTTGCGATTTGGCCCGGGCGCCGGTTCCGTGATTGAGAAGGGCCAGCGGAAACGGCCCCGGCCCGTCCGGCATCCGCAAAAGACCTTCCAGATGGACGGTTTCGCCGTTCCGGTTGGCGGGGAAGAGGATTTGCAGTCTTTCTTCGCGCTCGCCGGCCAGGGCGGGCAGATTCAGGATCAAGACCAGAAGCAACGCCGCCGCCTGCCGGAATTGCGGGATCATTCGGCCATCTCGCCGTTCAAATATCGCCGCCGGATATGCGCCTTGAAGGGAGCTGTGCTCAGGGGCTGGCCGGTGGCGCGCTGCAAGATCTCGTCGGTCGAACCCTTGCAGCCCTGGCCGTGGATATTCTCGCCCAGCCAGCCCATCAGCGGCTTGAAATCGCCTTCTTCCAAATTCCGGCGCAAGGCGGGCAAGGACTTTTCCGCCGCCTGAAAAATCTGCGCCGCCGAAAGCGCCCCCAGCGTGTAGCTGGGAAAATAGCCGATGGCGCCGTCGTACCAGTGAATGTCCTGCAAGCAGCCTTCGCGGGGGCTGGGCGGCGTGATGCCCAGCAGCCGGGTCATGCATTGGTTCCAGGCGTCCGGCAGATCGGCCACTTTCAGATCGCCCCGGATCATGGCGCGCTCCAGACGGAAGCGCAGGATGACATGGGCCGAATAGGTCAGTTCGTCGGCATCGACGCGGATGAAGCCGGGGGCGACCCGGGCCAGACGTTTGCGAAGTTCCCGGGCACTCCAATCCAACCCCAGGCTTTCGGCCAGTTTGGGGGCCAGGAAGGTGGCGAAGGCGCGCGAGCGGCAGGCCTGCATTTCCACGATCAAGGACTGGCTTTCATGCAGCGCCATGCCGCGCGCCCGGCCCACCGGCTGATGCCGCCAGTCCTTGGGCAGATTCATTTCGTACAGCGCATGCCCGGTTTCATGGGCCACGCCCATCAGCGATTTCAAAGGATCGGCCTCGTCGTAGCGAGTCGTGATGCGCACATCCGAAGGCGTTCCGCCGGAAAAGGGATGGGCGCTTTCGTCAAGCCGTCCCTTGCTGAAATCGAAGCCGATGACGCCCATCAGATGACGTCCCAATTCCTTCTGGCGGGCCTGGCTGACCTTGCCCTGCAAGGACGGGGGGGGCTCCCCCTGGCGCTCCAGCGCCTGGGGCAGCGACTGGGCGATGAAGGGTTCGAGATCGGCGAACAAGGCCTCGATCCTGTCCTCGCGGGCCTCGGGCTCGTAGAGATCCATCAAGGCCTCGTATGGGGTGACGCCCAAGGGCTCGGCCTTGGCTTGGCCGGCCTCGCGGGTGAGCGCCAGCACCTTCTCGAAAGGCTTTCGCACCGCCTTGAAATCGCCCCGGGGCCTGGCGTCGCGCCAGACCATCTCGCAGGCCGAGGTGGCGCGGGCCAAGGCTTCGATCAGGCGGGCCGGCACGGCATGGGCGTGAATCCACTGGCGCGACATTTCCCCTAAATTGGCCCGCTGCCAGTCGTCCAACTCCAGATGATTGGCCTTGCAGATCAGCCCGGCCACCGAGGGCGCGGCCAGCATCTTGTGATGCAGGCCTTTGAGGGTCGCGACTTCCTCGGCCCTGGAAACGGCGGCGCCATCGGGCATCATCACCGCCCCGTCCCATTGCAGAATGGCGACGGCGTCTTCGATGCGCAGCAGGCGGGCGAACAGCGCCTCCAGCTTCTGATAGGCATTTTGCGGCATTTTTCTTATTGGCTTTCCGAGTGCGTCATCAAGAATGTAGCGATGCTGGAAATGTCTTCCAAGGAGAACAAGGGCCTGGCGCCGAGATCGGGCAAGTTCTTGGCGTCGCTGGCCACCGCCGCCACCGACGGATCCTGGGGCCAGATGGGTTCGCGGCCATGATCCGGGCGATAGACTTCCAGCTTGGCGTGCGGATAGCGTTTGAAGCCCTCGATCAGCACCAGATCGGCGGGCGAGAGGCGGGCCAGGATGTCGCCCAGCGCCGGTTCGTCGTCCTCGGCCCGGCCTTCCACCTTCACCCAGCGGCTGGGCGAGGCGATCAGGCTGGCCACGGCGCCGGCCGCTCTGGCATCGAAGCCGGGATCGCCCGGCCCATCGACCATCGCCCCGTGATGCGAATGCTTGACGGTGGCCAGACGCACCCCGCGCCCGGCCAATTCGGGAATCAGGCGCTTCAATAGCGTGGTTTTGCCGCTGCCGCTGGATCCGACGATGCCGAAGACTTTCATCCCGGCAACTTACCAAGCTGAGACAGCGCCGTATAGAGGCCGATGGCCGCCGCCTGGGCGACATTCAGCGAGCGCTCGCCGGTCTGCAGGGGAATCGCCACCCGCAGGCCCGCCGCCCGATGGACCTTGTCGGGCACGCCCTGGCTTTCCGAGCCGAACAGCAGCAAATCGCCGGGGGCGAATTGGGCTTGCGGCAAGGGAATCGCCCCCTGGGTGGTGAACAGGACCAGCCGGCGGCCCGCCTTCGTCCGCCAGGAATCGAAGGCCGTCCACGAAGCGTGGCGGGCCAGATCGACCCGGTCCAGATAATCCATCCCCGCCCGCTTCAGCTTTTTGTCGTCCCACAGGAAACCGAAGGGCTCGATCAGATCGGCCCCCGCCCCCAGGCAAGCGGCCAGGCGCAGCACCGCGCCCGTATTCTGAGGGATGTCGGGCTCGAACATGGCCAGGCGAAGATCTTGCATCATGAGGCTTGCCTGCATGTGCGGACGAAGATTTGTTCGGTCACATCCTTGCCCCATTGATTTCCGGAATATTCCTTTTCCAGGACGAAATCGGCCTTTTCGTACAGACGGCGCGCCGCCTCCAGCCCCTTGAAGGTCCACAGCCGGATGCGAGCGAACTTTTGCCGATCGCAAAAAGTGACGGCCTCGGCCAGCAGTTGCGAACCCAGGCCCTGCCCGCGAAGGGTTTCGTCCAGGATGAACCAGCGCAAATGCGCCGTGTCGTCGCCCAAATCCTCGCCGTCGATGGCGATCATGCCCAGGATGACGTCCCCGTCTAGCGCCGTCCATAGGCCATTGCAAGGACGGTCAAGCCGGAGGATGAAATCGGCCATGCCCGCAGCCACCTTGCTTTCGAAAAGGGCGCCGAATCCCCAATGCCGCCCATAATAGCTTGCATGCAGAAAAGCCGCTCTGCCAGCGACGCCATGCCGATAGCCCGCTTCGATGCGTGTCGGGGGGGCTTCGGGCGCCGCCTGGCCGGTGCGGCAGGATTTCAGGGCCTGGGCATAGGCGGCCAGCCCATCGACCGTCTGGCGCCGCGTTTCCGCCGGCAGCAGGGCCAGAGCCGCGTCAACCTGACGGCACGCCAGATTGTCGATCATTTTCAGGCTTCCCCGCCCCTTGGCGGTCAGGGTCAGGTATTTCGACCGCGCATCTTGCCCATCCGGCCAGGCATCGATCTCGCCCGCTTCGATCAGCTTGCGCAGCATGCGGCTGACGCTGGACTTGTCGAGATTGAGGAGGCCGCACAGGTCGCGGGCGGCCAGCCTGCCAGCCCGCCCGATTTCGATCAGCGCATGGACGGCGGACGGCGGATGCCGGGTGCCCGCCAAAGTGCCGCCCATGAAGCCCAACTCGCGAACCAGCAGGCGCGAGGCGGCTCGCAGGGGTTCGATCAGGGCTTTTCGCTGACGATCAATCATACAGCCTGCCATATAGTTGTACTATACAACTATGTTCCCGAATTCGTCCAGATGACAAGGAAAAAGCCCATGCTTGGCCCGCTTTGATCCTTCAGCTTTTTCCGATATACCGCTCATTCCCGGTATTTCTGCCTTTCCAATCCTACCCGCTTCGGGTATACGCTTCGGTCCGAAATCCTTGAACGGCCGCAAGGGGAGTGTGGGCCGGGGCGGGCTATTTCGTTGTTTTCGGGTTTGCTCGAGAATTCGTAGGGTTATACGCGCCATCGCCTCGGGGTCGGAATCCGACCCGCCCGGCCTGGCCTTGAACCGAGGGAAACTGATGTCGTCTCATTCCATCTCCGCCGCCCCCAGCGGCTCCTCCCAGGGCGAATCGCGCCGCGACTTCCTCCTGATCGCCACTTCCGCCGTTGGCGCCGTAGGCACCGCCCTGGCCCTGTGGCCGTTCGTGCACAGCATGAACCCCGCCGCCGACACGCTGGCCCTGTCGACCACCGAAGTCGATCTGTCCAAGGTCGCCGAGGGCATGGCCGTCACCGTCACCTGGCAGGGCAAGCCGGTCTTCGTGCGCCATCGCACCGCCGACGAGGTCAAGGCCGCCGAAGAGACGCCGATGGCCGATCTGCGCGACCCCAAGGCCGACAAGGACCGCGTCCAGAAGGCCCAATGGCTGATCCTGATCGGCGTCTGCACCCATCTGGGCTGCATTCCGCTGGGCCAGAAGGCGGCTGATCCGCGCGGCGATTTCGGCGGCTGGTTCTGCCCCTGCCACGGCTCGCACTACGACACTTCGGGACGCATCCGCAAGGGACCCGCTCCTTTGAACCTGCCCGTTCCCAAATACACCTTCCTCACCGATACATCGATCCGTATCGGCTAAAGAAAAAAGGATAAAGGCTCATGAGCGCCCCTGCTTTCGACAACAAGATCATCAAGTGGATCGACGAGCGCATCCCGCTGTTCACCGTGCTGGAGCATTCGACCTCGTCCTATCCCACGCCCAAGAATCTGAACTACTGGTGGAATTTCGGCTCCCTGGCCCTGTTCGCCCTGGTCATCATGATCATGACCGGCATCGTCCTGGCCATGAACTATACCGGCCACACCAGCATGGCCTTCGATTCGGTCGAGCGCATCATGCGCGACGTCAATTACGGCTGGCTGTTGCGCTATCTGCACATGAACGGCGCCTCGTTCTTCTTCATCTGCGTCTATATCCACATTTTCCGCGGCATGTATTACGGTTCCTACAAGGCCCCGCGCGAGATTCTGTGGTGGATCGGCCTGCTGATCTATCTGGCCATGATGGCCACCGCCTTCATGGGCTATGTTCTGCCTTGGGGCCAGATGAGCTTCTGGGGTGCCACCGTCATCACCAACCTGTTCTCGGCGGTGCCGGTGGTCGGCGATTTCATCGTCACTTGGCTGTGGGGCGGCTTCGCCGTCGACAATCCGACGCTGAACCGCTTCTTCTCGCTGCATTATCTGCTGCCCTTCGTCATCTTCGCCCTGGTCTTCCTGCATCTGGTGGCGCTGCACACCTCGAAGTCCAGCAATCCCTCGGGCATCGAGATCAAGGGGCCGCAGGACACCATCCCCTTCCACCCCTACTACACGATCAAGGATCTGTTCGGGGTCGGCGTCTTCATGGTCGTCTTCCTGGGCTTCGTCTTCTTCGCCCCCAACTTCTTCGGCGAACCTGACAATTACATCCCGGCCAATCCGATGGTGACGCCGCCGCATATCGTGCCGGAATGGTACTATCTGCCCTTCTACGCCATCCTGCGCGCCATTCCCGACAAGCTGGGCGGCGTGATCGCCATGTTCGGCGCCATCCTGGTGCTGTTCGCCCTACCCTGGCTGGACAGCAGCAAGGTGAAAAGCGGCCGCTTCCGCCCCGTCTTCAAATGGTTCTTCTGGCTGTTCCTGGCCGACTGCGTCGTCTTGGGCTGGATCGGCGGCAAGCCCGCCGAGGGCAATTACATTCCCATCGGTCAGGCCGCCACCGCTTGGTATTTCTTCCATCTTCTGGTGGTGTTGCCGCTTCTGGGCCGGCTGGAAAAGCCCTTGGCCCTGCCGGCCAGCATCAGCGCCAGCGTTCTGAAGGAGAAGGCATAATGTTGCGCAACGTTCTTATTCCGGCAGCACTTGCCTTCGGCCTGGCCTCGGCTCCGGCCCTGGCCTCGGGCGGCGCTCATCTCGACAAGCAATCTTGGAGCTGGGACGGCCTGTTCGGCGCCTATGACAAGGCGCAGATGAAGCGCGGCTTCCAGATCTTCCACGAGGTCTGCAGCAACTGCCACGGACTGAAGCTGGTCGCCTATCGCAATCTGAAGGAGATCGGTCTTAGCGAAGATGAAGCCAAGGCCGTGGCCGGCGAGCGCGAGGTCAAGGACGGCCCCAATGACGAAGGCGAGATGTTCAACCGTCCGGGCAAGCTTTCGGACCGCTATATCCCGCCCTTCGCCAACGATCAGGCGGCCCGCGTTTCCAACAACGGCGCCCTGCCGCCCGACCTGTCCTTGATCACCAAGGCCCGCGCCGGCGGCCCCGACTATGTCTACAGCCTGCTGATGGGCTTCGAGGACGCTCCGGCCGACTACAAGCTCAATGACGGCATGAACTACAACAAGATCTTCCCTGGCAACCAGATCGGCATGGCCCCCCAGATCTCGGACGATCTGGTCACCTATGCCGACGGCACCAAGGCCACCAGCCATCAGTTGACCATGGACGTCGTGGCCTTCCTGAACTGGGCGGCCGAGCCGGAACTGGACGAGCGCAAGAGCATGGGCCTGAAAACCCTGATCTTCCTTCTGGTCCTGACCGGCCTGTTCTATGCGCTGAAGCGCAAGATCTGGGCCGACGTGCATTGATGATCCTCAAATCGACGGCCGCAAAATTTGCGGTTGGCGCGTAAAACGCGCGGGCAACCCCATCGCCTTGAGGAAAGAAATAAGGTAAGAATTAGGCCGCCCGGGGGAACCCTGGCGGCCTTTTCGTTTCTGGAGATCAAGACCATGAAGGAAACCGTGCTTGGCATCATCGGCGGCAGCGGCGTCTATGACATCCCCGGCCTCGTCAATCCCCAATGGCGGCATATCGACACGCCCTGGGGCGAGCCCTCCGACGAACTGCTGTTCGCCGAGCTGGACGGCCAGAAACTGGTCTTCCTGCCAAGGCACGGGCGCGGCCATCGCATTCCGCCGTCGGAACTGAACTATCAGGCCAATATCGACGCCATGAAACGGGCCGGGGTCACCGACATCCTGTCGGTCAGCGCCGTGGGGTCTTTGCGCGAAGACCTGCCGCCCGGCACCTTCGTGGTCGTCGATCAGTTCATCGACCGCAGTTTCGCCCGCGTCAAATCCTTCTTCGGCACCGGCTGCGTGGCCCATGTCGGTCTTGGCCATCCGGTCTGCGGACGATTGGGCGATTGCGCCCAGGAAGCCCTGCGCGAACTGGGCATCCCGCATCAGCGCGGCGGCACCTATGTGGTGATGGAAGGGCCGCAATTCTCGACCCTGGCCGAGTCCATCCTTTACCGCTCCTGGGGGGCCCATGTCATCGGCATGACCAATATGCCGGAAGCCAAATTGGCCCGCGAGGCCGAGATCTGCTACGCCACCATCGCCATGGTCACCGACTATGACTGCTGGCATCCCGACCACGATCACGTCACGGTCGACGCCATCGTCAAGGTGCTGCTGGAAAACGCCGACAAGGCCCGCGAACTGGTCCGTCATGTCGCTCCCAAGCTGAAGGACCGGCCCAGCGCCTGCCCCAAGGGCTGCGACCATGCGCTCGACTTCGCCCTGATCACCGCGCAAGACAAGCGCGACCCGGCGCTGCTGGCGAAATTGGATGCCGTGGCGGGAAGGGTGTTGGGGAAATGAAAATCAACGGCACCCCTTACCGCACCATCTGGCCCGCTCCCGCCGGTCAGGCCGTCGAGATCATCGACCAGACGTGCCTGCCGCACGAATTCGTGACCGTGCGCCTGGAGACGATGGAAGAGGCCGCGCACGCCATCATGGAAATGCTGGTGCGCGGAGCGCCGCTCATCGGCGCCACGGCGGCCTATGGAATGGCCATGGCGATGAATGACGATTCCTCGGATGCCGGTCTCGAGAACGCCTATGCCTCGCTGCTGGGAACCCGCCCCACGGCCATCAATCTGCGCTGGGCCTTGGATCGCATGAAAGCGCGCCTGACGCCGGTGCATCGCGGCATGCGCCCGGAAGCTGCCTGGGCCGAGGCGGCAGCTGTCTGCGACGAGGATGTCGACATCAATGCCGCCATCGGGCGCAACGGCTTGGCTCTGATCCAGAAAGCCTGGGAGGCCAAGGGCAAGCAAGGCCGCGTCAATATCCTCACCCATTGCAACGCCGGCTGGCTGGCGACGGTGGATTGGGGCACCGCCATCGCCCCCATCTATGCCGCCCATGACGCCGGAATCCCCGTCCATGTCTGGGTCGATGAAACGCGCCCGCGCAACCAAGGCGCCAGCCTGACCGCCTGGGAGCTGAAAAGCCATGGCGTCTCGCACGCCGTCATCGTCGACAATGCCGGCGGCCATTACATGCAGCATGGCCTGGTCGATCTGTGCATCGTCGGCACCGACCGCACCACAGCCAGGGGCGATGTCTGCAACAAGATCGGCACCTATTTGAAGGCCCTGGCCGCGCATGACAACAAGGTGCCCTTCTATGTGGCGCTGCCCAGCCCGACCATCGACTGGACGCTGGAAGACGGGGTCAAGGATATCCCCATCGAAGAGCGCAACGGCGAAGAGGTCAGCCATCTGCAGGGCCGAACGGATGATGGCCGGATCATGAAAGTGCAGGTGACGCCCATGGGCAGCCCGGTCGCCAATCCGGCCTTCGACGTTACCCCGGCCCGTCTGGTGACGGCGCTGATTACCGAGAAAGGCGTCTGCGCCGCTTCGGCCGAGGGACTTAAGGGTTTGTTTCCGTCCGCCTCATCCTGAGGAGCGAAGCGTCTCGAAGGATGAGGCCTCATGGTTCGAGACGCCGCCATCGCGGCTCCTCACCATGAGGCTTGAAGCCAATCTGAAAGTGGCCGGTACAGCTTCTCCTCGGCCCCTTTGCCGACCATCATGCCGATATGGCCGGCGGCCACTTCCAGCAGCCGGGCCTTGGGCAGTTGGCTGAAAACCGCCCGGGCCGAGGCCGGCGGCACGATGCGGTCCTGGCCCGGCACCGCCACCAGCGCCGGGCAGGCGATTTCCTGCGGCTTCACGGCCAAGCCCGCGATCTCCCATGTCCCTTTGAAAGGCCGATTGTCGCCATACCAGCCAAACAGGGTTTCCTGGGCCACCTTCTTGGTCAGCGGCACGCCGTCATTGGCCCAGTCTTCCAGCGAGACGAAGGCCTGAGCCTCGGGCGATTCTTTGGCCAGATGGGCGAAGGCGCGGAACTTGCGCGGCGCCAGATCGGGATCGAGGGCGGCGAACAGGGCCTGCAGCATGTCGAGCGGCATTTCGCCCAAAGCCTCCAGCAAGGGCTCGAGAACGGGCTTCAGACTGGCCAGCAACTGGGCCTGCTCGGCCTTGCCGGCATGGAAATCCCAAGGGGCGGCCAGCAGGGCCAGCCTGGAAACCGCCTCGGGCCGGCGCTGGGCCAGGGCCAGGGCCAGCAAACCGCCCATGCAATAGCCGGCCAGCGCCAGTTTCGAGCCATGGGCCCGCACGCAGACCCGCAAGGCCCGCTCGAGCCGGCCCGCGATATAGTCGCTCAGGCCGAAATCGCGCTCGGCTTCGCCGGGCTGGTCCCAATCGATCAGAAAGACCCGATGCCCCTGCAAGGCCAGAAAGCGGGCCAGGCTGCGGCCCGGGGCGAGATCGAGGATATAAGCCCGGTTGACCAGCGAGGGGATGAGCAGCACGGCGCCCAACCGGCCCGTGCCTCCGTAATCCAGAAGCCTTGTCGTGCCTTCGGTCAATAGAACCGGCGGATCGGCCAGCGGACGATGATAGGGATTGCCCTGCCAGGCCAGAACGCCTTGCAAGAAATCCTGGATCTGGCGGTCGGCCTCGGCCAGAACCGCCTTATGCAGCGCCTCGAGGTTTGCGGCGGCGAGTTCCGGGCCCAGGCTTGAGAGCGGCCCCTTCAAGCTGGGCGACGCGTTTTTCAAGAGCGGCAAGGCGGCCAGCGAGCCCAGCAAGCTGGCCATCTGCACCGCCAGATGCAGCACCAGCGGTCTGGGGCCTTGGGCGCGCGGATTGCGGGGCATGGGCCTCTCCCGTTTTCATGACGCCTTGCGCAAAGACGGCCATGCCCTGGCTCATGGCCTCGTAACTTCTGGCGAAGGCCTCGGCCATGGCCTTGGCCAGGGCCGGATCGCTGCCCATGGCTCCCATCTGCCGGTTCCACTGGTCAAGATAGCGCTTGGCCAGCTCCTGCAGGTCGGGGCCGGGCTTTTCGTCCTTGGGCGGTGTGTCGCTCATGGCTAGACTATCCCTCAATTCAGGTGCCCGGGAAAGGGCTTTGCAGCCCCCCTCCCGCGACCGCGAAAGAGCTTTTGCACTGCGGCGAGGGGTCGATTAGGATAATCCCAGAAATTCTGGGCCTTCCGCCCCCCGGAAAGGAAAGATCATGTCCGATTCTGCGACCGAAGCCAGCGCCCCCGTCACCATCAAGAAATACGCCAACCGGCGGCTTTACAACACCGCCACTTCCAGCTACGTCACGCTCGACCATCTGTGCCAGATGGTCAAGGACGGGGTCGATTTTCAGGTTTTCGACGCCAAGACCGGCGAGGACATCACCCGCTCGGTCCTGACCCAGATCATCGTCGAGGAAGAGGGCAAGGGCGGGCAGAATCTGCTGCCGATCGGCTTTTTGCGCCAGCTCATCGGCTTTTACGGCGACAATCTGCAGCATCTGGTGCCGCGCTATCTGGAAGTCAGCATGCAAAGCTTCGCCCGCAACCAAGAGCAGTTCCGCAACATGCTGCAAAACGCCTGGGGCCCCTTGTTCCCCTTCGGACGCCTTGATGATGTCGGCAACCAGAACATGGCTTTCTTCGAGAATGCCATGAAGATGTGGGCGCCCTTTATGAAGCAGAACGCCGAGGCCATTCAGGGCATGTCGGCCAACGCGCCCAGCCTGCCCGCCGTCGGCGAGAAGGGAACGCAGGCGCTCTCCGATCTGCAGACCAAGATCGAGGGGCTGCAGCGCCAGATCGACGATTTCATGGCCCAGTCCGGCAAGAAATAGCCCGCCCGACCGCGCCCTTTCGTGCCGGGGCGGAAGGCGGGAGCGGCAAAAAAATGGGGCTGACGTAAAATTTTCTCTTTTCTTCCCGCCCAATTCGCGTATATAGCGGCTATAGACGCATACGCGCACGTGCCTCTGGCCCACGGGCAATCTCGGAAGGTTAAGCAACGACGTTGTTGTGTTCTTACTTGTCGCCAACGGCAACTTGTGAGGATGTGACCATGTCCGAGATGAAGCGCGGCGACGCGCCTAATCATCATTATGCCCCCCGCAGCCGTTCCGGCCTGGCCCGGATTGCGGTCCCTTGCTCTGTCCGCTTTTTTCCCAAGCGGGGTCTTGGGGGGCGTCGCCGATGACCCAGAAAATAGCCCGTTTCCTGGCCGAACAGCGGCCCGAGACGCCTTGCCTGATCGTCGATCTCGACGTCGTCGCCGAGAATTTCAAGGCGTTGAAGCGCTCGCTGCCGATCGCCGAAATCTATTACGCCATCAAGGCCAATCCCGCGCCCGAGATCGTCTCGATGCTGGCCGGGATGGGCTCGAACTTCGACACCGCCAGCCTGACCGAGATCGACCAGTGTCTTGACTGCGGGGCCGATCCGGCGCGCCTGTCCTTTGGCAACACCATCAAGAAACAGCGCGACATCGAAGCCGCCTTTGCGCGGGGCGTTCGCCTGTTCGCCTTCGACAGCCGGGCCGAGTTGGACAAGTTGGCCCAGGCCGCCCCCGGCTCGAAAGTCTTCTGCCGCATCCTGGTCGATAATTCCGGCGCCGATTGGCCGCTGTCGCGGAAATTCGGCTGCGAGATCGAGATGGCCCGCGACCTCTTGATCCAGGCCCGCGACTTGGGCCTCGACCCGTACGGCGTCTCGTTCCATGTCGGCTCGCAACAGACCGATCTGGCCCAGTGGGACGTCGCGGTCGGGCGCGCCGCCATGCTGTTCACGGCGCTGAACGAAGCCGGCATCGAATTGAAGATGGTCAATCTGGGCGGCGGCTTTCCGGCCCGCTATCGCACCGACGTCGATGAGATCGACGCCTATGCCGATGCCGTGATGAAGGCGATGACCCATCATTTCGGCAACCGCCTGCCGGCCATGATCATCGAGCCCGGTCGCTCGCTGGTCGGCGATTCCGGCATCATTCAGACCGAGGTGGTGCTGATTTCGAAGAAAAGCTACGCCGAGGACGAGGCCCGCTGGGTCTATCTGGACATCGGCAAGTTCGGCGGCCTGGCCGAGACCATGGACGAGGCCATCAAATACCGCATCCGCACGCCGCATGACGGCTGCGAAACCGGCCCCGTGGTCCTGGCCGGCCCGACTTGCGATTCCGCCGACATTCTTTACGAAAAGGCGGGCTACCAATTGCCGCTCGACCTCAAGGTCGGCGACAAGATCGAGCTGTTGTCGACCGGCGCCTACACCACCACCTACTCCTCGATCGGCTTCAACGGCTTCGCCCCCTTGAAGGCGTATTTCATCTGATTCTCTGAAACCAGGCAGATAACGGAAGCGCGGATATCCAATGATCAAGCGCAAGAATGTCCTGCTGGTCATCGCCTACACGGTTGTCCTGGACGTTCTGCTCGCCTATGCCGCCGATTCGTATCTGCCGTTCTGGCGCGAAACCTATCCGACCAATGACCACCGCCTGCGCTCGGAAACGCACCATCACGACATCGCGCCGATGCGCGAGATCGTCGAAGCCTGGGGACCCGTACGTTACAGCTACGCCACCAACGCGCTGGGGTTCAAGGATGCCGCGCCCAGAGCCATCGATCTAGCCCGGCAGAAGGGACGCTGGCTGCTGTTGGGGGATTCCTTCACCGAGGGGATCGGCTTCGACTTCCCCACAGGCATGGCTGGACAAATCGCCGGGCAGGTCGCCTGCAAGGGAATCGAGGTTCTGAACGCCGGCGTCGGCGGCTATGCCCCTTCGGTTTATTGGCGCAAGGCGCGACACCTGATTGAAACCGTGGGTCTTAAGACCGAACGCGTCGTCGTATTCATCGATATCTCGGACATCCGCGATGAAATTGACCTTTATCCCGAAGATTCCGACGGCAATCTGATCGTTCCGGACCCCGAGCCGCCCTCGACCATGGAACGGTTCGGGCATTTCCTGCGCGACCACTCGCTTACCGCCCGGGTGTTCACGCTGATCCGCGACCGTCTGGCCTATGTGCGCAAGGATTTGAAACGGCGCTATCAAACCGCCAAGGCCTTCGAAAAGTCGTTCTGGCAGGTCGAGACCGCCGACATGATGGAATTCGCCACCGTGCCGCATAAGGCCAGCCGCTGGACTTACGACGACGAGGCCTGGGCCGAATATGGAGAAGGGGGCCGTGCCAAAGCCACGGCCAACATGGATCGGCTGTCCGACCTTCTGAAACGCCATGGAATAGCGCTGACCGTTGCCGTCTATCCCTGGCCGGACCAGATTTTCAAAGACCCGCAGGCGGTCCGTCACCAGGATTACTGGCATGAATGGGCCAAAAATCACGATGCGCAGTTTGTCAGCCTGTTTCCGGCCTTTACCGAAGGTGCGCCGCGCGAGACCCTGGCCCGCTACTTCATTCCCGGCGATTTTCACTGGAATGCCGAGGGCCATCGACTGGCCGCAAAGGCCTTTCTGGCCGGTTTTGATCCGAAAGCGCCTTTGTGCGAATAGACATCTGCCCAGGCGACGGGAACAACCCGGCAAAATTTGCCCGAACCGGAAGACCCTGCCCAGCCTCCCCCATTTGCGGCATTTGAAATGACTGTTCTTTTTTCCCGGTCGCGGCTGGCACGGGGCTTGCTGCGGACTGGTCAGGAATTACCTCAACCAGGAGCCGGACCATGTTATGGGGCGCCTTCACCAACAGCATGACCGCCATGATGGCGCAAAGTCATGCCATGAACGTCATCGGTCAGAACGTCGCCAACATCAATACGGCGGGTTACAAGAAGACCGAGGATTTGTTCAAGACCTCGCTGTCCGAAAGCTATCCCGGTTGGGACATTTTCGGCGTTGACAAGGCGACGCGCCAAGCCGTCGATCGTCAGGGCACGATCCTGGGCACCGGCGGCAATCTGGACATGGCCATCAACGGCCAGGGCATGTTCATCCTCAGCAACCAGGCCGGCATGCCGTCCAGCATGACCGACTATACGTTCGGGCGCGCCGGCAGTTTCATGTGGCAGGTCGATAATTCGGCGGCAACGACCAGCACGACGACCGCCGCCACGGCGACGACCTACAGCGTTTCCTACAACGACACCTGGAACAACACGACGTCACGCGGCGCCGAGCCGCCGTCGGCCAATCTGCAGCCGACCTATCTGGCGACGCCGGACGGCCAATATCTGCTGGCCTTCGCCGCCGACGCCACCACCGGCGCATTCACGCCGGCCAGCACCCTGACCGGATTGTCGGCCATCCGCACCGATCCCTACACGCTTTCGGCCGGACAGGCCACCAGCACGATGGTGCTGAGGGCCAATATCGATTCCAATATCGACAAGTCCGACACCTTCACTTTCAACATTCCCGCCTACAAGGCGGTCGACAATCCCGATTCCGGGGTCACCGACTATCTAAGCGATCAGATCAATTTCGTCCTGACGCCCGACCCCGTGCAGGACAATGTGTGGACGCTTGACTTCACGCTGGGCACCAACGGCACCTCGGGCACGGCGGCTGGCGGCCCCTATACCCTGACCTTCGACGGCGATGGGCGCTTGACCACGGTTGTGCCGGCGGGCGCTGGCGGCGACTTCTTCGTCGATACCACCATTCAGTGGAACGACGTCAACTACACCTCGTCGGTGACGGCGGCCTCGACGGCCACGCCGGTGACCGATTCGACCGTCTCCATCGACCTGTCGGGCCTGACCCAGTTTGCCGGCGACAGCGTGATCTACAATTACGACCAGAACGGCAACGTCAACGGCTATCTGCGCGACGCCTATTTCACCAATGACGGCTTCTTCGTCGGCGCCTATTCCAACAACGAAACCCGCCAGCTTTATCAAATTCCCGTCGCCACCTTCAACGCCCCCAACCAGTTGATGGCGCTGTCGGGCACGCGCTGGGCCTATGACGAGAATGCCGGCGACATCGTGGTGCGCGCCACCGGCGTCAACGACGAAGCCCTGACGACCTGGACCGCCAACGCCGTCGAACAGTCGAACGTGGTGCTGGAAGACGAATTCACCCGCATGATCATCACCCAGAAGGCCTACACCATGGCCAGCAAGGTCTTTCAGACCGCCGACGAAATGTCGGCGACGATAAGAGATTTGAAGTAGATTACTTCATCTTCTTGGTGCGGGCGTCGGCCAGCCACTGGCGCAGGCTGGCTTCGGGCACGGCGCCGGGAACGATGCGGTCGCCCATCACGAAGCCCGGCGTTCCGCGAATGCCCAGCGTTTCCGCCAGTTCCATATTGGCCTGCAGCAGCTTGGTGATGTCGGGGGCGTTCATGTCCTTCTTCAGACGGTCGGCATCCAGGCCCACTTCCTTGGCCATCGCCATCACGCTTTCCTCGTTGAAGGCGCCGCGATGGCGCATCATCACGTCTTGGAATTCGACATATTTCTTCTGCTTGGCGGCGGCCAGGGCCGCCTTGGCGGCATAGACCGATTCGGCGCCCAGGACCGGCAATTCCTTGTAGACCAGCTTGACCTTGCCGTCTTCCTTGACGACGCGCATCACCGATTCATGCACGCTTTTGCAGTAGCCGCAGCGGTAGTCGAAGAACTCGACCAGCGTCACGTCGCCCTTGGGATTGCCGCCGACCGGCGTGTTGGGATCGTCGAAGACGTCCTTCTTGCGCTCCTGCATCGCCTTCTTGCTTTCCTTCTCGGCCTCGAGGCGCTGCTTTTCCTCAAGCGCCTGGATGGCGTCGGCGATCACTTCGGGATTTTCCATCAGCGTTTCGCGGATGATCTTCTTGATCTCGATGATCTGCTTGGGGGAAAGCTTGTCGTCCGCCGCCAGGGCGGGCGAGACGGCAAGGGCGGCGAAAAGCAGGCTGGCCATCAGTTTACGCATAGGACCTATCCATTTCTTCCAAAGGGGGCGACATCTTGGCGGCTTGACGCCTGTTACGCAACGTTCTAAGCCTGGGACATGACAAAAAAGGCCCGCACCGGCGGACATATCGTGGTCGATCAACTGCTTGCCCAGGGGGTCGAGCATGTCTTCTGCGTCCCCGGCGAGAGCTATCTGCCCATCCTAGATCGTCTGTACCGCTCGAAAATCAAGACCGTTTCCTGCCGCCAGGAAGGCGGGGCCGCCTTCATGGCCGAGGCCGATGCCAAGCTGAGCGGCAAGACCGGCGTCGTCCTGGCTACCCGGGGGCCGGGGGCCGCCAACGCCGTCATCGGCGTCCATACGGCGATGCAAGATTCGACCCCCCTGGTTCTGCTGCTGGGCGATGTGGGGCGCGATTTCTATGGCCGCGAGGCCTTCCAGGAAGTCGATTTCGCCGCCATGTTCGCGCCCTTGTGCAAATGGGCGGCCAGGGTCGAGGATATCGCCCATCTGCCCTCGATGCTGGCCCACGCCTTTCAGTTGGCGGAATCCGACCGCCCCGGCCCGGTGGTGCTGGCCCTGCCCGAAGATTTGCTGCGCGAGGAAGCCGTCCTGCCCCGGGCCAAGGCCCTGCCCCCCTTCAAGCCCCAAACTTTGCCGGAAACACTTGCCAAGACGGCGGCTGTTCTGAAGGCGACCAAACGCCCGCTTGTGATCGCCGGCGGCAGTTCCTGGACGGATGACGGCAAGGCCGCGCTGGCCCAATTGGCCAAGGCCTGGAAACTGCCGGTGGCCGTTCCCTTCCGCCGCCAGGATCTGATCTCGGGAAACCATCCCTGCTTTGCCGGCGATCTCGGCATCGGTCCCGATCCCAAACTGTTCAAGGCGGCGATGGAAGCCGATTTGCTGTTCCTGCTCGGCACGCGCCTGGGCGAAATCGCCAGCCAGGCCTATCAACTGCCCAAGCAAGGGCAAACCGTCATCCATGTCCATGCCGGAGCCGCTGAACTGGGCAAGGTCTTCCACGCCGATCTGGCCGTCAACGCCACGCCGGATTCCTTCGCCCAAGCCTTCGCCGGTTTGCCGGCCCCAAAAAAGCCGGCCTGGACGGATTGGACGAAACAACTGCGTGCCGACCGGGAAACCTGGGCCAGGCCGCGTCCCACCGGCGGCGCCTTCGATGCCGGAATCGCCATGGAGGTTCTGGAAAGATTGTTGCCCAAGGACGCCATTCTGACCGTCGATGCCGGCAATTTCGCCGGCTGGCCGCAACGTTTCCTGACCTTTGGAAGCCGCCGTCTGCTCGGTCCCACTTGCGGAGCCATGGGCTACAGCATTCCGGCAAGCATCTCCGCCTCGATGGCCGAACCCGACAAATGCGTCGTCTCTTTCGTCGGCGACGGCGGGTCGCTGATGACCGGCCAGGAACTGGCGACGGCCATGCAATACCAGGCCAAGCCCATCATCCTGGTCTTCGACAATGCCATGTTCGGCACCATCCGCATGCATCAGGAAAAGCGCCATCCCGGGCGGGTGGTGGCGACCGACCTTCAAAATCCCGACTTCGCGGCCTGGGCCGAAAGCTTCGGCGCCTTCGCCGCCACGGTCACGACAACGGAAGAATTCGAGCCCGCCTTCAAGCGAGCGATGAAAGCGGGCCGGGCCGCCCTGCTGCACATCAAGACCGATCCCGACATCATCACCCCCAATCAACGCCTGTCCAAGATGGGAAAGCGCGCATGACCGTCTGGGTCCTCGCCGACACCGCCGCCGGACATGCCAACCAGGCTTTGGGCGTGGCCGAGGCGCTGGGCCAGGCCTTCGAGGTCAAGCCGGTCCTCTATACGCATTTCGCCGGCCTGCCCAACCTGATGCGGGGCGCCAGCCGGATCGGCGTCGCCACCGAAACCCGCCGTCAACTGCAGCCGCCCTGGCCGCGTCTGGTCATCGCCGCGGGGCGGCGCACGGCTCCCCTGGCCCGCTGGATCAAGCGGCGCAGCGCCGGCCAAACGAAAATCGTGCAGATCATGCATCCCGGTCCGGGGGCGCTACAGTTCGACCTGATCGCCCTGCCGCTGCATGACGCCCATGCCGACGCCCCCAACCAAATCCGCATCACCGGCGCTCCGCATCGCCTGACCCAGGAAAAGCTGGAAGCGGCGGCAAGGGATTGGCAACCGCTTCTGGCCCATCTGCCCCGGCCTTATCTGGCCCTGCTGGTGGGCGGAGCCACGCACAAACGTTCCTTCGACGACGCCACGGCGGCAAGGCTGGGCGACGAGGTGGAAGCGCTGCGACAGCGCTCGGGCGGCAGCCTGCTGGTCTCGGGCAGCCGGCGCACGCCGCACCATGCCTGGGCCGCCTTGACGGCCAGGCTGTCGCCGCCCAACGCCCTGTTCGACGGACACGGGACCGACAATCCCTATCTGGGCTATCTGGCTTTGGCCGACGCCATCGTGGTCACCGGCGATTCGGTGTCCATGGCCTGCGAGGCCTGCTTTAGCGGCGCGCCGGTTCATATCTTCGCGCCGCCCGGTTTCGTCGGCGCCAAGCATGCGCGCCTGCACAAGGATTTGTATGAGAAGGCCTATGCCTGTCCCCTGGGCGAGCAGCCGCATTCCAGGCCGCAAAAGCCCCTCAACGCCGCCAGCGACATTGCCGCCGAAATCAACCGCCGATTCTTTTTCTAAGCAGCAGACAGGCCCAGCCGTCGATCAGCAAGCGGCGTTCGAGACTGAGTCCCTGCATCCGGTGGGCCGACAGCACCATCCGTTCCTGGCGCTCCAGAAGGCCGGCCAGAATGGCCACCCCGCCCGGCTTCAGGTGTGCGTTCAGATCGGCAGCCATGCGAACCAAGGGGCGGGCCAGAATGTTGGCGAAAATCAGGTCATAGGGGGCGCGCCTGGCGATCAGGGCATGGCGATAGCCCGTGGCTTCGACGGCGGTGACGAATTGGCCGACCCGATTGTCGCTGGCATTGACCCGGGCGACGCGAACGCTTTCGGGGTCGATGTCGGAGGCCAGCACCTGGCCGCGCCACAGCTTGGCCGCCGCCAGGCCCAGAATGCCCGAGCCGCAGCCGACATCCAGCACATTGCCCAGACGTCCCTGCCTAGCCAGGCCATCCAGCGCCAGCAGGCAGCCCTTGGTGCTGGCATGTTCGCCGGAACCGAAGGCGGTGCCGGCATCGACCCTGAGGGCAATCGCGCTGTGCGGCGGCGCTGCGGTGATGTGCGAACCGTGAATATAAAAGCGCCCGGCCCGGATGGGCGGAAAAGAAGCCAGATTCAAGGAAAGCCAGTCTTGCTGCTGAAGGCGTCCGAATTCCAGGTCCGGCGTCTCGATGCCATAAGCTGCCGCCATCGCCGAAACAGCGGCCAGCACTTCGGGGCGCAGGATGGGATGGCGCGACAAGCCTTCGACGACCCACAGTCCGCCATCGCCCTCGTCTTGTCCATCAGCTCCGAAGCGCGACACGATTTCGGCATGCGCATCCAGCGCTTCCTCGAAACCGGCCGCCTTGCCTTCCGGGACCACCAGGGCCACGCGCCACCAATCCGTCACTATCGCCGTCATGCCTTCCTCACGAAACTATCGACCACTTTCTTGGCGCCCGCCTTGTCGAACAGGATGTCCAGCCTGGTGCCATCGACATCCAGCACCCGGCCATAGCCGAATTTTTCGTGAAAGACGCGGTCGCCTTCCAGGAATCCGGCGTCCGATTTGGGCGTGAAGGGCTGCGTTTGGCTGGCGCGCTTGCCGAAGCGCTGGCCCCAGCCGGCGCCGGTTTCGGCGAAATCGCGCGCGACATCAAGCCCCTTCATGCCGCGATTTTCGATATGCGCCTCGGGCAATTCGGAGATGAAGCGGGAAGGGGCCGGATGCACCCACTGATTATAGACGCGCCGCTCGCCGGCATAGGAAATCACCGCCAGCTTCCTGGCCCTGGTAATGCCGACATAGGCCAATCGGCGTTCCTCTTCCAGCCCTCGCTCGCCCTGGTCATCCAGCGCGCGGGGATGGGGAAACAAGCCCTCCTCCCAGCCCGGCAGGAAGACGGCGTCGAATTCCAATCCCTTGGCGCCGTGCAGCGTCATCAGCGTCACCTTGTCGGCATCCTGACCGGCATTGTTTTCCATGACCAGGCTGACATGTTCCAGGAAGGCGGTCAGGCTCTCGAAAGGTTCGATGGCCGAATATAATTCCTTCAGATTTTCCACCCGGCCCGGGGCGTCGGGCGCGGTGTCAGCCTTCCACATGGCGATATAGCCGGATTCCTCCAGCACCTGCTGGGCCAGGTCGGCGGGCTGCAAGCCGCCCAGCAAACTGCCCCAGCGCTGGAAATTATCCAGCACCGCTTTCAGACTTGCTTTCGCCTTGGGTTTGATTTCGTCGGTCTCGACCAGACTGACCGCAGCCGCCAGCAGCGAGACGTTCATGGCCCGGGCCAGCTTGTGGATGATTTGCAGCGTGCTGTCGCCCAAACCGCGCTTGGGCGTATTGACGATGCGCTCGAAGGCCAGGGAGTCGTCGGGCTGCGCCACCACGCGCAGATAGGCCAGGGCGTCGCGGATTTCCTGACGTTCGTAGAAGCGCGGTCCGCCGACCACGCGGTAGGGCAGGCCGATGGTAATGAAACGCTCTTCGAATTCGCGAGTCTGGAAACCGGCCCGCACCAGCGCCGCCATCTCGGCATAGGCGATGCCTTGTTTCTTCAACGCCACCATGCGGTCGGCGATCTGGCGGGCTTCCTCTTCGCCGTTCCACAGGCCCATCACCTCGACCTTGGCCGCACCTTTGGAAGCGCCCTCGCGCCCGGGACGCAGGGTCTTGCCCAGCCGTCCGGCATTGTGGGCGATCAAGCCGCTGGCCGCCCCCAGGATATGCTCGCCGGAACGGTAGTTGCGTTCCAGGCGGATGACCTGGGCGCCGGGGAAATCGTGCTCGAAACGCAAGATGTTATCGACCTCGGCGCCGCGCCAGGAATAGATCGACTGGTCGTCGTCGCCGACACAGCACAGATTGCCGCTCCGCTGCGCCAAAAGCCGCAGCCACAGATATTGCGCCACATTGGTGTCCTGGTATTCATCGACCAGGATATAGCGGAAGCGTTCCTGATACTGGGCCAGGGCCTCGGGATTCTTCTGGAACAGATGCAGGCACAACAGCAGCAGATCGCCGAAATCGGCGGCATTCAGGGTTTGCAGCCGCTCCTGATACTGGCGGTACAAGGGTATCAGGCGCTTGTCGGGATCGTCGCTTTCCGGCACCTGATCGGGCCCCAACCCCTTATCCTTCCAGGCCTGGATTTCGCGTAAGATGGCGGCGGGCGGAAGCCGTTTGGGATCGATATTGCCTTCATTCAGCAACTGCTTGACCAGGCGCAACTGGTCGTCCTCGTCCAGCACGGTGAAATTCGATTTCAGCCCCACCGCCTCGCCATGCGATCTCAGGATCTTGACGCCGATGGAATGGAAGGTGCCCAGCCAGCAGGAACGCGCCCCCGGCCCGACCAGCCCGGCCACCCGCTCCTGCATCTCCTGCGCCGCCTTGTTGGTGAAGGTGACGGCCAGCACCTGCCAGGGCTGGGCCAGTCCGCTTTCCAGAATATAGGCCAGGCGGGCGGTCAGAACGCGGGTCTTGCCGGTCCCCGCCCCCGCCAGCACCAGCACCGGGCCTTCGGTCGCCATGGCGGCCTGGCGCTGCTCGGGATTCAAGCCGTCGAGATAGGGAAAGCGGACAACGGGCGCAAGCGGGGCCGGACTGGGCGAAGGATCGTCGTCAAGGGCGAAGGGATCGGACATGGCCGGCAATATAAGCCATGCCCGATCCTGGAGAAAATCGCTTATTTGCCCTACTTGGCCGTTGGCTTCAGGATCAGCCCGAATAGCATCGGCAAGGGCTTGCCTTGGCTTTTGGCGATCTCCTCCAGAGGTTGTTTAAGACTGGCGACCTCGACCCCGCCCGCCTCCAGGCGCTGAACCAACTGGTCCGGCTCGACCCCCAGAACCGGGGCCAGGCTGGCCAACGGGGCCTTGGCGGTGACATCGACCATGGCCTTCATCGGATTGCCGCCGCCAGTGGGGGCCAGCGAGGCCGAAAGCATGAAGCCGCCCAAAGCCAGGGCCGAAGCCGCCGACAGCGCCCAGGTCCGCTTCTGCGCCATCAGAGTCAAGAACCCTTTCCAGTGGCGCGCCACATGCAAGCCTGCCGCCAACACGAAGGCCATTCCCAGCCATTCATGGGCGCCCTTCAGATACTTGTCGCCGATATGAAAAAAGACCAGCACCCCGGTAACCCCGACCACCAGGAAGATGGCGGTTGTCAGTGCCGTGGCATAGGTGGCGAGGAAGGATTTCTTGGCGGGTGCATAGGGGGTGGCGATCATGGCTGGTCTCGGTCTGTCGTTGCGTGAGGCCCGATCTTATCAAGCGATTGTTTCTTGGGTTTGTGTCCTCGGTAACAAAGTGTATCCGGGCGTTATGGGCGACCGGGCGAGCGTTTCGGGCGCGAAAGACCCGCCCCGAGCCCCTAACCTGTCTTTGTGCTTTCCTTCCCTTGGAGATGTTTCAAGATGAAATTCACGTTCGCCCTGTGCGCCGCCGCCTTGTTGTCTTCGCCCGCCCTTGCCGGCGACTTTCAGTTGACCAGTCCGGACATGGCCGAAGGCAAGACAATGGGGCTAAAGCAGGTGCTGAACGGCTTTGGCTGCCAGGGCGGCAATCAGTCACCCGCCTTGCATTGGCAGGGAGAACCCAAAGACACCAAAAGCTTCGCCATCACGGCTTACGACCCCGACGCGCCTACCGGCAGCGGCTGGTGGCATTGGATCGTTGTCAATCTGCCGGCAAGCATGCACAGCCTGGCTGCAGGCGCTGGCAACGGGCAGCTTCCGGCAGAGGCTTTGCAGACAAGAACCGACTTCGGAACTCCGGGATTCGGCGGCGCCTGCCCCCCACAAGGCGACAAACCGCACCGCTATGTCTTCACGGTTCACGCGCTGAAGACGGACCGGCTGGAGCTGGACGCCCTGGCCTCGGGCGCCATGGCCGGATACTTCATCAACGCCAACACCTTGTCCAAAGCGACATTGACCGCCAGCTATGGCCGTTGACCGGCCGTACATGCTATTAAAAGTTCATGTTGGAACGGAAATTCAGTCTTGAGACCTGCCCGAACCTGAAAGGCGATCTGGCCTTCAGGCCAGGCTTAGGTGCGGCAGGCGTCATCGTTGCGCGTAGAACCCAGGAACTGCGCACAGTTCCCGCCTTCGAACCCGCGGTGATTCTCGTTCTGGAGGGAACCAAGGAAGTTGGACGTTCGGACCGCATCATTCCACTTGCAGCGGGCAGCTATCTGACCATGCGGGCCGGTTGCGAAGTGGATTTGGGCAATCTGCCATCGCCGACCAGCGGCTGTTACCGTGCCCTGGTGGTCAGCTTCGCCAAGGAAACGCTGCAAGTCTTCGCCCAGCAATATCCCGCCCGCATCGCCAGAGACGCATCTGGCCCGGCCTGGCAGGGATTGGCGCCCAATCAGGCCCTGAAGAACAGCCTGCTGCACGCTCATCAGGGCTTTCAAGAGGGGCCATTGTGCGACGACGCGCTGCGTTGCCGCCTGATCGAGGTTTTGATCCTGCTGGCCGATCACGGCTGCCGCTGGCCCGCCCCCGGCCTGGAAACCGACGCCGAGCGCGTGCGCCTGTTGCTGTCATCGCGCCCCGCCGCCCCCTGGTCGGCTGCCGACGCCGCTGACGCCTTGGGAATTTCCGAATCCTCGCTGCGGCGAAGACTATCCCAGGAAAAGACCAGCTTTCGCGCCATCCTGTCCGACCTCCGCCTTTCAACCGGCCTGATGTTGCTGCAGACGTCGGAAGCCAGCATCGCCGACATCGCTCTCGCCTGCGGTTATGAATCGCCATCGCGCTTTTCCGAAAGATTCCTGGCCCGGTTCGGAACCCTGCCCTCGCAGTTGCGCTTGGAATAGACGCCTTTATGATTGGCGCATGGACAGCCTGATCCTTCTTGTTTTCCTGGTTACCTATCTGGGCATGGCGCTGGGCCGCGCGCCGGGCCTGAAGATCGACCGCACCGGCATCGCCCTGATGGCCGCCGTGGTGCTGCTGGCCGTTGGCGCGGTGCCGGTCGATAGCCTGGGCCTGCGCATCGATCTTTCCACGCTGCTGCTGCTCTTCGGGCTGATGATCATCTCGGCCCAGTTCCAGGGCGCCGGATTCTATCGCTATGCGGCGGCAAGGATCACGGCCGCTCAGGGCCATCCCGCCTTGTTGCTGGCCCTGACCGTGGCGGTGGCGGGCGGCTTGTCAGCCTTGCTTGCCAACGATATCGTGGTTTTCGCCATGGCCCCCATCCTGGCCGTGGGAACCAGGGAGCGCGGGCTTGATCCCCGCCCCTTCCTGATCGCTCTGGCGGGGGCGGCCAATGCCGGTTCGGCCATCACCGTCATCGGCAATCCGCAGAATATCCTGATCGGCCAGATGGGCGGGCTGGATTTCTGGCGCTTCATGGCCGTCTGCGCCGCGCCCGGACTGCTGGCCCTGATCTGCGTTTTCGCCGTCACCTGGGTGGGCTGGCGGGGAAGCCTCGCCCATCAAACCCGCGAGGCGTTGCCGCCGCCGGAACCCGCGCTGCGCTGGTCCACCATCAAGGGCCTGTTGTCGGTGCTGCTGCTGATTGCCGCCTTCGCCACCCCCTTCCCGCGCGAACTGGCAGCACTGGCCATCGCCGCCCATCTGCTGGCCAGCCGCAAGATGAGCAGCCGCGACATGATCGGGGCGGTGGATTGGCATTTGTTGCTGCTGATCGCCTGTTTGTTCGTGGTCACCAGCGCTTTCGCCGAACTGGATATCGCTGCCTCGGGCGTGGCGCTGTTGAAAGACCAGGGCTGGCGGCTGGAATCCTTAAGCGTCATGACGCCGCTGCTGCTGGCCCTGTCGAACAGCATCGGCAATGTGCCGGCTGTGATTCTGCTGCTGTCGCTGTTCGGCCTGCCGGAAGCCGGAACCCTGCACGGCATGGCGCTGATTTCCACCCTGTCGGGCAATCTGCTGCTGACCGGATCGCTGGCCAATATCATCGTCGCCGAGCGGGCGCAAAGTGTCGGCGTGCGCTTAGGCTTTCTCGATCACGCCAAATCCGGTATCCCGATGACGCTGCTTAGCCTGGCCCTGGCCATAGGCTGGCTGTGGGTAATTGGCGAGATGGGGGGGTAACCAGCCGGAAGCGAAATGACGAAAGATTGAAGGGCATTTCACCTCGTGCTATTGGTTGAAGAGGTCGGCGAGAAGTCTTTTCGTTATGCGCCGTTTATTCAAGGTCAGAATCATGCTTCCGACATTGCAGTTAACTGAAAGCGACAACAAATATTGGTCGTCGATACCGAGGCTGACAGACTGGCTGGTCAATCGCTTGCCAAAAGATTCGCGGGTCCTTGAAATCGGCCCTGGCGCCGCGCCTTTTCCGCGAACGGATATTTTCGCGGACTGGCACAATTGGGGAACCATCCCCGAGGACAGGCTGGTCATTTGCGACCTATCGGCAGAAAAACTCCCCTTTAAGGACAAGGAGTTCGATTTCGTCTATTGCCGCCATGTGATCGAGGATATGTACAACCCCTTTTCGCTTTGCCGCGAGATGTCGCGTGTCGCCAAAGCCGGGTTCCTTGAAACCCCGTCGCCGATTGCGGAAGTTTGCCGGGGAGTCGATGGCGGATCGCCGGCTTGGCGCGGCTATTGCCATCATCGGTATTTCGTCTGGGTCCACGCAAACAAGCTTCGTTTCCTGACCAAGTACCCGATGGTTGAGTATTTGAGATTTGAGGATGAGCAAAAAATCCTGGGAATCATGAAGCAAGGGCCGGCCTTCTGGAACACCTATCATCTCTGGGACGGCGAGATTGATGTTGAATACACCCAGCACGAAACGGATTACTCAATTCTGACAGACTACGGCTCAGTCATTTCCAAGGCCATGGACGAAAGCATCGCGGCCACGCAGCAATTCATCGATATGGTCGAAAGCCAGATTGTCGCGAACCCATCGCCATAAACGGCTCTCACGGCAGCCAATAATCCCGATGGCCGTGGCGGACGTGAAGCACATGCACAGTCTCGCCGTCGATGGAGAAGAAGATTCGCCATGGCATCCCGCGCCCATACAGGGCTTGGCGGATGTCGCAATCGAAGGCCTCGCTTTCCGGCGCAAGAGCGTGGGATTTTGGCAAATTCTCCAGACTTAGGATTTTCTCGCGGATGCCCGACAGCCATTTGGCCGCATAGGCTGGATTTTCGGCGGCAAGCCATTCGTAAGCTTGGCGGATGTTGTCGGCGGCAAAGGGCGTGATGATGACCCTGTACCGCTTCATTTAATCTCCGCATCAAGTTGATTGAAGAAAGCCCTCGCATCCGTCCCTTGCCCATCGCGGGCTTGGGCCAAGCCTCGGCGGATGGCGGTGACCGTGCCGGCATATTCAATCTGATCTTGAATATCCTGCCATGCCTGGGCATCCATGACGACCAGCGACGGCTTGCCGTTGACGGTCAGGATCGAGGGGCGGCCCGTTTCCTTGAGGTGCGACATGAAACGACCGGTATCTCGCTTGAATTCGGTCAGCGGTCGGATGTCCTTGGTGATGTCCATAGTCCACGCATCCATAAAGCATCGAATATGATGCGAATATAGCACGTTTTCCAGTGCGCGTCGAGGAGCCCTAATTCCCCTCCGCCCCGCTCATGAAGTTGGGCAGCCAGCTTTCATGGGCGTCCACCAGTTCCGAAAGCGGGATGCTGGCCGCGCCCAAACGCACATCCTTGCCGCCGGTGGTGCCGATCATCGCCCCCGCAATTCCGGCCTGGGCGGCTTCGATCAGAATCGCCGCCGCTTCCGCCGTGGTGGCGGCCAGCACATAGCGGGCCTGGTCCTCGCCGAACCAATAAGCGTGCGGCAACGCGCCCTCGGGCGCATCGGCCAACATGACGCCCAAGCCGCCCGCCATCGCCATTTCGGCGACGGCTACCAGCAATCCGCCGCCAGACACATCGTGACAGGCGGTGACACGGCCCGATGTAATCAGGGCGCGCACGAAATCGCCGTTCCTGCGCTCGACCGCCAAATCCACGGGCGGCGGCGATCCCGCCTCGGTGCCGCCGATCTCTCGGGCATAGATGCTGGCCCCCAGATGGCCCACCGTGGCGCCGATTACCAGCACCGTCTCGCCCTCCTGCTCGAAGGCGATGCCGACGCGCTGGTCCAACTGGTCGATGACGCCGACGGCGCCGATGGCGGGTGTGGGCAGGATGGCGTTGCCGTTGGTCTCGTTGTAAAGCGAGACATTGCCCGAGACGACCGGGAAGTCGAGGGCCACACAGGCCTCGCCCATGCCCTGGATGGCTTTGACGATCTGGCCCATGATCTCGGGCTTTTCGGGATTGCCGAAATTCAAATTATCAGTGACGGCCAGCGGGCGGGCGCCGACGGCGGTCAGATTGCGCCAGGCCTCGGCCACCGCCTGCTTGCCGCCCTCGTAAGGATTGGCCTGGCAATAGCGCGGCGTGCAATCGGTGGTGATGGCCAGCGCCTTGTTGCTGCCATGCACGCGCACCACGCCGGCATCGCCGCCGGGGCGGCCCACCGTGTCGCCCATCACCATATGATCGTACTGGCGATAGATCCAACGCTTGGAACAGAGATCGGGCGTGTTCAGCAGGTGTTGAAGCGCCTTGAGCGGTACTTCGGCCTTGACCGATTTGGCATCGATGGGGGCGGCCAGTTTGGGTTCGACCCAGGGCCGGTCATATTCGGGGCTGGCCAGAGCCAAGGGGTCGATGGGCAGATCGGCCATCACCACGCCATGGCGCTTCAGCACCATGCGTCCGGTGTCGGTCAAATGGCCGACGATGGCGAAATCCAGCTCCCACTTGTCGAAGATGGCCTTGGCGACATCTTCCCGGCCGGGCTTCAGCACCATCAGCATGCGTTCTTGCGATTCCGACAGCATGATCTCGTAGGCGGTCATGCCCTCTTCGCGCATCGGCACCTTATCGAGGTCCATCTCGATGCCCAGCCCGCCCTTGGAGGCCATCTCGAAGGAGGACGAGGTCAGGCCCGCCGCCCCCATATCCTGGATCGCCACGATGACGTCGGTGGCCATCAGTTCCATGCAGGCTTCGATGAGCAGCTTTTCGGTGAAGGGATCGCCGACCTGAACGGTGGGCCGCTTCTCTTCCGAATCCTCGCTGAATTCGGCCGAAGCCATGGTGGCGCCGTGAATGCCGTCGCGCCCCGTCTTCGAGCCGACATAGACGACAGGATTGCCGACACCCGCTGCCGCCGAATAGAAGATACGGTCCGCTTGCGCCAGGCCGACGGTCATGGCATTGACCAGGATATTGCCGTTATAGGCGGCGTGGAAATCGCATTCGCCGCCCACCGTCGGCACGCCCACGCAATTGCCGTAGCCGCCGATGCCCGACACCACGCCCGACACCAGATGGCGGGTTTTGGGATGATCGGGTGAACCGAAGCGCAGCGCATTCAGATTGGCGACGGGGCGCGCCCCCATGGTGAAGACGTCGCGCAAAATGCCGCCGACGCCGGTGGCCGCCCCCTGATAGGGCTCGATGAAGCTGGGATGGTTGTGGCTTTCCATCTTGAAGATGCAGGCCAGCCCGTCGCCGATATCGATGACGCCGGCATTCTCGCCGGGCCCGCAGATCACCCAGGGCGCCTTGGTGGGCAGGGTTTTGAGCCATTTCTTCGAGGATTTGTACGAGCAATGCTCGCTCCACATGACCGAAAAGATGCCAAGCTCGGTCAGGTTGGGCTCGCGGCCCATGATCTCCAGGACCAGCTTGTATTCGCTATCCGACAGGCCGTGCTGCTTGATGACTTCGGGGGTGATCTGGCTCACTTCAAAGCCTCCAGCAGGGAATCGAACATCGGTTTGCCGTCGGTGCCGCCCAGTTCGGCCTCGGCCAGGCGTTCGGGATGCGGCATCAGGCCCAGCACATTGCCTTGCATATTGTAGACGCCGGCGATGTTGTTCAGCGATCCGTTGGGATTGGCGCCATCGGTCAGGTTGCCCTCCTCGTCGCAATAGCGGAAGGCGACCTGGCCTTCATCCTCGATCCGGGACAGCATGTCGGGATTGGCGAAGAAATTGCCGTCGGCATGAGCGATGGGAATGCGGACCACCTGACCCTTGCGGTACTTGCTGGCAAAGGCGGTGTCGTTGCGGGAAACGGTCAGATGCACATCCTGGCAACAGAATTTGAGATGGCGGTTGCGCATCAGCACGCCCGGCAGCAATCCGGCCTCGGTCAGGATCTGAAAGCCGTTGCAGATGCCCAGCACATGCACGCCCGCCTCGGCGCGGCGCTTCACTTCGCGCATGATCGGCGAATGGGCGGCCATGGCGCCAGAGCGCAGATAATCGCCATAGGAGAATCCGCCCGGGACCACGATCAGATCGAGGCGGGGCAGTTCGGTATCCCGGTGCCAGGCCATCAAAGGCCTGGTTCCGGTGGCGGCCTCCAGACTGACCGCCACGTCGCGGTCGCAGTTGGAGCCGGGGAAGACGATGACGGCGGCTTTCAAGGGATTTGGCCTCTGGCATGGGGGAAAACCGCCCCTTTCATAAAGCCAAGCCGCGGCTTTGGCAAAGGAAGCCGGGAAAAGCCAGGGATTCAGAGGCTTAGAAGCGGGTCAGGAGATCGATCCAGCCTTCGGGAAGCAAGGCCACGAGTCGGCTTTCCAAATCCTTGTCCCAGCCGGTCAGAACCAGACCGCCCGCGAAAAGCAGAGCCGCGCCCAATAGCGGCTTGGCGACGCGTCCCAGCGAAGCCATCCGCTTCATGCCGCTTCGGAACACATAGGCCAGCAAAAGCAAGGACATTCCGGCTCCCATGCCGAAAACCAGCATCACCAGACCGGCCCCCGGCGCCGTGCCCGCCTGGGCGGCCAAGCCGACGGCAGCCCCCAACGTGGGGCCCGTGCAGGGCGACCAGACCGCGCCCAACAGCAGTCCCAGCAAGAACTGCCCGCCTAATCCTTGGGGATTGAAACGGACCAGCAATTCGTTGCCGCCGCCTGCAAGCGGGGCCAGGATTTGAGAAAAGCCGCGTTGCAGGACCGGGACCAACAGCACCAGTCCGAAGACGGCCATGACAATGGCGGCGCCATTCCGAAGGAGGCTGCCGTCAAGGCCAAGGGCAAAACCGAACAGTGCCAGAAAGACGCCCAACGAAGCGAAGGACAGCGACAGGCCCGCAGCCAAGGCCACGGGCCCCAATCGATGGCCTTGGGCGGCCCCGCCTATCAGCACCGGCAGCAAGGGCAGGACGCAGGGCGAGAGCGTGGACAAGGCCCCCGCCGCCGCCGCCAGACCCAGGCTGCCCGCGCCGACCATCGCCTACATCCCCTTCTTCATCATGTCGTCCTTCTTGGGCATCATGTCGTCCTTCTTCATCATGTCGTCCTTCTTGGGCATGGCGTCCATTTTCTTCATGGAATCCATCCCCACGCCCTTGTCGATCAGGGCACGGATTTTTGTGGGATCGGTTTCGCCGGTCGAGCGGCCCGATTCCTGCTTGCCCGAAAAGACAATCAGCGTGCTTTGCATCTGCACGCCGAACTGCTTCAGCACGTCCTTCTTGCTGTCGAAATCGACTTCGTAAACCATCAGATGGGGCTTTTCTTTCTCGATGGCGGAAACAGTGGGCTTTTGCTTGGCGCAGGTCGGGCACCAGGGCGCGGTGACATGAATAAGAACGGCTTTTCCGGCCTCCTGGTCGGCCATGAAGGCCTTGGCGTCATAGGGCGTTGCCGCGAAGGCCTGGCCAAAGCCAAGCAGCGCGATGGCGGCGGCGGTCAGGAATCGAGCGAACATTGTGGGTCTCCTTGCTGGTGACGAAGGAAAGCGTTCCTTGTGTGAACTGGTTCGAAGACCCCTCGCAAAAGGTTACGGCTTGTTTTTGACATATATTCGCTGAACACTGGAGCCGATGCGCGCCGGCCCGGATCAGGACAGGGAATGGGGCGCCCTGATGCGCCAGGCGCAACAGGGTGACGGCAAGGCCTATGCCCGCTTGCTGCGCGAAATCTCGCCCCTGCTGCGGGCCACGGCCCTGCACAAGCGCTGCCCGCCCGACCTGGCCGAGGATGTGGTGCAAGAAACCCTGCTCAGCCTCCATCAGGCGCGCCATACCTATGATCCGGGCCGCGATTTCCTGCCCTGGCTGATGGCGATCTTCCGCCACCGCTTCCTGGACCGGCTTCGGGCCGAATATCGGCGCGGCGCCAATGAAGTGACGCAGGATCCCCAGCATGAAACCTTTCTGTCCCATCCCGCGAACGAGCAGGTAGAGGCTAGGGAAGCCGCCGGTGAACTGGCCGCCGCGCTGGCCATTCTGTCGCCGGGCCAGCGCCGGGCCCTGGAACTGATGAAGCTTGAAGGCTTGTCGCTGAAAGAGGCTTCGGCCCTGACCGGCGCCGGCATCCCGACCCTGAAGGTGACGGTGCATCGCGCCATGACGCGCTTGCGGCAACATTTTGAAGGCGTGAAGGACAACGCCAAGCGGCCATTGAGGCCGCGGCCAAGCGAGCGCGAGCGAGCGCCCGGCGAGGGACAGAATAAGGACAAAAAGCCATGAAAACAGATGATCTGATCGGAGAACTCAGCTTGGGCCTTGCCCCGGTGAAGCCCCTGACGCCGCCCGAGCGCCGTTTACTGTTGTGGCTGGCGCTGGCCATTCCCTATCTGGCCGTCATCGTCGCCTTCGACGGCTTGTCGCAGGAATTGGCGCAGCGTCTGGCCGAGCCCCGCTTTCTGTTGGAACAAGGAGCCGCCCTGGCCACCGCCCTGCTGGCGGGCTATGCCGCCCTTTCCCTGTCCATTCCGGGCCGCCCGGCCTGGCTGGCCTGGCTGCCCTTCCTAAGCCTGGCCGTCTGGCTGGCTTCGCTGGGCCAGGGCTGCTGGCAAAGCTGGCTGGCTTTCGGAGCCGGGGGATTGATCCTCGAAAACGATTGGGGCTGCATCCCCTCGATCATGCTGGGCAGTCTGGTCCCGGCCGGCGTTCTGGTCTTCATGCTGCGCCGGGGCTTGGTTTTCCTGCCCAAACAGGCCCTGCTGCTGGCGGCCCTGGCCTCGGCGGGATTGGCCGAGCTGGGGCTGCGCCTGCATCATCCCGTCGATTCCAGCATCGTCGTGCTGGTTTGGCATGGCGGCATCGTGCTGGCCATCGCCCTTCTGGGCCGCGCCCTGGGGCCCCGGCTCTTGAAAGCGTAACTGCCTTCCTCGATACTCGTTCCCCTTAGCCCAGGGAGGGGAACATGCGCAAAGCCTTGCCGCTTATCCTTGCCAGCACCCTTTTATTCGCCGTCCAGGCTAATGCCCAGGATCAGGGCCGCGTCCCCTATATCGACACCCATGCCCATCTGCACGGCGTCATCGGTCAGGGTCGAACCGATTATGACGGGGCTGCCCGCCAAGCCGTGCAGGCCATGGACGAACTGGGCATCCGCCAGACCATCGTGTTGCCGCCGCCCTTCACCTCAGGTCACGCGATGGTTTCCTTCGACGCCGAAACCCTGCTGCCGGTAGTCAACAAGTATCCGGACCGCTTCCGCTTCATGGCCGGCGGCGGCACCCTAAGCCCGATGCTGCTTGATGCCGCCAAGGAAACGACCGTCAGCGAGGAGTTGCGGGCCCGTTTCAAGGCCGCTGCCGAAAAGGTGGCCGCCTCGGGCGCGGTGGCTTTCGGTGAAATCGCGCTCGAACATTTCGCGCTGGGCCCCAACCATCATTACGAACAGGCACCGCCTGACCATCCGCTGATGCTGCTTCTGGCCGACATCGCCGCCGAGAAGGACATGCCCATCGAAGTGCATTTAGAAGCCATCGAGCGTGAGGCCCCGATCGGCGAACGCTATGCGGCGCTTGGCAATCCGCCGGTGATGAAACCCAATATCGAAGCCTTCGAGCGCCTGCTTTCCCACAACCGCAAGGCCCGCTTCGTCTGGGCGCATCTGGGCTGGGATAATTCAGGCCAGCGCACGCCCGACCTGATGGCCCGCCTGTTCGCAGCCCACCCCAACCTGTTCGCCAATATCAAGATGGGCCCCGACAGCCTGCCCGTGAACCGACCGCTCGAGCGCGGCAAGGGGCTGACGGCTGAATGGAAGGGGTTGTTCGAGAAATTCCCGGACCGCATCATGCTGGGCAGCGACCAGTTCTATGTGACACCCGGCGCCAACGCACGCTTTCCCCAGCACATGCGCCCGGTGCGCGACCTGTTGGACGCCCTGCCCCGGGACCTGGCCGTCAAGATCGGCTATGAAAACGCGATCAAGGTCTACCGGCTGGAACGGTAGGCCTTCACACCATTCCGATGGCGGACATGTACAGTTCCAGCAGCTCTTCCTGCTCTCTGCGGTCCTGCGGATCGGACTTGCGAATGCGGATCAACTGGCGGATGATCTTGACGTCGAAGCCCGCCGACTTGGCCTCGGAATAGACGTCCTTGATGTCGGCGGCCAGGGCGGCCTTTTCCTCTTCCAGGCGCTCGACGCGCTCGATGAAGCTCTTCAGCCGTTCGCCGGTGATGCCGCCCTTGTCGCTGGGTTTGCCCGCCATGTCTCTTCCTCCTTAGCGAAGGCCCGGAAGATAGCCGCCCTTTCGCCTCCAGGGCAAGCCCCCCTTGCGGTTAAGGTTTTTTTCCCCATATCTCGGCCAAGAGGCTAATCTAGAGGGGTTTCGCGGCTGCTGCAGGTCAGGGTCCAAAACCCCGTCACGAGGATGAGAAGATCATGGATCTCGAGAAATATTCCGACCGCTGCAAGGGTTTCATGCAGTCGGCCCAGATGCTGGCTTTGCGCAGCGGCCATCAGCGCTTCACGCCCGAACATCTGCTGAAAGTCCTGCTGGAAGACCAGGAGGGGCTGGCCGCCAATCTGATCGCCGAGGCCGGCGGCGACGCCAAGGCGGCGTTAAAGGCCGTCGAGGAGGCCTTGAGCAAGATCGCCAAGGTCGAAGGCGCCGGGGCCGGGCAATTGTTCCTGACCCCCGAACTGGCCCGCGTCATGGAATCGGCGGAAAAACTGGCCGGGAAGGCGGGCGATTCCTTCGTCACCGCCGAGCGCCTGCTGATGGCGCTGGCCATGGCCGCCGGCACGCCCGCCGCCAAGGCGCTGGCGGACGCCAAGGTGACGGCGCAGAATCTGAACAAGGCGGTCGAGAATGTGCGCAAGGGCCGCCAGGCCCATTCCGCCAGCGCCGAGAATTCCTATGACGCCCTGAAGAAATACGCCCGCGACCTGACCCAGGCCGCCCGCGACGGCAAGCTTGACCCGGTCATCGGCAGGGATGAGGAAATCAGGCGCACCATCCAGGTATTGGCGCGCCGGACCAAGAACAATCCGGTGCTGATCGGCGAGCCCGGCGTCGGCAAGACCGCCATCGTCGAGGGCTTGGCGCTGCGCATCGTCAATGGCGATGTGCCGGAAGCGCTGAAGGACAAGAAGCTGATGGTGCTGGATCTGGGCGCCCTGGTGGCCGGGGCCAAATTCCGGGGCGAATTCGAGGAACGCCTGAAGGCGGTGCTGAGCGAAACCACCGCAGCTGAAGGCAACATCATTCTGTTCATCGACGAGATGCATACGCTGGTGGGGGCTGGCGCCGCCGAAGGCTCGATGGACGCTTCCAACCTGCTCAAACCCGCCCTGGCCCGCGGCGAATTGCACTGCGTCGGCGCCACCACGCTGAACGAATATCGAAAACATGTCGAGAAGGACGCGGCGCTGGCCAGGCGCTTCCAACCCGTCTTCGTCGAGGAACCCACCGTCGAGGACACGGTTTCCAT
Organism: Rhodospirillales bacterium; assembly: GCA_016215555.1. Classification (GTDB taxonomy): domain Bacteria; phylum Pseudomonadota; class Alphaproteobacteria; order Rhodospirillales; family WMHbin7; genus WMHbin7. Next base: position 47,440 of record JACRJC010000040.1, on the reverse strand, counting down.
CCTGCGCGGCATCAAGGAGAAATACGAGCTGCACCACGGCGTGCGCATCGCCGACGGCGCCCTAGTCGCCGCCGCCACGCTGTCGTCGCGCTACATCACCGACCGATTCCTGCCCGACAAGGCCATCGATCTGGTTGACGAGGCGGCGTCGCGCCTGCGCATGGAGGTCGATTCCAAGCCGGAAGCGCTGGACGAATTGGATCGCCGGGTCGTGCAATTGAAGATCGAGCGCGAAGCCCTGAAGAAAGAGCCCGACGCCGCTTCCCGGGACCGGCTGCAGAAGCTGGAAGGCGAGTTGGCCGATCTCGAGAAGAAAGCCTCCGAGATGGCGGCTTCCTGGAAATCGGCCAAGGATGGGCTGGCCGACGCCACCAAGATCAAGGAGTTGCTGGAAAAAGCCCGCATCGAAGTCGAGCGCGCCCAACGCGAAGGCAAATACGAACGAGCCGGCGAATTGCTGTACGATCAGATTCCAAAGCTCGAGAAGAAGCTGGCCAAAATGGAAGATGGCGGCGGGAAGAGCAGCGTTCAAGAAACCGTCACCCCGGAATTGGTGGCCGGCGTGGTGTCGCGCTGGACCGGCGTGCCGGTCGACAAGATGCTGGAAGGCGAGCGCGCCAAGCTGCTGTCCATGGAAAAGAATCTGCAACGGCGCGTCGTCGGCCAGGAAGAGGCGGTGATCGCCGTTTCCAACGCCGTGCGCAGATCAAGGGCGGGCCTGGCCGATCCGCATCGGCCCATCGGTTCCTTCCTGTTCCTGGGCCCCACCGGCGTCGGCAAGACCGAACTTTGCAAGGCGCTGGCCGAATTCATGTTCGACGACGACACGGCCCTTCTGCGCATCGACATGTCGGAATATATGGAAAAGCATTCGGTGGCCCGCCTGATCGGCGCTCCGCCCGGCTATGTCGGCTATGACGAGGGCGGCGCCCTGGCCGAGGCCGTGCGCCGGCGGCCCTATCAGGTCATCCTGTTCGACGAGGTCGAGAAGGCGCATCCCGACGTTTTCAACGTGCTGCTGCAAGTGTTGGACGACGGACGCCTGACCGACGGCCATGGCCGCACCGTCGATTTCAAGAATACGCTGATTGTGCTGACGTCGAATCTGGGCTCGGAAATTCTGGCCAACCAGCCGGAAGGCGAGGATTCGTCGCTGGTGAAAGAGCCGGTGATGGAGATCGTGCGCGCCTCCTTCCGCCCGGAATTCCTGAACCGCCTGGACGAGATTTTGCTTTTCCACCGCCTGGGCCGCGCACATATGGACGGCATCGTCGAAATCCAGTTGGGCCGTTTGCGCAAGCTGCTGGCCGACCGCAAGATCACCCTCGATCTCGACAAGAAGGCCGTCACCTGGCTGGGCGACCAGGGCTATAGCCCGGCCTACGGCGCCCGCCCCTTGAAGCGCCTGATTCAGCAGGCTTTGCAAAACCCGCTGGCCGGCATGTTGCTGGAAGGCAGCGTCAAGGACGGGCAAACGGTCAAGGTCGGCGTGAAATCGGGCGAACTGGACATCCGCCCGACCTAGCCGATAGACTGGCCGCCTCTCAACAAGGGGAGTTGGACATGCTTCGCAAACTCGCTTTGACGGCGGCTTTCTGCCTGACCGCCGTTTCCGCCCAGGCCCACGATTACAATCTGGGCGACCTGAAGATCGTTCATCCCTGGTCCCGCGCCACCGCGCCCTCGGCGCCGGCGGGCATCGCCTATATGATGATCGACAACCGCGGCGTCTCGGACAAGCTCCTCAAGGCGGCCTCGGACGTCGCCAAAGCCGTCGAGTTGCACACGCATATCATGGACGGCCCGATCATGCGCATGCGCCAGGTGCAAGACGTCGATATCGCCGGCGGCGCCGAAACCAAGCTGGCTCCGGGCGGCCTGCATGTCATGCTGATCGGCCTGAAGGCGCCGCTGAAGGAAGGCACGACCTTCCCGATGACGCTGACCTTCGAGAAGTCGGGCTCGGTGACGGTCGAAGTGCAGGTGCAGGGCATCTCCGCCGGCGCCGCCAGCCATGGCGCCAGCCCCGAGACCAAACGTAAGCAATGAATCGAACGGGCGGCGGATTGTCCCTGCCGCCCGATTTTTCATGCATCGAATTGGATTACTGGGTTGAAGCCAGCTTGCCGATAAGCGGGGCGGCGGCCATCTTGCGGTCGGTTTCCAGCCTGGCCTGGTTGAAATTGTCCAACTCCTTGCCGGCCAGCTTGCGGCCCGAAGGCATCTTGATGCTGAGCGGATTGACCTGATTGCCGTTGACCATCACTTCGTAATGCAGATGAGGGCCGGTCGAGAGGCCGGTCGAGCCGACGAAGGCAACCGTCTGGCCCTGACCGACGCGCTTGCCGACCCGAACCCCCTTGGCGAAACCCGACAGATGGGCGTAGGCGGTGGCATAGCCGTTGGTGTGGCGGATGCGCAGATAATTGCCGTAGCCCTTGTTGACCCCGGCCATCTCGACCACGCCGTCGCCGGCGGCCTGGATGGGCGCGCCGTGCGGCAGGCCGAAATCGATGCCCTTGTGCATGCGCGAATAGCCCAGGATCGGATGTTTGCGCGAACCGAATTTCGAGGTGATGCGAGCGCCGTCGGCGGGCGTGCGCAGCAGCGCCTTCTTCACGCTCTCGCCCTTCTGGTTGAAATATTCGACCAACCCGTCAGCGGCCTTGAAGCGGTAATAATGCAACGGCTTGCCCGACAGCGTCATCGACAGGTAATAGACCTCGCCATCCTTGACGGCGTTGCCCTTTTCGTCGGTCCAGCGTTCGTAGAAGACCTGGAATGTGTCGCCTTCCTGAATGTCGCGCTGAAAATCGACGTCGTAGGACAGCACGCGGACCATGGTGGACAGCACATTATGGCCGATGCCAGCCTTCAAGGCCGCTTCATAGAGGCTGGAATCGATGCGGCCCGAGGCCTGCACGATTTCCTGCTTTAGCGGCTTCATCGTCTGCTTGACGGAAAAGCCGCCCTTGTCGGAACGCTCGACGCTGACCGTCTTCGTAAAATCGGGTTCGAAGGACAGGCCCTGGAGCTTGGCCCCGCCCAGCCCGTCGGGCGAAGGCGTAAAGGTGATTTCGATCTGCTGGCCGCTTCTGAGATCCTTGGGATTGAATATCCTGCGCAGCACATCAATGGCGGCGTGGGCGTCGGAGCTCTCGGCCCCTTCGTCGATCAGGATTTGCGCCAATGTGTCGCCGGGCTCGACGGCCAGCAGACGAACCATCGGTAGCATGGCCTCTTCTTCCAACTGGCTGTCGCCGGCCAGGGTCGAGGGACCGAAGGAGGATTTGGCGGCATCGGCATCGATCAGAGCGGCGCCGGCCGTCTGCATGCGTCCACCTGTGTCGGGATCGATGAACAGCAACGCCGTTGCCGTCATCAAGGAAAGGGCGAGAATCCCCCGCCGGACGATTTGTCCCGTCTCCATGCCTTACCTTCTTCCCCTCAGATTTTTATTCCCCAATAAAATGCGGGAATCAGCCGAATCTGTCAACCGAGAGCTTGATTCCGAACGATAATTTATTCACAGGGAGGCTTTTCAAGGATTTCCCGAGGCCTGGCCGTCAAAACTGTTGCGATTTTCAACGGTATTTCCTGCGTAATTTTCTGCATAAGTACGTAGTATCATAATATTTTTGTGGGTTTTGCCTATAGACATTAAAAACTTTGTCTCATAGGCTTTGCCGAGAAGCTGGAACACAGCCGCACATGTAAATGCTCTGGGAAATACAGGCCCAAGGCAATCATCGGAGGAGCGTCACATGAAATCCCTGTCATACCCGGATTCCGCCTGCTCTCGGCGCAAGGTTCTTAGGGCCGGCGCCAGGATCGCAGGCCTCGGGGCGGCCATCGCCGCCTTCGGCCCCATGGCCCTGATCTCTCGACCGGCCCTGGCCCAGGCCAAAGGCGTCCAGCCCGAGGAAGAGCTCGCCCAGACCATGGAACGCCTGTTCGGCAAGCGTCCGATCAAGGACGGCGCCGGCATGGTCGAATTCACCATTCCCATGATCGCCGAGAACGGTTCGGTGGTTCCGGCCCGCGTCGAGGTGAAGGGGGCCATGGGCAAGGGGCAATATGCCAAGGCCATTTACATCATCGCCGACAAGAACCGCCGGCCCTTGTCGGCCAAATACACTTTCACGCAGGATGCGGGCGGGGCCCTGGTCGGCACCAATCTGCGCCTGGGCGACACCAGCAATGTGCGGGCCGTGGTCGAACTGAGCGACGGCAGCCTGTACCAGGCCGTTCAGGAAGTGCGCGTGACCGTGGGCGGCTGCGGCGGCTGACAAGCCGCCTCGCCCCGACAGCGCCCCCAGCATCCTTTCAGGAGATTTCACTATGGCTGACGTCAAGATTCGCCTTCCCAAATCCATCGCCAAGGGCCAGGTGCTTTCCGTGCGCGCCCTGGTCACCCATCCCATGGAAACCGTCGAGCGCGGCAAGGACGGGAAAATCATCGAGAAGGTCTATAATTTCATCCACACCGTCACCGTCACCTATAACGGCAAGACGATCATGTCGGGCGAGATGACCCAATCCTTGAGCGCCAATCCTTTCGTCGAATTTCCGTTGAAGGCCGACCAGCCCGGCAAGCTGACCGTGACCTTCGAGGACACGACCGGCGAAAAGCATACCGGCTCGATCGACGTATCGTTCTGACAACAAGACGGGGAGGCCAACATGAACCATTGGACATCCTGGCGCTCGTTCGCCTTGATCGCGGGCGTGGCGTTCGCCGCCGCTGCCTGTTCCAGCGTGCCGGAATGGACGTCGCAGTCCATCAAGGAATCGGCGGCGCCCATCGTCGAAAAGGACGGCAAGCAGGTACAGATCCGCTATAACGAAGGCCCCTACAGCCCCTATGCCGACACCAACTGGTCGAAATACCGCACGCTTTCCTACAAAGAATCCATTCCCGCGCCGCCGGTGGTCAAGGTCGAGATGCCCAAGGACATCAAGGGCGACGTCGCCAAGGGCAAGAAGCTGTTCGAAAGCCGGGCCAAGGCGCCCTGCACGGGCTGCCATGTGGTCAGGGACGACATCTGGCCGATGGGCGATGTCGGACCCAGCCTGGTCAAGTTCGGCGACAAGAAGTTCAAGGACGAATTCGTCTATCAGATGATCTACGACATGCGCTCGATCAACAAGGACAGCTTCATGCCGCCCTGGGGCGCGTCGGGCGCCTTCACGCCGGAAGAAATCGTGCATCTGGTCGCCTATGTCCAGTCGCAGAAGGGCCCGCCCGTCAAGCGCAAGGATCCCAACATCGATCCGGCAACGCGCTATGTCTCGGAAGGCTTCGGCGACAATCTCGATCCCACCAACAATCCAGCCATCGCCATGTCGGAGGCCACCGCCGCCAAGATGTGGAAGAAGGCGGGGCCGAACGGCAAGACCTGCGACTCCTGTCATGCCGGAGGGGCCGCCAAGATGACCGGCGTCGCCGCCAAATGGCCGCGCTTCGTCAAGACCTACAACCGCGTCATGGCGATCGAAGATTTCCTGGGCCCGCACGCCAAGGACACGATGGGCGAGAACATCATCCCCGCCCAGGGCAACGACAATATCCATACCACCACCGCCATCAAGATGGCCTCGACTGGCATGGCCCAGAATATCGACATGTCCTCGCCCGAAATGAAGGAAGCGCTGGAACGCGGCAAAACTTCCTTCTACAACCGGGTCGGCCAGCGCAATCATGCCTGCGCCGACTGCCACACCGAAGAACGCGGCGGCGGCAAATTCCTGGGCGGCCGCAAGCTGCCCTTGCTGGCCATGCCGATGAATCTGCACTTCCCGACCTACCGCACCAACTTCGCCAAGATCTGGGACATGCGCAAGCGCTTCCAGTGGTGCACACTGCCGTTGGGCATGAACTTCATCCCTGGCGATTCGATCGAGTATGCGGAGCTCGAGCTTTACCTGGCCTCGTTCGCCCAGGGCAAGCCGTTGCGCGCGCCCGGTCTGGGTCACTAAGAAGAGCGTCCGCCTTATCTTCCCATCGTCACCCCCGGGCTTGGCCCGGGGGTCCATGGATTACCGGGTCAAGCCCGGCAATGACGAGGGAAGTAAAGACGCTCCCGAACAGCATCGGCATACGGAGGCATCCATGGACGAGATTTCACGACGCGATTTTCTGGCTTTGGCCGCCGTCGCGGCAAGCGCCTCGCTGATCTCGGGGCGCGGCGTCGCCGCCGAAATGACGGCCCAGAACCTCACCGAATTCCAGCCGCTGGGCAATGTGACGCTGCTGCACATGACCGACAGCCACGCCACGCTTTTGCCCGTGCATTACCGCGAGCCCGACCGTCTGCATGGCGTCGGCGCCGAGGCCGGCAAGCCGCCCTATCTGACCGGCGAGCCCCTGCTCAAACATTACGGATTCAGGCCGGGCTCGCTGGAAGCGCACGCCTATACCCATCTCTCCTTCGCAGAAATGGCGGCCAAGCTGGGACCGATGGGCGGCTATGCCCATATCGCCACCCTGGTCAGGAACATCAAGTCCGAGCGCCCCGGCAAGGTGCTGCTGATGGATGGCGGCGACACCATCCAGGGTTCGGCCACCGCGCTGTGGACGCAGGGCCGCGACATGATCGACGTCGTCAACCAGCTGGAGATCGACGTCTTCTCGCCGCATTGGGAATTCACCTACGGCATCGACAAGGTGAAGGAATATTTCGGCGACACCGACAAGAAGGGCGTCTTCAAGGGCGATTTCGTGGCCCATAATGTGCGCGATACCCAATGGTTCGAACCGGTCTTCAATCCCTATACGATCCGGGAAGCCGGCGGCGTCAAGATCGGCGTCATCGGCCAGGCTTTCCCCTATACGCCGGTTTCGCATCCGCTGCGCTTCGTGCCCGGCCTGACCTTCGGCATCGAGGAAGGCAAGGTGCAGGAACATATCGACACCCTGCGCAACAAGGAAAAAGTCGATATCGTGGTGCTGCTGAGCCACAACGGCTTCTCGGTCGATTGGAAGCTGGCCAGCCGGGTCAAGGGCCTCGACGTCATTCTGGGCGGCCATACCCACGACGCCATCGCCCAGCCGGTGAAGGTCGGCAACACGCTCGTCATCCAGTCGGGCGCGCACGGCAAATGGCTGTCGCGTCTGGATCTCGACGTCAAGGACAAGCGGGTGCGGGGATGGCGCTACAAACTGATCCCCGTCCTGTCGAACGCCATCGCCCCCGATCCGGCCATGGCCAAGCTGATCTCGGACATCCGCGCCCCCTTCAAGGACAAATTGTCCGAGAAGCTGGCGGTATCGGAATCGCTTTTGTGGCGGCGCGGCAATTTCAACGGCCCCTTCGACGAAATCATCCTCGATGCGCTGATGAAGCATTACGATGCCGAAGTCGCCTTCTCGCCCGGCTTCAGATGGGGCATCAGCATTCTGCCCGGCCAGGCCATCACGACCGAGGACGTCTTCACCCATACCGGCCTCACCTATCCCAACAGTTGGTCCCGCGACATCACCGGCGCCGACATCAAGCATATGATGGAAGACGTCGCCAACAACCTGTTCCATCTAGATCCCTATGCCCGCCAGGGCGGCGACATGGTGCGGGTCGGCGGCGTCAGCTACGCCATCGATCCCAAAAAGCCGATGGGCCAGCGCATCAGCGACCTGATGGTCGGCAACAAGCCCCTGGACTCCAACCGCACCTACAAGGCGGCGGGCTGGGCCTCGATGCAGGAGATGAAGGGCCCGCCCTGTTTCGACATCGTCGCCAATTATCTGCGCCAGACGGGCAAGGTTTCGATCGAGGACCGCAACCGCGTGCGCCTGATCGGATAAGGGAGAGGGCCGATGAAACGCCGAACCATCTTGACCGGCATGGCGGGGATCGTGGCGACAGGCGTCGCCCCCGGCATGTTTGTGCGCGCCTTTGCCGCCGAACCGGAAAAGGGCCGGCGCGTGGTCATCGCCGGCGGCGGCTTTGCCGGCTGCAAGCTGGCCGTCGATTTGCGCCGCCTGTCCCCCGAAGCGGAAATCGTCCTCGTCGAGCCGATGGCCGATTTCTTCTCGGGCCCCTCGAGCTTCGACTGCCTCTTCGGACGCAAGTCTTTCAAGGACGCCACGCGGCCCTATTCCCTGCTTGCCGCCAAGGGAATCCGCCTCATCCAGGGCCAGGTGCTGGGCGCCGACATCGCCAAGCGCAGCGTCGAGACCAGCCAGGGCGCGTTTACCTATTCCGCCCTGGTGGCGGCCAGCGGCATCGAGCTGGCGCCGGAAACGATTCCCGGGCTGAAGGACGATCCCAAGGCCAATCTGTCTTTGTACGACCGGACGGCGCTGCCGGAACTGGCCAAGCGTCTAAGCGCCTTCAAGGGCGGCACCATCGTCGTCAGCGCGCCGCCGGGCGCCGTCAAATGCTCGCCCGCCCCCTATGAATACGCGCTCTTGCTGGCCCAGCATCTGAAATCAAGGAATCTGAAGGGCAAGGTGGTGCTGATCGACGACCGGCCCAATCCGCAGCCGCAAGTGGTAGCTGCCGGGTTCAGCGCCGCCATCGATGCCATGGGCCCCTATATCGATTACGTCTTTCAAGAAACCGTCGCCCAGGTCGATGCCAAGAAGCGCGATGTGACGACCGGCATGGGCGACAAGATTTCCTATGACCTGTTGTCGCTGATTCCTCCCAATCGCGGCAGCGCCCTGGTCAAGAAGCTGGGCATCGCCGGAAAGGGCGACAGTTTCGCCGAGGTCGATCCCACCAGCCTGCGCTCCAAGGCGCACGACACCGTGTATGCGCTGGGCGATGCCGCCAGAACGCCCTACGGCTTCAGCGCCGGGGCGGCCTCGCAAAGTGCCGCCCTGTGCGCCCAAGCCATCGCCGCTCAGTTGGGCGCGAAGGGGCCCGAGATTTCCGCCGCCAATCCGGCCCGCGTCCATACCGCCTGCTATCCCTATCTGTCTTCGGATCTGGCGATGCGCTCGATTTCGCGCTATGCCGTCCATCAAGACAAGGGCGAGATGAAGCTGCAGTCCGACCCCGACGTCGAGGCCAAGGGCACGCCGGCCAACAAGGCCGCCCGCCAGAAATGGGAAAGCGATCTGCTGGCGTCGATTTTCGACTGACGAGGATTTGATGAAGAAACTGCTGCTGATCCTGCCCCTGCTTCTGGCTGGTCTTCCCGCCCGGGCCGGCGAATTGCTGATGTTCGGCTTCGAGGGCTGCCCCTATTGCGCGGCCTGGGACCGCGACATCGGCCAGAGCTACGCCAATTCCGACGCCGCTCCGCTGCTGCCCTTGAAGCGCATCGACATCAAGAAGCCGCGGCCAGCCGAGTACGAGAAAATCGCCGACATTCGCATCTCGCCCACCTTCGTCATCCTGGCTTGCGGGGAAGAGGTGGCGCGCATTCTGGGCTATCGCGACAGCGGCAGTTTCTGGGATCTGATGGACATGGCCGCCGCCAAGGCGAAAAAGCGCGAGTCCGGGGGCAAGTGCTAACCGGATTTGCTATTGGCCAACCGCAGAACCAGATATCCAGCCGCAGCCGAGAGAACGGTTCCCAGCAGCACGCCCAGGCGCACAGCGTTCAACTGGCTGTCGTCGGCAAAAGCCAGCGTGCCCACGAACAGGCTCATGGTAAAGCCGATGCCGGTTAGCAGGGCCACTCCATAGAACTGAGGCCAGCTTGCCCCTTGGGGCAAGGCCCCGATTCCCATCCGGATCGCCAGCCACGAAAACCCGACCACGCCGGCCTGCTTACCCACGAACAAGCCCAGCGCCGTCCCCAAAGTCACCGGATGGAACAGGGCCTCCATGCCCAATCCGCCCAGAGGAACGCCCGCATTGACCAAGGCGAAAAGCGGAAGAATGAAAAAGACGATCCAGGGATGCAAGGAATGTTCGGTCGTATCGGCAGGCTGCGGGCGCGGCAGTACTAGGCCGACCGCAACCCCCGCCAGCGTCGCATGCACGCCGGACTTCAAGACGCAAACCCACATGAAGACGCCCAGCAGCACATAGGGCGCCAGGTTGCGAACCCCAAGTCGATTGATGAGAAGCAAGCAAGCCAGGCCGGCTCCGGCCAGCCCCAGCGACAAGGGCGACAGATCGACCGTGTAGAACAGGGCGATCACAATGATGGCGCCCAGATCGTCCAGCACCGCCAGCGCCAGCAGAAACACTTTCAGCGACACCGGCACCCTTGGCCCCAGCAGCGACAGCACGCCCAGCGAGAAGGCGATGTCGGTCGCCGAAGGGATGGCCCATCCAGCCAGGGTTTCCGGAGTCTGCCAATTGAACAGAACATAGACCCCGGCCGGTACTGCCATGCCGCCCAGGGCGGCGACGGCCGGCAGCAGGGCCTTGCGCGGATCCTTCAACTCGCCGGCCAGAATCTCGCGCTTGATTTCGATGCCGACCAGCAAGAAGAAGATGGCCATCAACCCGTCATTGACCCAGTGCAGCAAGGTCTTCGACAGCGTATAGTCGCCGACGGCGAGCGAAATGCGCAGGGCCAGCAGGCCGTCATACAGCCCGCCCAGGGACGAATTGGACCAGATCATCGCCACGGCGGCGGCCAGTGTCAGAACGGCGCCACCGGCAGCTTCCTGGCGTAGAAAATGCAAGATTGATCGCAATCGCTTTCCTTTCGAAATATCCCGGATATTTAGGCAGAAAAGTCCCAAGGACAAGCGAGGGCCTTCAATTCGGCAGGAAAATGCCGATTTTATTGCAATGCCGCATACATGGGGCTACAGTCCCGGCATGATCGACGGCCCAGTCAAATCCCTTGCCGGCAAGCATGCCGCCATCACCGGCGGCGGGCGCGGCATCGGCGCCGCCATCGCCGAGGCCCTGGCCGAGCAAGGGGCCAAATTGTCGCTGCTGGGGCGCAATGTCCAGGTGCTGGAAGCCACGGCCAGCCGCCTGCGCGAGGATTTCGGCGTCGATGTTTGCTGCGCCGGCGCCGATGTCGGCGATGAGGCACAAGTCCGCCAGGCCTTCGCCGATATCAAGGCCCGCCAGGGTACTGTCGATATCCTGGTCAATAATGCCGGCATCGCTCTGTCGTCTCCCTTCCTGAAAAGCGATGCGGCTTTTTGGAAGAAAATTTTCGACGTCGATCTGATGGGCGCGGTTTACGCCGCCCAAGCCGTGCTGCCCGACATGCAAAAGGCCAATTGGGGGCGTATCGTCAACATCGCCTCGACGGCGGGCCTGACCGGCATGGCCTATGTCACCGCCTATTGCGCGGCCAAGCATGGCATGGTCGGCTTCACGCGGGCCCTGGCCATCGAACTGGCCAAGACCGGGATTACGGTCAACGCCGTCTGCCCGGGCTATACCGATACCGACATCGTCGCCAACTCGCTGGACACCATCACCGCCAAGACCGGGCGTTCGCGCGAAGAAGCGCTGGCCAATCTGCTTAGCCACAATCCGCAAGGACGTCTGGTGCAACCCTTCGAAGTGGGGGGCACCCTGGCTTGGCTATGCAGCGACGCCGCCAATTCGGTCACCGGCCAAAGCATCGTTCTGGCCGGCGGCGAATTGATGCCCTAAAATCGGATCATGCGCCGGTTTCTTGCCCTCATGCTGCTGATGGCGGCGTTTTTCCCCGCGAATGCCCGGGCGCATCCGCATGTCTGGGTCGGCACCGCCTTCAGCTTCGTCGTCGCCAAGGGAACCGTCACCGGCCTTCGCGTCGAATGGGCTTTCGACGATTTTTTCAGCTCATCGCTGCTTGCCGATTTCGACGTCAACAAGAATGGACGTTTCGAAGCCGAGGAAGTAAAGGTCATCGAGAAGAAGGCCTTCGCCAAAACCGGCGAGCAGAACTGGTTCACCTACATCAAGCTTGGCGACAAGACCCTGAAGGGCCTAGTCCCGAAAGAGTTTTCCGTCGATATCAGAAAAAAGGAAGTGGTCTACAGCTTCTTGTTGCCGTTGCCCGAGCCGGTCGATCCCAGAAAGACGCCGATTTCCGTCAGTTATTTCGAGGAAAGCTATTATATCGAAATGCTGCCGCCCAAGAAGGATCCCGTGCGCTTCGAAGGCGACGGCTCGCTTTCATGCAGCGCCAAGGCCGACGAGGACAAGTCCGTCAAATTCTATTTCAACAGCGTCAGTCCGATGCGGGTCACCCTTAAATGCTAGGACGATCCGCTTTCGCCCTGCTGACCTGTCTGCCCGTGGCGCCGGCCCTGGCCGACCCGCTGGGCGGCGGCAGGCCGGCCTCGGCCCAGGAAACCGTTCTTTGGGTTCCCGAGGCGGCGCGGCCTCTGCTGGCCTGGCTGGCCGTCATGCAGCGCCAGGCCATGGCGATCCTGCGCGAACAGATCGCCGTCTTGCAAGACGATGCCAGCCTGGCGCCGGCCCTGTCTTTGATCCTGATCGGATTTCTTTACGGCATCGTGCATGCGGCCGGCCCCGGTCATGGCAAATTCGTGGTCGGCGGCTATTTCCTGACCCGCCAGGCGCGGCTGTCGGCGGGGCTGCTCCTCAGCGCCGGCATGGCGCTGACCCAAGCCCTTTCGGCCATTCTTCTGGTCGCCGTCTTTTCCTTTGCGGTGACGGCGGGAAGCCAGCGCCTGATGGAACAGGCCGGGCTGCTCGAAACCATCAGCTACGGCCTGATCGCCCTGCTCGGCCTGGGACTGGCCTGGAACAGCCTGAAGGGGAAATCCTGTTGCCACGATCCCAACTGCCGTCACGGCCATGACAAACCGCCCCTGCGCGGCAGGGAATTGCTGGCCGCCTCGCTGGCGGTGGGCCTTCGCCCCTGCTCGGGAGCGCTGCTGATCTTGCTGTTCACCTTCGCCAATCAGCTTGCCTGGATCGGCATTCTCGCCACCCTGGCCATGGCGGCTGGAACGTTCCTGACGGTCTCGGGCGTCAGCTTTGGCGCCATCGGCCTGCAGATTCTGTTTGCGCGCCTGGGCATCGGATCGTCGCATGCGGATCTGATGCGCCGGATCGCCGGCATGGGCGGCGGACTGCTGATTTTCCTGGCCGGACTGGCCATGACGGCGGCCAGCTTGCCGCTGGCCGCCGAATAGCCATTAAGGTTATTTTCCGAACAAGCCCTTGACGGCATCGACGCCGCCCTTGCTGGCGCCGGTGGCGGCTTCGGTGGCGCTGTCCAACACTTTGCCGACGCCGATATTGGAGGCCGCCTTCATGGCCGCCTGCGAAATCGCGCTCAAGACTTTGGATGCCACTTCGGCGGCGCTGGCGCCACCGCCGCTGCGCCCGATGCCGGTCAGCTTGATGTCGGGCAGGGGCGCCGAAGCCGTGCCGCCGGGAAGCGGCGTCGCCAACGTCATCTGGCCGCCCGTCAGTTGCAGGAGATCGATGATCAGTTTGGTTTCCTCAGCCCCCTTGGCGGGCTCGGATTTGGCCGAACCGCCACCACCGGTGGCCGCCTGCACGTTTTTCTGGATGGCGTCGATATTGCTGCCGCCGTCGCCCATTTCATAGGTCACCTGTGGCTGCGTGACTGTGATTTCCTTGACGATGACCGGATTCTTGGTCACCGAACCGGTATCGATGCCGACCGTGATGGCACCCAGCGACACCGCGTTCGGGGTTTTGAACCCCTTGGGATTGGCGACCGTCAGGCCCGAGATGGTGCCCTTGCCTTCGGTCAGGGAAATCTTGACCGAGGCAACGCTGACCTTGACGCCGGCGACCTTGCTGCCCGCTTCCTCGATGGCCGTCTTCACCAGCGAATCGAGATTCGAAAACAGGAAGAACACGGCGCCGGCGATCAGCACCAGCAGCACGGCAACGCCGATCAATAGTTTTTTCATCGCAACCCCCCTCATGAAATTATCCGGAAATCAGTATCCGCCGCCGGCCGCATGGGGTCGAGTGACAATCCATCGTCCCGGAACCAAATTCGACGAGATTCAATCATCCCCTACCCCGCCAGCTCCTCGGCTTCGGAATCCGCCCGCGCCTGACCCAACGCCCAATCGCAAAACGCCTTGACCTTGGGCCTTTTCCAACTGGCTTCGGGATAGACGACATAGAAGGCGAATTCCTTGGAAGTCGGCGCATCGAAGGGAATGGCCAGCCGGCCTTCCTCGATGTCGCGCCGGATGATGGCCCGGCGCGCCAAGGCCACGCCGGCTCCCTCGATGGCCGCCTGCAGGGCCTCGGCGCCGGTGCCGAAACGCATGCCGCGCTCGGGATCGATATCCTTGACGCCAGCCGCCGCCAGCCAGATGCGCCAATTGTCGGGCTCGACCAGGTCATGCAGCAGGGTGTGGCGGGCCAGATCCTCAGGCCTTGCCAGGGGAATCGGACCGGCCAGCAGTTTGGGGCTGGCGACCGGAACGCTTTTGGCCTGAAACAGGCGATGCGCTGCCAGCCCCGGCCAGACGCCGCGCCCATGGCGGATGGCCATATCCACGCCGTCGCGCACGAAATCGGCCAGCTTGGGCGTGCTGACCAGACGCAGTTCGATTTGGGGATGCACTTCCTGCCAATGCGCCAGCCTGGGAATCAGCCAGCGCGACAGGAAGGTCGGCGACACGCTGATATTGAGAACGCCCTGCTTGTCCTGATCCTCCATCAGACGCCGGGTGGCGCGTTCGATGGATTCGAAAGCCTCCTTCAGCACGGGGGCATAGCCCTCGCCGGCGGGGGTCAATTCCAAGGCCCTGGTCAGGCGCATGAACAAGGGCTGGCCCAGAAAATCCTCGAGCGATTTCACCTGATGGCTGACCGCGGCCTGGGTGACATGCAGTTCCTCGGCGGCGCGGGTGAAGCTGAGATGCCGGGCGGCGGCCTCGAAGGCGCGCAGCGAGGTCAGGGGCGGCAGGCGACTCATGGATTATTTTTCCTTATCCATAATTGTCAATAAACGTCGTTTGTACGGGAATAACTGATCGACTATGAATAACATTACATTATGACTCAGCGCCCGCCAAGGGCATTTCTTCGAGGAGGTTGCCATGACCCTCAGCCAAGCCGGTCTTTTGCCCCTGTTGGCCCGCTGGCGCAGAAACGCCGAGGAGAGGCGTCGGCTGGCCAGCCTGCCCGATGGCGCCTTGAAGGATCTCGGCCTGTCGCGGGCCGATGTCTGGCAGGAAGTTCAAAAGCCCTTTTGGAGAACCTAGCGCCATGAGCAAGGACAAGAAGCCAAGGCCGGCCCCCGACTATCCCGTCGCCGCCCGCAGCGCCCTGGATATCCCTGTCACCAAATTGCGTTGACGACGGAACTACTTGCTGATCCGCAGCTTCGACAATTCCTTGGCGATCTGCTGAAAGGCGGCCTTCAATTCGCTCGACGAGGGCGAGGCGAAATATTTGCCGGTGTCGGAGGCGCAGGCTTGAAGCAGGCTTTTGGCGTTCGAGCTGACATTGGTGCCGAAGGCGATGGTGTAGATGACGACATCCTTCTTGCCGCCAGTTTCCAGAGCCTTGATGTTGTTGCAAACCTCCAAAAGACGGGCATTCTCGTTGGCAACCGCCTTCGAGGCCCGGGCCGACATGCTGCTCCCGGCCGCGCTTGAGCCCAGTGTGCCTTCGTCGCTTGTATAGCCGTAACCGGTATAGCTGTGATCGGGGCCGCCATTGTTGCTTTTGCATGAGCTTTGGCGAATCGAAGTGTTGTCGCCGTCGGTCAGCAGAATGATGGCCTTGTTCCAGCCCGTGGTCCCATAGGCGACGCCGTCGGTGAAGGGTGCGGACGGCGAGATCACCCGCCAGGCCCAGGCCAGACCGGCATGAACGATGGTGCCGGTGTCGTCGCCCCAGGGAACCAGGGCGTCGATTTCGCTTTCAATGACCGAACGATTGTTGGTCAGCGGCAAAATGGCGCGGGGGCATGCTTTGTTGGGGCCGGCTTGTCCATAACTGTTGTCGGAGGCATTCTCGTCGATGGCGTCCCAACTGGCGCCGACATTGTTGAGGTTGGTCACGCCGACATTGTTCGAGCGGTTGGAGCAATAGGAGTTGCCGCTGGTAGAGCCGGGTTTGGAATAAGGCTCGCGCGGCCAGAAATAGGGGGCCCACTGGCCGTTGGGGCCGGTCGAGCCGTCGTAAACGTCGGCGACGTCGGGCGAGGCCGCTGTGTGGACGGCGTCCTCGCGCTCGCGCACGCAGCCTTTCCAAGTTGTCCCGGTATAGCTGGCCTGATTGACCGTAACGCCGCCGGTGATCCAGGGCGCATACTGCGACACTCCCCATTTGACATAGCTGGGATTCGAAGCGCCGATATTCACCGAGGTCACGAAGGGCACCAGACCAACTTTCAGCTTTTCCGGCGCCGTCTGGTCGCCGAACAGGATATCGACCAGATCGTGCGACGCCGTTCGCAGCCCTTGGATCTTGCCGCCCGAGGCCATCGAGCCGGTGGTGTCGAGCGCCAGCACGACCTCGAGCCCCTTGATTTCGCGGGTGATCTCGTTCGAATAGGCGACGTCCAGGGAATCGATGCCGACGATCTTCATGAATATCGTGTCCAGATGAACCGTGGCGCTCAGGGTAACCTTGTTGTTCACGCTGTCGATGGTCATGCCAAGGCCCATGGTCGTCCCCATTTCGGTCTCGGGATAGTTCTTGTAGAAAAACTTTTCCATCGTGTCTTGAAGCAGGGCGTCGCTGCCCTGGGTCGATCCGACCGCCAGTCCCGCCGCATCCAGGGCATAGGCCATGCGCGAGCGCACCACATAGGCCCGCGACAGATCGACCGCCACGCCGATGACCAGAATCAGGGGCACCATGGCCAGGGCCAGAATGATGGCCATGTTGGCGCGCCGGTCCTCTTGAAAGCGCAGAAGATTTTGCAGGCGAAACATGGCTGGCTCCTAATTTGAACAGGTCGCGCTGGCCGTCGAACATTTGACCACGGGTGCCAGGCGCGGCCTGAGGAACGAGATTTCGTCAAGCGAGACCGTGCCGGTCAGGATGCCGAAAATCGGCGTGTGCGAATAGGTCAGGTAGGCGATCACCACGCCCTCGCCCGGCTTTCCCAGATCCACGGCCTGGGTCAGGATCGTGCTGTCGCCGTCTGAAGAGGAGGTGATGCGCTGCCATTCGATTTCAGGGGCGCCGGTATCGGTATTGAAGCGGATGCTGGCGATGTTTAGGGTCAGTTGCGCCGTGTCGTAGGGGTCGAAGATGCGCCTTGCCGCCGTGATGACGTCATCGACCTCGTCGGGCGTGATGACGCTTTCCTGCGACACTAGATCGGCGACCGTTTCCGTGGCGGCGATAATCTTGCGCTCGACCAGCAGCAGGCTGGTCAATTCGATGACGCCCAGATAGATCGCCAGCATCAGCGGCGCCAGCAGCGCGAACTCGACCGCCGCCGTTCCCCGGCTTTTCCAGAATTTGACGGCTCGCGTTTTAAGACCCCGGAACATGTCAAATCCCCGCCGGATTGAACGGTTCGTTCCTGAAAACGACCGTCGAAATCAGTTGCATCCTGTCTGTCCCGTAGGCGTAGCTGATCAGGGGCGTGATGAAGGTCCAATTCATGGCCACCCGCACGACGACGACGTCGCCGGGTTCGGTATCGGCATAGGACGCCGCCCGGATATTCCCGTTGGCGTCGAACATGCTGGTCATATTGGAAGAGGTGAAACTGGGATAGGTCTCGACCACGTAAGTCAGGCTGGCGCAGGAGACGATGCTGAACAGATTGTCGCACAGCAGGGTCTTGAAGGTGGTTTCCGGGTCGCCGGAACTCTGCACCACGCCGGTGCGCACCTGCCTTGCCGCCTCCTGGGCCGCCCCCTCCATGATGATGGAATTGAAAAGCATCAGGCCGGATTCGATGATGCCGAACAGAAGAATCAGGAAGGCCGGCGCCAGCAGGGCGAATTCAACGCTTAGGCTTCCCGCTTCATTGCGGCGAATTCGAATTCCCAAATTGGCTAACAGGCGGAACATGGCATTTTCCCGATTTACTCTGAAGGCCATCCTAGGGCATTTTACTTGCAGGGCCTGTGACTAGGGTCACTCCGGAGCAAGCATAAAGCAAGCAAACGATGGCAAAACCACATCAAATTGCGCAGATCGACTTCGTCAAGGAATTGACGGCGGCGCGCCGCCATCATGCCGCCGGACGGGTCCGCCAGGCCGAGACGATGTTTTCCCAGCTTCTGCGGCAATTCGGCGCCATCCCGGGCGCGGTTCTGGACTTGGCCAAGGCGGCCGAGGAAATGGGCGAGGCCGAGGCCGCCCTTCAACTGTTCCAACGCGCCGTCGGGCTCGATCCGCAATCGGCGGCGGCGGCTGGCGCTTACGGTACCCATCTTGCCCGACGCGGGCAAAGCGGCGAGGCCGTGGCCTTGCTGAAACGAGCGACCCTGCTGGATGCCGGAAATCCGCAGCTTCACTACAATCTGGGCAAGGCGCTGGCCGGGACCGGGGCGACAGCCCAGGCCGTCGCCGCCTACCGCCAGGCCTGCCGGCTGGACCCGGCCTTCGTCTGGGCCTTCATCAATCTCGGCAATGCCCTGGCCGATCTGGGCCTGCACGACGAGGCGGCGAAGGCCTATGGCCAAGCCCTCGACCTTGATCCGTCGAATGCCGGATGCTGGAACAATTATCTTTTATCCTCGCAATATGCCGAGGGCGCCACGGCTGCCAACCTGTTCGCGCTCTGTCAGGATTTCGAGAAACAGATCGGCGCTTCCTTGCGCAAATACATAAGGCCGCATGCCAATCGGCGCGATCCCGAGCGGCCCTTGCGCATCGGCTATGTGTCGCCCGATTTCAGGCGTCATCCGGTGGGCTATTTCATGTCGGGCGTCTTTTCCCATCACGACAAGGACGCCTTTCGAATCAGCGCCTATTCCTTAAGCGACCAGGAAGACGATCTGACGCTGCGCCTGAAACAGTCGGTCCCCTATTGGGTGGCGGCCAAGCGGCTTGACGACAAGGCCCTGGCCCAGCGCATCCGCAGCGACGGCATCGATATTCTGATCGATCTGGCCGGCCATACCGCCGACAACCGCCTGACCCTGTTCGCCCAGAAGCCGGCGCCGCTGCAGGTGACCTGGTGCGGCTATGTCGGTTCGACCGGCCTGCAGGCCATGGATGCCATCATCGCCGACCGCTTTCATATTCCGCCCCAGGAAGAGGCCTTCTATACCGAACGCGTGGTCCGGCTTCCCGATTCCTGGCTGTGCTACGCGCCGCCCGAATCCGCCCCCCTGCAAAGCCCGCCGCCGTCTCTGGCCAGGGGACATGTCACTTTCGGCTGTTTCAACAATCCTGCCAAGATATCCCAAGGCGCCATCCGCCTGTGGCAACGCATTCTTGATGGCGTTTCCGGTTCGCGCCTGGCCTTGCGGGCCGCCTATTTCACCTCCGACGAGCGGATCGGCATCTACCGCCAACGCTTCCAGGACGCCGGCGCCGACACAGCGCGCATCGATTTCCTGCCACCCCTGCCGCAGGTGGAATTGCTGGCCGCCTATGGCGACATCGACATCGCGCTCGATCCCTTTCCCTATTCGGGCGGCGTCACCACGCTGGAAGCCTTGTGGATGGGAGTGCCGGTCATCACCAAGAGCGGCGCCAGCTTCCCCGGCCGCCATTCGACCAGCTTTCTGTGCAGCGCCGGATTGAGCGAGTTGGTGGCCGAGGATGAAGACGATTATGCGCAAATAGCGCTGGCCCTGGCCAAAGACAAGAAACGGCTTTCAGAATTGCGCGCCGGACTTCGTGGCCGCTTGCAGGCCTCGCCGCTGCTCGACCACCGGAATTTCACGCGAAATTTGGAAGGGCTTTTGCGCGGCCTATGGCGGGACTGGTGTGCCAGCCCTAATTCTTCCCGGTAACTTGCCTTAGCCAGACTTCCCATTCCTTGGCCCGAAAACTCCACGAATATTCACTGCGGGCGAATTCGACTTGACGCTTCAAATGCTCGGACAGGCCCTTGGGATCCTTTTTCACGCCTTCCAGCACCTGGCGCATGGCCTCGGCATAGGCATGGGCGAAATCCATCGTGCCTGAAAGCGGCTTCAGCAGAATGCCGAAACCCGCCAGCGTCTCGGGCAAGGCGCCTAGATCCGAGGTCACAACCAGACAACCGGCAGCCATGGCTTCCATGACGGCGATGCACGAGGTTTCGGCGAAAGTGTTGGGATAGGCCAGGATCGAGGCCCGGGCCAGGGCCTTGGCAAGATCCGGCTGCGGAACCGATCCCACCATCTCGACGCCCTTCAGATCGCGGGCCAACGCATACAAGATTTCATGCGCCTCTTCACTGGCGTTGTAGACCTTCATGCTGGAATAGATTTTCAGGCAGGAACCCGGCGCCAGCTTGCGGATCGTCGGCCAGGCCGTCAGCAGAACGTCAAGCCCCCTGAAGGGCGTACTGGTATAAGCGAAGACCGGCGCCTGGCCGTTCGCGAACCACGGCTTGGGCAAGGCCAGATTCTCGAACATCGGCGAAATGGCGTTGCGCAGAATGCCGACGCAAGATTTGTCCAGTCCGAAATTTTGGATGAACTCGTTGGCCTGCCAGTCGCTGATGAGCGCGAAGGCGTCCCAGGATCCGCGCTCGGCCGGCTGGCCAAGAAAGGACATCACCTTCTGGTCGGCGGCGTGCTGGTTCCAAAGAATCAGCTTCGGCCCTTCGCCGCCCAGGCTTTTTCGCAAGGATTCGCCGATGCAGGTATTGAGGACGACGACGGCGTCCTGGCCTTTCAAGAAGTCGATGGCGAAACCGTTTTGCGGGCCCAGGCAATCGACGCCCAGATAGGTGCCGGGGGTCGTCGTCTTATTGGCGAAGCTGACAAGATGGCCCCGTTTGGCCAGCTCCGCCGCCAGATAGCAAAGTCCCGATTGCGACCCGCCCATCGGGCGTTGATAGGGCGTTTCGACCGTATAGTCCCAATCGATGGTATCCATGAAGCAGATTTTCATGCCGCCATCCTGGCAACGTAATTCCCGATTGCCAAGCAGGAAGTCAGGCCCGGCGATTCGATGCCGAACAGCGAGATGAATCCCGGCGCCATCCGGGTGATGATGAAATCCTGCGCTGGATCATGGGGCCCTTGCACTTTGGGGCGGATGCCGGCATAGCCGGGTTCCAGCGCGCCGTCTTTCAGGCCCGCCCAATAGCTGCGAATGGCGGCATAGAAGGAATCGCCGCGTCTGGGATCGACCTTGTAATCGAGGGCATCCACCCATTCGACATCGGGACCGAAACGGGCCCGCCCGGCCAGATCGCGGGTGAAATGCACGCCCAGCCCGGCATGGCCCGGCAGCGGATAGACCAGACGCTGGAAAGGCGTCCTGCCGGTCAGGCTGAAATAATTGCCCTTGGCGAAATGGCAAGGCGGAATGCTTGCCGCAATGATGCCGGCAATCCCCCTGGCCACCGACCACGCCCCCAGTCCCGCCGAATTGACGGCCAGATCAGCTTCGATCTCCATCGGCTCGGCCCCGCCCACTTGCAGGCGAACGCCGTTCTGCGTCACCCGGCCACCCAGCAGCGGCGATTTCAAGACCAGGATCGCCCCCTTGGCCTCGGCATCGGCCAGCAGGGACAGCATCAGCCCATGACTGTCGACGATGCCCGTCGATGGCGAATGAAGCGCGGCCAGGCAGGACAGTTCCGGCTCCATCGCCTTTGCCCGGTCCGCCGGTATTTCTTCCAGATCGTCAACGCCGTTGGCCAAGGCAGCCGCCTTCACCTTCGCCAGCAAGGGCAGTTCCCCCTCGCTGACCGCCACCAGCAGCTTGCCCAACCGCTGATGGGCGATGGCGCGATCTTGACAAAAGTCATAGAGCAAGCGCCGCCCTTCGACGCAGAAGCGGGCCTTCAGACTGTCCTTGGGGTAATACAGGCCGGCATGGATGACTTCGCTGTTGCGGGCGCTGACGCCGGTGCCGATGGCGCCTTCGGCCTCCAGAATCAGCACTTCGCGCCCTTGGTCGGCCAAGGCCCTGGCGATGGCCAGGCCGACCACGCCGGCTCCGATGACGACGGCATCTTGTTTTTCCATGACACGATTGTGGTCTTTACCGCCGGGGGTGGTCAAGACGGCGTTGGCAGGGTAGATTCAGGGCCGATTCAAACGGAGCTTGCCATGACCACCCGCCCCTCGGTCTGTCCCCAGGACTGTCCCAGCGCCTGCGCGCTGGATGTCGAACTGTTGCCAGATGGCCGCATCGGCCGCCTGCACGGCGCCAAGGAACATCCGCATACGCAAGGCGTGATCTGCGCCAAGGTCGCCCGCTATGCCGAACGGGTTCATCACGAAGGCCGCCTGACCGTGCCCTTGAAGCGCGTCGGCCCCAGGGGCGAAGGCAAGTTCGCCGCCATTTCCTGGGACGAGGCGCTGGACGAAGTGGCCGAGAATTTCAAGGCCATCGCCCGCAATCATGGCCCGGAAGCCATCTGGCCCTATCAATATGCCGGCACCATGGGCCTGGTCATGCGCAATTCGATCGAGCGTCTGCGCAACGTCATGGGCTATTCGAATCAGCATTACACCATCTGTTCCAGCGTCGGCGGCGCGGGATGGCTGGCCGGCGTCGGCGCCAAATGGGGCGCCGACATGCGCGAGATGCCCGCAGCCGATCTGATCGTGGTCTGGGGCACCAATGTCGTCGCCACCCAGATCCAGGTCATGACCCTGATTACCGAGGCCAAGCGCAAGCGCGGAACCAAGCTGGTGGTGGTCGATCCCTACCGCAACGCCACCGCCGAAAAGGCCGACATGCATCTGATGCTGAAGCCCGGCACCGACGACGCCCTGGCGACGGCGGTTCTTCATGTGCTGTTGAAGGAGGGTCTCGCCGACCGCGATTACCTGTCCAACTTCACCGATTTCGGACCCGACGTCGAAGCCCATCTGCAAAGCAAGACTCCGGCCTGGGCCTCGAAGATCACCGGCCTGTCCGAAGACGAGATCGTCGCCTTCGCCCGCCTGTACGGCTCGACCAGAAAAAGCTATCTGCGCATCGGCTTCGGCTTCACCCGCCAGCGCAACGGCGCCGTGGCGGCGCATGCGGTTTCCTGCCTGCCCGCCGTGACCGGAGCCTGGAAGGAAGAGGGCGGCGGCGCGCTTATGAACAGCAGCGACTGTTTCAAAGGCCTGAAAACCCATCTGTTGAACGGCTCGGACGCCGCCAAGCCCGGCTTGCGCACGCTGGATATGAGCCGCATCGGCCCCATCCTGACCGGCGACAAGAGCGATATCGGCGGCGGCCCAGAGGTCCATGCCCTGCTGATCCAGAACACCAATCCGATGGTGGTGGCGCCCGAATACAAGAAAGTGCGGGAAGGCTTCCATCGCCCCGATCTGTTCGTCTGCGTGCACGAGCAGCGCATGAGCGAGACGGCGATGATGGCCGACATCGTCCTGCCGGCCACCACCTTCCTGGAGCATGACGATTTCTACAGCTCCTACGGCACCAGCTTCTTGCAGGTCGTCAAGGCCGTCATCGCCCCCATCGGCGAGGCGCGCAACAATCACGACGTCATCCGCGCCCTGGCCCAACGGCTGGGGGCGCAACATCCCGGCTTTGAAATGACGGCCTGGGAATTGATCGACGCCACCCTGTCGCTGTCGGGCCTGCCCGATGCCGAGGAGATGGCCAGGCTGCGCTGGCTGGACATGCAGCCGCCCTTCGAGGACGCCCATTTTCTGAACGGCTTCGGCCATGCCGACAAGAAATTCCGCTTCAAGCCCGACTGGGGCCATGCCGACATGCCCTCGATGCCCGACCATTTCGCCGTCATCGACAGCGCCGACGAAAAGCATCCGTTCCGTCTGGTCACGGCGCCGGCCCGGAATTTCCTGAATACTTCGTTCAACGACACCGCCTCGTCGCGGAGCGCCGAGAAAACGCCGACCGTGATGGTGCATCCCAAGGATTTGAAGAAGCTGAGCTTGGCCGACGGCGCTATGGTGCGCATGGGCAACGACAAGGGATCGCTGGTGCTGACCGCCAAATCCTTCGACGGGCTGCAGCAGGGCGTGGTCATCGCCGAGGGCCTGTGGAACAACGCCGATTTCATGGAAGGGGCCGGCATCAATCTTTTGACCAGCGCCGACGCCATTCCGCCCAAGGGAGGGGCGCCCTTCCACGACACCAAGGTGTGGTTGAGAGTCTGTTGAATATCACCGTGACCCATATCCTCGTCTTCGGCAACGCCAAGGGCGGCACCGGCAAATCGACGCTGGCCCTGCATACCGCCATCGGCCTGCTGCGCCAGGGCAAATCCGTGGCCGTGCTCGATCTCGATCCGGCGCAGGGCTCGCTGTCGCGCTATCTGGAAAACCGCCGCAGCTTTCACCCCGAGCTGCCGGCGCCCACCAGCCTGCCCTTGCCGGTGTCGGCCTGCGAGCAGCATCTGGCCGAGGCCATCGAGGTGCTGGGCGAAAGCGCCGAGATCGTCATTCTGGACACGCCGGGATCGGACACGCCCCTGGCCCGGGCCGGTCATGCCTTGGCCGACACGCTGATTACCCCGCTCAACGACAGTTTCCTCGATCTCGACGTTCTGGCCCGGGTCGATCCGGCAACCCACAAGATCGTGCGGCCCAGCGTCTATAGCGAAATGGTGTGGAAGGCCCGCCAGGACCGTTTCAAGCGCGACAAAGGCCAGATCGACTGGATCGTGTTGCGCAACCGGGTCTCGCAATTGGAAACCCGCAACGCCCGGGCCATGGAAGGGGTTTTGGGCGATCTGGCGGCGCGCATCCGCTTTCGCCAGGGGCCGGGCCTTTCGGAACGCGTCATCTTCCGCGAACTGTTTCTGAAGGGCCTGACCCTGCTCGACCTCGCCGAGGCGCAATTGTCCTATACGATGTCGCATGTGGCGGCGCGCCAGGAATTGCGCCGTCTGCTCGACACGCTAGGGATATAGGATGGCTTGGCTCGTTTTCGGCATTCTCACCGCCATCGGCCTGATGCTGCTCATGCGCTGGCTGTCGCTGACGCCGGCCAATCAGGCCAAGCGCACCCTGGCCTGGTCGCTGGCCGGCATCGTCGTGATGATGGCGGTCTTTCTGGCCCTGACCGGTCGCCTGGCCTGGGCGGGCGCCGCCATCTCGACCCTGATACCCTGGGGCATGCGGGCTCTGCGCGCCCATGCCTTATGGCGCGAGGCGCGGCGCTATTTCAAGAATGGCGAACGGCAGGCGGGCGGCCAGCAGCAAGCGCCGCCGCGCCCCGGCCAGAAGCGGATGAGCCAAGACGAGGCCCTGTCCATCCTGGGCCTGAAACCGGGCGCATCCAAGGACGACATCCAGCTCGCCTATAAGCGCCTGATCCAGAAGATGCATCCCGACGCCGGCGGCAGCGACGCCCTGGCCGCGCAGATCAACCAGGCCCGCGATGTGCTGATGGGGAAATAGGATAGCAAAGAAAAGTCCCTCGGCGTTAGGTGTGGAATTTGTCGGATGCTTCAATCCGTCATGGCCGGGCTTGACCCACTTCTGTCCGGTTTAATTCCGCCGTCGCTTTCTTCGCCTCATCCTGAGGAGCGAAGCGTCTCGAAGGATGCGGCGAAGAAATGGAAAATACGTGGATATTGCTATTCGGAGCCGTTGCTTCGCGGCTTTCTCATCCTTCGAGACGGGCCTTCGGCCCTCCTCAGGATGAGGTGCGTATTTCAAGTCCAAAAAATTATCTGCCCGTCTTGCACCGCGGTTTCTAAAGAGAATTTCTCACATCGCCAAATTTAAACCGGACAGCCGTGGCTCAAGGCCGGGCATGACGATGTGCTTACTGACCTCTGAAGGGTGGTAAATCCACATGAAACGTCAAGGAGCCAGAACTTTGTTTCAACCCGCTATACCGCCTTGGCGTGGCGCTGTTCGCCGGCTTTCAAATATGTATCGAAGGCGGCGCAGACGGCGCGCACCAGGGGGCGCCCTTCCTCGGTCACCGTGATCGTCGGCCCGGAAATGGCGCAGATGCCGTCTTCGGCCAGGGGCGTCAACCGCGCCAACTCGGGCGCGAAATGCGCCGCCGTTTGGCCGAAAGTCTTGGCCACCGCTTCCAGATCGACCGCCAGATCGCACATCAGGCGTTCGATGACGGCGCGGCGCAGCTTGTCCTCGTCGGACACCGCAACACCCCTTGTTACCGCCAGCTTGCCCTCGCGGATGGTGCGCTTATAGGCGTCGATGCTGCCTTCGTTGCCGACATAGCCCTGCGGCAGCGCGCCGATGGACGAGGCGCCGAAACCGATCAGGGCCGAGGCGCTGTCGGTGGTGTAGCCCTGAAAATTGCGGTAGAGCCGCTTTTCCTTGAGGGCCGCCGCCAGGCTGTCGCCGGGGGCCGCGAAGTGATCCAGCCCCACCGCCACATAGCCCAGTTCGACCAGTCGCCTGGTCGCCGACAGATATTGGCGCCAGCGCTCGGGCACGTCGGGCAAGGTGGTTTCATCGATCAGCTTCTGATGCTTCTTCATCCAGGGCACATGGGCATAGCCGAACAGGGCCACGCGCTTGGGACTTAGGCCCGCCGCCCTTTCCACCAGCTCGACGACGCTGGCCTCGGTCTGATGCGGCAATCCATAGACAAGGTCGATATTGATTTCGTCGATGCCGCTGGCCCGCAGCCAGTCGATGGTGCGCGCGCTGACTTCATAAGGCTGGATGCGGTTGATGGCCTTTTGCACCTTCTCGTCGAAATCCTGCACGCCGATGCTGGCCCGGTTGACGCCGGCCTTGGCCATGGCCTGCACATAGGCCTGGTCGGCGGTGCGCGGATCAAGCTCGACCGCGATTTCGGCATCGGCCACGACGTCGAAGCGAGAACGCAAAAGGTCCAGCGTGCGAGCCAGATCTTGCGGCTTCAAGATGGTCGGACTGCCGCCGCCGAAATGAATATGGCGGGCCTTGCGCTTGGCCCCCAGGCGCTTGCCCACCATCTCGACCTCGGCGAACAGGGTCTGCAGATAATCGGCCACCGGCTCGTAGCGTTGGGTGATCTTGGTGTGGCACCCGCAGAACCAGCACATTTCGGCGCAATAGGCGATGTGCAGATACAAGGACAAGGGCAGTTCCGCCGGCAGATCGGTCAGCCATTGCTCGTAGACGCCGGCATTCACGCCGGCATGGAAATGCGGAGCGGTGGGATAGGAGGTGTAGCGCGGCAGGCGCAAATCGTATTTGTCGAGCCATTCTTGTTTCATGGCCCGACTTTATCCCCTTCGCCCGGCTTGCGGCAACCCTTGAACAGTGGGGAGATTCGGTCTACTTTTCCGAGCATGCGGCATAAGTCCATTCTCTTTGATCTCGACGGAACGCTGATCGACAGCCTGCCCGATTTGGCGCATGCGCTGAACCGGCTGTTGGCCGATAAGGGACTGGCCCCTCTCGAGCTTGCCGCCGTGCGCCTGATGGTCGGCGACGGGGCGCGTAAGCTGGTCGAGCGGGCTTTCGCCGCCGCCGGGAATCCTCAACCCCACGACATCGAGCAACAGCATGCCCGGTTTCTTGAGCTTTACGAGGAAGGCCCGGCCCAGCGCACCGCCATCTATCCGGGCGTCTTGGAAACCCTGACCGAATTGAAGAGCCTCGGCCTGAAGCTGGGGCTGGTGACCAACAAGCCCCAGGCCGCCACTGAAATGATCCTGGACAGTCTGAACTTGTCGCCGCTGTTCGACGCCGTGGTCGGCGCCAGGGCCGGTCTGGCCCTGAAGCCCGATCCGGCGCCGCTGCGCCAGGCGCTTGAAGACATGGGCGCCCAAAGCGGGCAGGCCCTGATGGTGGGCGACAACGCCAACGACGTGCAGGCCGCCAAGGCCCTTTGCATCCCGGTGGTGGCGGTCACCTATGGCTATTCGCGCATCGATCCCGCCCATCTGGGCGCCGACATCCTGATCGAGCGCTTTTCCGACCTGACAACCGCCCTGCGCTGGTTTCCCGGCTGATAACTTTGCCGCCGGGACTTGTTTCGCCCGCCCGCGCCCCCACTCTTAAAATCACGGATTATGGAAAATATGTGGAGGCGGCGTGACGGCGGCACCCATCGTTTGGACCGAGACTTACAGCGTGGGCATCCGGGAGCTGGATGAAGCTCATCGGCGCCTGATCGATTTGGTGAATGTCTTGTTGACCAGCGACGGCAGCGGCAATCTCGGAATGTCCGTCCAGGATCTGCTGATGCAGACTCTGGCCCATTTCGCCTTCGAGGAAGCCTATCTCAACAGCCGCTACAGCCCCATCACCAGCCGCCATCAGGCCGAACATATCCGCCTGTTCGCCGAATTGCAGGTCATCTGCCAGCGCCTGCTGAAGGAAGACGGGCGCCGATTGGACGAAGCGATGGCGGCTTTCTTGCGCCATTGGATGGTCAGCCACATCATGGCCCACGACAAGCGCGATTCGCGCATCATGGCCAAGGCGTCTTGACCTCGCCGACCAGCAGATCCGGCGCAAAGACAAGCTTTTCGGCGGCGCTGCCGCGATTGAGCGGATAGCCGTAGGCGTGCTGCGGAAAGACGCCCTCTCGTAACCTTGCCAGGGCGGGATCGGCCTTCAGCGCCGAATAGATCGCCGTCTGGTCGAAGAATCCGAAAAGCTGTCCTTTGGCCGCGAAATGGGCCAGGAATTGGGCGAGCGAGGCGGCGAAAGCCTGCCCCATCGGCGTCGGATTGACGCCGACCAGATTGGCCTGCGGCTCGTTCCAAGGATCGACCATAACCCCTTGCCAGCGCCGGATCGCCATGTCGTTCCCCTTCAGAATATCCCACAAGGGCGCCAGCGGCTTTTGCACCTGGGCATCGACATCCATGACCAGCAGCGGACGTCGATAGGCAGCCAGCAATTCGGGAAGGGCCAGAAAACGGGCCGAGGCATAGTAGGTGTTGATGAAATTGCGCGACTGCCCGGCGAAATCGGGGGTTTCCAGGCTGACGCCCATCCCCAGTTCCTGGGCCTGGACCAGGCATTCGGCATCGGGATGAACCAAATGCGCATGCAGGCCCACCGTTCCGCCTTCATGACGATCCAGGCTTTCCTTCAGCCTGGCCGCATAGCGTTTGAAATAGCCGGCATCGCAGCCGATGACGGCCAGGGCCCCGTCGCCCGCGGCCTGGCGCCGCCAGCCCAGGCGGTGGCGATAGGGGGGCAGGGCCGTGAAGAATTCAGGGGCCAGGCGAATGCCGCTTTCCACCCAGTCGCACAGGGCCCGGGCCTTGGCGAATTCGGCTTCCGCCGCTCCAAGATCACCCGTTTTGGCCAGCAGGCACCCCGCCCGCGAAAAGGCGAAGGGTTCGCCCGGCGCCAAGTCCTGGGCCCGGCGGTAGGCTTTCAGGGCTTGGGTGGCCTGCCCGGCTTGGCGCAGGCGGTTGCCTTTTGCGACCAGACCGGCATAGTCCAAACCCTCGGCCTCGATCTCGTTCAATGCCTGCCAGACGATGTTGTGGATGCGAAAATCGCCGGGCTGCAGGCGCCTAGCCGCCAGCCAGGCCTGAATGGCGCCTGCCTGTTGCCCCTGCGCGCCAAGGGCGGAAGCCAGTCCCAGATGGGCCTCGACCTTTTCAGGCTCCAGCCGGACCGCCTGGGCAAAGGCCTCGCCGGCGGTTGGAATGTCCCCCAGCCCTTCCGCCGCCAGCCCCAGCCCCATCCAGGCCGGCCCAGTGTCGGGACAGGTGTCGAGGACCGATCGATAGGCGGCCACGGCCTCGGCCAGGCGGCCCTGGCGGCGAAGTTCTTCGCCCAATTCGAGGAATCTGAGCGCTGAAAGCAAAAACGGATCGGCCATACCCGACTATACCTTTCCGTCAAGCCCTTCCCAAGCCCGGACTTAGGCCTTATATTTACCGGTGCCGGGCAACCGGCTATGGCGCTAAACGCCTTGCAGAATAAGCATTGCGGACCCGGGGGCGGTACCCGGCGCCTCCACCATCCTTCCAGCCTTGTCGTTAGGTTGGCCTGTGGGGGCGAAACAGGATCGACGCGTGTGGTAAAGGCAAGGTTTGTTCCCGGTATGGTTCCGCCGTTAGCGGGCCGTTTTACAAGAGCCAACGACAACGAGGCTCTCGCCATTGCTGCGTAACCGACGCCCCTAACGGGGCATGGTTATAAGCTTTAGCGCGGTTCGGGGGGCACCGGGCAACAGAAGCCCCCCACTTTTTTGCGCCGGATTGCCCGGCCTATGCGAGCGGGAGCCAAGGGTTGCGGAGCGACCCGCCCGGCGCCTGAGGGACAGATTATAAAGAGGTTTTCAGTGGATAGCGTCTTCAGATACGACAAAATGGTTGAAGACGCGCTGAAGGGCGTCGTGCGTCACTGCCTGACGCAAGTGGCGAAACGGGGCGCACTGCCCGGCCAGCATCATTTCTACATCACCTATCGCACGCGCCATCCCGGCGTGGCGCTGCCGGCTCATTTGCGCGAGCGCTACCCGGAAGAAATCACCATCGTGCTGCAGCACCAGTTCTGGAATCTGGAAGTGGGCGAGGAAGGGTTCTCGGTCGGCCTGTCCTTTGGCGGCGTGCAGGAAACCCTGGTCGTGCCCTTTGCCGCCGTCACCGCCTTCGCCGATCCGTCCTGCAAATTCGGCCTGCAGTTCCAGACCGAGATCGTGGCCGAGCCCAAACCGACCGCCGAAACCGTCGCCGCCGCGTCGCCCGCCGTCACGGACAATGGCGCCAAGGTGGTGGCGCTTGACGCCTTCCGTAAGAAGTAACCGACAGATCAGAGGCACAACATGGCTGACGCCGTCTTTTCCGAGATGTTCCCGCTTGCCCCCGACGCCACCCAATACCGCCAGATCGCTTCGGGTCATGTCGGGGTCGAGAAATTCAAGGGCAAGGATGTGCTGGTCGTCGAGCCCAAGGCGCTGGAGATTCTGGCCTTCGAAGGCTTCAAGGACATTTCGCACCTGTTGCGCCCCAGCCATTTGAAGCAGCTGGCGACGATTCTGGAAGACCCCGAAGCCAGCGAGAACGACCGTTTCGTCGCCTTCGACATGCTGAAAAACGCCAATATCGCCGCCGGCATGAAACTGCCGATGTGCCAAGACACCGGCACCGCCATCATCACCGCCAAGAAGGGCGGCCAGGTCTGGACCGGAGGCGGCGACGAGGCCGCCCTGTCGGCGGGCGTTGGGCGCGCCTATACCGACCTCAATCTGCGCTACAGCCAAGTCGCCCCGATCTCGCTGTACGAGGAAGTGAATACCGGCAACAATCTGCCGGCCCAGATCGACATTTCGGCCACCGACGGCGACGCCTATAAATTCCTGTTCATGGCCAAGGGCGGCGGCTCGGCCAACAAGACTTACCTGTATCAGCAGACCAAGGCGCTGCTCAATCCCGACAGCCTGCTGAAATTTCTGGATGCGCAGATCCGCACCCTGGGCACGGCGGCCTGCCCGCCCTATCATCTGGCCATCGTCATCGGCGGCACCTCGGCCGAGATGTGCCTGAAAACGGTGAAGCTGGCCTCGGCCCGCTATCTCGACGGCCTGCCGACCGTGGGCTCGAAGGCGGCCCACGCCATCCGCGATCCCGAGTTGGAAGCCATCGTCCATAAGATGACCCAGAATATGGGCCTGGGCGCTCAGTTCGGCGGCAAATATTTCTGCCACGATGTGCGCGTCATCCGCCTGCCCCGCCACGGCGCCTCGCTGCCGGTCGGCATCGGCGTTTCCTGCTCCGCCGACCGTCAGGCGGTGGCGAAGATCACCAAGGACGGTTTGTTCCTGGAAGCCTTGGAAATCGATCCCTCGACCTATCTGCCCAAGATCGACGACAGCAAGCTGAGCGGCCAGGTGGTGAAAATCGATCTTGGCAAGCCGATGAGCGAGATCCGGGCCACCTTGTCGCAATATCCTATCAAGACCCGCGTCTCGCTTTCCGGCACCTTGATCGTGGCCCGCGACATCGCGCATGCCAAGCTGAAGGAGCGCCTCGATTCCGGCCAGGGCCTGCCCGAATATTTCAAAAACCATCCGGTCTATTACGCCGGCCCGGCCAAAACGCCGACCGGCATGGCCTCGGGCTCGTTCGGCCCCACCACGGCCGGGCGCATGGACAGCTATGTCGATTTGTTCCAGGCCCATGGCGGCAGCATGGTCATGCTGGCCAAGGGCAACCGCTCGAAGTCGGTGACCGATTCTTGCAAGAAGCATGGCGGCTTCTATCTGGGCTCGATCGGCGGATCGGCGGCGCGCCTGGCCCAGGATTGCATCAAGAAGGTCGAGGTGCTGGAATATCCGGAACTGGGCATGGAAGCGGTGTGGAAGATCGAGGTTCAGGATTTCCCCGCCTTCATCATCGTCGATGACAAGGGCAACGATTTCTTCGAGAAGCTGTGATGGCTTCGTCCTCCGGCTTCGCGGACTACGTTTGCGAACAGTTGGAGGGACTGGGCCGCGTGCAGGCCAGGCGCATGTTCGGCGGCTTCGGGCTTTATTTGCTTATACGCGGGCAAAGCCCGCGCGCCGGGTTCCATCCCGGCGGGAGCCAAGGGGCCGTCCGCCGCGCGGACAGATATTTGTCGGCCTGCGAAGCAGGCATGCCCCGCCCGGCGCCTGAGGGCCTGCAAAAAAGTCCTATGTTTGGGCTGATTGCCGCGGACGAGCTGTATCTCAAGGCTGGCGACAGCAACCGCGACGCCTTGCTCGCAATGGGCGGAAAGCCCTTCAAACCTTTCGACGACAAGCCTATGATCATGTCCTACATGTCGGTGCCGGCCGACATCCTGGACGATGCCGAGCGCTTGTGCGAGTTGGCCCGCCAGTCGCTGATCGTGGCCGGAAAAGCGCCCGCCAGGCGGCTGGCCAAGCCGCGTTCACGAAAGGAAGCCTGATGCTGCGCCTCTCTTTCTGCTTGATGGTCTTGGGCCTGCTGACCCTGGCTCTGCCCGCCTGCGCCGCCGAAAAACAACAGCCGCCGGTCATCGCCGGCCATGTTTCGCGCATCCAAGATTCGGTCACCTTGAACGGCGTCGAAGTCAAGGCGACCGGTACGCTGGTTCATGTCGGCGACCAATTGGCCACCGGCAAGGGATCGCGCCTCGAACTGCGCTTTACCGATGGCGGCCTGTTGACGCTGGGCGAGAACGCCAAGCTGGTGATCGACGACTATCTGCATGATCCGGTCAGGATCAAGGGGCAAAGCCTGTTGTCCATCCCCGAGGGCGCCTTCAAGGCGACCACGGCGGCCATCGCCAAATTGAAGGACCAGCCCTATCAGGTGCGCACGGCGGTGGCCACCATCGGCATTCGCGGCACCACCTTCTGGGGCGGATCCTTGGATGGCAATGCCTATAATGTGCTGGTGCTGGAGGGCAAGGGCGTGGTGGTCGAGAACATGGCCGGCAAGGTGGAACTGACAGGGCCCGGCCTAGGCACCAGCATCGAGGCCGGGCAGGCGCCGGGCAGCCCCGTCGTCTGGTCGCCCGAGCGCCAGGCCGAAGCATCGGCGACCGTCTTGTTCAAGTGAGCCCTTTCAAGAAGCGCTCGCTGTCGATTGCCGGACACCGGACCAGCATCGCGCTGGAGACGG
Organism: Rhodospirillales bacterium; assembly: GCA_016215555.1. GTDB lineage: Bacteria > Pseudomonadota > Alphaproteobacteria > Rhodospirillales > WMHbin7 > WMHbin7. The sequence goes on along the minus strand of JACRJC010000040.1, from coordinate 14,020 downwards.
AATTCTGGGCCGCCTTGGAAGAGATCGCCGCAAGTCGCGGCATCTCGCTTAGCCAACTGGTGGCCGAAGCCGATGCCGGGCGCGATGGCGCCAGCCTGTCTAGCCGGCTTCGTCTGCTGGCCCTTGACCATTATCGCCGGAATTGCCCCTGATGCTCGATTCCTTGCCCGTTTCGCCCCCTCTGCTCAGCGGTTTTGCCGCGCTGGCCGTCGCCATCGTCGTTTCGCCCGGCCCCGACACGCTGCTGATCTTGCGCCATACCATGACCTCGGGCCGCAAGACCGGCTTCGCCACTGTTGTCGGCGTGCAGCTTGGCGTGGCCCTGCATACGGCGGCGGCGGCGCTGGGCCTGACCTTGCTGATCGCCGGTTCGCCCTTGCTGTTTCGCATTGTCGCCCTGGCCGGAGCGGCCTATCTGGGCTGGTTGGGCCTCGAGGCCTGGCGAAGCGGCGCCATCGATTTCGCCGAGGGGAATGAAAGCAGCGTCTCGCCCCGGCGCGGCCTTGCCGACGCCATCATGACCAATCTTCTCAATCCCAAGGTCATTGTGCTATTTCTGGCCTTGATGCCGGGTTTCGTCGAACCGGAAAGGGGACAAGTGGGCTTGCAGATGGCGACCTTGGGCCTGATTCTGGTCTCCATCAATACGGTCTGGCAGGCGGGGCTGGTGCTGCTGGCGGGATGGGCGCGCGGCCATCTGTTGAAGCCTTCCTGGCAGAAGGCGATCAACCGCACTTCGGGGGGCGTGTTCTTGATTTTCGCAGCTTTGATGTTGTTTGATGCAACGCCACTTTAGGGGACTTTGGCCATGAGGCTCTTGCATTACCTTGAGCTAGAAAATTTTAAGAATTTTCAGAGCAAACAGCGCATAGTGTTGGATCACCCAGCGGTGCTGATTGGACCAAACAACTGCGGCAAGACAAGCGCCATCCAAGCGCTGGCCCTTTGGTCACAAGCAGTAAAGACCTGGTACGACGCTCGCAAGGACTCAAGCGCGAAGGAGCGAACCGCAACTCCCTTGAACCGCCTGGCCCTTGTTTCTGTTCCTGTGCCGCGCACCAGATATTTTTGGCATAATGCGACCGTGGGCTCGGGGAATAAAGCCGTGCGCATAATTATAACAGTAGGGGTTGAATGGCAGAACAAGGTGACACCCCTTACAATGCGTTTCCGCTGCCAGGGCGACGAACTGGTTTATTGCGATCCTGATGAGGAATCACAAAGGGACCTTGATTTCTTCAAGCATGCGGCTTCAATTAATGTAGAGCTCCTTTATCCGATGTCCGGACTTGAAGCAGAGGAGCCTATCTTGCAGCCTGGACGCATTGGTGTCCTATTGGGCCAGGGACAGACGGCACAAGTGCTGCGAAACTTGTGCCTTATGGTGTTCAAGGATGCGCCTGAAGACTGGAAACGCATCACCGTCTGGATGAAGCGGCTCTTTTACGTTGATCTGGGAGATCCCCAGGAAACCGCTCGAGGTGCCATTGAATTGCTTTACCGGCAAGAACAGGTGAAAGAGCCCCTTGACATCTCTATGTCTGGGCGCGGCTTTCAACAAATGTTGCTGATAGTTGCCTACCTATATTCCCATAAGCGAAGCGTCCTGCTGGTGGATGAGCCAGACGCGCATTTAGAAATTCTCCGGCAAAAGCAAGTTTATGTTCTTCTGCGGGATATCGCTAGCGAGAACAACTCACAGGTAATTCTGGTAACGCATTCTGATGCCGTCCTTGAAGAAGCGCTGGATCACAACCTTACGCTACTACTGAACGGCCAAGCTGATGACCTAGCTGCGAAGGCGGACATTAAGAATGCCTTGAAACATTATGGTGCTGAACATTACGTAAAAGCCCGCGAAAGAGGTTATGTTTTGTATGTTGAGGGCGGAACCGATTTGGACATGCTTCACGCTCTGGCAATACGGTTGAATCATCCTGTTGCCTATGCGTGGGATGAGCGAATCAATTCGTTTTTTGTCCAAGATAATTATCCGGAACCATCCCTTGAAAGCGAATTGGAGCGCGTGGAAGGTGGATTTGGGATCACGCCAAAAGACCATTTCTTCGCGTTGCGTCGCTTAGTCCAGGAATTGCGAGGTTTAGCAATCCTAGACAACGATGGCCGGAGCCGCACCGCCTTCAATGAAGGAGGGCTCAAAATTGTCTACTGGCGCCGATACGAAGCAGAAAACTATTTTATCAATCCAGAAGTTCTCCGCAGCTTTGCTTTGGAGGAATATCAAGGAATGGAGCTGTTTGACAACTTCAGCAGCGAAATTGATGCGGTGTTAGGGCAACTCATTTTAGAACGAGTATTTGGGGGGAGTGCCGCAGATTATCAGACGTACCGCTCTTCACCTCCTGATGTTGCACGCATATTGTGGGAAGCAAAAACGGAACGCTTGAAGTTAAGTGATTTTGCCGAAGAATTTTATCGCAGGCTAGCTTCAAGGCTCGGTCATGCGATGCTTATTAAGAAAGGTGAGCTGCATCGTCTAGTAAAGTTTGTTGACGCGGGAAGCATTTCGCCAGAAGTCAGCGAGATGCTAAATTTACTACTTGAGCTATTTAGGTTCTCGCGCGAACGGGATGCCTTAGAGCAGGCGGGGCTTTAAAGCCCCTTCAAAATATTGCGCAGTTTCTTCGAGGTCTTCTCGGGCGGCGCCGACGGATCGGCGGGCGTCGCCGGCGTCGGCTGCGACGAACCGCCGCCCAGAATGCCGTCCAGCCCCTTGCCCTTCAGCCCCTTGGTCAGGCCCTTCTCGACCGCCCAGCGCTGCAGATCGTCGAGCTCGATGAATTTGCGCGGCGCGTCCAGCGGCCCTTGCAGGCGCATGCCCAGCGCCGGTCCATTGCCGATCCCTGTCAGTTTGAAACTTAGGCGCGCATCCTGCGTCCATTGCGGCAAATCCGCCTGCATGGTACCCGAGCCGGTGCCGCCGTCGGCCGCCAGCTTGATATCGTTGCTGGTCACCACGCCATTGACGGCCTTGAAGCTGGCCGACATCTGGCTGAAGGCGGTCTTGCCGCCGCCCTGCACGGCAGCCGCCAATCCGGCCAGGGCGGCGACGTTGTTGATGTTGGAAAGCTGGCGGTTGATCGCCGGCAGATCGATGCCTTCAACCACGCCGTCCTTGGCCGCGAATCCGCCGTCGCCGTTCAAGCGGGCCACCAGTTCGGCCTGGCTTTTGCCGGTGGCGGTCATGCGGACTTGCGCGTCGTATTTGCCCGCCGCCTGATTCAGCCCCGCCAATTCGGCAAGCGTCAATTTCAGATCGGCGCCGGTCAGCGTGGCCTTGCCTTCCATCTGCAGGCCCGAACTTGCGAACAGGCGGGCCGAGCCATCCAGCGTTCCGCCCCACAGATGGGCCGTCAGCTTCGGCACGGTCAGCACGCCATCCTTCAAATCGAGCAGGGTGACCGGCTTGGCCAGACGAATGCCGGAAACGCGCAAGCCCGCCAGGGACAGATCGGCCTTGGCGTCGATGGATTTGAGACCCGCAAGATCGATGGGCGCGTTCGACCAGCGCGCACTTCCCGAAGCCAGCGCCGCCAACTGTAGGCCGAGCCCCGACCCCAGCGGCGTTCCATGCCGGCCCAGTTGAGCCTGTTTCTTGGGAAGATAGGCATCGAGATCGATTTCGCCGCCGCTCAGCTTGGCGGTGATCTGCGGACGAGCGCCCGACAGCAGGGCGCTGACCGCGCCCTCGATCTTGCCCTTGCCGAGATTGAGAGTCAGATCCTTCAGATCGATTTTCGAGGGATCGGCCTCGAGCAGCGACACCGCCTCGAGCGGTCCCCAATTGCCGCCCTGCTTGAGCAACTGGGCGGCATTGGGATGGCGGATCACGGCGCGGCCGGAAAAGCGCGGCGCCGCGCTCAACAGATTCTGCAGCTTGCCGTCCAAGCGCGTTTCCGCGCCTTGCGCGTTCAGAAGGGCCAGAATGTCCATCCCTTCCAAGCCGCCATCCAGGGAAAGGCGGGCCGAGAAGGGCCCGATCTCGTCGAGATTGGACGCCGAAAGACCCAGCAGCCCGGCCAGAATGGCGGGTTGTCGGCTGGCGATGTCCAAGGACAGTTTCTTGAATTCGGGAACACCCTTGTTCAGCCCGTCGATGACGCCTTTGAGGCCCAGGCTGGAACCGGCCAGATCGCCGACGCCCGCCTCCTTGAAGGACAGGGCGCCGTTCTGCAGCGAGCCGTCGATGAGGATGCGGTTCATCGCCGTCTTTTTCCAGACCACGTTATTGGCGGTCAGGCGCAGATTGGCGTCGAAGCCCGACAGCATGGCCAAGGGCGAGGCTTGCGGCTTGGCCGGCGCCGCCGGCATCGCCGCCTTGGCGACCGGCGCGGCGCCGAAATCCGTCCCCGCCTCGGCCTGGGGCTTTTGCGCCGGTGTCGGCGCCGTCAGATAGGAATCGAGATCGAGACGATTGAGATCGAGCGCCAGGCCCAGGGCGGGGCGCGGACCGGGTTTCAAGATGGCGGCGCCCAGCAGGCGCGATTCGTCAAGCACGGCGTCGAGATTGGTCAGGCGAACTTCCTGCGACGTGCCCTGGACATTGGCCCTCAGGCGGAAATTCTGCAAACGATGCGCCGCCATCGCCTTGGGCTCGCTGCCCAGCCAGGCCAGCAGGGCGCGCAGCTTGGGCGTTTGCGCCTCCAGCGTGCCTTCGAATTTCATGCCCTTGGGGACATTGTTGACGAAGCCGAAGAAGGCGGCCTCGCCGCCGCCCGGCAATTGCAGCGAGGCCTGGCTGACCGTCAATTCGCCGCTGTTCAGCGCCGCGTCGATACGCACCTGATCGATCGACTGGCCGTTCCAGCCCACGCGCCCGATGCGCAGATCGACAAGAGCGGAAACATTGTTGGGCAACTGGGCCGGTTTCGAAACCGCTTCCGGCGGCGGCGGCGCTGGCGCCAAGACGGGCATGACCGGCGTCGAAGCCTCGCCCTTGGCCGCGGGTTGCGCCGCCGCCGTTTGCCTTGGCGTCAAGCGGTCGAGATCGATCTGATCCATGTCGAGCCTGGCCTCGATGCGGCTTTCGCCGCCCAGCACCAGCTTCAATTTGCCAAAGCCCTTGCCGCCCGCCAGTTCGATTCTTGTTTCGTCGAGCGAGATGGTGTCGGCGGAAGCGGTCAGCGTCGATTCGATCCTGACCGGATCGGGGGCCAAGCCTTTGGCGAGTCCCAGCGAACGGACCAGACCTTCCAGACTTGGAGCTTCGACGATCAATTTGCCGCGCGCGGCGTAGCCGCCCGACAGCAGGCTTAGAATGCCGCCGTAACGCGCCTTGAATCCGGCGTCGGGCATCGCCAGTTCGACAGTCAGCGGTGAAGCGCGGTCGCGGCGCAATTCCTCAAGCCCGCCATCGAGCAGTACCGGCTGACCCAGCAACCTGGCCTGACCGGTGAATCTGTACGGCCCCATCAGCGAGCCGGCCTCGGCGTCGAAGCCCAGTCCCTCGATCCTGGTCTCGGCCCCCGTCCGCGCATCCTTGATGACGACGGCGGCGTTCGACAGCAGCAAATGATTGACCTCGACGCCCAAAGCCTGGGCCTTGCTATTGTCGCCGGCGGATTTCTCCTCCTTGGCGTCGCCGGCCGGCGGCGGCGCCGCCGGTCCGGTCTTGGGTTTCCAACTGGGCGAGCCGTCGGCCAGGGTTTCCAGGGTGAGAACCAGACCGTCCAGCAAGATGGCCTGAAAGGCGATGCGCCCCTGCACCAGTTTCAGAAACGAGATTTCCACCCGCGCCTTGCGCAAATCGACCAGGTCGGGAGTCGTCGCCCCCGGCGGCGCCTTGATCTTCAGGCCGCGCACGGTCAGCGCCGGCGACGGCAGCAGGCGAAATTCGATGCCCGTCTCCACCACCACCGGATGGCCCAGCGCCTCGGTCATCCGGGACTCGATTTCCGGGCGGAAGCGGTCGGCCTTGAAGAATATGGGCAAGATGAAGCCCGCCGCCAGCAGAAGAAGGGTGACGGCCCCCAGGGCGATCAGGGGCTTTCTGAAACGGGTCTGGCTGCGGGGGTCAGCCGTCATAGGCGGATGACCTTGCCGGGATTCATGATGTTCTTGGGATCGATGGCCCTTTTCAGCGTGCGCATCAGGTCGGCGGCGGGGCCGAATTCGCGCTCCAGATAGTGCATCTTGCCATAGCCGATGCCGTGCTCGCCGGTGCAGGTGCCGTCCATGGCCAGGGCGCGCTCGACCATGCGGTTCGACAATCGCTTGGCCTCGGCCAGATCGCCCTTGTTGCCAGGCTCGATCAGGAAGATGGTGTGGAAATTGCCGTCGCCGACATGGCCGACGATGGCCGCCGTCAAGAAGGACGATGCGATGTCGGCCCTTGTTTCGTGGATGGCCTCGGCCAGCCGCGAGATCGGCACGCAGACATCCGTGGTCAGGCCCTTGCGGCCCGGCTTCAGGGCCAGCGCCGCGTAATAGGCGTCGTGGCGGGCCTGCCACATCTTCGACCGGTCCTCGGTCTTGCTGGCCCAGGTGAAGCGCTCGCCGCCTTCTTCCTTGGCGATGGCGCCGACCATCTCGGCCTGCTCGGCCACGCCCTGTTCGGAGCCGTGGAATTCGAAGAACAGGGTCGGCTTTTCCAACAGGTCAAGCTTGGCGAAGCGGTTGACGGCGGTGACGGCGGTTTCGTCGAGCAGTTCGATCCGGGCCACCGGTATGCCGCTTTGAATGGTCAGGATCACCGCATTGACGGCGGCCTCGACGCTGGGGAAGGCGCAGACGGCGGCCGAAATGGCTTCGGGAATGCCGTACAGGCGCAGCGTCACCTCGGTGATGATGCCCAGCGTGCCCTCGCAGCCGACGAACAAATGCGTGAGGTCATAGCCGGCGGCCGATTTCTTGGCCCGCGAGGCCGTGACGATGATCTGGCCGTCGGGCAGAACCACGGTGGCCGAGAGCACGGCTTCGCGCATGGTGCCGTAGCGCACGGCGTTGGTGCCCGAGGCCCTTGTCGCCGCCATGCCGCCCAGACTGGCGTCGGCGCCGGGATCGACCGGAAAGAACAGGCCCTGGTCACGCAGATAATCGTTCAACTGCTTGCGCGTGACCCCGGCCTGGACGGTGACGTCCAAATCCTCGGGCCGCACGGCGACGATATTGTTCATCTGCATGAGATCGATGCAGATGCCGCCCTCCAGCGCCGCCACATGGCCTTCCAGCGAGGTGCCGGTGCCAAAGGCGATCACGGGCACATTGTATTTGGCGCAAGCCTTCACGACGGCGCTGACCTCCTCGGTCGAGCGGGCGAAGGCCACGCCGTCGGGAGCCGCGGTCTCGTGATAGGACTCGTCATGCCCATGCTGTTCGCAGACGGGGCCCGAGATGCTGAAACGCTCGCCCAGCAAGTCCTTCAATTCGGCGATCAACTCGGCGGGCGCGGTCCGGCGAACCTGCTTGTCCATTGTCTTTCACTCCTAGATCAACAATCCCACCACGGCGCCGGTCATCAGGCTGGCCAGGGTGCCGGATAGGATCGATTTCATGCCCAGTGCCACGATTTCGCCGCGGCGATTGGGAGCCAAGGCGCCCATGCCGCCGATCATGATGCCGAGACTTCCGAAATTGGCGAAGCCGCACATCCCATATGTCATGAGGAGGCGCGAGCGCTCATTCAAGGCCCCTTGGGGCAATTGCGCCATTTTTAGATAGGCCAACAGCTCGTTCAGCACCGTTTTCACGCCCATCAACTGGGCCGCCACCGCCACATCGGCAAGGGGGATTCCCATCATCCAGACCAAGGGCATCATCGGCCAGGAGAAAATGCGTTCCAGCGACAGAGGGGCGTCGCCGATGTCGGGCAGCAGCCCCAGCCCGGCATTGCCCAGATGGACCAGACCCACCAGCACGATCAGCATGGCGGTGATGTTGAGCAGCAGGCCGATGCCGTCCTGGGCGCCCTTGCAGATGGCGTCCATCGATCCGGCATACAGGGTTGCGGGCGGACCCTCGTCATCTTGCGTGGCCGAGACGTCGGGCACCATGATCTTGCCCACCAGCACGGCGGCAGGAACGCTGATCAGCGAGGCGATCAGCAGATGGCCGATGGGATCGGCGATGACGCCCTGCAGGAAGGTGGCGTACAGCACCATCACCGTGCCGGCGATGGTGGCCATGCCGCCGGTCATGACGACGAACAATTCGCCCCGGCTTAAACGCTCCAGATAGGGGCGGATCAGCAACGGCGCCTCGACCATGCCCAGAAAGGCGTTGGCCGCCGAACTGACGCCGACGGCGCCGCCGACATTCATGCTTTTTTCCAGCAGGAAGGCGAAGCCCCGCACCACCAGGGGCAGGATGCGCCAATGATAGAGCAGGGCCGACAAGGCGCTCATCAGCAGAACCAACGGCAAAGCCTGGAAGGCCAGCACGAAGCTGGCGCCGGGGGCGGTTTCGGCGAAGGGCAGCGGCCCGCCGCCCAGATAGCCAAAGACAAAGGAAGCGCCGGCCCGGGTCGCGTTCTGAAGGGCGCCAACCCCCGAGCCCAGGGCCGCGAAAACCTCCTTGACGCCGGGCAGCTTCAACAACAGGGCGGCCAGCAGGATCTGCACGCCAAGACCGCCCGCGATCAGACGCAGGCTGATGGCGCGCTTTTTCTCGCTGGCCAGCCAGGCGACGGCGACCAGACCCAGCAGACCGGCCAGACTTTGGAGTTGCTCCACGTTCCCCCCTTCTTTGTCCCTGACACTAACCCCTGCGCTGGGGGCTGGCAACGTCTTGGCGTTTCACGTAAAGCTAATGGATGCATCCTCTTGACCCGGCCCTGATTTCCCTGACCCGCCCCTCCCCCCAGACCCTGCCCCTGGTGGTCGCCGTTCCCCATGCCGGGCGGGATTATGGAAAGCGCTTCACGCGAGGGGCCCTGCCTGAAAGCGCGCAGTTGCGCCGCATCGAGGACGCCTTCGCCGACGAGCTGGCCGCCCAGGCCCCGGGAAAGGGGGCTCCCCTGCTGGTGGCCCGCTTTCCGCGCATCTGGCTGGATGTGAACCGGGATTGGCGCGAACTGGACCCTTTGCTTGTCCTGGGCGACGATCTGCCCGCAGACTCGCTCAGCGCCACCAACAATGTCCGCAACGGTCTGGGCGTGGTGCCCCGGCTATTGAGCGGCGGCATCCCGATCCATCAATCCCCGCTACCCCATGCCGAGATTCAAAGCCGCCTGGATGCGGCTTGGCATCCCTATCACGCAACCCTGTCTTGCCTGATCGAGGAGACCAGGGCGCAATTCGGCCATTGCCTGCTGATCGATTGCCACAGCATGCCGACGGGACGCGAGGCGGAGCCCTTGGACATCGTGCTCGGCGATGGCTTCGGCACCACCGCCGGCAACGACGTCATGACCCGGGCCGAGGAGTATTTCGCGAGCCTGGGCTACAAGGTGTCGCGCAACCAGCCCTATGCCGGCGGCTATACCACAAGGCATTACGGCCAGCCCTCTGACAACATCCATGCCCTGCAGATCGAGATCCGGCGCAGCCTGTATATGGACGAGCACAGTTTCGAACGCATATCGGGCTTGAACACGCTGGCCGGACAACTGGGGGCCTTGTTCGCTCTGCTGGGTCACAGCCTCATGAAATGAATGACGGCGCCGACAGCCGCACAGGCCCCCAACGTCTTCAACATGCCGACGTGATATTTAAGCGTGGCCAGAATGGCCGCCATCGCCAAAAGAAGCGCCGCCGCATCCAGGCTGGCCGGATCGGGTGCTGACAGCTTCATCCCTAAAACCTGCTTTTCCTCGACCCGGGCGAACAGCACATGCAGGGCGAACCAGACCGACAGATTCAAGATCACCCCCACCACCGAGGCGGTGATGGCTGTCAGTGCCGCATTCAGATTCTTGTTGCCGCGCAGAGCTTCGATATAGGGGGCGCCCAGGAAGATCCACAAAAAGCAGGGCACGAAGGTAACCCAGGTGGTGACCAAGGCGCCGATGGTGCCGGCCAACACCGGATCGAGACCGCCCGGATTGCGGAAGGCGGCCAGGAAGCCCACGAACTGCAGAACCATGATCAGCGGGCCGGGCGTGGTTTCGGCCAGGCCCAAGCCATCCAGCATCTCGCCCGGCGCCAGCCAGCCATGCGTGCCCACCGCCTGCTGAGCGACATAGGCCAGTACGGCATAGGCGCCGCCGAAGGTGACCACCGCCATTTTGCTAAAGAAGATTCCCTCCTGGGTGAAGACATGGCCAACACCCAGAATCAGCGCGAAGGCGAGCAGGGGCAGGAACCATAAGGACATCCAAACCAGCGCCACCTTGACCGCCCGCCTGGCCGAGGGTTTGGCATGATCCAGATCGCCGGCCAGGAAGGCTGCGTCGATCACCGCCGCATCGCCCTTCTTGTCGGCGGGCTTGGCGGGGATGAAAATGGCCGGCCAGCGGCGTCCGCCCAGGAAACCGATCAGCGCCGCGCCGCCCACGATCAGCGGAAATGGCAGATCGAAAAAGAAGATGGCGACGAAGGCCAAGCCGGCCAGCAGATACATGACCTTGTTTTTCAGGGCCCGTTTCGAGATGCGCAACAGCGCTTCCACCACCACGGCCAGCACGGCGGCCTTGACGCCAAAGAAGACAGCCTGCACCAGAGGAACGTCATGCAGGGTCGCGTAAAGCAGGCTTAGCCCCCACATCACGATGGCGCCGGGAGCCACGAACAGGATGCCGGCGGCAAGCCCGCCCGCCGTGCGGTGCAGCAACCATCCCATATAGGTGGCCAATTGCTGGGCCTCGGGCCCGGGCAGCAGCATGCAGTAATTGAGCGCATGCAGAAACCGGCTTTCGGAAATCCATTTTTTCTCATCGACCAGCAGGCGGTGCATGAGGGCGATCTGCCCCGCCGGTCCGCCGAATCCGAGCAATCCGATCTTCAGCCACAGGCGGAAGGCCTCGCCAAAGGCGACGGCGGTTTTTTGTTGCGGTTCCATCATTTCCTCACGGCGTCCAGGTGTGGGTTTCGTCCTGGCAGCTTTGCAGCCAGGCATAGAGCGAATCATAGACGGTCAAGCCGTGGCCCAGCATCTCATGATCGTCTTGGAATAGTTCGGACAGGCCCAACGAAACCGCCAGCAAGCCCGCCGCCTGCGGAGCCAGGTCAAGACGACCGGTGTCGGCGCCGCGCACGATGACGGCCAGACGGTGCAATTCAGGCTGTTTCAGGTCATAGCGGCGAAGAAAGATATCGAAACTGCACAGATCGCCTTCATGCGACAGTTCAGCGCCAGGAATATCGAAGGGAATGGCTTTCTGGCTTTCGGCAACGGAGAAAACCTGGTCCTTGGGCGCGAACAGGAATTCCGGAGTTTTGTCGATGAAGCGCGCAATCAGCCAGGGGCAGGCGATACGATCGATCTTGGGGCGTTGGCGGGTAATCCATTTCATGGCGGCATCCTGTTGCTGTGGGAAGGATGCGCCCCGGACGCTTCTGGCTGCGATCCGGTCAAGCCACACCCTCCCCGGTTTCGGGGGCGGATGCAAGGCTTGGACGGCGGGCCGTCTGACCGGGCGCTTGCGGCCCGGTGCGGATAAATTAACGCCAACGCCTTGGAAAGGCAACCGGGATCAGGCAACCTCTTTCAGGGTAAAGCAGAAACGGCTGCCCTCGGGCACATTGTCCTCGATCCAGATATCGCCGCCATGTGCCTGCACGATCCTCTGGCAAAGGGACAGACCGATGCCGTAGCCGGGCACCGAGGCCGGAGCATCGCGTTGAAATATCTTGAACACCCGTTCGCGCCGATCCTTGGGAATGCCGATGCCGTTGTCTTGAACCGTCGCCTTGATCCCGGCCTCGCTTTTTGAAATATCGACGCTGATGCGAAGCGCACGCTCGGGCGAACGGTATTTGATGGCGTTTTCGATCAAGTTTTGAAACAGGCGGTGGATGAGGTCGCCATTGCAGCGCAGTCCAATCGGCCCGCCCTTGGCGTTGACGTCAAGACGTCCACCCACGGCTTCGGCCTCGTTTCTCAGCAAGGCGGCGGCTTCGTCGGCAATGGCGGCAATGTCGGCCGTTCGGAACTTGTCCGGCGACTGATGGCCGACGCGGGAATATTCCAGCAGCCCCATAATCATGGCGTCCATCTGCACGGCGCCGGATTTGATCTGATCGAGGAATTCCACGCCCTCGCCCGACAGAAGTTCGTGGAAACGCTTATCGAGCAAGCCCGCGAATCCGTTGATGGTCCGCATGGGCGCGCGCAGATCATGCGAAATGGCGTAGGCGAAGCTTTCCAATTCCTGATTCGAACGGGCCAGTTCCGCCGTCCGCTCATCGACGCGCTGGGCCAGGTTTTCCCGCTCGTCGGCCAATTCCAATACCGCCTGATTTCTGCCGTGCAGGGCGCGAGCCAAGGAGAGGGCCAGAATCATCAAGAGGACGACGAAAACGGCGGTCGAGAAAATATGCCAGCGATATTCGTCCAAAAGGTCCGGCGGACGGTTCAACAGGATCGCTTCGGATTGAAGGCGGCTTTTATCGTCCCAGCCCCACTTCTTCACTCTTGGCCAATCATAGGCATAGCGCATGCCGTGCGCCGGCGTGAAAGGTTGGCCCAAACTGGCTAGCCGCACGCCCTGGCCGATATTCTGGCCGACGACTTCCTGGCTTAACTGATAGCCGCCGACGACGCCGCTGCCCAACAGGCTTTCCCATTGGGTGAACATCGGCGCGTTGGCGGTCTGGTTGATCCGACGCGCCACCTCGAAGGGCGCCAGATGCGTTCCTTTCCCGTCCGAAAACATCAGCAGATAATAGATCATGGTTTCCGGGGGCAAATTTGCCGTCCTGGAAAGCACCTCGTCCAAGGGCAGATCGAACAGTTCATCGACGGGAATATCGCCGCCGATGGCCGCCATCGCCTGGCGGAATTGCCCCACCCGGTCGCGGCCCAGGGGCGTTGACGCCTCGCCGACGGCGACAACGCGTCTGGCCAGGCTAAGACGCAAGGCGTCGGTCAAGGACGTCTTGTAATCGTTCTTGACCTCGATGCTGTAGTTGCGCGACCTGGCCAGCCCCAGCGCCGCGATATCCTGGTCCGTCACTTCCAGAAACAAGATGGGCGTGTCGGGGCCCAGAAAAGTCCCGAGCCGGGCGACCAAGCGGGCCGCCGGCATCGCCCAGGCCACCACCGCGTCGAACCGCTTGCCTTTGTATTTCTGGACGATCAGGTCATGCAGACCGACAAGGGTCGAATCGAGCGGCAGACGCGGCGAGTCGATGAATTCGAAATAAATGTCGTTGCGTCCGTCCTGGAACCCCAGTTCCCGATCAAGGCCGCGTTCGATGGCCTTCTGAGCGGGCGGATCCTTGCCGAAACTGGACAGGAACAAGATTTCCAGCTTGTCCTGCGACGCTGCCCAAGCCGGCCCCGGGCCGCCAAGACACAAAAACAGAGCCAGAGCCAACAGCAGTCGGCACGGCAGTCTCCACCCTGGGAACTGGACAGGTTCAGGCATCTATTGTGTTGGCCCGGTTAACTCTTTTATTAGCATTTATATTAGCAAAGAATACATGGGTATGCCGATGCGATTTTACAGCCCTGACCAGCTTTTTCGGGGGATGCCGCAAATCTTGACCAGACGCCGCAAAAAAAGACCGTGGAAAACCACGGCCTAGCTTATTCCAGGCACAAAGGCGCTTAGAAGAAGGCCTTCAGGATCAGCGACATGACGCCCGCCATCAGGATGCCCAGCATCCATTTAATCAATTTGAACTCGCCGTCATGCTCGATCAGCTTGACTTCAATTCGCCCGATATCTTGCTTGGTGGCCAGAACGTTGGAGGCCGACTCGGAAAGCACTTCGGCCAAAGCCTCGGCTTCGGCCTTGGCGTGCCCCTCGGGCACCCCAGCCGCCTTCAGCTTCTCGACGAATTTCAGCGTATCGAAGGTGATTGCCGTCATGAGACGACTTTAACCCAATCCGGGCCTTCTGTCATTCCCCTGAAAACGCGCAAAAAAAGGGCCGTGGAAAACCACGGCCCAAGTCTAG